>DATCTJ010000067.1:0-70402 GCA_036568005.1 Lutibacter sp. | reverse complement strand
ATGATTTATCTCAATCAAAATGGGACTTGATAAACAGTTCGCCCCGCTGGGGCTTGTTTTTGGGAAAAATGAAAAATTTCAATTATTTAAGCCCCATCGGGGCGGTCTGTTTGTTTTTAAAAATTTAACCGGACAATAATGTAAAAATACATAAAGTTAGTTCTAACAACAAAATAAGTTGAACGGACTGAAGTTGTTTATAAGTAAAAAATCAGAAAATATGATTACTTTTAGCCGAGAATATAGAGAATATGTCCGATAATATCGAAGAAAAAATAAAACAGCTTAGAGCAGCATTAAACCAGCATAACTATAATTATTATGTGTTGGACAAACCAATTATTTCCGATTTTGATTTTGATTTGAAACTGAAGGAATTGGAGAAGCTGGAAGCTGATAATCCACAATTTTTCGATTCAAATTCGCCAACGCAGCGAGTTGGAGGAGAAATCATTAAAAATTTTAATACCGTTGTCCATAAAAACAGGATGTTTTCTTTGGACAATTCCTATTCAAAAGAAGATATTTTGGATTGGGAAAAGCGGATTAAAAAAATGATTGGCTCAGAAGATGTGGAATATGTTTGCGAATTAAAATACGATGGCGCTTCTATTAATTTAAGTTACAGTAAAGGCGTTTTGCAGCGTGCCGTAACCCGTGGTGACGGTTATCAGGGCGATGATGTAACGGCCAATATTAAAACGATACGGTCAATTCCGCTTGTTTTAAATGAAAACATGGTTGATGATTTTGAAATTCGCGGTGAAATCATTTTACCGCTCGACGGATTCAATAAAATGAATGAAGAGCGAATTGACATTGGCGAAGAACCTTATAGCAACCCGAGAAATACGGCAAGCGGCAGTTTAAAATTGCAGGATAGTGCTGAAGTTGCCAAACGACCGTTAGATTGTTTGCTGTATCACGTAGTTGCCAATAGAAATCCGAATAGAACGCATTCTGAATCTTTAGAAATGGCTCGAAAATTGGGTTTTAAAATTCCAAATACGCTCAAAATATGTTCAACTATCGATGAAGTATTTTCCTTTATTGAAAATTGGGACACCAAGCGTTACCAGCTTCCTTATGAAACAGATGGCGTGGTGATAAAAGTAAACAGTTTGGCGCAGCAGGATGAATTGGGCTATACCGCAAAATCGCCTCGATGGGCTATTGCCTATAAATACAAAGCAGAGCAAGTTAGCACCATTTTAAAGGAAATTACCTATCAGGTTGGACGAACAGGCGCTATAACACCCGTGGCGAATTTAGAGCCGGTTCAATTGGCGGGAACAATTGTTAAAAGAGCTTCTTTGCACAACGCCGATCAAATTGAAAAACTGGATATTAGAATAGGAGATACCGTTTTTGTGGAAAAAGGCGGAGAAATTATTCCCAAAATTATTGGGGTAGATTTAAGCAAAAGGCCAAAAGATTCTGAGCCCACAAAATACATTAGGCATTGCCCGGATTGCGGTACGGAGCTGGTTAGGGCAGCGGGCGACGCCAAACATTTTTGTCCGAATGAATATGGTTGTCCCACTCAAATTACAGGCCGTATTCAGCATTTTATCAGCCGAAAAGCGATGGATATTGATGGATTGGGTGCGGAAACTATTCAATTGTTATTTAAAGAAGGATTGATTCACAATTATGCCGATTTATATGAATTAAGGGAAGCACAAATTATTCCTTTGGAACGAATGGCAGAAAAATCGGCCCAAAATATTATTGCGGGAATAGAAAAATCTAAAGAAGTGTCTTTTGAAAAAGTGTTGTTTGCTTTGGGAATTCGGTTTGTTGGAGAAACTGTGGCCAAGAAGTTGGCAAAGCATTTTAAATCTATAGATAATTTATTGCAAGCCTCTTTTGAAGAATTGATTTCTGTGGATGAAATTGGAGATATTATTGCTAAAAGCATCATTAATTTTTCAAATGATTTAATCAATATTCAATTGATAGATCGATTAAAACAATATGGTGTGCAGTTGGAGGTAACTGCGGAATCTCAAATTGGTAAAACGGCTATTTTACAGGGAAAAACTTTTGTGGTATCGGGTGTATTCACCCATTTTGAAAGAAACGACCTTAAAAAATCCATAGAAGACAATGGGGGGAAAGTGGCAAGTTCCATTTCTAAAAAAACGGATTTTGTTGTTGCAGGTGAAAATATGGGTCCGAGCAAGCGTGAAAAGGCGGAAGATTTGGGTATTCCAATAATTTCTGAAACAGATTATTTAGAAATGATAGGCTGATTTTAAGCAATGAGTACCTAAAATGCATTAGGGATTGTAGTGGAAATCCTTTTTTGGGGTTTTGCCCAAAAAAGATTGGAACGGAAAGCCCGACCACGCCTTTTCGGCGGGGGAATGCCCAAATACGAAGATGAAATTTTGAACAGAATTTTAAATATTTTCAATAATAATTCTATTGCGGCGAATAATCAATTTACCTTCGTTTTCAAGGATTTTAAGCAAACGTGAAACCACCACACGAGAGGTGTTTATGTCGTCGGCAATTTCTTGGTGGGTAATTACTAAAGTATTGTCTTGCATTATTTTAACTTTATCTGTTAAATACTTTAGCAACCTGTCGTCTAACTTCATAAATGCCAAACTGTCTATAGATTCTACCATTTCAATTAAGCGAATATGGTAGCTATCAATAATAAAATGACGCCAGGATTTGTACTTAATTAACCAATCATCAATTTTATTAACGGGCACAAATATGCCTTCGGTTTCTTTTTCGACAATTCCGCGGAACATGCTCCTGCTTTTGTTAATGCAATTTATAAAAGAAATGGCGCAAGTATCTCCTTTTTCAAGGAAGTATAAAGCAATATCTTCCCCATTTTTATCTTCGCGTATAATTTTTACGGCGCCTTTTAATATCAATGGAACATGAGTCATATTGTCGCCAATGTCAATTAAAACCTCACCGCTGGCAAGGGTTCTGAATATTCCTAATTCGACAATTTCATCAATTAATTCTTCTTCAAAAATTTGAGAATAATAATCTTCTAATTTACTCCTTAGCAATGCCTTATCCGTATTCATGGTAAATTGTATTAATGAAATTAATTAAACCAAATATACACTTTAAAAAAAAAATAACTCCTGATTTATATCAGGAGTTATTATAATTCAAACACTTATATATTAAATTAGAACTTAACTTGCAATTGCATTAATAATGCATCATTGTCTATACTAAGTCCCGTTTCAATTTTGTTTTGGTAATTTACCTGTAATCTTGTATTGTCATTAAAGAAATAATTTACGCCTATTGTCATCATTTCTTGATACCCAATTTTTTTAATATCTAAATCTTGGTCAAAATATTCATATTTAAAAACAGGTTGTAATTTTGTATTTACATCATAAGAAGCCATTACATAGCCACCTGCTCTTTTTGCTCCCAATTCCAAAGGTGTTGAACCACAACCACCATCGGCAGCTCTGTTATAATCACCTTCATCATAAATATATTCTCCTTGAATTTTGAAACCACTGTAATTAAAAGCTACTTCGGCACCATAAGTAGTACGATCTACATCATCGTTGTTAGGATAGCCATATCTAAAACTTCCACCAACACTCATAAAGTCAAATAATTTATAAGAAGCGCGACCAATAATGTCTTTTTTCTCGTTATTATCTTTAACACCTATACCACGTCCATTCATTAAAGCCAGTGCATATCGGAATTTTGTTTTGTCGCTTCCTCCTAACATCATTAAACCTAAATCTCTTTGAGGTGCCACAAGTTGATCCGATACAATAGATCGGTCTATGGTGGTTAGGTTGTTACAAGCAGTACTTACTTCCAATCCGAATGGTTGTTTAAATGAACCAACAGAGAATTTTGTCCATTCATATTTATCAAATGATATAAATGCATCCATTAAATAAACATTTCCATCAGAGGAAATAAAATCGCTGGTTTCGATCATTGCATAGTATGAGAATGAACGATTCACTCTTCCGCGAACACCAAAACGGGCTCTTTTAAATTTAAATGAATTTTCTCCTGGATCGGTAAAATGTGAGTCGTACTGAGGTTGAAAATACCCAAAGAACGTTGTGCTGCTGGTTTTTGGTACGCCATCGCCGCCTGCAACCGGTAAATCGCCTTCGCATCCTTGCGCAAAAACTGAACTAAACTGAAATAGGAACAATACGGTAAATAAGATAATTATTTTTGTTTTCATGTTATTTGGATTTTAATTAAAAGCCCTAAAAATTCACTTACTTATTGATATATAAAACGAGACTGAAAATTTCAACGATGTTTTAAACATTTTTAGGGCCTATTTTTTTAATGAGTTGGTTGAATATTATTTAGTTGCCAAATGGTAAGTTTTTTGAAGTACTTGCACTCCATTTATTTGCACTAGTTCCCCAAGCCGGATTGCTGTTGTATAACCCATTCATACCGAATGATAAGCTGTAGGCATCGTATCCTAAAACTCTTAGCCAAGCCGTAGCGATACCTGAAGTTTGACCAGTATAGCAGTAAGTAATTACTTTTGCGGTTGGATCTAAAGCTAAAATGCTATTATCTGCAATTGATAAAGGTAAAACTCTATATGCGCCTTTAATATGGCCATAGGCAGAATAATCCGCAGAACTAAAGTAATTGTTAATAAAATAGTCACTAGGCTTAGCTAAAACATCACTTCCTTTAAGCATAAAATCACCACTTCCTCTGGCTACAACTTCTTCAACGCGTTTTTTAAGAATTGCTTCACCAGATGTAGATAGACTTGTAAATGAGGGTTTTGTGAATACTTGGTTCGCGGGAGCAGCCTCATAAGACCAATTTGCATTTCCTTCAGCTATGTTTTTTATATTATTATTCCAAGCACCGGCAGTGGCTGAATTCCAACCAGACATTCCCCATTTTAAAGCCTGAGTTTCCTTAAAACCATACATGCGCATTAAAGACGTGGCGTAACAAGCTGTTTGGCCAGAGTAACATACCACTAAAACGGGTTTTGTTCCTGCTGCCGCCCCTTCAGCTAAAATATTTGCAAAGGGAACATTTTTAGCGCCTTTTATATGGGAAGTATTAAAATCTGCCGTACTTCTAATGTCAATAATATAATATTTTGCCAAAAAAGCAGGCACATCTGCTTCTGTTGCCGGGGCACCAACAACAAAACCGGTTGTTAAATTTGGTAAATCTATGCTTGCAGTCAGCATATAATCTGCCATCAATGTTTGCGCTGGAGTTTGAACAACTAGTGTGTCGTCTCCTTTATCACAAGATGTTAAGAAAAGTGTAGGGATGAATAATAATCCTATTAGTATTAATGATAATTTTTTCATGACTTGTTTGTTTTATTTATAATTGAGCCATTTTGGCGTTTGTTTTATTCTACGACTGGGAAATTTTTAATTTCTTTGGCTGAAAAACCATCCATTCCTTTTTCAACCAATTTTGTATTCATAAAACTGTTGGAGCCATATGCCAAGTTAGAAACGTCGTAGCCTAAAAGGTGCAAATAAGCAACTACGTAAGCTGCGGATTGACCAATAGCGCAATTCACCAAAACTTTTTTGTCTGAAGGAATTGTGTAAAGGCTTGTTGTTGAAGCTAGGGAAGCTTTAGGCTCGTATCTTACAGCGCCTTCTATATGGCCAACATTGTAATTATCTTCATTTACATAATTAACAATGTAAAAATCAGCAGGATTTTTAAATACAGAATCTGTTTTAACAATAAAGTCGCTGTAAGGTTTCGCAAAGGCAGCTTTTAAACGTACATTTAAAATTTCTTTTGCATCGGTTTTTCCGGTTTTAAGAATTGGAGATTCACCAATTGCAGGCATTTCATTTGGTGTTGTCTGTAATTTATTTGCATAAAGATTTGTGGCATTTTTTACCCACATTTTTTCTGCAAATTCATTGGCCCAAGAGCTCATTCCCCATTTTAAACTATAGGCATTATTATAGCCAGCAAGTCTTAATAAACTAGTGTAGTATGCGGCTGCCTGACCAGAGTAACATACAATTGTTATTTTGTCGAAATTTGAAGGTGTGATTTTTTTTTCGAAATAATTTAATAACTCTGCAGGTGCAACATTTACGGAATTTTTAATATGTCCGTATGCATACCAACTTGCAGTTCGCGTATCAATAACCAAATACTTTTTATTGTTTAAATTATCTTTAATTTCCTCGGCCAACACTAAAGCTGGTGAATCGGTATTTATAAAATTTCCATTTTCCTCTAAATATTGAACCAATAATCCAAACTCAGAATTAGGAGTGTCTAAACTTTCTTGCGCAGTACTTTTAAACCCACTTAATAAAGCAGTAGTTATAAAAAGAAATACAAGATATGATGTTATTTTTTTCATAATGATATAATTTATTAATAATATTAATGTTAATTTATACCCCAAAATTAATGGCGGATTGAATTTATTTATATGACATTTGTCATTCGTTTTACAGTATATATTTGTTCTTTACAGACACAATTGTTACAGAAGCATGTAGCAAAAGTTACATACATAAATAATTGATTGCGAGCGTATTAAGTTGGTAATTTTATTGATTTAAAATATTTTGAGGCTGATGAATTTATAAATTAAATTGAAGAGGTTTTCCACGTATTTTAAGTGTTATTTTTTTATTTATTTATTCTCTTTTTATTGATAAAGATTCTCAATTTTTTAAAATAAATTCAAAAAAAAAGCTGCCTTTTGGGCAGCTTTTTTTGGAAAGGTTAAAACTAACATCCGCCTTCCACGGGTGCTTTCTTTTTCTTTTGAACGGTAATTACTTTTTTCGGAATTTTAACCACTTTAACAATTGGTACTACTTCCTTAGCTTTTTGAATGGATTCATTTATAAAAGCAGTTACGTCTGCCTCCGATTTTTCTATCTCACTATTTTCGGTAATCAATTTATTTTGCAAATAGCTATTTTCAATCGTTAATAATTTAATATTATCGTAGCCTAATTGATATAAAATAAGAAAAGGGGCATTAACTTCTTGTGGATTATTTCCATAAAGCACTGCAGTTTTGTTGCGTTCCTTCAGCTCTTTAAAAACTTTTGTATTAGCATCGGTTAAAATCTCAGCAGCATAAATGTTAATCGCATTTTCTAAATGTCCTTTTTGAAAATCATATTGATTTCTGATATCAATTAGTACAAAATCAGGATTGTTTAACTCATTTAAAGAAACCAGATAGTTTTCACTTGTTAATTTTTCCAGGGTGTTTTTGGTATTAACGGCATAGATATTTTTTGGTCTTTTGTATGTTAAAAGACCTATAATTACAGCCAAAATAAATAGGACTGCAGCTATAGATATTCGTTTGATTTTTTCTAATTCTTTCATATGTGGATAATTATTTGCTTTTTATTGGTCATATGGAATCACCTTATCTTCATTGGTGTTTGCTTGCAGCAAACTCTTTGTTAATGGTGATTTCATAAGTTGATATTTATTGTTTTTTATCGGTCATATGTAATTCGCATATCATCATTCGTGTTTGCATCGCATACACGTTATGCTCATTTCATAAGTGAATAATTATTTTTTTTATGTCTTACTTATTGTTTGGCAGGCAGGTGAAATTGCTTCGCTTGCTTACAAGTTCGAGTTGTATATTTAGATAGCTGCTTGCACAAATTTCCATAATGCCTATTTCTATATAAGTTTATTTTATAAAACTATTAAAATTAACAACCGCCTTCTGTTGGTGCCTTCTTTTTCTTTTCA
This sequence comes from Lutibacter sp., assembly GCA_036568005.1. Lineage (GTDB taxonomy): Bacteria > Bacteroidota > Bacteroidia > Flavobacteriales > Flavobacteriaceae > Lutibacter. The sequence continues at coordinate 62,659 of DATCTJ010000067.1, read as the reverse complement.
ATGGTTATTACTTTTTTTGGAGCCACTTTTACAGGTTTCGGTGCTTCAACTATAATTGGTTCAGGATACATAACACCAAAAAACATACTGGCTGCTTTTCTAGTTGTATACAGTTCAAAATCTTTGGCGGACATATTTTCAGTTGGTTTTAGCGGATTAATGATTGTTTTAAACCACTCATTGATGCCACCTTCTAAAACGCGCATGTTTTTATTCCCCAATCGGTTACATAAAATCCAAGCTTGATCTGCATAAAAATGATCATTTGAAAAAAGAACCAAATCATATTGATTTTGATTTAAGTAGTTATCAAAACCTTCATCAAATAATTTTTCAAGGGGAATATTAATAGCATTTGGAAGTGTATAACTTGCAAAACTTTTTTCATCCCTAACATCAATCAATATGAAAGACGGATCTTGATTAATTAATTTATGAGCCAATATATCGGTAGTCATATATCTTTCCTGACTAACGGTATTGCTTAGTAACTCTTCTGGCTTAATACCTTCGTGCTTTTGATATTTTGGTAATAAAACCAATCCTCCGGCAAGTAAAAGTAATATTGCCGCTAAAATTTTATATCTGAAAGCTAAAACTTTTGCTATCTTTTTTTTAACCATGGTTCTATTTTTTTAGTAAAATATTTTTTTAACTTTTTTAGTCACCATATCAGACAGTACAAATACTACGATTGCAATTATGGAAAATATAAATACAAACCAATATGGATTTACGCCCAGTGAATCTTCTAGAGTAACATTTCCGTAAAAGTATCCTTCGTAAATAGGTTGAAATAATGGATATAATTCAGAAAAAATGAAAATTCCAACCATAATTCCTCCTACATAGATGAAGGCGTCTATTTTACCGATAGCCACCGCGCATAAACTTGTTCCGGGGCAAAAGCCTCCGGCAACAAATCCAATACCCATAATAGCTCCGCCAATGATTGCTCCCCATAAATAAAGTGGATGAACGTATAATTGAGCAATGTCTAAATAACCAAGGTAATCCATATAATAAATACCTATGACAGCTACTAATGCTGCTGTGAAAAAGACTTTTAGAACGGCGAAATCATAGCCGTAAAAAACGCCGGCAAGTTTTCTGGATGATGAAAACCCGGAAGCTTCCAAAACAAATCCAAAAACAATACCGATTAATATGGCGATGATATTATCCCATTCAAATGGAATTACGCCGTTAGGAATTAATGGTCCCATAATTTTTTATTTTTTTTATTTAATTAAATCCAGTTTTTTCTAAAGAAATAGGCTGTTGCGTATGCTGCGCCAAAAATGGACAGCATGGTAATAAAGCCTCCGGTTGAAAGCAGGGCCATACCACTTAATGCAGCACCACTTGTGCATCCTCGGGCAATTTGTGCGCCCAATCCAAATAAAACACCCCCACTTAAAGCAAAGACAAGTCGGCGTTTGCTTGTAATTTTTGGTGAGCGTTGAATTCTCCATCCAATTCTGCCGCTTAAGCCGCCTGATATAAATGCACCAATTAATACGCCTAGGGTTTCAAATACCAGCCAGTTTTTCATTGGTGATTCATCTTTTGATATAAATCTACTGTAATAAGTGCTTTCTTCCGCATGGGTGTGTGCAACAGTGTTAACAATGGAAACAACACCGCTTTTCATCGCGCCGCTTGCCCCTAAACCACGACCAGTTAAATAAAAGGTAAACAGAATTAGAATTCCTAGTAAAAATCCGCCATAATAAGGATTCCAATAGATGTGTTTATTTTTTTCTTTTTTATCTTTTTTCATGATTTATAGTTTTAATAAAGGAAACGTGTTAATTGTCCGGCTTCGACCATTACAAATCTAAATACCAATCCACCAAAAATAACAAGCATTGCAGGCACCATTACAGGAACTTTATAGCCAATAAGTTCAATAAATTCTAGAGTTGCAGGGATTATCAGTCCAAGGATTACCACAAAACCGAAAAACATAAGGGTAAATTCACCGCCAACTAATAACTGCATGGCTTCAATCTGCACTTGTGAGCCAGCATAATAACCCATAATCATATGGACGATTAAAGCCAATTCAATAATGATTAATCCTAAATCTATTTTACTAAATAAATGCTTTTCTTTTTTGGTTTTAGCCATTAAAATAATAGCGGCCGCTCCGGTTGAGAGTCCGGAGACTAAAAACAATGGTCCTAAAATAGCATTGTTCCAAAGCGGTCTTGCATTAAAAGCCGACAGCAATATACCTGTATAAACTCCTAATACTAAGGTTAAAGGAATTAAGGCATAGGCAATGTAAAGCCTATTGGTTTTTAAGTATTGTTCAAAGGTTGCCAAAAATTTGAATTTTTTCAATAATTGTAGCTTTGCTTCTGTTTTTGGATAAATTTCAGCATAATAACTAAATAACCACAAAAATGAAAGTGGTGTTACAATTAGCAATACCCAAGCACCCCAAGACATTGGAGATTCAATTCTAAAAGTGGTGTATAATCTCCAAGTGTATAATTTATGCGTTAAATCATAAACCAAAGCCAATAATCCTATTGACAATGCTATAGGTGGTATGATTGAGGCAAATTTAACTGCTGCTGGATATTCTTTTTCTTTTCCCATGGCATAAAACAGCGCCGCAAAAAACAGGATTCCCGCAGCTAATCCACCCAAAAATAGGTAAAGCGATATTGGCCAGTGCCATATTTGTAATGAAGGATCTATATTGGGAATATTTCTTCCGCTAGTAAATAATTCTTCTTGCATAATTTTAATGTTAAATTAAGTAAAAAACGTGTGGGTTGGTTCCTGCTTCAGGGGCCAATGTTTTATGTTTTCTATTTTTTAGTAATTGTGAAACTTCGCTATTTGGATCGTCTAAATCTCCGAAATACATACATTTTGTTGGGCAAACCGATACACAAGCCGGAAATTGTCCTTTTTCCAATCTATGATGACAGAAGGTACATTTATCAACATAACCATCTGGATGTTGGTAACGTGCATCGTAAGGACATGATTCTATGCAAGCACCACAACCAATGCACTCATTTGCAGTTACTAGAACAATACCACCAACACCCACATAACTTGCTCCAGTTGGGCAACATCTTACGCAAGGCGCATTGTCGCATTGGTTACATCTTTCAGATTTTAATTCTAATTCCAAGTTTGGATAGGCACCATTTACAGTTTCGGTAATCCAATCTCTGCAATACCCAATAGGTACGTCGTTTTCAGTTTGACAAGCAACAACGCAATCACTACATCCAACACACTTTAAGGTGTCAATTATCATTGCATATCTCATATCTCAGTATTTTTATGTGGGTTTTCAGTTAAAATTGCAACAAAATTTCCTCTCATTCCAGTTCCTCCCATAATTGGGTCGGTCATTACTTTTGTAATAAGTTCTGTATCGTTTATACCTTTACCATTGGCCCGGGATAATTTTGTATTTTGATGTCCGAAGCCATGAACCATATAAACAGAATCCCAACGTACTCTTTCTGTAACTCTTACTTTTATTGAAAATGAAGAAATAATATCATCTTGATTTTTTAGCCAAATTTCCTGACCGGTTTTTAAACCAATTATTCTAGCAACTTTTGGGTTTACCCAAAGATCATTTTCTTTTTTTAGGTCGTTTAAATTAGGGTTGTTTGCGGTTCTGCTAAAAGTATGCATTGGCGCTCTTCCATAATTTAATCTGTAAAATCCTTGAGGAGGTTCGGGATGTTTGGTGTAATTTGGCATTGGATCAAAACCTAAATCTTTTAATTCTTGGGAATAAAGTTGAATTTTACCATTATTTGTATGAAATTCATAAGGTTCGTTTTCGATTAAATACATGGGCCCAGATTTGCGCGGATAATTTTTAACGCCAATTTTTTCCATTTCTTCTAAAGAGGTTCCCATTCCTTTTAACTGCCATTCAATCACTTCTTTAAAATCATCATAATTAAAATATTCGCCCAAACCTATACGTTCTCCAATTTGTTTGGCTATCCACCAAGCAGGCTTTGAATCGTATTTTGGTTCAACAACTGGGATTCTTACGGCAATAGAAGGTTCTCTATTGGTTGCGGAACGAATATCATCATAGCGCTCTAAATAAGTGCATTCTGGCAAAACCACATCTGCATAACCCGTTACATCCATAGGCATTGTATCAACAACAACCATAAAATCTAATGCGTCCATGGCATCTTCCAATAATTTTTTGTTTGGTATTGCTTTGGTGATGTTTGTGCCTGCAACTAATAATGCTTTTATCGGATATTTGTTATCCTTGTCTTCTATCGCACATTTCATGATTTCTGTGGTAATTCCCATTTGAGCCAAGGGATATTTTTCTCCAATTTCATGCCATCCCCATTTAGGTTTTGGATAAGCAGGTGCTGGAAAATCAGGAACTTTAATACTTTCTTTAAAGTAGAATCCGCCACGACGTCCCCAAGAACCGAGTAAGGCATTTAAAATTGCCATAGCTCTTGCTCTTTGTGAGTCATCACCATACCAAGAAACATGACGACCTGGGTGAATAATTACGGAAGGTGCCGCATGTGCCATAGCTCTTGCGGTTTCTCTTATCACTTCAGGTTTTATGGTGGTAATTCCGTAAGCCCATTCAGGAGTGAATCGACTTACATGTCTTTTTAATTCGTCAAAACCTGAAGCGTATTTATTAATATATTCTTTATCATAAATACCTTCTTCTATTAAAACATTCATCCAAGAAAGCATTAAAGCAATATCGGTTGCTGGTTTAATGGCAAGCCAATATTTTGATTTGCTTGCCGCGGTTGAAAGTCTTGGATCTACAGTAATAATAGTAGCACCATTGTCTATTGCATCAGACATTTCCTGAACTTGAGTGTTGTGCATATTTTCGCCAATATGTGACCCAATAAGCACCAAACATTTGGTGTCTCTAATATCAGTAGGCTCCGGTGAACCTACCCAAGAACCAAAAGTTATACCAAAACCTGTTTCACGTGGCCCTCTACATTGAGCATAAGCTGGTTCACCAATAGAATCTGATCCAAAAGCTTTGAACAAATGCTCAAAATGTGAACCCGGAGCTCCATGTTTTAGTAATGCAATTGATTCTGCACCATAAGTTTCTTTAATGCCTTTGAATTTTGAGGCAATTAAATCTAGGGCTTCATCCCAACTGGCCTCTCTAAAGGTATCTTCACCATTTACGGTAGTTCTTATTAAAGGGGTTTTAAGTCGGTCTTCATCATTATACATTCCAACGCCTCCTGTTCCTCTTGGACATAAGCGGCCGTAACAATGCGAATCATCATCATTTCCTATAATTTTTTTAATCTCTCCGTCTTCATTTGTGTATGCCCAGGCGGCACACTTCCAAAAACAAACTTCGCAATAGGTGGCAGTTCTTTTAAATTTTTTGGAAACATTTTTTTTAACCAATTCATCAATATATGAAGTGGATCCAAACATATTTATTGCAGTTGTTGACGCTGCTACAGCACCTAAACCTAAAGCAGAAATTTTGATAAATTTTCTTCTTGAAGTAGTCATAAGTATCATAATTTATTTCGAGTGTAAAGATATTTACAGATGTAAGCTTATTGAGTGATAAATATCATTAAAAGGGAATAAAAGTCGTAACAAATGTTACATTAACAGGTTGAAATTCAATACGGTATATGTGACTTTAGTTGCACTACTAAGCTAATAATCTCTTTTAAAATGGATTGTGTTTAATGAACATTTAAGGATGGTGTAATTTGATAAATTTTATTTATTGTAAATTTGTTTCATAACTAAACAGATGAAACGAGCATAACAAATTTTGATACAGCAGAATGATTAATGGCGAACCTGCCTGCGGCAGGCAGGTTTACCTACCGATAGGTAGGCCTGCCTGCCGATAGGCAGGTAGCATCTGTACCAATAAAAAATAAAAATTAAACAGATGAAAATAAAATATATAAAAATTGCCAGTTTTACCTTAATAATTGCACTGATTATCCTGGTAATTATTTTAAATAATAAAAATTATTTTCAGGAAAGTTTTGTAGAGGAAGGTGTGTATGTCAAAATTGAAAATATTGGTAAAGAATCTTGCTTAGATTGTCATGCCGGTACTAAAGGATATTCTGTTTATCACAATCCAGAACTTATAGGCTGCATTAGTTGTCATTTGGGAGATCCCAATACCTTAGATAAGGAAGATTCACATAAGGGAATGGTTTTAATTCCAGGAAATTTAGCTGATGCAAAGGAAACTTGTGGAAAGTGCCATCCAAATGAATTGACTAAAATCGAAAACTCTTTGATGACCACCAATAGTGGTTTGATTGCTGTAAATAAATATATTTTTGGAGAGGCGGATTCACCTGATTACCATTATCATATAAAAGATATTAAGAACTCAGCAGCGGATAAGCATATAAGGGATTTATGTGCCAATTGTCATTTAGGAGCAGAAAAGAAGGAATTTGGTCCAATTACACAATTAAGCAGGGGCGGAGGTTGCAACGCTTGTCATTTAAATTATTCAGAAGAAGCAAAAAGTGATTTACAAAAGTATTTGAGTTCTAATAAAAAAGATTTACCAAAATTTCATCCAGCCACAAATATATTTGTGAAAGATGAGCATTGTTTTGGCTGCCACAGTCGATCAGGCCGAATTTCAACCAACTACAAAGGATGGCAGGAAACTTTGCTGGATGAAAAAGATGTGAATAATAAGCAAGGATATAAAGTTTTTGAAGACAAACGTGTATATAAATATATAGGAGAAGATATACACCACAATAAGGGTTTATTGTGCGTGGATTGCCATTCTTCCCATGAAGTAATGGGCGATGGGAAAAAATATGCCCACGAAGAACAAGCTGTAAAATTGCAATGTTCTGATTGTCACTTTAAGGACAAACCGAATACAACTACTTACAGCAAATTGGATGCAGAAAGCTTATTGGTTTTCTTGCATCGGGATTATAAACATACCGATAAACCAATTATTACTGTTGAAAATGGCAAGCATCCATTGGTAAACACCTATGTTGATTCTATAGGAAAGGCTTTTTTAATTGGTAAAAAGGATGGTAAAATTCACGAATTAAAGCCACAGTCTATAATTTGTTCCCGAGACAATGCCCACAAAAATGTAAGTTGTGCCACTTGCCATTCATCCTGGACTTCCCGTTGCATCGGCTGCCATAACGAATTTGATAAGAATGAGCCAAGAGCCTTCGATTTATTGGATAAAAAATATGGAAAAGGGCAGTGGAAAGAGCATGTTGCTGAATTTTCATCATCCCAACCTGCAATGGGCGTTAGGGAATCTAAAAATAAAAGACTGATTGAACCTGCCATTCCGGGAATGATTTTAACAATAGATAAAGGAAGTTATGCTGGAAAAGAAATAGGCAAGGACATTTCTTTTTTCAGATTGTATGCGTCAAATTCGCCTCACACAACAGTAAAAAATGTGCGCGATTGCAAGTCGTGCCATGCAAATTCGGCGACCTTGGGTTACGGAAATGGAACATTGGTTTATGATATTAAAAATGGCAAAGGAAAATGGAATTTTACGCCAGAATATGAAAATAACCCAAATGACAATTTGCCAGAAGATGCCTGGATTCCATTTTTAACAACGCCCAAAAAAGGGGTTATAAATTCTACCAGATTGGATTTTAGACCATTCACAGTTAAAGAACAACAGCAATTATTATTGGTTGGTGCTTGTTTGCAATGCCATAAAGACGATTCTAAAGTGATGAAACAAAGCTTGATTGATGGAATAAATCCGTTATTACTTAAATTAAGCAAAAATTGTATCTTGCCGGCTTGGAATTAAAAATTTTATATAATGATTAAAAAAATTGCACTTTTTGTATTTGTGCTTATTTCCTTTTTAGACATTATTGGAATTATTTTTAAAATAGAAAGCCTTCTCTTTCTTTTTAAGCCTTTTATACTATTATCACTGCTGTTTTTGTATTCAAAGTCGGTTTTGGAAATAAATAAATGGTATGCAACAGCTTTGATTTTCTCATTTTTTGGTGATGTGTTTTTAATATACTCTGGGCAATTTCCTTTTAAAATAGGATTGGTTTCTTTCTTAATTGCGCATATTCTGTTTATAAAAATTGTAATGCTTCGTATTAAAAAAGTTTCGTTTTTAAGGGTTTTAACTGTTATATTACCGTTCGGAATATTTTTGTTTCTACTAATTTTTCTACTAAAGAATTCGCTGGGTGAACTTTTGGTTCCTGTAATAATTTACGGATTTACAATCGCTACTTTTGGTGTAGTTTCGCTGATTAATTATTTAGAAACAAAATCCAATAAATCATTATGGATGTTAATTGGTGCTCTTGTTTTTATGGTTTCAGATTCCCTTTTGGCCATCAATAAATTTTACAATCCCGCCCATATTCTTGAAGTATTTGTTATGATAACTTATGTTTTGGCGCAATATTTTATTTATCGATCTATGGTACAAAAAAACGCCTTGCAATGAAGACAAGACGTTTTTATAAACAAAGTAAAATTTACTGAAGGTTAATGATTAATAGTTTTAACAGTTTGTTCTGCCCAATCTGGAAAAACCGTTGGATCAATATCAAAAATAACGGTACCCCATATTAATGTCATGAACACAATAATAATGGTTGCAATGATGTCGATAATGACACCTGTTTTTATCATATGAATCATTTTTAATTTTCCAGTACCAAATACGATGGCATTTGGCGGTGTTGCTATAGGAAGCATAAAAGCCATGGATGCCGCTAAAGTAACAGGAATCATGATTAATAAGGGATTCACTCTAATTTCGGTTGCTAAACCAGAAATGATAGGCAACATCATTTCGGTGGTTGCAGTGTTAGATGTAAACTCTGTAAGGGTAGACATTAGTGCAGTTAAAGTACCTACAAGCATAACTGGTGACATATCTTTTGTCCCGCCTAAAAGACCTCCTACATAATTTGACAGTCCCGAATCTATAAATCCTTTAGCCAAAGCAAAACCACCTCCAAACAGGAATACAATATGCCAAGGTATTTTTAACATTATTTTCCAGCCTACTAAACCTTCATTCTTTTTAGTTGAAGGAACAACAAATAATAACATGGCTACAAAAATGGCAACAGTACCATCATTTAAAAATTTTGGATTTTTGAATATAGAACTCCATCCAGAAATAGTTGTAAATCCTATATTAAGATCAGCTCTAAATACCCATAATAAGGCTAAGGATACAAACAATACAAACACTCGTTTTTGTTCGGCCGTTACTTTTCCAAGGTCTTTATATCTATCTCTGAAGAATGATTTGTCTAATTTTTTAATTTTTCCTTTCGGTTTATAGGTGAAATATAACAATAGCAATGAAAAAATAAAAATCATAACCGTAATTGGGAAAGCAAAAGTTAGCCACTGCCCAAATGAAATTTCTGGAGCTTCAGGATAAATAATTTCGAAGATTCTTAGAAATGATAAATTAGGAGGAGTCCCTACGAGCGTTGCAACACCTCCAATGGAGCACGCATGAGCAATGCTAAGTAGCAAACCTGCCGCAAACGAACTCATTCTTCCTTTTCCGTACACTTCTTCTAAAGCGGCGGTTACCGAAAAGGCAATAGGAAGCATCATCATCGCCGTTGCGGTATTTGACATCCACATTGATAAAAATGAGGACGCTAACATAAATCCTAGCATAATTCTAAATGGACTACCGCCAACAATTGATAATATTTTTAATGCAATACGCTTATGAAGTTCCCATTTTTCCATCGCCAAAGCCATAACAAAACCTCCAATAAATAAAAAGATTACATAGTTTATATAGGCGTTTGAAATGTCTTTACCATCTAAAATACCAAGTGCTGGAAATAAAATGATTGGAAGAAATGAAGTAATACCAATTGGTAAAGCTTCTGTAACCCACCAAAAAGCCATAAGCAGCGCAATAGCGGCAGTATAGGTAACTTCTGGCTTTCCTGGCTGTAAGTCTACAAAGAAAATAATACCAAAAAACATAAGCAGTCCTGCGATTATTAATTTCATGTTAATTTTTGTTATATGCTCTAATGCTGACATAATCTTAGTGTTTTTTTAGTTTATTTCGATTTGATATTGTAGTACAAACATCCCTTTTCGTTCATCAACTTTTAGCTTGTTGTTGCTATTTTGGTATATTGGTCTGTTTTGGTAACCTAAAGAAAGTTTGTTGCTATGGTCTTTAAAAAAACAATTTATACCTAAGTCATAAACGATCATTGAATCATCTAAGCCATCAAAATCAGAATATTGGATAGCGATATTTGGTTGTAGTTGACTATTGTTTTTAGCTTTTGGCAGTAAATATCCTAATTGAAAAAACACAGTATTTCCAGTACCCATCATTGGGAAATCATTGCCGCTTCCATTAAATGAGGTGCCACCCGATGTAATATCATTTGAACCCACATTTCTTATATAATTTGGACCGAAATCAGTATTGTAATAGCCTAAATATGATGTGATTGCAGTTCCTTTTTCTTTGTTGATAGGAGCGTCGTAAAATAAATCTACAGCCCAATTTTTAAAATCGTAGAACTTTTCTTCGCCATTTATAAGTTGTGACGTCATTTTAGGTTGATTCATAAAACCCATACCTAAGTTTAAAATATTTTTTTTTCCAACATACGTTCCTGTTCCGCCACTATATGGAGATTTGTTACTTTCATTGTCTAAAAACTCATATTTAATATAGCCTGATATTCTTTTTCTGGGTTTGTTTTTTGCAAAATCTACTTTGCCTTCAGCAGAAACAACACCAAATTGTACAGGATCTTTAAGAGAAAGAATATAATCTAATTTACCAATTTGTCCTTTTGCCCAAATTCCTAGCCCTCTTCCACTATCATCGTTTTTATTGACGGTTAATAAAGAAAACAATGGGGCATCTACAGCCATTAATGATGCGCTGCTTCGCACATTCCACCTGCTTAACCCTTCCCATCCCGATTCACCCATTCCTAAGGAAAATTCTTGAGCAAATTCGTACTCGGCAAATAAATCAAGAACTTTAAATTGGAAATCTTTTTCAGTGGTAACATTGATGTTATTTCCTCCAAATAAGGAATAAACATATAATTTAGGAGTTAGTTGTGCTGAAACACCCATTCTTAATCTTCTTACAGATAGGTCAAACACATTATCTGCGGTTTCACCGTTGATAGTAGTTCCGGGGTTGGTGTCAAAGTATCTTGCCCATAATTGCATCCTAACAGATGCTTTTATATAGGTTTGGCCCGATTCATCTAGATTTAATTTGAGTTTGTTGCTCTGTGAATAGCCAACGCTTGAAATTAAAATAAGGATAAATAGCGTTTTTGTAGTTTTCATGAATAATTATTTGAGATTTGGTTAATATTTGTATAAATTATTTAATTATTTAACATAAACAGTTATTATAATTAGGGCTAAACTAAATTTAATTTTTATAGAATTATAGGGTGTTTACACCATTTTATAGTTTTTTGTTTAGCTTTACACGCTTTTACACTATATGATTTAAAATTTATAAAGATTAATAACGCAATAAATGGAGGGTAATCTCAAAGATATTTTTAAAGACAAGTTAATATCGTTATACGGTGAATTTCATCCAATTGTATCTAAATTTGGCACATCATCTTTTGGTAAAATTTCTTCTGATTTATGCATTAGTTCTAGCCAGTTTAGTAAACTTATTTCTGGTTCTGCAACTGAGGGAATGTATATAAGATCTATTAGAAATGTTGAGCAATTAGAAGAACATCAACGTGTTTTAAAAGATTGCAAACAATTAAAAAAGGAATTGGCCAAGAATAAAAATAAAAGTATAGAAGATTTTAGTGCTAAAAGGAGTAAAAATATTTTATATACAAGTTTGGTTTTTGCTTGTTTAATTTCTGGGTTAGCCATAGGTTATTATTTTGCAAAAGATTCTTTTATTTTAGAATCAATTAATGCTGATGACAAGCATCCTTTAAGATTATTTTTTAATAAAATTGAAAACAAGTCAACATATTTGGGTTTTTTAAATGAGAATGAAGTGCAAGATTATTGTCCAAGCAGTGCATTTGAGGGAAAGTGGAAATTGGCAAAACCTTATAAAATACCTTTGCCTGGAAGTAAAAATTCAGGGGTGTATTTATTGGCTAAATCTGCTGATGTCACTTTAGTAACTTCTAAATATGCTGAGAATAAAGGAAGAGTTTTGTTAGGATTTGAGTATTTAACACACGAGGTTTGGGTAGATAAGCGGAGGCAAGCTTTAATTCCTGAATACTTTGATATAAAAACAAGACTGTTCACGGATTTGTATAATAATTTAGATTTTGAAAAAGATGATAATTTTGTAAAAATTGCCGTATTAAAATCATTATTTTTAGATGAATTTACAATTCTAACAGATTCTATTATTAGAAAAGGACAACCAAGCGGGAGGTATGTGGATTTTTTAGATGCTGAACTGGCAAAAACCTACAATGTTGATGTAGATTATATTCTTAATGAAGTTATTAGTGACTTAACACAAACCAAATGTAATTCTACAATTAATGAATACTGTAATCCTAACGATTTAAAAGTGAACAGTACTATTTCATTTGATTGTTTTTATTCAATAGGTATCGAGAATCTTGGCTTTGGTGGTGGTTATCCTTATACAAAAACCCTTCAATTGGTTGAAAAAAATTATTCTGACAATCTTATTTGCGATTGCAGTTAGGTACTTCTTTATTTATTAAAAATAAATGGTATTACAAATCAAAAAAATCAAAGTTTTAATTTTATTCTTTGATTTCTTTATTGCTATTTATTTACCATTCTAAAATTTAGGAAGATAAAAAAGCAGCAACAAACACCAAATTTATTTAGTGAAAATATACTGCTTTTTATTTGAGTTTTTAATAAGAATTATTTCGAAAATACTTCATTGTGTTGTTCCTGAACACGTATAAAAGTCGTTCTTTTTGTAAGTTCTTTTAACCTGATGGCGCCAACATAAGTACAGGTTGAACGCAATCCGCCCAAAATATCCTGCACGGTATTTTCAACGGCTCCACGATAAGGGATTTCAACAGTTTTTCCTTCCGAAGCCCTGTAATCTGCAATGCCACCAACATGTTTATTCATGGCGGTTTCAGAACTCATACCATAAAATTGCTTGAATTTTTCACCATTAATTTCAATAGTTTTTCCGCCACTTTCAGTATGTCCGGCCAACATACCACCCAACATCACAAAATCGGCTCCACCGCCAAATGCTTTTGCCACATCGCCCGGAATTTTACAGCCTCCATCAGAAACTATTTGTCCGCCCAACCCATGCGCTGCATCAGCACATTCAATAATGGCCGACAATTGCGGATAACCAACGCCTGTTTTAACGCGGGTAGTGCAAACAGAACCTGGGCCAATGCCTACTTTAATGATGTCGGCGCCAGCCAATAAAAGTTCTTCAACCATTTCGCCGGTGACTACATTTCCTGCCATAATTATTTTATCGGGATATTTTTCCCGTGTTTTTTTTACAAAATTCGCAAAATGTTCAGAGTAGCCATTGGCAACATCAATGCAAATAAATTTAAGTTCGGGGTGCTGGTTAAATATGGCGGCTAATTTTTTTGAATCTGCCGTTCCTATTCCTGTACTTACCGCAATATAATTCTTCATATTATCGTCTGCAGTTAGCATAAATTCTTTCCATTGTTGCAAAGAATAATGCTTGTGTATTGCCGTAAATAATTTGTGATTTATCAATGCAGTTGCCATTTCAAAAGTGCCTACCGTATCCATATTTGCTGCCATTATGGGCACGCCACTCCATTTATATTTGCTGTGTAAAAATGAAAATTCTCTATCTAAGCTAACTAGGGATCTTGAATTTAATGTTGATCGTTTTGGACGAATCATAACATCTGTAAATCCTAATTTTAAATCGGTTTCTATGCGCATTTTTCTATAGATATTTTAAATGATAATACTTTTTCCTTTTTTTGCTATATTTTTATCGTTGTCGAAATAAAAATCTATTCTTCCTAAATTAAGGCCATAACAACCAACCTGATTCACCAGCACATTTTCACCAACACTATTTTTTGTAACAGTTGGTTTTGGTAAAAAAGTGTGGGTATGGCCACCAATAATTAAATCGATATTTTTGGTTTTTGAAGCAAGAACCAAATCGCTTATTTTATCACTTTTGTAATGATAGCCTAAATGTGATAGGCAAATTACCAAATCGCATTTTTCATCTTCCTTTAAGATTCGGCTCATGTCCTGCGCAATTTCAGTCGGCTCTAAATATAAGGTTTCTTTGTACATTTTTGGATCAACCAAGCCTTCTAGTTCAATTCCCAATCCAAAAACGCCTATTTTAATGCCGTCTTTTATAAAAATTTTATAAGGTTTTATGTGGGAATTTAACACCGTATTTTTAAAGTCGTAATTGGCTGACAAAAAATCGAATTGCGCATGAGGTAATTGCGAAAATAATCCATCAATACCGTTGTCGAAATCGTGATTTCCTATGGTTGCGGCATCATATTTTAACATACTCATCAATTTAAATTCCAGTTCTCCGCCATAAAAATTAAAATAAGGGGTTCCCTGAAAAATATCTCCAGCATCTAATAATAAGGTGTTCGGGTTTTCTTTTCGAATGGCTTCTACCAAAGTTGCACGCCGCGCAACGCCACCCTGATTTGAATATCTACTGTCAGTGCTTGGAAATGGATCAATATGGCTGTGCACATCATTGGTGTGTAAAATGGTGATGTGTTTGGTGTTTTTTGCAGCAAACGATTGCAATGAAAAGCCGCCAAGCGTTAAAAAAGCAGTTGCCGCAGTCGATTTTTGTATGAAATTTCTTCTCTTCATCTGCTTAATTCTTTGTTTTTTTTTCATTTTTAAATCTTCCATCCAAAGAAACTTTAATGGTATCGGTTTCCTTAAAATAATCAATAATTGCATTTCTCACTTTATAATCAAGTTTGTTGATATTTACTGGATTTTTAAAGAAATTCATATTATCGCCACCAGTTTGCAAATAATCGGAAGTCAGCACAAAATAGGTTTTTAAATTATCAACAGGCGCATTGTTTATTTTTAAATTATACCCATTATCAGTAAGCACTAAATTAAACTGTTTTGAAAGTGGATGCGCTTTATTTTCGGAAATCAAGTAATTTACCAGTTCCTTTATTTTTTCAGAAGTGAGTTCAACTACCACCAAACTATTTTCAAATGGCATCAAATTAAAGGCGCTTTCGTTGGTAATATTGCCTTTTGAAATCCCGGCCCTGATGCCACCATAATTAAACATGGCGAAATCAATATTTTTCCCGGTTCTTGAATTAAATACCGGATTTGCTCTTTCATAACACAAATCAGCCATCAAATTCCCCAAACTGCTTTCTAATTCTCCATCTGTTCTGTACAAATCTATTGGGCTAAAGCTAATAACCGTGGTCATTTCCTTTTCAACCTTTTCTCTATATGGTTTAATGGCGTTTTCAAAGGTTTCATCAGCTATAATAGCCTCATTTATATTGGTTTGTTTTCCTTCAATTCTGACGAGCTGAGGGAGCTGGCTTTTACAGCTGAAAAGCGCAATTATTATAATAAATGAAATAATAAATTTTTTCATTGTTGCTATACAGATGATTTTAATTAATTTTGTTTTCAGAATGGTAAATATATATGATTTTTACAGGATTTAAACGAAAAAGCAATCAAATTTTTTTAAAAAAAGCATTACCAACTTTCCTCGAAAACGAACATAAAAGTCCGTTTGAGAAAGTTAAAAAGGTACTTATTTTTTTAGATGACAATGTTGTAAAAGAACGCGTTGTAAGTGAGCTTGCAACGATGTTGAAAATTTCTGAAAGCGATATAAAAGTAGTTGTTTTTCAAAAAAAATTGAAAAAGGAAATTGTACATGACGATATTATTACCCCAAAAGATTTTGGCTGGTATGGTAAAATTGACAATGATAAACTAAAAAATATTTTAACAAATAAATACGATTTGTTAATAAATTACAGCAAAGTTGACAATGTCTATGTTAACATACTACTATTGCAATGTAATGTTGCATTTAGCGTTGGTTTTGCGCACATGGACAAACGGCTGTATAATTTGCTGATACGATGTGAGCCAGATGAGATCGATTTGTTCCATGAAGAATTAATAAAATATTTAGTCATTTTAAAGATTGTACAATGAAAGAATTGTTAGGAACCGGTGTTGCTTTGATCACACCATTTAATGAAGATAAATCGGTAGATTTTGAAGGTTTGAAACGTTTGGTAAACTTTCAAATTGACAATGGAGTAAATTATTTGGTGGTTTTGGGAACCACCGGTGAACCTGCAACGCTAACTTCAGAAGAAAAGGAACAGGTTAAATCAACCATTATTAAAGCCAATAACGGCCGTCTTCCTCTGGTGATAGGTATTGGAGGAAACAACACTATGGCTGTTGTGAACGAAGTTAAAACTGCTGATTTATCGGCGTTTTCAGCCATACTTTCTGTATCACCATATTATAATAAACCTACGCAAGAAGGAATTTATCAGCATTTTAAAGCGATTTCAGAGGCAAGTCCGTTACCAATTATCGTTTACAATGTACCTGGAAGAACTGCTAAAAATATGGAGGTAAACACGGTGATTAGACTGGCCAAGGATTTTAAAAATATTATTGCTGTAAAAGAAGCGGCGGGGGATATTGTGCAGGCAATGCGGTTAATTCAGCAAAAACCAAAAGATTTTATGGTTATTTCTGGTGATGATATGATTGCTTTGTCCATGGTTTTGGCTGGCGGCTCTGGTGTTATTTCAGTAATCGGACAAGGTTTGCCTAAAGATTTTTCAGCAATGATACAGCAAGGATTAAAGGGCAATGTTGCCAATGCAAATGCGCTGCACTATAAGGTGATGGATTGCATAGACTATATTTTTGAAGAAGGAAATCCGGCAGGAATAAAAGCGCTATTGAAAAATTATGGAATTTGCTCAGAAAATGTCCGATTGCCTTTGGTAAATGCTTCTTATGATTTACAACAAAAAATAACTAACTTTGCAGCTAATTATTAGTTTTTAAAATAAATTACCTAAAACAACATTAAAAATTTAAATATATGTTATCAGAAAGAATGCAATCCGTTTTAAATAAGCAAATAAGAATTGAAGCTGAATCATCGCAAATATATTTGGCTATGGCTTCATGGTCTGAAGTAAAGGGATTGGAGGGTGTCTCTCAATTTATGTATGGACAATCTGATGAAGAAAGAATGCATATGCTTAAATTATTTAAATATATAAATGAACGCGGAGGTCAGGCTATGGTTTCTGAATTAAGTGCGCCAGCAATAGAATTTGGCTCTATTAAAAACATGTTTGAAACACTTTTTAAACATGAAGTTTTTGTTTCTCAAAGCATTAATGAATTGGTGCATATTTCTTTGGAAGAAAAGGATTATGCAACCCATAACTTTTTACAATGGTATGTTGCCGAGCAAATTGAAGAAGAAGCACAGGCAAGAACCATTTTAGATAAAATTAACTTAATTGGCGATGATAAAGGTGGCTTATATTTGTTTGACAATGATATTAAGCGACTTACAGTGGTGAGCTCTGTTGCCCCACCAGCCTAAGAATTAACAAACAATTAGGATTGTTGGGTGCTAATTATGTAAAAAGCTGGTTATTTTTGTGGTTTCGTGGCAGAAAAAAATCATTTTAATAATCCATAATAAATAACTAATTTTGCCAAATGCAAAAAAATAAGATTTATATTTTCATTTTATTAGTCGCTTTGGGCGTTTCATCTTGCAGTGAATACCAGAAAGCATTAAATAAAGGAACTAGTGAAGAGCAATATCTAATGGCCGTTAAAATGTATGACGCACAACAGTATAACAAAGCCATTCAATTGTTTGAGAAGATAACACCAAGTTATAAAGGAAAACCTCAAATGGAACGCATTCAATATATGGTTTCCCAAGCTCATTATAACACCAAACAATATAGTTTAGCGGCATATTATTTTGATAAATTTGTAAAAAGCTACCCAAAAAGCTCAAAAGTGGAAGAAGCTGCCTATTTATCGGCATATAGTTATTATTTGGCTTCACCTATTTATAGCTTAGATCAAAAAGACACGAAAGAAGCCATAACAGCGCTTCAAACTTTCATATTTAAATTTCCGGATTCAGATAAAGTACCTGATGCCAATAAAAATATAAAGGAATTAACGTATAAATTGGAGAAGAAATCTTTTGAGATTGCCAAACAATATTATCATACCCAAGATTATACAGCCGCCATGGTTGCTTTTGATAATTTACTTGCAGATTATCTAGGCACTTCATTTAGAGAAGAAGCAATGTATCTAAAATTTAAATCGGCTTATTATTTAGGGATTAACAGTATTTTACAAAAAAAGGAAGGTAGAATCAATGAAGCTATAAAAGTGCATCAGCGATTTGAACGAAATTTCCCGAATTCAACATATTTGGAGGAAACGAAAGAAATGATTATTGAATTAAGCAATGAATTAAATGCTATAACTGTCATAAAAACTCAAAACTAATGGATTATAAAAACACAAAAGCACCGAATACAACCGTTACATACGACAAAAATAAAATTGAAGCGCCAACAAACAATATTTATGAGGCGATTACCATTATAGCAAAAAGAGCCGAACAAATTAGCATCGATTTAAAAAATGAATTGGTTGAAAAATTGGAAGAGTTTGCTACGTATACGGATAGTTTAGATGAAGTTTTTGAAAATAAAGAACAAATTGAGGTGTCTAAATTTTATGAAAGGTTACCAAAACCAACAGCGATTGCCGTACAAGAATGGGTAGACGATAAAATTTATTATAGAAATCCAGAAGAAACACAAAAATAGATGTCCATTTTAAGCGGTAAAAAAATACTATTAGGCGTTACAGCCGGTATTGCTGCTTATAAAACAGCACATTTAGTACGACTTTTTGTGAAATCAGGCGCGCAGATAAAGGTTGTTATGACACCTGCAGCCAAAGATTTTGTTACGCCACTTACACTTTCCACATTATCTAAAAATCCGGTTTATTCCACCTTTTTTGAAAAGGGTGATGAAGAAAACGAGCAGTGGAATAGCCACGTAGATTTGGGTTTGTGGGCAGATTATATACTTATTGCACCTGCAACGGCAAATACCTTATCTAAAATGGCGAATGGCGTGTGTGATAATTTGTTGTTAGCCACATATTTATCGGCCAAATGTAAGGTTTATTTTGCGCCAGCGATGGATTTGGATATGTACCAACATCCGACCACAAAACAAAGCATCGAAAAATTGCAAAGTTTCGGGAATGTCTTTATTCCGCCGGCAAGCGGTGAACTGGCCAGCGGTTTAGTTGGGGAAGGCCGTATGGAAGAACCGGAAAATATCATTTCTTTTATTGAAAATGAGATAGTTCAAGGACTGCCTTTGTTCAACAAAAAAGTATTAATTACGGCTGGTCCAACTTATGAAGCCATTGATCCTGTTCGTTTTATTGGGAATCATTCTTCCGGTAAAATGGGATTTGAACTGGCTAAAAAAGCGGCTAATTTAGGCGCTAATGTTTATTTGATTGCTGGGACTTCAAATGAAACGGTTTCACATGCTTTAATTCAAAGAATTGATGTGGTGAATACTGAAGAAATGTACGACGAAGCTCATAAATATTTTGCTGATGTTGACATCGCTATCCTTTCAGCTGCTGTGGCAGATTACATGCCAAAAGAATTTGCTGAAAATAAAATAAAAAAGGGCTCCAACACAATTTCAATTGAATTGGTGAAAACCAAGGACATATTGGCTTCCTTGGGAAAAGTTAAAAGACACCAATTTTTGGTTGGTTTTGCGCTGGAAACAAATAATGAGCTGGAAAATGCAATTGCTAAATTAAAAAGTAAGAATTTGGATTTAATTGTACTAAATTCACTTCAGGATAAAGGTGCCGGATTTAAAAAAGAAACAAATAAAGTTACAATCATTGATAAATTCGAAAAAATTTCAGAATTTAGTCTAAAATCTAAGGCGGAAGTTGCCGAAGATATATTTAATGTAATTTTGAATCAGATTTTATGCGTAAAATAGTTCAACTGCTTAGTATTCTTTTCTTTACAATCCAACTGAATGCACAGGAATTAAAGTGTACCATCACTGTGAATGCCGATAAAATTCCTGGATCAAATAAGCAGGTTTTTAAAACTTTAGAGAATTCATTAAATGAATTTGTGAACCAAAAGCGTTGGACTAATTTCAATTATTTGCCTCAAGAACGTATTAACTGCAATTTAACACTCACAATTTTAGAACAATCTGGTGACGATTTTAAAGGACATATTCAAATACAATCTTCGCGCCCGGTTTTCAATTCAACCTATTTAACACCGGTATTTAATTTTAAAGATGACGATTTTTCCTTTAAATATGTTGAGTATGAACCTTTGCAATTTAATGAAAACCAGTTCGAATCCAATTTGAGTGCCATTGTTTCATTTTATGTTTATACTATTTTAGGAATGGATGCTGATACTTTTGCTTTAAATGGCGGCATTCCGTTTTTTACCAAAGCACAAAATATTGTGGTGCAATCGCAACAAAGCGGTTATTATGGATGGAATCAAAGTGACGGATCTAAATCCCGATTTACATTAATTGACAATATATTGGCACCAACTTATAGCTTATTTCGCTCAGCATTGTATACCTATCATTTAAAAGGATTGGATGTAATGCATCAAGATAAAAAAGAATCCAAACAAAAAATTGCGGAGGCTATAGGAATGTTAAAAACAATTTATGATTCTCGTCCGAATGCCATTTTATTAAGGGTGTTTATGGATGCGAAAGCTGATGAAATTGTCAATATTTTTTCTGATGGACCATATTATGACACCTTTAAATTAAAAGAAGACTTACTCAAAATTTCACCTCTTAATTCGTCCAAGTGGAACGACATCAAGTAAATTCTTAACATTAAATTTCAAGAATGCTTACAAATCTTTCCATAAAAAATTATGCATTAATAGATAGTTTATCTGTTAATTTTAGGGATTCTTTATCTACAATAACTGGTGAAACTGGTGCAGGTAAATCAATTCTATTGGGTGCTCTCGGACTGGTTTTAGGAAAAAGGGCAGATACTTCCACCTTGAAAGATACTACAAAAAAATGCATAATTGAAGCAAGATTTCTTATTTCAAACTATCAGTTGGAAGTCTTTTTTGAAGAAAATGATATTGATTTTGAAAATGAAACCATCATCAGAAGAGAAATTTCTCCCAGCGGAAAATCAAGGGCTTTTGTGAACGATACGCCTACAACCTTACAGGTTTTACAGGATTTAAGCGAAAAACTAATCGATGTGCATTCCCAACATCAAACACACCAACTGTCGGATGTTGACTTTCAGTTTCAGATTATTGATGCGCTTGCGGGTAATGCCCCAAAAATTGAATCGTACAAACGCGGGTTGAAATTATTTACGCAGTTGACCAAAGAGTTGAATGAACTCAGCAAAAACAAGGAAGCTGCCGCGCAAAATTTCGAATACAATTTGCATTTGTATGAAGAGCTGAAAATTGCGAAATTGAAATCTGATGAGCAGGAGGTTATTGAGCAATCGCTCGACAAATTAAACAATATTGAAGATATAAAACTTAATTTATCTGAAGCACAGGCATTTGCTTTTAATGAAGAAATTGGGTTACAAACACTTTTAAATTCGTTTTTAGCAAGCATTCATAGGATTTCTTCCTTTTCAAATGAATATGAAGCGCTTTATCAGCGTATATTGAGCGTTAAAATTGAATTTGATGACATTGCCGGTGAGATTGAAAATTTTAATGAAAATGTAGATTTTGATCCGTTGGAATTGCAAAAGCTGAATGACCGATTGCAATTGATTTATAATTTACAAAAAAAGCATGCCGTAACATGTATTGATGAATTGCTACAAAAGCAGGAGGAACTTTCAGTTAAAGTAGATTCGGTTGAAAATTCTTCTGCAGCAATCATAGAAAAGGAAAAGGAAATTAACAGTGTTGCCGAAAAAATCGACAAGCTGGCAAAATCAATATTTCAGGAAAGAGAAAAGGCAATTCCGATATTGGTTGAGAAATTAGAAGATAGTCTAGGAAATTTGGGAATGGAAAATACCCGTTTTAATTTCAACATTAGGCATACAAAACAGTATTTCCAAAATGGAAAAGATGAATTGCAACTTTTTATTTCTGCAAATAAAGGTGCTAATTTTGGGGAATTGAAAAAAATTGCTTCAGGGGGTGAATTGTCGCGAATTATGTTATCAGTGAAAGCGATTCTATCCGAATACCTAAAATTGCCAACCATCATTTTTGATGAAATTGATACGGGTGTTTCAGGCGATGTTTCCCAAAAAATGGCTGAAATTATGCAACAAATGAGCGTTAATATGCAGGTGATTACCATTACGCATTTACCGCAAATTGCCGCAAAAGGAAAACAACATTATAAAGTTTACAAACAAGATATCGAAAATAACATAGTCACAAAGCTAAAAGAGCTGAATAAAGACGAGCGAATTGACGAAATTGCTGAAATGTTGGGAGGAAAAGAGATTTCCTCAACTGCAATTGAACATGCAAAACAGCTGTTGAATTAAGAAATTACTATATTTGCACATTAAAATTAAGAAAATATAAAATAACCTAAATATGTACAATTTACTTAAAGGAAAAAAAGGAATTATTTTTGGAGCCCTAGATGAGAACTCTATCGCCTGGAAAGTTGCCGAAAGAGCACACGAGGAAGGTGCGACATTTGTTTTGACAAACGCACAAGTAGCTTTGCGATTTGGAACCATAGATGAACTTGCTGCAAAAACTGGTTCACAAGTAATTCCTGCCGATGCAACTTCAGTGGAAGACATTCAAAATTTGGTGGACAAGTCGATGGAAATTTTAGGCGGAAAAATTGATTTCGTTCTACATTCAATTGGAATGTCAGTAAATGTACGCAAGGGAAATCATTATACCACCCAAAATTATGAATACACGAAAATAGGATGGGATGTTTCTGCTGTTTCTTTTCACAAAGTAATGGGTGTGTTGTATAAATCAAACGCCATGAATGAGTGGGGAAGTATTGTTGCATTAACCTATATGGCAGCGCAACGTGTTTTCCCTGATTACAATGATATGGCTGATAATAAAGCTTATTTGGAATCAATTGCCCGTAGTTTTGGCTATTTCTTTGGAAGAGACCATAAAGTAAGAGTAAATACAATTTCCCAATCACCAACACTAACCACTGCAGGCAAAGGTGTTAAAGGAATTGACGGATTTTTAAATTATGCCGAAAAAATGTCACCGCTAGGAAACGCAACAGCTTTAGAATGTGCCGATTATACCATTTCACTGTTTTCAGACCTAACCAAAAAAGTGACGCTTCAAAATTTATTTCACGACGGTGGGTTCTCAAATATGGGAATCAGCCAAGAGGTGATGGAGCTTTTTATGGATAAAGAAGAAGAGTAAATTGCAATATAATTTTTAAAAAAGCACAAATTTTGATATTTGTGCTTTTTAGTTTTAAAACGATATATTAGCCAAAAATTATAACTTTTGAGTCTCACATATTCTATTATAATTCCAGTTTTTAATCGGCCTCAAGAAATTGATGCCTTGTTGGAAAGCTTGACCAAACAAACTTTTACTAGAGATTTTGAAGTGCTGGTTATTGAAGATGGATCTACTTTAAAATCGGATGAGGTTGTTTTAAAATATGAAGGACTTTTAGATGTAAAATATCATTTTAAAGAAAACACTGGAGCAGGGGCGAGCAGAAATTATGGAATGGAATTGGCTACAGGAAAGTATTATATCATTTTTGATTCTGATTGTATCATTCCATCCCATTATTTATCTGCCGTTGATTATGCTTTGGGTGAAGATTATACCGATTCATTTGGCGGTGCCGATGCGGCTCACGATTCTTTTACCACTGTGCAAAAAGCAATAAATTACAGTATGACTTCTTTTTTAACGACAGGAGGAATTAGGGGAAGTAAAAATTCAATAGGCAAATTTCAACCGCGTAGTTTTAATTTTGGAATTTCCCGATTTGCTTATAAAACTACAGGAGGTTTTAGCAAGATGAAAACCGGTGAGGATATTGACCTAACTTTTAGGTTATGGAAAAACAATTTTCATACTCAATTTATTAAAGATGCTTTTGTGTATCACAAAAGAAGAACAACTTTGAAACAGTTTTTTAGGCAAACTTTTCTTTTTGGAAAGGCGCGTCCCTTATTAAATCGCAAATATCCAGGTACCGCTAAAATCACCTATTGGTTCCCCATACTTTTTATCTCATTTTTTATGGGATCACTCGTGTGTTTGTTTTTAGGATTTAATTTGCCAATGGGGCTATTTTCGATATATTTTGTGGCATTATTTTTAGACTCTTTCTTTAAAAACAAAAAAATATCCGTAGCTGCATTAAGCATTGTGACCACACTAATACAATTTACGGGATACGGACTTGGATTTGTAAATGGATTGTTTAAAACAGATTAATTGGGATTGTTTAATTTAAATCGCGCCTCAATAATCGCCAACTCCTCATCATTTAAATTAGAAGTTTCTTTTAATTTATAACTGAAGGCAGCTACTTCTTCATCGGTTCCCGGACAGCCCATATTGTTGCCTCGTTCTTTTAAAACAAATTCATTCTCCACCATTTTTGAGTCGGCCAATAAATTTTTATCTTTATCAAAAATCAGCAAATAAGGGATTCCCTGCTTTTCACCGCCATATTTATTTAATATAGCTTCAGCACCTTTATTTTCTAAATGTTTTTTAGTAGCAGATTCTAAAACGACTAAGTGGGCAATCACATAATTTTTATCGAATAATTCTTTTGTTGACTCATCGTTCAACGAAGCATCCAGTTTTTTGCACCAACCGCACCAAGAAGCATGAAACATAAGCATAACATTTTTGTTTTCTAATTTGGCTTGTTCAAATGTGGCTTTTAAAATTACGTCTGCGCTTATAGAATTAGAATATTCTTGTGCCGATGAAAAATTGAATATTAAGAGCGTTATTGCTACTGTAAAAATACTTTTTAAATTCATAATGGTTTATTAATTGATTTTGTTAAAATATGAAAGAATAGCCGCAATTGTGCGGCTATTCTTTACTTGGATATATATTAATTAAAGGCTGTCATTTACTCAACCTTATCCTTTCCTTTGGTAATTTTTATGGAAAGTTCGTTTTTTTCTTTATCCAGATCCATAAAAATTGAATCCCCTTCTTTTAGTTTTGCGGTCACAATTTCTTCCGCCAAAGCATCTTCAACGTATTTTTGGATAGCACGTTTTAATGGTCTGGCACCATATTGTTTGTCAAAACCTTTTTTTGCGATATAATCTTTTGCTTCTTTAGTCAATATCAATTTATACCCTAAATCATCAATACGATTTGACAATTTACTCAATTCAATATCAATAATTTTATGAATATCTTTAATTTCTAAAGGATTGAAAATTACCACATCATCAATTCTGTTTAAAAATTCTGGTGCAAATGATTTTTTCAGTGCACTTTCTATCACACCTTTAGCATTTGCATCGGCCTGGGCTGTTTTTGAAGCCGTTCCAAATCCAACACCAGCTCCAAAATCTTTCAATTGGCGTGAACCAATATTAGAAGTCATAATGAGAATTGTATTTCTAAAATCTATTCTTCTACCCAAACTATCGGTAATATGGCCCTCATCCAATATTTGCAACAACATGTTGAAAACATCGGGATGTGCTTTTTCAATTTCATCAAATAGCACAACAGCATAAGGTTTACGTCTAATTTTTTCGGTAAGTTGTCCGCCTTCTTCATAACCTACATAACCTGGAGGCGCACCAATTAAACGTGATATGGCAAATTTTTCCATATATTCACTCATGTCTATTCTTACCAAGGCATCTTCACTGTCAAATAATTCCACAGCCAATACTTTAGCAAGTTGTGTTTTGCCCACACCAGTTTGACCTAAAAATATAAACGAACCAATTGGTTTGTTTGGATCTTTAAGTCCAACGCGATTGCGTTGAATGGCCTTTACAACTTTGCTTACGGCATCGTCTTGCCCAATAACTTTTCCTTTAATTCGGATTGGCAAATCATTTAAACGTTTACTTTCTGCTTCAGCAACCCTGTTTACGGGTATGCCTGTCATCATGGAAACGACTTCTGCCACATTGTCTTCAGTAACAATTTCACGATTTAATTTTGAAGTTTCGTCCCATTTTTTTTGTTCGGCCTGCAACAAATTTTCAACACGTTTTTCGTCATCGCGCAAACGTGCGGCTTCTTCATATTTTTGACCGTTTACAGCAGCCGTTTTATCTTCCCTGATTTTTTCCAGCTGCTCTTCAAGTTGTAAAATTTCTTTTGGAACCACAATGTTTGTGATATGAATTCTTGATCCCGACTCATCCATAGCATCAATAGCTTTGTCTGGCAGAAATCGGTCAGTCATATATCTATTTGTTAATGATACACAAGCTTTAATGGCATCATCGGTGTAAACTACGTTGTGGTGATCTTCGTATTTGTCTTTTATATTTTGCAATATTTGTATGGTTTCTTCAACGGAAGTAGGCTCAACCATAACCTTTTGAAAACGACGTTCTAATGCACCATCTTTTTCAATATTTGTTCTAAATTCGTCTAAAGTTGTAGCGCCAATACATTGAATTTCACCGCGTGCCAATGCAGGTTTTAACATATTGGAAGCGTCTAAAGAACCTGTTGCGCCACCGGCACCAACGATGGTGTGAATTTCATCGATAAATAAAATAATATCATCGTTTTTTTCCAGTTCATTTACGAGCGCTTTCATGCGTTCTTCAAACTGTCCGCGGTATTTTGTGCCCGCAACCAAACTTGCCAAATCCAATGAGACAACACGTTTGTTGAATAAAATACGCGAAACTTTACGCTGAAAAATTCGCAAGGCCAAACCTTCAGCAATGGCAGATTTTCCAACACCTGGTTCACCTATTAAAATTGGGTTGTTCTTTTTTCTTCGGCTTAAAATTTGCGAAACTCTTTCAATTTCTTTTTGACGACCAACAACAGGATCCAAATTTCCTTCTTCGGCCATACGTGTTAAATCACGTCCAAAATTATCTAAAACAGGCGTTTTTGTTTTTTTAAGTGGTGCTTTTTCACCTCTTGCCTGCTCAAATGGATTTGATTTGGAGCCCTCAAAGTCATCATCATTAGAATTTTCAGCTTTTGGCAGATCTATTTCTTCGTCAAAGAATAATTGCTTGAAAGTAGATTTCACATCATCATAGCTCACATCAAAATGCTGCAATAATTTAGTTGTCGGGTCATTTTCGTTTCGTAAAATGCATAATAGCAAATGCGCAGTGTTTACTGAGTCGCTTTGATATAATTTGGCTTCTAAAAAAGTTGTTTTTAACGCCTTTTCAGCTTGCTTTGTGAGATGTAGGCTTTTCTTTTCGTTGGTATCTTTATTAAAATTAATAGGATTTAAACCTTCGATTTTTTTGCGGAGATGTACTAAATTTATTTCTAAAGTATTTAAAATTTCTATGGCTTTTCCGTCTCCTTTTCGCAAGATTCCCAAAATAAGGTGTTCCGTACCAATAAAATCATGTCCTAAACGTAAAGCTTCTTCTTTACTGTAGGCAATTACATCTTTAACTTTTGGTGAAAAATTATCGTCCATAATCTTTTGTTTATATTGTAAATTTAACTGATTTTTTTCTTTTATAAACACAAAAAGCGAACCACTTTTTCATAATTTATTTTACATGACTTTTTTTAACGGCGATAATCACTGGAAATCAGAGTGTTAATAGGGGTTTCAGAGCTCTTTTTATTGTTGATAAAAAGTATAAAAACAAGGTGACAAAATGCTTGTGAAAAAGTGAAAAATCGTATATTGCTTTGTTAATAATTGACACAAAATTAAATAAAAATTTATGGCTGACGGAGAAAAAATTATACCAATAAATATTGAAGATGAAATGAAATCCGCTTACATTGATTACTCAATGTCAGTAATTGTTTCAAGGGCATTGCCAGACGTGCGAGATGGGTTGAAACCCGTACACAGAAGGGTGCTTTTTGGTATGCATGAATTAGGAATTAAAGCAACAGGATCTTATAAAAAATCAGCAAGAATTGTTGGGGAAGTATTGGGTAAGTTTCACCCTCACGGAGATACTTCCGTTTATGACGCTATGGTACGTATGGCTCAAGACTGGAGTGTGCGTTATATGATGGTGGATGGACAAGGAAACTTTGGTTCTGTTGATGGTGATAGTCCTGCAGCAATGCGATATACAGAGGTTCGTATGCAAAAAATTTCGGAAGAAATGCTTGCGGATATTGAAAAAGATACCGTTGATCATCAACTAAACTTTGATGATACCTTAGAAGAACCAACCGTTTTACCGACCAGAATCCCTACTTTATTGGTAAATGGTGCCTCAGGTATCGCTGTTGGAATGGCCACCAATATGGCTCCACACAATTTAACCGAGGTTGTTAATGGCACTTTGGCATATATTGACAATAGAGATATTGAAATTTCTGAATTGATGCAGCATATTAAAGCGCCTGATTTTCCAACCGGAGGAATTATTTATGGTTATGAAGGCGTAAAAGAAGCTTTTGAGACGGGGAGAGGTAGAGTTGTGATGCGCGCAAAAGCCATTATTGAAGAAGTTAATGGGCGTGAAAGCATTATTGTAACTGAAATTCCTTATCAGGTGAACAAAGCAGAAATGATTAAAAAAACTGCTGAATTGGTCAATGATAAAAAACTGGAAGGTATAGCGAATATTCGTGATGAATCTGACAGAAATGGAATGCGAATTGTTTACGTTTTAAAACGCGATGCTATTCCAAACATTGTTTTAAACAATCTATTTAAATATACTGCGCTTCAAACATCATTCAGTGTAAATAATATTGCTCTGGTAAAAGGACGTCCGGAACAGTTAAACCTAAAACAATTAATTCATTATTTTGTTGAGCACAGACACGAAGTTGTAGTGCGCAGAACAGAATTTGAACTTAAAAAAGCAGAAGCCAGAGCACATATTTTAGAAGGTCTTATTATTGCAAGCGACAATATTGATGAAGTTATCAAAATAATAAGAGCCTCCTCAAATGCTGATGAGGCAAGGGAAAATTTAATGGTTCGTTTTGAGTTATCAGAAATTCAGGCCAGAGCCATTGTAGAAATGCGTTTGCGTCAATTAACTGGTCTTGAGCAAGATAAACTTCGAGCTGAGTATGATGAAATTATTAAATTAATTATCGATTTAAAAGATATTCTGGCAAATGAAGAACGACGATTTGAAATCATTAAAAATGAACTTATTGCAGTAAGAGATAAATATGGTGATGCCAGAAGATCGGTTATTGAATATGCTGGTGGAGACTTATCTATTGAAGATATGATCCCAAATTCAAATGTGGTGGTGACCATTTCGCATGCAGGATATGTTAAACGTACAAATTTAGATGAATATAAAGTTCAAAATAGAGGCGGACGTGGACAAAAAGGTGTTGCTACAAGAACCGAGGATTTCTTAGAACATTTATTTATGGGCACAAATCATCAATACATGTTATTCTTTACCCAAAAAGGAAAAGTATTTTGGATGCGTGTTTACGAAATACCTGAAGGCGGAAAAACGTCAAAAGGAAGAGCCATCCAAAATTTGATAAATATAGAGCAGGACGATACCGTTAAAGCATTTTTGGTTACGGAAGATTTAAAAATCGAGTCTTATGTAAACAGCCACTATGTGATTATGGCAACCAAAAAGGGTCAAGTTAAAAAGACTTCTTTAGAACAATATTCCCGACCAAGAGCAAACGGAATTAATGCAATAACAATCAAAGAAGGCGATGAACTTTTAGAAGCCAAATTAACTACCGGCGACAGCCAGGTGATGTTGGGTCTAAAATCAGGTAAAGCCATTCGTTTTGAGGAAAGCAAAACACGTCCAATGGGCCGAAATGCTTCCGGTGTGCGGGGAGTTACCTTGGCCAATAAACACGATGAAGTTATCGGTATGATTGCCGTTGACGATATCGATAGCGATATATTGGTAGTTTCAGAAAATGGATACGGAAAGCGTTCGAAACTAGAGGATTACAGGATAACCAATAGGGGCGGTAAAGGTGTGAAAACTATTAACATTACTGAAAAAACAGGCAATTTAGTGGCCGTAAAAGACGTGAAAGATGAAGACGATTTAATGATTATCAATAAATCAGGAATTGCTATCAGATTGGCCGTTGGGGACCTACGCGTTATGGGAAGGGCAACACAAGGTGTTAAATTAATCAATATTAAGGACAATGATTCCATTGCGGCGGTTGCGAAAGTGATGCATGAAGAAGAAGATAGTGTTGAAGATAATGACATTGACATTAACAATGGCACGAAAATTGAAAATAACGATGAGGATAATTTAAATCAAGAATAATTAAGTAACAATAAATCAGAAAAAATGAA
Organism: Lutibacter sp.; assembly: GCA_036568005.1. Lineage (GTDB taxonomy): Bacteria > Bacteroidota > Bacteroidia > Flavobacteriales > Flavobacteriaceae > Lutibacter. Next base: position 32,039 of record DATCTJ010000067.1, on the reverse strand, counting down.
AAAACAATTAATAATCCTGTCAGCTTTTTTTATTAGTATGACAGTTTTCGCACAAAAAGACGAACTAAAAACTGCTGAAAAAGCCCTTAAATCAAATGATTTTTCAGCGGCAATGTCTGCACTTAATCAGGCTGAGGGTTTGATTGACAATGCAGATCAAAAAGAAAAAGCTAAATTTTATTATTTAAAAGGTTTGGCCTTGTATCAAAATGGAAACCAGAATGCAGATTATGATAAAGCCGGTAGTGCATTTAATCAATTAATTAATTATGAAAACGAAACTGGAAAACCTAAATACTCTTCTGAAATTGGTGAGTTGCTTAATAAAATGATTGTTGCGATTGCAGAAAACGCATCAAACAATTACAGTAAAGCAATAGAAACAAAAGAAGAAGCAGATTACCTTAAAGCGGCTAAAGAGTTTCATCAAGTGTATTTATTAAGCCCAAGAGACACTTCGTATTTAGACAATGCTGCAATGGTTTACTATTTTGCAAAGGATTATGATAATTCTATTAAATTATATGAGCAATTAATGGATTTAAACTATACTGGAATCACAACAAATTTTATTGCAACAGACAAAGAAACTAAAAAGGATATTGTTTATAGTGATAAAAAAAGTATGGATTTACAAGTTAAATTAGGCTTGGCAGAAAATCCGAGAGAAGAGAAAAAAGAATCAAGACGTGAAACTATTTTCAGAAATTTGGCTCAAAATTATTCTGAGAAAGAAAATAATGAAAAAGCTTTAGAAATCATTTCAGAAGGAAGGTCAGAATTTCCTAATAGTTATTCTTTGTTAATCGACGAAGCAAATATTTACTATAAAGCTGGAGATAACACCAAATTTAAAGAGCGTTTGGAAGAAGCTATCAGCTTAAATCCAACTGAACCAACCTTGTATTATAATGTTGGGGTAATGAATATGGATCAGAAAAATATTGATGAAGCCATCAAAAATTTTGAAAAAGCCATAGAATTAAAACCAGATTATGCAGATTCTTATAATAATATTGGTGCTGCAATTATTGAAAAAGCGGCTCCAATTATTGAACAAATGAATAAGAGTTTGGCCGATTTCAAAAAATATGATAAATTACAAGTTCAGCAATTTGAAATTTATAGAAAAGCATTGCCTTATTATGAAAAGGCAAATGAGTTGAATCCTAAAAGCATTAGTGTCATTCAAACGCTAATGGGATTGTATGAAAATTTAGAAATGACTGATAAATTAGAGAAAATTAGAGTTATTTACGATGAGATAAAACAATAACATCATTATAAATTATAAGATAAATGCCCACAATTTTGTGGGCATTTCTTTTATATAATCTTTTTAATGACGCGTAATTTGTGGGTATGCCTTTGTGTATCGACATTAAAAATACCGCTATGATCAATTCTGTCTATTCTTATTTTGCCGTGTGCATGAATAATGTAATTGTCTTTCATAATAATGCCAACATGGACAATAACGCCATCTTCATCGTCGAAAAAAGCCAAATCTCCAGGCTCGCTTTCTTCAATAAAGCTTAGCACTTCTCCCTGTGTGGCTTGCTGACCTGCATCACGCAATAAATTATAACCGCAAAGTTTATAGACCATTTGCGTAAAACCCGAACAATCTATCCCAAAAGGTGTTTTTCCTCCCCATAAATATGGGGCATTTAAATAATTTATAGCTGTCTCAATAAGGGCTTCTTTAGCTTTTTTTTCTTTAAAAATTTGTCCTTCATAACGGTAATTTATAGTGCCTAATTTTAATTTTTTATTATTGTAAAAAGGCAGGGTGGCTCCAATGGTAATGGTTAAGAAATTGTTATTTTCTTCGGTTACAAAATCAATTAATTCACCTGCTAAAGCATTTTTTGATGCCTCAATTTCGAAATAGTTTTCTTCTGAAAGTTGTATATATTGATTGGTGTCAATCCATCCTTCATAATTGTCGAAAGCAATTCTAATTTTACTCCATTTTTTATGAGTTTCCAGTACCATAAAATGCTCGCCAAACAATATTTGTGAAATCATTTCACTTTTATCGTTAGGCTCAATTCTAAGAGGAACAATACTTAAATTACAAATTCCGTAAGGCATAGAATAAAATTACAGACGTTCAATGATAATAGCGCTTGCGCCACCGCCGCCATTACAAATTGCCGCTGCCCCATATTTCGCATTGTTTTGTTCCAATACTGAAGCCAATGTAATTACAATTCTAGCACCAGACATGCCTAGAGGATGACCTAAAGAAACTGCTCCGCCATTTACATTCACTTTTGAAGCATCTATGCCTAAAATCTGAATATTGGCCAATCCTACTACAGAAAAAGCTTCATTAAATTCAAAATAATCAATGTCGTCTATATTTAAACCAGCCTTGGCCAATGCTTTTGGAATTGCTTTTGCCGGTGCGGTGGTAAACCATTCAGGTTCATGGGCAGCATCTGCGTAGCCTATTATTTTTGCAATTGGCTTCAAATTCAGTTCTTTTGCTTTGTCGGCACTCATAATTACCAAAGCTGCAGCACCATCATTAATTGTTGAGGCATTTGCTGCAGTAATCGTTCCTTCTTTACTAAATACAGGGCGTAAGGTTGGGATTTTAGCCAAATCTACATTTTTGTACTCTTCATCTTTAGAAAAAATAATGGGATCACCCTTTCTTTGAGGAATTTCAACAGGAACAACTTCATTAGCGAATTTTCCTTTAGCCCAGGCATCAGCCGATTTTTTATAGGATGCTATGGCAAAATTATCTTGATCTTCGCGTGTAAATTTATATTCATCAGCGCATAAATCGCCACAGGTTCCCATATGTTTTTGATCATATACATTTATCAAACCATCAACCAATAATCCATCAGCAACAGTAATATTGCCAAGCTTTACTGATTTTCGACCTTCAAGATAGTGCGGAATTTTACTCATGTTTTCCATACCGCCAGCAACAACAATTTCAGCGTCACCAGTTTTAATGGTTTGGGTGGCAAGCATAATTGCTTTCATTCCCGAAGCACAAACTTTATTAACAGTGGTGCAAGGAACGGTATTTGGAATTCCTGCAAAAAGCGCTGCTTGTCTTGCCGGTGCTTGCCCCAATCCGGCAGAAACCACATTTCCCATAAAAACTTCGTCAACAAGTTTTGGGTCTAATTTTATTTTGTTTAAAGCGCCTCTAATGGCAACTTCTCCTAATTTTGGAGCTGGAATATCAGATAAGCTACCTAATAAACTTCCTATTGGTGTTCTGGCTACGGATACAATTACAACTTCTTTCATTTGTAGATATTATTTGTTTTTATTCGTTAAACCTGCTTGTTGGCAGGCAGGTGGTATTAGCATATCTTAAACAGTATAAAAACTGTAATTCTGTTATGCTCATTTCATTTTGTCTTAATTCAAAAATTCAAGTGCTAAATTAAACAATTTTATACAATTTTTCGAAATTTACCAGTTTGATTATGCTATTTATTTATCTAAACTATAAAAATCCAAGGTGGTTTTTCACAAGCTTAGTGAAAGTAATTACAACTTAAAACAAGGTGTCTTATAAAAATATTGAGGGCAACAAATGCTGGTAACATAATAATTGTTATTTTTGGTGGGAAAACAGCAATTAGTGAAAAAATTAATAAACAAATTACTTGTAAATCACTCTTTAATATATAAACTATTTTTATACATCATTACAGTAATTTTAGTTGTTTATTTATTCCCCAAAGGAGGGCAATTTAAGTATGAATTTCAAAAAGGGAAACCTTGGCAATATGAAAATTATTATTCGCCATTTGATTTCTCCATTAAAAAATCTCTCCAAGAAATTGAAGCCGAAAAGTTACAAATTAAAAAAAATTCAAAACAATTTTTTGAATATAATGATGAGGTTGTTTTAAATGTTAAGAAAAATACTACAGATAAGATATTAGAATACTTGGCGACTGCCAAATTATCAAATCAAAGTAAAAGCCTACTTATACAAAAATCCAAAGATATTTTAAATGAAATATATGAATTTGGTTATTTAGATCCTTTGAGTGAACAAAAAGTTGGAAATGTAGAAATTACTTTAAGGCGCGGCAATGCAATACAGGATATTCAGCCAAATAAACTTTTTAAAGTAAACCAAATTTCAACTTTTTTAAATACGAAATTTGGAAAATTGCCATTTTCAAATGAAGAAAAAAGTGTTTTAACAATTATATCAAACGAATTAAAGCCGAATGTAACCTTTGATGAAAATTTCACTCAAAAGGCATATGAAGAAAATTTAAGTCAGATTTCCTATACAAAAGGACTGGTTGCCGAAAAAGAGCGAATTATATTTAAAGGAGATATTGTTGAAGGCGAAAAGTTGGTGAAATTAAATTCACTTAAAAGTGAGTTCGATTCGCAGGTATGGAGTAAATCCAATTCCAACTGGATAGTGCTGGGGTATACATTATTGGTGGCATTGTCATTTTTAATGCTGATGCTTTTTTTAAGGAAATACAGGCTTGATATTTTTGAAAACAATAACAAAGTGACTTTTATTTTTTTTAACATGATATTGGTTATTTTGTTAATTACCTTGATTGTGAAATATGATGCCAAGTTTATTTATATCGCGCCAATAGTAATCTTGCCGTTGGTTTTAAAGGCTTTTTTCGACTCCAGGTTGGGTTTATTCGCTCATACATTAACTGTTTTGTTACTAGGGTTTGTTGTGCCTAACAGTTTCGAATTTATTTTCCTTCAAATAATTGCTGGTATTGTAACGATTTTAACAATTTCGGAGTTGTATAAAAGGGCAAATTTATTTCTATCTGTATTGCAAATTACTTTTGTTTATTTTGTGGCCTATTTTGCTTTTTCTGTTATTCAGGAAGGGAATGCCCAAAATTTGAATTTTGAAAAATTGACTTTTTTTGCCATGAATGGGGCGGCAACTTTATTTGTTTTACCCTTAATTTATATATTTGAAAAACTTTTTGGATTGGTTTCCGATGAGTCTTTAAAAGAATTATCGAATTCAAATTCCAAATTATTGAGGGAGTTGGCTGAAAAGGCACCTGGAACATTTCAACACTCCTGGCAAGTCGCTAATTTGGCTGAAGCCTGTGCCATAGAAATTAATGCAAATTCCATGTTGGTGCGCACAGGAGCATTGTATCACGATATTGGTAAAATTGAAAACCCGATGTATTTTACGGAAAATCAGGTAACAAACGTAAACCCCCACAATGAACTTGAGCCAACCGACAGCGCCAAAATTATTATTGATCATATTATTAAGGGTGTAGAAATTGCGAAAAAGAATCACATTCCCGATAGAATAATAGATTTTATAAGAACACATCACGGAACCACCTTGGTTTATTATTTTTTCAAAAAGGAAGAACTTAGTGGGAATGTATTTGCCGAAAGTAATTTTCATTACCCAGGTCCAATTCCCTTTTCAAAAGAAACGGCCATATTGATGATGTGTGATTCTGTTGAGGCAGCATCAAAAAGCATCAAGGAACCATCTGCTTTAGCTATTGATGATTTGGTTGAAAAAATTGTAAATAAGCAAATGGATGATGGACAATTTATGAATGCGGATATCACTTTTAAAGAACTTCAAACCATTAAAAAGGTGCTAAAGAAGAAGTTAAAGAATATTTATCATTTGCGAATTGAATATCCAGAATGAATTAGTGCTTATTTTATTAAAAAAGTTGAATAAATGTTGTGTGAGTGCATTAGTAATGCTACATTTGCACTCGCAAAAAACGTTCATTTAGCAAATATTAGGAGAGGTGCCGGAGTGGTAACGGAGCAGATTGCTAATCTGTCGACGGGTAACTGTCGCCAGGGTTCGAGTCCCTGTCTCTCCGCTTTTTATTTTTAGGGTGTTAAGTGTGTTTTAGAAACAACATTAACTACGCTCTAAAATTGGTTAAAACATTTTTGCGGGGTGTAGCGTAGCCCGGTTATCGCGCCTGCTTTGGGAGCAGGAGGTCGCAGGTTCGAATCCTGCCACCCCGACAATAAGGATATTGATTTAGTCCTAATGGTCGCATAGCTCAGCTGGATAGAGCACCTGCCTTCTAAGCAGGCGGTCGAAGGTTCGAATCCTTCTGCGATCACTTTTACAGTACTTAAACAGTATTAAAACCTTGCAAAATCGTTGATTTTCAAGGTTTTGTGTTTTTTGGGCCATCATAGTAAATCAAATTATATCATATGATAGGTCAACAAATCGGTCAACAAAAATGTTTTTAAAAAGTTGTTGACCAGATCTATTGATTTGTGATGCCTGACTGTTGAAGTTGTAAAAATAAACTATGATGAAGCACGCAATGCAATAAATGAAATAAGAAAACAAACGAAGTTTGAAGGTTTATTTTTAAAATGTTCTTTAACTCGCCTTTCAGCCGAGGCTGGTTCAGGATTTTTTGACTAAGCAAGAAACCATTTAATATCAATAATCAAATTAAATTGATGCACATAATTAAAACTTAAATTATTTAGTTTAGTTTAGTGGGACAAAAACTCCAAAAAACTCATAATAAATTTTGAATACTAGTTTCATTTTGCCAGAAAATTGAAATAAAAAATAGTTATAATTAATTGGAAATAATAAGTTTAGGTAATTAAAATAACTATCTATATAAAGTAAACACAAATGAAAACAAATAGACTAGAAGCATTTAGTGATGGTGTTTTGGCGATTATTATAACAATAATGGTTTTGGGGCTTTCAGCACCAATGGAAACAGACATTAATTCGCTACTCGCAAAAACACCTATTTTTTTAAGTTATGTTTTCAGTTTCATATACTTAGGCATCTATTGGAACAATCACCACCACTTATTTCAAATTACGCAAAAAGTAAATGGCAAAATACTTTGGGCAAACCTACATTTGCTTTTTTGGTTATCATTAATCCCATTTACAACAGCTTGGATAGGCGAAAATTATGATGCTAAGTTGCCGGTAATTGCTTATGGAGTCGTTTTATTATTATGTGCAATTGCCTATTTTATTTTACAATCCGAAATTATAAAATCACACGACGATGAATTCGTATTAAGAAAAGCCATTGGTACAGATACAAAAGGGAAAATATCCATATTTTTTTATGTACTTGGAATTGGGATAACTTTTTTAAATACTTGGCTTGCTATAATTTGTTACATTATTGTGGCAATTATGTGGCTAATACCAGATAGGCGAATAGAGAAAAGTTTATGATATAATTTTATAAGTGTAAAATAATTAAAAATGAACACCGTCAAAACATATCAAAAAGTAAATTCTGAAAAGGAAAACGTGAGTTTTGGGATATCTAAAATGGAAGATATTTATACAAAACGAAACGGCAAAGCCGACGAACCACACAGACATAACTATTATACCGTTTTAATTGTCAATAAAGCAAAGGGCCAACACAAAATAGACTTTAACACCTACGAGTTATCAGACAAGCAACTTTTCTTTGTTGCTCCTGGGCAGGTACACCAAGTGATTGAAACAGAAAAATCGTTTGGGTTTGCAATGACTTTTTCCAATCAGTTTTTAGTAGAAAATTCTATTCCAATATCGTTTATTGATAGTTTGAACCTCTTTCAAAATTATGGTCAAAGTCCACCCTTGTTACCAATGAAAGAACAATTTGACGTGATAGATGGTTTTGCGAATAACATTTACAATTTATTCTATAGCGACACCAACATGAAGAGTTTTTCGATCGGTTCATTTTTAAAACTTTTGCTGATTGAATGTAATAACATTTGCGCTATCAATCCAATTGAATCGGATATAGATACTTCTGGGGATAACCTGATTAGGGCTTTTAAAAACTTAGTAGACATCAATTATAAAAAAGAACATTCAACGACCTTTTATGCAAATGAACTTTTTATTTCGCCAGACCATTTAAACCGCACAGTTAAAGCGAAAATTGGTAAAACTGCAAAAGACTATATTCAGGCAAGAATAATAACCGAAGCAAAAAGATTACTCTATTTTACGGACTTATCAAATAAAGAAATTGGTTATGAATTGGGCTTTAATGAGCCTGCCAATTTTAGTGCATTTTTCAAAAAAAGCACCCAATTATCTCCTTTGCACTTCAAGAAAAACGAGATTAAGTCTTAAATATCGGATTTTCATACGTTTTCTCCCTTTTTTCATATTCCGCAGTGTTCCAAACTGTTTGATCTTTGCACTATAAAATTAATGCAATAAGCAGATCTAACAAATAAAAACAGATACAATGAACACAGTAATTCACAGAGCAGCAACAAGAGGAAGCGCTAATCACGGTTGGTTAAACTCACACCATACATTTAGCTTCGCTAATTATCACAACCCGGAAAGAATGAATTTTGGTGTGCTACGCGTATTGAATGATGACAGCGTACAAGCAGGAATGGGTTTTGGTACGCACCCACACGACAATATGGAGATCATATCAATTCCATTAGAGGGCGATTTAGAGCATAAAGACAGTATGGGAAACATCACTGTAATTAAAGAGGGTGATGTACAAGTAATGAGTGCTGGCACAGGTGTTACACATTCGGAATACAACAAAAACAAAGACAGGGAAGTAAAATTCCTTCAGATTTGGGTATTCCCAAATAAAAAAAATGTAACACCAAAATACGACCAGATTTCACTAAAAGACCTTGCAAAGGAAAATGAATTTTACCAAATTCTTTCTCCCAACAAAGAAGATCAAGGCGTTTGGATTCACCAAGATGCTTGGTTTCACATCGGAAATTTCACAAAAGGAAATTCAGATAATTACAAAATCAAAAAAGAAGGAAATGGCGTTTATGCTTTTATTTTGGATGGAGAAGCAGAAATTAATGATGAAAAGCTGTCCAAAAGAGATGGAATGGGAATTTGGAATACAGACACCATCAGTGTAAAAGCAACAGAAAATGCACGTGTACTTTTAATGGAAATACCAATGACGAGGTAATTGGTTGCATTCTATCATATTTAAACAGAAATAAAATGGAAATAAAATTAACAGAAGACCAAACAAAAGGCTTTGCAATTGCCAATGAAGATCATAAAATAGCAGGTAAAATGACTTATTCTATACCCGCTGCGGATTTTATAATCATTGATCATACAGAAGTAGATCCTTTATTTAAAGGCAAAGCCGTAGGTAAACAATTGCTATACAAAATTGTAGAAATGGCAAGAGAAAAAAACATTAAAATACTGCCTTTATGCCCTTTTGCGAATGCAATGTTTCAGAAACTAACAGACATTCAAGACGTATTAAAAAAATAGTAAATAAAAATTAACACTTAAAATTAAAAAAATGAAAAACAACACAAATTGGTCAATTGACAACGCGCATTCAGAAATCGCTTTTAAAGTAAAGCATATGATGATTTCAACAGTAACTGGATATTTCGGTGATTTTCAGGCAACTGCAAAAACAGATGGGGACAATTTCAACGGCGCTAATTTAGAGTTTAGCGCTAAAACTGCATCTATAAACACCAAAAACAAAGACAGAGATGCACATTTAAAATCGGATGATTTTTTTAATTCCGAGAAATTTCCTGAACTTAAATTTGTTTCAAAATCATTTGATGGCGAAAAACTTGTTGGCGATTTAACCATAAGAGATATAACAAAAGAAATTACGTTAGATGCTGAGTTTAACGGTGTAGCAGTAGATCCTTATGGACAAACAAAAGCTGGGTTTGAAATTAAAGGAGAAATCAACAGAAAAGACTTTAATTTAACTTGGAGTGCAGTTACAGAAGCAGGAAGCATTGTAGTTTCTGACAAGGTGAAATTGGTAATTGACGTACAATTTATAAAACAGTCTTAAGTTAGAAAATGCAATTAATAGAAAATCTAAAATGGCGTTACGCCACCAAAAAGTTTGATCCTTCAAAAAAAGTATCACAACAAAATATAGATTATATAAAAGAGGCAGTTCAATTATCTGCCTCTTCTTATGGCCTACAGCCTTTTAAGGTTTTGGAAATTAAAAATCCTGTATTAAGGTCAGCATTAAAACCATGGTCTTGGAATCAGCCACAAATTACTGATGCCTCCCATTTATTTGTATTCTGCAATAATATTGAGGTAACAGCTGAAGAAGTAGATGATTTAACACAATTAAAATCAGATATCAACGAAATAGGAATTGAAAAGTTATCGGGTTATGGTGACTTTGTTAAGGGTAAACTTAAAGAAAAATCAGCAATTGAAATGTTTCATTGGACTGCCAAACAAACCTACATCGCCTTATCAAACGCTATAAATGCTTGTGCAGAATTACAAATTGACTGTACGCCAATGGAGGGTTTTGATCCAGATGCTTACAATAAGAAATTAGGATTGAAAGAAAATGGGCTTAATGCTTGTGTTTTGCTGGCAGTTGGATATAGGCATTCTGAGGATATCGCCCAAAATTCTTTAAAAGTTAGAAAACCGATGGCTTCAATTTTTGAGGAAATTTAATTTAGATGATGAAATGAATAACTACCTTTTACAAGGTATAAAAGCAATAGCGGTTTGAGTGTTTACTCAAACCGTTTTTGTATTTAATTGAATCTATTGCAACATGCAAATCATTTTATTTTTAAAATCCTGAACTAGCTTACCAGCCAAGGCTGGTTTCAAGATATATTGACTTAGTACGAAATCATTTATATAAATAAACAATAGAATTTAATGCTATTTGTTGAAATCTAATTTTATTTAGTATAATTTAGTGGGACAAAATTTTACTTAAATTTCAAATGGAAAGTAATGCAAAATTGATTTATCTCTGACATATTAATGATAATTAGCAATTTATTGGAATATAACAAGTTAACTAAAATTGCTCGACTGAATTCAGATTTAATGAAAATGAAAATTACAGCAAATAAAACAATACAGCTTTGAGCACTTTTCCCGATTGGTAAATGGCAACGTATAGAATTGAGCATTAAAACCGAAAAATCGAGCACAGAAAACAGGAATTGGAAATCAATGACAATACTCAAAACTACTATTGATAAATTCTTGAAAATGAAAAAGTCAAGACTGAATAAGATCTTTTTACTAGTGATTTTTAGCCTGATTGTTTTATTCATTTATAGTGGATTTAAATATGAGGAAACTATAAATCAAAATATGATATGGAAATCTGGGCGGTTTAAAATGACAAATGTTTCAAAACTAATAGGAATTTTATTTTTAATGAGTTTTCCAACTTATTTGATAATCAAAAATAAATTAAAAGATAGAATAGATAATTAAAATTTACGGAAGACAAATATCAGATAAAATAATAATTCAGTTTTTAGTAGAACGTTTCGCAAAATTAGTTAACACCTCATAAAATTTATGCTTGATGTTGAACTAATACAAATCGACAAGCATTCAACAAACGATTTGCTACGTCCGAAAAATCTCCGATTTTCCAGTAGACAAATCATATAAATTACAGTTGGGCACAATTTAAGAGATACCTATAAACAATTTAAACAAAAGGAAAATGAGTTTGTTATCAGAAAATGTAATACCTGGAAATTACGGAAAAATATTCGAAACCAATGCATCAGAGTATAAAGATTTGATCAAAATTAAAGATGCAATTTTAAATATTAATGGAGTGAAGGATGTTATTCTAAATGAAAATGTATATCCAAAGAAATTAACCATTCATACATCTGCATTAGTTTCCGTAAAAGAGATTGAAGAGGTTGTGATTAAAATAGGATTTCACGTAATTCCTAAATCATTATTTGAGCTGTAAATATAGATGGAAGTATAAGCCTACAAGATGCCATTTCAATCGGGATTGGGGGAGTGGTTGATGGTGGGTTTTTACGATTTTAGAACTAATATAAAAACAACGCCAACACCTCATAAAATTTAAGCTAGTATAAACGACAAACATTCAACAAGCGATTTGCCACAACCGAAAAATCTCCGATTTTCCAGTTGCGCAAATCATATTATAACTCGTTGTAAGTAATGCCGATAATGCTCTTGTCCTAAAGCAGCTTGCAAATATAATAAATTTAAATCCCTTTTAATTTGGTCTAATTGTAAATGAATATTGATATTTTTTTGGAAAAATGGTGTATTCGTCATGAACCAATCTTCCCCAAGATGTATCTCCACCAACACCCATTTGTAAATAATCAATATTCCAATGCACAGTTTCTCCAATTTTAATATCTGCTCCATGTTTTTTTGTAACAGGAACCAAGCCAGAAGCAGATGCTGTGGCGTCATCACTATTAAAATCTAGTTCAGTCATTGAAAATGGCCAAGCACTCATATTTAATAAGGCAGATTCACTGCTTACAGTTAATGTAATATTGTTTGAAGCAATTTTCGCCCAACGAACATCAGTTTTGTTACCTGTTTCTTGTGGTCGCGAATAACGATGGAATTGATTTTCGATTTTATCCTTATAAATTCCTGTTTTTACCCCTGTTTTTCTATCCCAATAACTTTCTTCAGGGCCATTGCCATACCAAGAAATATCCGTAAACTCATTTGGTAATGTCATAAAAACACCCAATCTCGGAATATTTGGCAAGTCTTTTTTATTTGGGTTAAAATTATAATCTAATTTTAATGTCCCGTTCGATTGAATGCTATAGCTAATTGTCACATCTGCTTCATTGTTCGGAAGTAAATAGCTTACTAAAAATGAAATACCGTCTTCCTCCTTTTTTGGAAATTCAATTAATTTGGCCTTATAGTTGTAAGTGGCATCTTGCCAAATTTTTGCCCATTTATTCATTCCGTTTCCTAAATCATTGTCTGTTGGAGGTCTCCAAAAATTGACTTTAATAGGATAATTTGTAATCATCTTATCATTAAAAATCCACGATACAATTTCACCAGTTTTTGAATTGATTTTTAAATCGACCGTGTTATTTTTAATTTGGATATTTTCTTCTGAAGCAATAATTTCCAAATCATTTTTAATTTTTAAATTTTTGGTTACTTCTGTTGGTTTTTGAAGAAGAAATTGATCCCAGGCAACTTCATGGTTATTTTGCAAGATAGCGGCACTGTTTTTTTGAAGCAAACCAACCTCTAAAATATACTCTTTGCTTTTATCAAAACCAATTGGTAAGGTTTGCAGTTCAATTTTACCTGATTGTTGCGGTAAAATATTTAAATTTAACACACTGTCTTTTGCAATAACTTGCCCATCTGCCAATAATTTCCAAATAATTTTTTTATCTGAAAAATCAGCAAAAAAGTTTTTATTTTCAAGCCTGATAAATTTATTGCCTAAATAAGAGAACTGTGCCGGCTCATAAACTTTTTTCACCTCTGTTAAATGGGGATGCGGATTGCGGTATGGATCCACCAATCCGTTATTTAAAAAGTTTCCATCAGAAGGTAAATCTGGATGATAATCGTTTCCGTAGGCCAAATAAGGTTTGCCGTTTTCGTCTTTGTATTCCAAGCTTTGATCAACCCAATCCCAAATAAATCCGCCTTGAAGATTTGGATATTTTTCGATAATATCCCAATAATCCTGCAAGTTTCCTACTGAATTTCCCATCGCGTGGGCATATTCAATCATGATGGAAGGCTTGTCTGAATTTGATTTTCCGTGATTGATTAAATATTCGGGTTTTGGATACATCGGACAATATAAATCGGTATAATCATCTTTGCCGGCAGGTTCATATTGCACAATTCTATTATTGTCTTTTTCCTTTAACCATTTGTAAGTGCTTCTAAAAATTTCACCTGTTCCGGCTTCGTTACCAAGCGACCATGAATAAATAGATGCATGGTTTCTGTCACGATAATACATGCGTTGGGTACGCATCATATGTGCTGGCAACCAGCTCATTTCATTGCCAATTTGTGTTTTTTCATCTATAGCCAATGGATGGCTTTCAATATTTGCTTCATCAACTACATACAAACCATATTTATCACATAAATCCAGCCAATATGGATCATTTGGATAATGGGAACTTCGAACAGCATTGATGTTGTTTTGTTTCATCAATTGAATATCCTTTTCCATGGAAGCTTTTGAAACAACATGCCCCGTAAACGGATCCGTTTCATGTCTGTTGACGCCTTTAATGTAAATCGCCTTTCCATTAATCAGAACTTGGCTGTTTTTAATTTCAACGCGTTTAAATCCAACAAATCTTGTGATATATTCGTTGTTTTTAGGGTTGTTTTCATCTTCCAAACTAATTTTTAACGTATACAAATTTGGAATTTCTGCCGACCATTGTCTTACCGTTTCAATAATTTTTTCTGAAATAAAATCGATTGAAGCGTTAGCTGCAATTTCTATATTTTTTACATCCTTTACTATTGACTTTTCACCATCCAACAATTCTAAAACAATCTTTCTTGAAGCTTTTTCTGAAGAATTATTGGCAACCACAATTGTTCCTTTAAAGATACCATTGGCATAGGAGTCGTCTAAATTGGTGTAGGCATGATAATCAGAAACAACAACTTTTGGTTGGGTATATAAATATACTTCTCTTTCAATACCGCTCATTCTTAAAAAATCCTGGCTCTCCAAATAACTTGCATCACTCCACCTAAATAATTGTAAAGCAATTAAGTTTTTCCCTTTGTTAAGAAATTTGCTGATATTGAACTCTGCAGGGGTTTTGCTTCCTTGCGAATACCCAACATAAAGACCATTTACATAAACATACATCGCTGATTTTGCCCCGGCGAAGTGAAGTATTACATCTTCAGATAAAAATTCATCAGTGAGCGTTATTTCCTTGCGATAGGTTCCTACCGGATTGTAATCTGTTGGTGCATCTGGCCATTTTGTGGTGAAAGGATAGCGTTCATCCAAATAAATAGGATGGTCATACCCTTCAACTTCCCAGTTTGACGGAACAGGAATGGTGGTCCAATCACTATCGTCAAAACTTGTATTTTGAAAAGTTGTTGGTCGTTGTTTTGGATCTTTTACAAAATGAAACTTCCAATCGCCATTCAGACTTAAAAATCGGTTTGAGTTTTCTTTTTCAATAATGTTTATGGATTCCGTTCCAAAAAAAGTAGCCCTTGGCGGCAATTTATTTTCTTCAAATATTTTATGATTGAAATGATTTTTCTGCTCAGGCACTGAGGTAAGTTGTGTTTGTTTACAACTTAGTGCAATAAGAAGTAAGCATGCAAGTACAATTGGTTTTATTTTCATTGGTTTATGCTATTTAAAATGAATTCATAAAATCTTCAGCAAAGATTTTGCGTAAATATAAAATCGTTTCCTCCGCGTTTTCTTTTGTAAACACAATGGGCGGTTTAATTTTTAGGACATTGTGGTCCGGGCCATCGGTGCTCATTAAAATACCGTGGTCTTTCATTCGGTTTGCCAAATAATTTGTTTGTTTCCCAAGTGGTTTTAATTCGCTATTTACCAGCTCAATACCAAGAAACAACCCTTGTCCGCGGATATCGCCAATTATTGGAAAATCTTTTGACAGTTTTTTTAATTCTTCTTTTAAAAATTCACCGACAATTAGCGCATTTTCTTGAAGTTTTTCTCGCTTTACTGTTCTTAAAACTTCGGCTCCAATGGCACAAGAAACCGGGTTTCCGCCAAAGGTGTTAAAATATTCCATCCCGTTTGCAAATTTATCTGCCACTTCTTGGGTGCAAGCCACAGCGGCCAATGGATGACCATTTCCCAAGGGTTTTCCAATAGTCACAATATCAGGCACCACATCATGAAGCTGAAATCCCCAAAACGATTTTCCCATTCTGCCGCATCCTGTTTGCACTTCATCCGAAATACAAAGTCCGCCTGCCGCTCGTATTAACTCATAAGATTTTGCTAAAAAACCTTTTGGCAATTCAATTTGCCCGCCACAACTAATTATTGGCTCAACAATGATTGCCCCAACTGCTCTTCCTTTTGCCTGTATATTTTCAATCTGTTTCTGAACTTCATTCGCATATTGTTCCCCAGTATTCTCCCCCCGATATTTTCCTCTAAAAGCATCTGGCAAAGGAAAGATATGAGTATGCTCTGGAGCGCCTTTTCCGCCATTGCCATCAAATTTATAGGAACTGATATCAATGCACATATTGGAATTTCCGTGATAACCAACTTCAGAAGCGATGATGTCTTTTTGTCCTGTTGCCGCTTTTACCATTCTGATAGCCAATTCATTGGCTTCACTTCCTGAATTAACAAAATGCAATACATTTAATTCTGGCGGTAAGGTTTCTAACAATTCTTTTGCTAATTCATTGATGTTTTCATGCAAATAACGGGTGTTGGTATTTAACAATGCCATCTGTTCTTGACCGGCTTTTACAACAGCATAATGTTCATGGCCAACATGGGCCACATTATTAACGGTGTCTAAATATTTTTTTCCGAATTGATCTAAAATATAGGGACCGGCACCACGAACCATTTTAATTGGCACTTGGTATTGCAAGCTCAAACTTTTGCCCAAATGTTGTTTTCTGTAAGCAATAAGTTCATCATTAGAAATAGTTTCGTTTTTTTGAAGGCCTGCTGTATTAAAAAACAAATTCGGGTTTGGACAAATGCTTTTCCAAACCCCTATCTGATTGTAAAATGCAACGCCGGGAAAATCTATTTTAAAATTTAATAAGGACAACATTACTTGAAAATGCAAATGAGGCACCCAGTTGCCATTTTCTTGCTTATTTCCTAAATATCCAATACACGCTCCTTGTTTAATACGCGCTCCAATTTTTCTGTTTTCAACACTTTCAATACTTAAATGTCCATATAAAGTATAAAATTCTAAACCATCAATTTGATGTTTTAAAATGATTAGCTCGCCATATAATTTATTGCCCGCATTATTATAAGAAACCACCACTTCACCATCAAACAAGGCATGAACCGGCGTATTTTTTGGCAGCCAAAAATCAATTCCCAAATGGATAGTTCTGCTTTCTCTTCCGTTATTTCCTATTTTATCAAAGGCTGATGAAGTATATAATGGTCTTGGTTCTAAATACCCTCCAGCGATTATTTTTGTTGGATGTTGTGATTGCAATTTATTGATTCTGTATTCAAATAATTCTAAATCATTGAAATCCTGTTGATGACCAATCCATTTACTGGAAACACTTAAATCCAGAGGCTGAATTTCATTTTTATTGATTGTTGGAAATAAATCAATTAGACTGAAACCATTCTGGACTGCCCAATTGCTGAATTTCTGTTGATTAGGATGTGCTGTGAAACCGCAAACTTCCCTATAACTAAAATGAGCAAATTCTTTATCAATTTCTTGCCATTTTTTTAATACCTCCCAAGCGGGTTTTTCGCTAATCAGCAGGTAAATATTGCCGGGTTCTTTTATTTTATTGATGGCCGATTTGGTAACCGAAATCACCAAGCGCATGGCAATGGCATTGTACAAATGAGCCAATTCAATTTCTTCTAATGGAAATTTGGAGTGATATCCTTTTATAATTGGCAAACTGGCTTCCAAAGGATCATTATGATTCATGATGGCGTAAGCGCAAGCAATAGCCACATCATTAATAATTTGCGTATAAACGGCATCACCAAAATCAATAATTGATGTTACTTGTGGCTGAATTAAATCAGGGGAGACAATCACATTATTATCGTTGGCATCATTATGCACCACTGATTTACGCAGCGTATTAAACGATTCTAAATCTTCTTCAAACTGCGCCTGAAAATAGGAAGTAATTGCTTTTTCTTCGCTATTAAATAAATGTAAATGTTTTTTAGTCCATATAGATTGTGCAATATCCCAATCAAATTCACGATGGGCTTTGGGGTGTTGAAATTCCTGTAATACCTTTGTGAGTTTACCGCATTCTTCTCCCAAGCTATAACGTAAATCATCTAATTGTGGATTTACCTGACTCCAAACCCTGCCTGAAATCCAAGTTAACAAACGCACTTTGCGCTGTTTCCCGAATTCATCTGTAATTTCTGAAATTATATTTCCGGTTTTGTCTTTAATTATTTTCGGCGCGATTAATTTCTCTCCATTTACTTCAACATATTGCAATAATTGTTGCTGAAAGTCGAGGAAAGTTTCATCCTCATCCGGACGAGAAATTTTTAAGATATACTTGGTTTCATGGGCTGTTTTGACTTTAAAATTAAGGTCTATTTCTCCAGGAAGTTGTGTGGCAATCCCTTTAATATTGAAAAGTTCCAAAAGAATTTTTTCAGCCTGTTCTGTGCTTATTTTTAAATTGTTGTAATTCATTTATTCTTCCGTTAAAAGCATTATAATATGGGCGGCACTCCAACTAAAATTTTGCGCATTTAAACCTTCTCCCGTAATTGGATGATAGTTTTCCCTGATAGATTTTCCTTTTCCTAAAACACCTTCAGCGCCTTTCAAAATTTGAACAGTAGCCCTATCTGCTTCCGTGTCAAATCCATAATTACGCAATCCTTTTACGCCAAAATAAGCCTGGTCAAGCCAATTTGGACCTCTCCAATAACCTTTCAACGGATCAAATTTTGGATGATCGGCACTCATCGTTTGGAAAGGAATTTTGGTGTAAAATTTTTCAGGGTTCATCATTTTATTTTTTACGGCTTCGGCTTGCTCTTGTGTGGCAGCATTTGCCCAAAGTGCTGTCCAGCCTTCGCTTCCTTCTCCTTTTATAAAAGCAGTGCCCTCTAGATTGGTATCGTAAAACCATCCATCTTCTTTATCAAAAAATTGTTGTTGAATGTTGGTTTTTAAAATACTGGCTTCTTTTTTATACGCCGCAACATCGTCGGTTAAATTCAACACTTCCGCTAAGGTTATTAAATATATTTTTTCGGCATAGAGATAGGCGTTTAAATCTACACTTTCTTGGTCTAATGAATAAGCGCCTTCTTCATTTTTAAGAATTTTTGAATCATCAAAACGAATGGCGTTGTCCATACCGCTTTCCCATTTTGCAGCAATTAAAGTGCCATCTGTGGAGCCATATTCACACAAGCCATCTTTATCGTGGTCACGTTTATTGTACCACCACTCATGGTATTTCTTCAATTTAGGATAGAATTCTTTAACGAATAAAGTATCCTTATCTTTTTCAAAAATTTTCGCTACTGCCCAAGCAGAAAGTGGGGGTTTTGTGTCGCGATAATTGTGCGCTTCAATGGTGGTGTCTCTATAAACACAGTCCACAATAAAACCATCCTCATGTTGAAAATCGAACATGGCCCTTAGTTGGTTTTTTGCCAAATCTGTGTTATAATGAGAAAGACCAACTGCATGTTTCCATGAATCCCAGGACCAAAAACCGTGAAACCACTCGTAATGATAACTTGGAAAAAGCCCTTCGTGTTTTAATTCCCCGGCAGCAATACGCCAATTATTTTGTAATGTTAGATGTGCTTTTGCCAAAACCTGTTCGTAAATTGAATCTTTAAATGCTGGTTTTAATTTGTTTATCAATGCAGAAAGTTGAGTTTCTTTTTCTGTTTTTCGAATATTTAAAACTGAATCAAAAGAAACAGCTGCAAGTGCTTCTTTTTCATTTTTCCAGGAATATTCAGGGAAAATAAAGGTTTGTGACACTATTATTTCTTTTGATTGGTTGGGTTTTAAGATTATGTTTTCAGAGGCTGTAATGTAGGTGCTATCTGTATTTTTTATGGAAGTTTCTGTTGGAAATATAATATGCCCGATGGCATTTGATTTTGTTGAGGCTATTGTGATTTCATTATTTTCTGATGATAATTTTAATCCATCAGCGAGTAATGGTTGATTTTCCCAGTGTGTTGTAATGGCAATAATTTCTTTGCCAATATTTGTTATCGTTGATTTTATGAGGGAAGTATGGCCAGAACTAAAAACGAGTTGTTGGGTTAGTTTTAAATTTTCATTTTTGAAAGTTTGCTCTAAATGACTGCTGTAGCTTTTGGTTTCTATTGAATTCCAAACAACATTGTTTAAAAAAAGTTGTGCAAGATTCGCACTGCTCCAAACCCCGTTTTGTTGGGTCATTAAAAAAGGTCCGGAAAAGCCGCCATAACTTGATATGGTGTCAGGGAAACTATAGGCAAACCAAGCGCCTTGATCAGAAAACATCAATCCGCTTTTGTCGAATGGTTTTTTCGGGGTGATATTATAATCTAAAATATTTTCAACCTGAACTATTGTTTTGCTTTCACTTATGGGCTTCGATTCATTTTGGCAACCAGTAACAAGTAAAATTATTGAAAGTGAAATAAGAAGGTTTTTCATTTGGTCAATTATTTAGGATAAAAATAGGCAGAATAATTTAATAAAATTTCTGGGATTGTTTAATTAGATCTGTAAGATAACTAAATCCGAAGAAAATTTTAGCTACTTAGGTTAAAGTGAAAATACGGAGCAAACAAGTTGCTCCGTAAACTCAAACAATTATTAAAGAACCAATTAATTTATTTTGGAATTGGAATTAATTTCACTTAAGGGTATAGGTAAATATGCGTGAACTGCTGAATTAAAATTAGTTCTTCCAGCTGCTTGCATTGCCTGGTCTAACATTCCCCATCTTCTTAAATCGAAAAATCTAACAGACTCAAGCGTTAATTCCATGGTACGTTCATGTATAATTTGCTTTTTCACAGCTTCTTTTGAAGTTACTGTAATTGGCGGCATAAAACCATGAACATTTCTAATTTGATTAATAATATTTATCGCCCCTGGCGTATTCCCAGTCTCATTTAATGCTTCAGCATACATCAATAGAACATCTGCATAGCGCATTAATACAACGTTTACACCAACATATCTATTATTCCAAACATAATTTGGTAACCATTTTCTAAAATATGCATGATTATTATAGGTTTCTCCATAAGTCGCATTCATCAATGCATCCCAAGTATCTCCTTGCATTTGTTTGGTGTTTGTGTCATTATAAAAAGGGTCTCTAAAATACAGTGAACCATACAATCTATTATCATATAAACCATTTGATGCAATTTTACCTTCACTTTTCATTGTATTAACAACAGCCATAGTAGCTTCTATACCTCCCCAGCCACCAATAGACCAATCGCCTACAAATGCATGCAATCTTGTTGCATTCCAGGAAGTGGCATCACCACTTTTAAATTGTAATTCAAAAATTGATTCTTGGTTATTTTCATTTTCTCCATTAAATAAGCTTGAAAAGTTTGGTTCTAATCTATAATTACCAGCTGTTCCTTCAACCACAGGCTTTAAAGTGTTTACTACATTTTGAAAATCATCGCTTTGAGAAGAAGTAGCATCGCCGGCTTTATATAAATATGCTTTGCCTAAATAAGACAATGCGGCTCCTTTAGTTGCTCTACCAAAATTTTCGGGTGTATTTGTATTTCTCAACATTTCTGCTGCCTTGGTGAAATCTGTAATAACAGCTTCCCATGCCTCTGGCCTTGTAGATAACGATTTGTCTAAAGTTTCTTGTGAAATAATTTCATTTCTAATTATAATTTGCTCATACAGCGTTAATAATTTGAAGTGATAATATCCTCTTAAAAAAGTTGCTTCTCCAATAATTTGTTTTTTATCGGCATCAGAAATTTGTTCTGAAGTCATTTCACCAACTTTAGTGATAACTTGATTCGCAAAATTTAATCCCTTATAGTTTGTTCCCCATAAAACATCAACAAAAGGATGGCCGTTTGTATAATTGAAATTGAATATAGACATCCAGTGCGCATAGTTAATAGCATCAGGTCCTGGTAACGCATAATCAGATCTGAAGTATTCAACTACAGGCCTGCCTTCTTGCCACCCATCCCAAAAATTACTTCTGGATTCTAACTCAGAGTATGCTGCAGTTAAACCAGATTGTGCATCCTCCAAATTTCTCCAAAATGTACTGGAAGTTAATTGATCTGGCGATTTTTTTTCAATAAATTCATCATCATTGCACGAAATTATAACAACTAATAAAATAGAAGCTATAAATATTTTATATATATTTTTCATTTTTATATTTTTAAGCTGTTATTAAAATTTAAGTTGTACGCCAAAAATAAAAGATTTATATTTTGGGTATAATGTTCTGTCAATTCCTCTTGACAAGATGCTTCCCGCAACCTCTGGATCTAGACCGTCGTAGTTTGTAAACGTAAACAGGTTTTGACCAGTAAGGTAAAATCTTAATTTGCTTATATCAATACTTTCAACAATTTTTGAAGGAAGTGTATATCCAACTTGTATTGTTTTAACCCTTAAATAACCTCCATCTTCTAAAAATCGGGTAGATGCTCTGTTATTTTGGTTTGGATCTCCAAGTACCGCTCTTGGAATATCTGTATTGGTATTTTGAGGAGTCCAAGCATTTAAGGTTTCTGTTCTGAAATTTTTCCCAGCGTCCATTCCTAACATTTCGAAACTGTTACCATTATAAATTTTATTACCTCCAACTCCTTGAAAAAATAAGCTGAAATCAAAATTTTTGTAATCTGCCGATAAATTCAAGCTATATTCAAATTTTGGAATTGCAGTACCTTGATAGGTTTCATCTTCTTCATTTATCTCACCATCTTTATTTTGGTCTACAAATCTAATATCACCTGGCTTTGCACCTGGTTGTGCTCCGTGAGCATCAATTTCTGCCTGATTTTGGAATATTCCGTCAGCAACAGGTAAAAAGAAAGCACCTGGCTCATATCCAACTTTTGTCTGATTTACAAAATGGTCTGAACCAAATTTTAATCCAACACCATATAACACCTGATCAGCAGTGCTTAACTTAGTAACTTCACTATTAATGGTTGTAAATGTTGTAAATGCAGAATAATGAAACTCATTATGGCTATTGGTATAACCCAATTCAAATTCAAAACCTTTATTTACAAATTCTCCCACATTTACAATAGGATTATTTATACCTGCTGATGGAGAAACAACCTTTGTAATTAATAAATCTGAAGTTGTAGTATTGTAATAATTCAAGGATCCTTTTAATTTGCTTTCCAATGAAGTGAAATCTAGTCCAATATTTGAAGAGGTATTTGTTTCCCATTGTAAATCGTCATTTTGCAAATCTCTTGCAATACTACCAATATAGGAAGTTTGAGGATCTCCAAAAACGTATCCACCATCATCTTGACTTTTACCTTGAGAAATAAGTGCAACATAATCATAATATCCTAAAGCGCTATCATTTCCTGCTTGTCCCCAGCTATATCTCAATTTTAAAAACTCAAAAATATCCTGATTTTTCATAAAATCTTCTTCAGTAAGCTTCCAGCCTAAAGCGAAAGAAGGAAAAACCCCATATTGATTGTTTTTTCCAAATTTTGAACTTCCATCTCTACGAAGACTGGCTTGAAGTAGATATTTACTGTCAAATGAATAGTTTACTCTACCAAATTGAGAAACCAAACTATATTCAGCATTGGTGCCAGTTCCGGAATAAGTACCATCACTAAATGCATTTAA
Organism: Lutibacter sp.; assembly: GCA_036568005.1. Taxonomy (GTDB): domain Bacteria; phylum Bacteroidota; class Bacteroidia; order Flavobacteriales; family Flavobacteriaceae; genus Lutibacter. The sequence continues at coordinate 8,660 of DATCTJ010000067.1, read as the reverse complement.
TGTTTTAAAATTTTCATCAAGTATCAATGCAGGAACTTTTTGCGCATCACCATTTTCATCATCTTCAATTTTATACCCTTCTGCTTGTGTATAAGTTTCTTTATATGGTTCAGAAATTCTTTGATAACCCGCTAATAAATCAAACGAATGTTTATCTACATCAAACTTATAATTTAAAATATACTCTTGGTTTACTCTTCTAAATTCACTGTTGAATTCAGAAATAAAGGCATATTCATTTTGTGGATTGTCGTCAATATCTCTAGATTTAAAAGGTTTGTGGAAATTAAAGTCGTTTCTAGAGGTGTTAGAAATTGAATAATTTGCTTTCGCCATTAATCCGTCGATAACTTCGTAGCCAAGACTAAAGTTTCCTAAGAAATATTTTAATTTAGAATATCCTTCAATAAAATGGTCTTCTGCAATTGGATTACGATGATCAGGGATATCTCCATCTCTATAGCCATATCCAGACTCCTTTGAATCATCAAAAATAGGAATTAAAGGAGATATAAAATAAGTCTCTCTGATTGAAAATTTATAGGACTCTTGGTAAGTTTCACTATAATTTATATTTGTATTTATCTTTAATTTACCTTTATCAATTCCAATATTAGAAAACACACCTTTTTTAGAAAATTGAGACCCTATTAACAATCCTTTTTCATCAGCATAATTACCACCAACACTGTAATTAACATTATCACTTGCGCCACTGGCTCTTACTGATAGTAAGTTTAACTGCCCATCTCTCTGCGTTTGATCAATCCAATCTGTATTAACTGCAGGTGGATTTTGAACATATTGCGGAAGACTAACTCCTGCATTTTCATACATTTGTTTATGTACTTTAACATAACCATCTGCATCTAAAAGATTCATCTTTTCTCTGCTTATATTGGCACTAATAGAGGATTCGATTTCAACAACTGGCTTCCCTATTCTACCTGTTTTGGTAGAAATAATTATAACACCATTTGCTGCTTTTGTTCCATAAATTGCTCCAGATGCTGCATCTTTTAGAACTTCTATAGATTCAATATTTTTTGAATCTATAAAGTATGGATCGGCCTGAACACCATCTACAATAAATAAGGGTTGATTGTTTCCAAAACTACCAATACCTCTAATTAATATGTCTGCTACTCCTCCTGGAGTTCCGGAAGAAGCTGTTACAGAAACACCAGAAACTTGGCCCTGCAAGGCATCCATTGGATTAGTTGTAACAACTTTGGTTAATTTCTCAGCTTTCACTTGTCCTACAGCTCCAGTTACATCACTTTTCTTTTGAGTTCCATAACCAACAACCACAACTTCATCTAGTGATGCAGCATCCTCAAGTAGAATTACATTAATTATTGTTGAAGTGCCAACTATTATTCTTTGAGATTTCATTCCAATAAAGCTAAATTGTAATTCATCTCCCACATTGGCATTGATACTATATTTTCCATCAAAATCTGTATCAGTTCCTTTTATGGTTCCAACAACAATAATACTTACTCCAGGAAGCGGCACGCCATTGCCGTCTGTTACCAATCCTTTAACTTCAATTTGTTGATCAAGTATTAAATTGATTTTTTCTTCTTCATTTTCAGGAGTACTTTTAATGATAATTTGTTTATCCATTAATTCGGAAGATACCTGCATCCCTATAAACATTTTCTTTAAAATGCTTGCTACTTTTTCATTTTTAGCCTTAACGGAAACTAGTTTACTTACATCAATATCATTTCTATTAAAAAGAAACTTATACTCAGTTTTCATTTCAATTTCACTCAGCACCTTCTCAATTGTAACATTATTAAGATTTAATGTAATTTTAGTGTTTTGGGCATAATTACTTGCTTCAATTTTAAACATGGAAACAATCAGTAAAAATGTGGTTAGTTTCATTTTTAAATTAAATTTTAAGCAGAATAAGTTATGGCACTTATTCTTAATAAGATTTTTCATACTTTTGGTTTAGATTAGTGATTATTAATTAAATTTAATTCACTTTAGTAATTATCGAGAGATGTTGGTCCATCTCTCGGTTTTTTTATAAAGTGAATTGATTTAGCGAGCTTGTTTCAATTCATGAATTTTTAGATTGGTTAATAATTATTTGATTATTTTTTAAAATATATTGGAATGTATAACTCTTGTTGAATGCGTTTAATACTTGTTCTAAGGTTTCAACATCAAATGTTGCATCGAAATATTGCTCATCTAAATGAGAATTATTATTAATTATCGAAACATTATAATGCCTTTCAAGTTTTTTAATGATATTTTTAAACTGCGTATTTTTAAAAATAAGTTTGCCGTTTTTCCAACCTGTATAAATGCTTGTATCAACCTTATCAATAGAAACTGTTTTATTTGTCTTCTCCCATGATGCCCTAAATCCAGGTTTCAATTCTAATGATGTTGCTTTATCATATGTTTTATCGCTGCCAAAAATACTTACCGCCCCTTCAACCAATACGGTGTTTATAACCTTATCTTCGGGATAGGATGACACATTAAACTCTGTGCCTAACACCCTAACATTTATGTTGTTGAGATTTACAACAAATGGATGTTCTGTATCTTTCGTGACGTTAAAATAAGCTTCACCTTCCAATAAATCAACTTGCCTATTTATTCCCTTTATAAATTTTGTAGGATATTTTAAAACAGTGCCTGAATTTAAATCGACTTCTGTTCCATCTGATAAAATAATTTTAAATTTTTTACCATTAGGTATTTTTATGGTATTGTATGCAAACTCTTCCGAATTATTTTCTTTTTCATAATTTAATTTATTTCCGCTTTGTTCCGCTATTACCTCTCCAGCTTTATTTACAAGCTTTTGATCTCCATTGGAACTAATAACTTTTACATTTCCATTTTCTAATTCAACGGTAATATCATCCTCGGCAATTATCAACTGATTTTCAGATACATCTGGTGTTATATTTCGATTTATAAAAAAATAACCAACACCAATAAATACTATAAATATGGCGGCATATTTTAAAAATGGCCAATAGTTGTTATTTGATTTTCTGTTGATTAACCCTTTGGTTTTTTTCAGTGACCTTATATAATCAAAATTATTTTTGGCATTGATTAAATAATTGATTTCAATAAATTCATCAAAATAGGATTTATTCTTTTCATTTTCCATCCATTTTGTCAAGAATTCTGCTTCCTTATCTGAAATATTATCTTCAATAAGTTTTATAATAATTGCATCTACTTTTTCTGGTTTCATTTTTTTTACTTAATATATATCTATGACGTAAATAAGATTAAAAACCCTCGTTTATTATTTAATTTTTTTTCACTTTTGTTAAATAAAATTATTCAACTATTAATATTCTGAATGACAAAGATTCCTGCAAATGCAAAATTTGTAATATCATCCTTAAAAAAGGGTGATCAAAGAGTCTTTGAGAGACTTTATTCAGATTATTTTGAAAAACTATGTCGTTTTTTGCTTAATTACACCCAAAATAAAGAACTAACAGAAGATATTGTTCAGGATACCTTTGTTAAATTATGGATGAATCGTGAAAAATTAACGATATCCTCCTCATTAAATAGTTATCTTTATAAATCAGTTTATAACAATTTTATTGACAACTACAGAAAGAAAAAGAAAAGAGATGCACTGTTGGAATCCTATTATCAAATGGCACTTGATAAAATCATAGATACTGATGAAGAATATAAAGAAGAACGTCTTAAAAAATTAGATAAATGTATAGCCGAACTCCCTCCAAAATGCAAAGAAGTTTTTATTTCCATTAAATTTTCAGGGATGAAATATAAGGAGGTGGCAACAAAACTTAATATTTCACTAAAAACTGTGGAGGGCCATACCAGAAAAGCATATTCCTTAATCAAAAATTGCATGGGATAAGGCTCATTGAGACTTTAATATATTTATAATAAGTGTTAAAATAAGGATCAATTATCAATTTAATTTCCACTACCTTCTGCAGTATTTCTTTTTTATGAACCTGGCTGTAAGCAGAAAGACTTCTTTCTTGGCCTGATCAATTTAGATAAAAAACCCATACAGCTGCCAAATCCGCATAGTAAAAGCTAAAATTTCTGCCATTAGGCGCCCTGAACCTAGCCGAAGTGCGATTGTGGCCACATAGAAGCCCGCCTTACCTAAAGGGTAGGGAATCTGTTAAAATGACACTTCCATTTTGTTGCATTTATTTTAGAATAGTCCAAACAAAATGGTATATTTAGCAGGTAATAAGGTATTGGCTATCCGCTTTATTTTGTCCCATAAAATATTGCTACGAGGGCATTTGACAAAAAGTAAATATAAACTTGGATTGATAGTTTACTATTAAAAGCCAAAATTTGACTAAGGCCGATTCTTACGAATTTAAATTAATTTTAGACTTTGAAACAAGCTTAACAATTTTTGATACAACAGAATGATTAATTGAAAACCTTCCTAACAGGAGGCTAGAAGTGTCAATCGGTAGGTAGGTTGGCAGCATCTGTTACCACTAAAAACAATACTTAAAAAATGAAAAATACCTTCAAACTAATTATTCAACTTTTTACTTTCCTATTAGTGTTTTCTTGCGCTACTTTTGATAAAACACAACAAGCAACTATAATTTCTGAAACAACTTTGCCGGGAACCAATATTTATTTAATTGGTGATGCTGGATATCTTGAAAATGGCAATATCTCAGAAGCCATAAATGCCTTAAACGAGAAAATTAAAGATTCAAAAAAGGAAGATGTTTTGCTTTTTTTGGGAGACAATATTTATCCGAAAGGAATGCCTGGAAACAAATCGGATGCCAATAGGGAAAAAGCAGAAAAATCTTTGAATGCTCAACTAAAAGTAGCAAATAATTTTAAAGGCAAAGTGATTTTTATTCCGGGAAACCACGATTGGTATTCAGGCGTTGACGGATTAAGGGAGGAAGAAAAAATGGTTGATCGCGCCTTGGGTAAAAATAGTTTTCTGCCTGAAAACGGATGTCCGCTAGTGGATTATGAAGTTTCAGATGATATTGTAATTATTGCAGTTGATTCTGAATGGTATATTACAGATTGGGATAAACATCCAAAAATAAACGACAATTGTGACATAAAAACCCGTTTAAAATTTATTGAAGAATTTAAATCGTTGGTGAATAAAAATCAGGGAAAAACCATCATTTTGGCGATGCATCATCCACTGGAAAGTAATGGAAACCACGGCGGACAATATGATTTTAATCAATACGGATTGCCTATTTTAAATATTCCAATGAATATAATTCGCAGAACTTCAGGCGCAGCACTATCCGACCTGAATTTTCCGCTTTATAGGGAATTATCGAATAAAATAACCACCATATTGCAAGAGTATAAAGAGGATGTAATTGTGGTTTCTGGCCATGAGCATAACTTGCAATATTTGGTGCATAAAAATATTACGCAAATTATAAGCGGTTCAGGTTCAAAAGTAAATTCAGTTAGGAAATTCAGAAATGATACAACCAATTTTGCCTACGGAGGATTGGGCTTTGCTATTTTGAACATTCAGCAAAATGAGCAACAAGTATCCTTTTTTAACGAGAAAAATCAGCTGATTAAATCAAAAATCATTCATACAACAAAAAAAGACCAACTTGAAAATAAGATGTATCATTTTCCTGATACTCCTACAATAAAAGCTTCTATTTATACTGTTAATAACAGTTCCAAAAATAAAAAGGAACTCCATTATAAGGATTTGTATCTTAAAAAATATGATTTTAAGGTCGTAAATTTAGATACGCTTTATGGCGGATTGACCCCAGTTAAATTAGGTGGCGGAAACCAATCTGTTTCCTTGCGCATGGAAGATAAAGAGGGCAAAGAGTATGTAATGAGGAGATTGCGGAAAAGTGCCACCCAGTTTATACAGGTAAAAGCTTTTCAGGAAAATTACATGAAAGATCAACTTAAAAATACGGTGGCAGAACGGTTTTTAATGGATTTTTATACCACTGCATATCCGTTTGCTGCCTTGGTTACCGGAAATTTATCTGATATTGTTGGCGTTTACCATAGTAATTCCGAGATATTTTACGTGCCAAAACAACCTGCCTTGCAAAATTATAATGAGGTAGTTGGTGATGATTTATTTTTTTTCGAAGAAAGGTCAACCAAAGATTTTAAGCATTTGGCTTCATTCGGAAATCCAGACGATATTGTTTCAACAGATAAAGTATTGAATAATTTGATGAAAGATGAAAAATATCAAATTGACCACAGCCAATACATAAAAACCCGTTTGTTTGATATGTGGCTGGGCGATTGGGACCGACACGAAGACCAATACCGCTGGGCAACTTATAAAAGCGAAAACGGCAATGTAACTTATGCTCCCATTCCAAGAGACCGCGATCAGGCATTTCCAAAATTCGACGGATTTTTAACGCAGGCAACCATCGATTTGGTTCCCGCTCTTCGATTGATGCAGTCCTTTGGTGAGGATATTAAAAACGTAAAAACCTTTAACCAGGTTATTTATAAATTGGATATGACGCTCATCAACCAGTCAAGTTTAGAAGAGTGGCTTGCGGAAGCCAACTTTTTAACAGAACATTTAACCGATGAAGCCATTGAAAATGCATTCACAAATTTTCCGGAGGAATTGAAAGACAAAAACATAGATAATATTAAATCCAATTTAAAGAAAAGAAGAAATCATATTGCCTCCTGGGCAAAGGAATATTATAGAATTTTAAACAAAAACGCCATTATTATAGGAACCAATAAAGACGATGTTTTCGAAATTACACGCTTGGAAAACGGCAATACACACATTAAAGTAATCAGAAGCAAGAAAAACATAAGTGATAAAGATTTGGTGTATGAAAAAATCTTTTCTCCAGAAATCACTAAAGAAATTTGGCTGTACGGTTTGGATGACAAAGACCATTTTACGGTAAATGGCAATGGGAAAGCAACTATAAAAATCTTGATTATTGGCGGCCAAAATAAAGACACTTATACCATTGAAAATCCGTCGAAAATTCAAATTTACGACTACAAAACCAAGAAAATCATTTTTGAAGGAAAAGAGGTAAAAACAACACTTACAGACAATTACGAAATCAATAATTTTGATCATCATAAATTTAAGCATAACCAATTACAAGTTTTACCTTCTTTTGGCTACAATCCCGATGATGGTTTACAAATTGGCGCCGTAACCCACATCACCCTATTTAACTTTGAAAACAATCCGTTTTCGCAAAAACATACATTTGGTGCAAAATATTTTACCGCAACCAATGGTTTTGAGGTGAGTTACAAGGGTGAATTTGCCAATATTATTGGAAATTTTAATTTGGGACTGGAAACTATGTACACAACGCCAGCTTTTAGCCAAAACTTTTTTGGATTCGGAAACGAAACTATTAATTTGGAAGATGATTTAGATATTGAATATTATCGTACAAGATTGGAACAATTTCAAGCTAAATTATCACTTATAAAGCACGGGAGAGTTGGAAGTTTGTGGAATATTAGTATTCCTTTCCAGTACATTAAGCCCAATGACAACGACAATCGTTTTGTGGAACAATTATTTTCTTCAGCAGCATTAGAAGCTAAAAGATTTATGGGAATTGAAACAAGTTACAGTTTTATTAACAAAAATAATAAGGCATTTCCAACATTGGGAATTGAGTTTAATGTCACTGCCGGCTGGAAAATTAATTTAGAAAAAAACAAACAAAACTATTCCTATTTCAGTCCGGCCTTACAAATTGATTATCCAATCATAAAAAATGATATCCTAACTTTATCAACACTTTGGAAAGGGAATATCCTCTCAAATTCTAATTTTGAATTTTATCAGGCGGCAAGCATTGGCGGTAAAGATGGGTTAAGAGGTTATAGAAACGAACGCTTTTCCGGAAAAAGTTCTTACTATCAAAACACCGATTTTCGTTTGAATTTGTTCAAATTTAATGCGGGCTTGGTTCCTGCAAAATTTGGAATCTTTAGCGGATTTGACTATGGGAGGGTATGGATAGACAACGACAATTCAAACAAGTGGCACTCGGCTGCCGGAGGCGGAATTTATGCAAACGGCGCCGGGTTATTTACGCTTCAAACTTCTTATTTTAGTTCAGATGATGGGGGTCGATTTATGTTTGGATTGGGATTTGGTTTTTAATGATTTCCCGATAAAAACTGTCAGGAAACACTTTGTAAACAGTCTGTTTTTTATAATTATATAATATTTCAAAAAACTAACAAAATGAAAAATAGCCTAATTATTTCGCTAATTATCATTGCAATTGCGATGATTGTTATTGGTATTTCAGCAAAAATTCTTCCTCCAGCGCTTACGGGAGTTGGATTTATAATTATTGCAAAATTGTTTTATAAAAAAAACTAATAATTATCTAAATGCTCTAGCGGATAAATAAAAAACAGTATATAAACAGATGAAACGAGCCATGACAAATTTTGATACAGCAGAATGATTAATGGCGAACCTGCCTACCGCAGGCAGGTCGCATCTGTACCAATAGAAAATAAAATATAAACAGATGAAACATCCATGACTACATTTTAGACACACAGGGGAATGATTATCTTTGTTGGATAATTAAACTTAAATAAAATGGACACAAAAAATGAAGTAGTATTTGAACAAGTTATTG
>DATCTJ010000066.1:0-15268 GCA_036568005.1 Lutibacter sp. | reverse complement strand
CGATGGGCAATGTCATTAAGTTAAGGGAATATTTGTCATTCCGACAAAGGAGGAATCGCATTAAATAGCTTAACATGGTGAGATTCCTCGTACCTCGGAAAGACAAAATAAAGGCAATAAAGTCTTAACTTAATGACATTGCCCCGATGGGGCTTAAATAATCGAAATTTTTCATTTTTCTACAAACATTTAGCTCCTACGGAGCTATTTCAGTCCCAAAGGGATGACCTATTTGTAGAAAAATAGATTTTTCCCAAAAACAAGCCCCAGCGGGGCGAACTGTTTATCAAGTCCCATTATGATTGAGATAAATCATTTTTTATGAATTTTTATCGGACAACAATGGCTTGAATTGAGTTTTTTAGAAAAAGTCACGCTTTTATTTCTATAATTCCAATACTCAAAGGTGTAATTCCTCTGTTTTAGAGCAGTGTTTGTCCAATAAATACTTAATTCAGCCATTTAGAATCTGAGTCATTTAATTCTGATTCAGAAATGATATTTTCGTTTTCAATATCTTTTTCACTGATTAAAAGCATCTCAATTTGTTCTGATGATAATGAAAGAATATCATCACTTTGAGTTGACTCAAAAATATTACTGATTGCTAGTAATAACTTTTCGTTTCTCGTAGCGAGAATTCTTTCGATTAAGTTATTTTTTATGCTTTCTATTCCTGACATAATTTTAAATTTATTGTAAAGTTCCTTTAATTTTCGGTTTTTTCCAAATGTTGTATAACATGTAATAAAGTTTTTAATTATATTTGTAACCACACGGTCACAAAATTTTTATAAATTGCGTAGCCACACAATAAAATAAAAAGCAACCATGGAAGCATACATATATGATTCAGTCAGAACGCCCAGAGGCATCGGAAAAAAAACAGGAACTTTATCGCAGGTAAGTCCGGTTCAACTGGTAACTACTTTGTTAAAATCATTAAAAGAAAGAAATAATCTGGATACCACTTTGGTGGAGGATTTGATTTTAGGCTGCGTTACACAAGCTGGAGAACAAGGCGGAAACATTGCAAAAGTCGCTGCACAATGTTCAAATTACGGAGACCATTTATCGGCACTTTCCATAAACAGGTATTGTGCATCAGGCTTAGAAGCCATAAATCAAGCCGCTGCCATGGTAAAATCGGGATGGTCCAATTTAATTATAGCCGGTGGTGTCGAATCTATGTCGCGTGTGCCCATGGGCATTGATGGTTCTGCCTGGGTCATGGAACCCGATGCGGCTTTTGGTAAATTTGTTCCGCAAGGGATTTCTGCCGATTTAATTGCCACAAAATATGGGTTTAGCCGTAATGATGTGGATCGTTTTGCGGTGGTCTCCCAACAACGAGCCGCTCAAGCCCAAAAAAACGGTTATTTCGATAAATCCATAATCCCTGTTACCGATATTAATGGGTTTGTGCAATTGGCTACAGATGAATATATCCGATCCAATACTACTGTCCAAACACTCGCAAACCTGAATCCTTCGTTTGAACAAATGGGGGAGCTATTATTTGACCAAACAGCCATCGATAAATATGTGGCGGTTGAAAAAATTAACCATGTGCATCATGCAGGCAACTCTTCCGGACTTGTGGACGGAGCAGCATTAATGCTTATTGGCAATAAAGAAATTGGAGAAAAACTGGGGTTGAAACCTCGCGCCATCATTAAAATGGGCGCTGTTTTGGGAACAGAACCGCTTATTATGTTGGAAGGACCGATTCCTGCCACCATAAAAGCATTGAAAAATGCAAAAATGACTATTTCAGATATTGACCTATTTGAAGTTAATGAAGCTTTTGCGGTGGTTCCGTTGCGTTTTATGGATCATTTAAATATCGACCATGCAAAAGTTAACGTAAATGGTGGGGCGATTGCAATGGGACACCCTTTAGGCGCTACAGGCTGCATGATTTTAGGAACCGCTTTAGATGAATTGGAACGCCAAAACAAAAGTACTGCTTTGGCAACTTTGTGTGTTGGCGGCGGGATGGGAATAGCAACAATCATTGAACGTATTTAAAAATTTAATCACCTTTAAAATGATGAACCATATAAAATATAAAGTTGATGGCGATGGTATCGCTTTTGTTACTTGGGATGTAAAGGATTCGCCTGTTAACATCATGAATTCAATTACCATGCCCGAGTTTTTTACAGCCATTAAACAAGCCATAAATGATGAAAAAGTAAAAGGGATAGTTATTAACTCAGCCAAAAACGATTTTATAGCCGGCGGGGATTTAAAATGGTTTTTAAATTATGATCAATCAAAGCAAGATTGTTTTGAGATGCTGATGGAAACCAACAGAAACTTACGCCTTATGGAAACGTGTAACAAACCGGTTGTTGCCGCAATAAATGGTTTGGCGCTAGGCGGCGGATGTGAAGTTGCCTTAGCCTGTCATTACAGAATTATGGGCAACCATCCTAAAAACAGTATGGGATTGGTGGAATGCTCGGTTGGATTATTTCCAGGAGCAGGCGGAACCCAGCGGTATTTAAGAATGATGGGTCCTCTAAAAACCATTCAATACATTACGCAATCAAAAAAACTAAGAGCCGAACAAGCTTTAAAAGATGGTCTTGTCAATGAAATTTGCAGTCCTGAAGAAGACATCAACGCTTTGGCAAAACAATGGATTTTAACAAAGGGAACCAGTGTACAGCCTTGGGATCACAAAAAATTCAAGGTGCCGGGAACTCCGGTTGGGGTTGGACAAACATCGGGTGTTGATGAATTTTTTAGCGTTTCAAATGCCATGGCCTATAAAACAACACACGGAAACTTGCCCCATATAAAAAACGTGTTAAGCGCTATTTATTATGGAGCATCTTGTCATATAGACAAAGCTTTGGAAGTTGAGGCGCGCTATTTTGTTGATACTTTATTCAGCAAAGAAACTAAAAACATCATTCGCTCTTCCTTTATGTTTATTGGAGATGCCTCAAAAGGTAAGTCGAAACCCAAAGGTTACGAGGTAGTTTCCTACAAAAAAATTGGTGTTTTAGGAGCCGGAATGATGGGCGCTGGGATTGCTTATGTGAGTGCCAAAGCTGGTTTGGAGGTGGTTTTAAAAGATGTGGGCATAGAAAATGCCAAACTTGGAAAAGCCTATATCAAAACGCAGGAACAAAAATTGTTAGAGAAAGGATTTACCACAGAAACCAAAATTGCAGCCTTGCTTCAAAAAATTCAGCCATCAAATTCTGTTCAAGATTTATCCGATTGTGATTTAATTATTGAAGCTGTTTTTGAAAACGAAAAATTGAAGAATAAAGTAACCAAAGAAACAGAAGCGGTGATAGGGAAAGCGGTTATTTATGCAACCAACACCTCTACCATACCAATTTCAAAATTGGCGGAAGCATCTTCAAAGTCAACGCAATTTATTGGTTTGCATTTCTTTTCCCCTGTTGAAAAAATGCCTTTGGTTGAAATAATTATGGGAAAGGAAACCAGTGAAAAAACATTGGCAGCCGCTATTGATTATGTGATTAAAATTAGAAAAATACCAATTGTAGTAAATGATGGACGGGGTTTTTTCACTTCAAGAGTTTTTGGGAAATTTGTGAATGAAGGCATCACCATGTTAACGGAAGGCGTTCCGCCGGCCGTTATTGAAAATGTGGCTAAAAAAATAGGAATGCCCGTTGGTCCTTTGGCGATTTCTGATGAGGTTAATTTAAAATTAATGCTGGCTATTATGAGCGAAGATCCAACTTTAACGCCTCATGAAATAAAGTTGAAAAATACGATAACTGCCATTGTTGAATTTCATCACCGAACAGGTAAAAAAGAAGGAAAAGGCTTTTATGAGTATCCGAAAGATGAAAAAAAATCGATTTGGAAAGGATGGGAGAAAATATATCCGCCACAATCCGATTATGATGAGGAAGAAGTAGGGAAAAGAATGTTGTTCGCGATGGTTATAGATGCCTATAAATGTTTGGATTCTGGTGTGATTCGCGAACCAAAAGATGCGGATGTTGGGTCTATTTTAGGCTTGGGATTCCCAATTCATACTGGAGGCGTAATGTCGTATATAGATTATATTGGCGCAAATGAGTTTGGGTTGTACAGCGAAAAATTAGCTCAAAAATATGGGGAGCGATTTAAATTGCCGGAAAGCTTAAAAATCCGAATTCAGGAGGCGGGCAATAACAGGGTGTTCTACAAAAATTAACAGGAATTATAAAAAATAAATAAAATGCTACAAAATATTCTAATAGAAAGAAAAATTTACGCATCAGAAGAACATAAAATGATGCAAGGAATGATTCAAGATTTCATAAAAAATGAAATTATTGACCATGTTGACAAATGGGAAACAGATGGTATGGTAAGTCGTGATATTTGGAAACGTGCAGGCGAACTGGGATTGTTATGTATGGATATGCCCGAAGAATACGGTGGTGCCGGTTTGGACTTTACCTTTAATGCACTGCTGATTGAAGAATTTGCTAAAAAAGGAATTAGCGGACCAGGTTTTTCCTTGCATTCTGATATTGTTGCGCCTTATATTTTAAAATATGGAACAGAAAATCAGAAGAAAAAATATTTACCACAAATGGCAAAAGGCGACATCATCACAGCTATTGGAATGACCGAACCCAATTGCGGAAGTGATTTACAGGCTTTGCGGACAACTGCCGTGGACAAAGGCGATTATTATTTGGTAAACGGGCAGAAAACCTTTATTACCAATGGTTTTATGTGTGATATGGCCATCATTGCGGTAAAAACAAATCCGGGCACAAAAGAGGAAGGCATTACCTTGCTCATTGTAGAAACTTCAATGAAAGGATTTGAAAAAGGAATTCCCTTCAAAAAAATAGGGATGAAATCGCAAGATACCTGCGAATTGTTTTTTGACAATGTTAAAGTTCCGAAAGAAAACAGATTGGGCGATGAAAGAAAGGGTTTTAAAATTATGATGACCGAATTGGCACGGGAAAGATTAACAGTTGGCATAGCCGGTGTGGCAACTGCAGAAGGCGCCATTGAAGCAACTATTGTATATACTTCCGAAAGAACCGCTTTTAATATGCCAATAGCCGGATTTCAAAACACACAATTTAAACTGGCCGAATGCGCTACCCAAATGCAAATACATCAGGCTTTTTTAGATCGTTGTATTGAATTGATGAAAACCCATGAACTATCGGCCGAAAGCGCTTCTATGATTAAATATTCTGCAACTGATATGTGCGGAAATGTTGTGGATGAATGCTTGCAGCTGTTTGGTGGCTATGGATATACCTGGGATTACCCAATTGCCAGAATGTATGCCGACAATCGCGTGGCACGAATTTATGCCGGGACCAATGAAATTATGAAATTATTGATTGCGCGAGGTTTGTTTAAAGAGCTATTTAAAAAATGAATCGAGCATTGCAAATTTTGACACGTAAAAGAATGATTAATGGCTAATTTACCTACCTATCGGTAGGCCTGCCTGCGGCAGGCAGGTTTACCTACCTATCGGTAGGCCTGCCTGCTTGTCGATAAAAAATAAAATGAAAACAGATGAATGAATTACTAAAAGATTTTAAGGTAAAAACGGTGGTGAAAGTGAGATGGGGCGATATGGATGCCTATCAGCATGTGAATAATGTAATTTATGTGGCTTGGGGTGAAGTGGCACGAATAGATTATTTTATTGCGCTGGAGTCTGAGGCATTTTTAACATCACCAAAAAAAATGAATTATGCGCCAATTTTGGGTTTTCAATCGGTTAAGTATATTGCGCCGCTGGTGTTTCCGGATACCATCCATATCGGTACAAAAACAGATGAAATAAAGGAGGACAGAATTGTGTTAAAGTCTTTTTATTATAGTGAAAACACCAAAAAACTGGTGGCCATTAAAACACATGAAGTTATTGTTTTTGACTATAAAACCAATCAGAAAATCTTGGTTCCCGAGGAATTTATTGCTAAAATAAATAATTTGGAAAAAAATGGCTAAATTCTATAATTACAATGGTTTTTAAAACATGATGAAGTATCGGAAAAAATCTTTGTTGGGTACGAGCGAGACGCTCGCACCAGCGAGGGAATCTAAAGTTTTTTTTATTCTAAAATTGTAAATCAGCTATCGTAATTCAAGTTGCGTTAGGGGTTGAAACGGAAATCCCGGCGTTGCGAGTTTGTGAAGTAATATTTTCAACAGATTGCCACGCTCCGCTCGCAATGACAGATTGTAGTGAAAAACCCGACCCCCGCCTTTTCGGCGGGAGGGAACGCCCACAAAAAAGGCGGGCAAGTCCAAAACAGTCATTGTTTTATTGTTTAAATTAGCGTTTGGCAAAAAAAATATTTTCCATGAAAGAAATTCAGCCATTAAGCGGCATAAAAATTATTGATTTCACCCGTTTGTTGCCGGGACCTTTGGGAACCCATTTGTTAAGCCAGTTGGGCGCTGAAGTCACCAAAGTGGAAAGTCCGAGGCGGATGGATTACACAAGGTTTTATCAGCCTCAAATAAACGATGTTTCTACCTTATTTCATTCTTTGAATTGTACAAAAAAGCAATTAATTGTTGATTATGAAACTGCTGAAGGCTATAAGCAACTTGTGGAAGAAATAAAAAAAACGGATGTATTGATTGAGCAATTTCGGCCTGGAACGATGGCTGCTTTTAATTTATCATTTGACAAACTAAGCGAAATCAATCCGAATATCGTTTATATTTCTGTTACCGGATATGGGCAAACAGGAGAAAAAAAAGATGCAGCTGGCCATGATTTAAATTTTTTGGCAAGTACCGGTTTGCTGAGTTTGAATAAAGATGAAACGGGAAAACCGGTAATTCCAGGGTTTCAAATTGCTGATATTTCGGGTGGCGCTTATATGATTGTTGCTGCCTGCACAAGCGGATTGTTGGCGCAAAAAATTCATCAAAAAGCCCAATATATTGATTTATCTATTTCTGATGCCACCATTTCCCTTGGAGCCATAGCCCATGGCATGTTACAGGGAAACGCCGACTATCAAAAAACCCCATTTTTAAGCGGTTTTATGGTGAATTATAATGTGTATGAATGTGCCGACAGCAAATGGATTGCATTGGCGGCATTTGAAATGAAGTTTTGGAATTCATTTTGCGAGATGGTGGATCAACCTTTATGGAAAACTTTTAATAACGAAGATTTAATATCGGGTGTTTTTGATAAGAAGAAATTAGAACAACTATTCAAAACGAAAACACGTGATGCCTGGGTTGCATTGGCAGTAAATCAGGATGTGTGCCTGTCTCCGGTTTTAGAAATGGAAGAAGTGTATGGCCAAAAGCAAACAAAAGACAGGGCTGTTTTTAAGGAAGTTAAAATTGATCAAAAAACTATAAAAATTTATGATAAACCCTATAAAACTTATACAAGTTTATAAGGTGTTTTTTAGTTTTTTAGGTTTGTTTCGAAAATATAATTGAGAAATAGAAACTTTAAATTTAATATACAATCAATTTTTTTTACCTCGAACCTAAAGCCTGCCTGTCCGGCTGGCAGGGGGGGGAATTGATTTAAATTAAGTTTAAAACAAACAAAACCTGAATTTCTAATCAAAGAAGCCCGTCATATGATGTTTTTAGTAGTAAAATAGGTGATTTTTTTAGCGTTGGCTGATGAAGCAACCCAAAGAGCCTCGCGGCAGGAGAAGCAGGGCGAAGGCGGTCTGGGTGATAGGACAGAGCGTTAAAAAAATGTTTAGTAAACATTTTTAGCGATAGGGCCAGCCGGCGTAGGGCAAAAATAAGCTAATTTTACAGAAAAAGATCATCAGACTAGATTTTTTGTTTCTTTTTCATCAATGGAAAAAGAAAAGAAATATTAAATGACGTTTACACTTTTTTACTAGGTTACAATTAAAAAATCATTACAAACTTATTATAAAATTAGAATACGCAACTTGTTGATATTTAATAATATAAATAAAAACGTCATTGGTAGGTACGAGAATTCACATCATGTTAAGTTATTTCCTGCCTTCCGTATTTTAACACCCCGAATCAAAAAATAAAGACTCTAACAATAGTTTTGTGTTCATCAGTTAGTAACAAGGTCATTTTAATGTACGCATTTAGTTGTAGATAATAAACTTCTAAATGCAATATAATTTGTAAAATATCGATTACTTTTTTCACCAATAAATCAGTTTTTAATTTGTATGAAGTATTATTATTCAAAATCTTTTCAATGGCTCATGTGGGACAGAAAAAATCAAGCACTTTTATTTTCCTCTGATTTTAACCGCAAGGGACGCTAGGTTTTAGCGCAAGGAACGCTAAGTACTGCTTTAAAAATTTAAAACTTTGGGACATTTTTAAAAATATTTGGTATTAACCAGCAAATCACTTATTTTTCAAAAGCAACCACAGGGTTTATGATTTTTTTGGGTACCCAGTAATATTTCTAATCTCGTTATATAAGGGCTGCAGTTTTTTATACATTTTTAAATAGACGTTTTTAAACAGGTTACGGTATATTTCTTCATTTTCACTATTGGGTTCATAAATTTCCCCTATTCGGGTCATTGCTTTTACCGCATCGCCGTAATTTTCAAAAAACTTCATTCCTACAGCGGCATTTATTGCGGCTCCCAATGCAGATGTTTCGTAGGTATGTGGTCTTATTGCAGTTTTCCCAAAAATATCTGCGGTAAGCTGCATGGCCTGTTTGCTTTGCGAACCACCGCCTGAAACAACAATCTTTTTAATGGGAATTTTTGTTCTCTTTTCAGTTCTTATCAGCCCTTCTTTCAATGCATAGGCCAAACCCTCAAGAATTGCCCTGTAAATATGCGCTCTTGTGTGAACATCGCCAAAGCCAATGATAGCGCCTTTTGCTTCTGTTCCTGGGATTTTTACTCCTGGTGACCAATAGGGCTGCAGTGTTAATCCCATTGACCCTGGCGGAATGTCTTTTATCATTTCATCAAATAATTGCTCTGGTTGCTGCCCTGTTTCTTTTGCAATTTGCATTTCGCGATATCCAAATTCTTTTTTAAACCAATTGATCATCCAAAATCCGCGATAAATCATAACTTCGGTATTAAAAAACGCTGGAATTGCACTTGGATATGCGGGGAAAAAGGGGGTAATTTCAATGTATTTGCTGCGAGTGGTTTGAACCGTAGCTGTTGTTCCATAACTTAAACAAGCAACATCGGGTTCAAAAATTCCCGAGCCTAAAACTTCACAGGCTTTATCGGATGCTGCTGCAATTACCGGTAAACCCTCCGGTATTCCAGTTTTTTCGGAAGCATTTGCTGTTATATAACCCAAAATTTGAGAAGGTTTTACAAGATTTGGGAGCTTTTCTTTCTCCACAGGAAACATTTTATAGTTCATGTGTTTTTCATTGGTCCATTCTTGTTTTTTATAATCGAAAGGCAAATAACCCACCAAATTCCCAATGGATTCGTTAAACTCATCTGTCAAAATATAATTAATATAGCCGGAAAGCAATAAATATTTATGGGTTTTTTCCCAGATTTCGGGTGTATTTTGAATTAGCCAATTTACTTCTCCGTTTTTTACGGCATGAATTACTGACTCTCGCATATTTACAGCCCGTAAGGTAAACTGCATCATTTTTCCCGGATAATCGCCCAGTTCAGCTTGCCTTTGGTCGAGCCACATAATAGCGGGACGCAGCGAATTTCCATTTTTGTCCAAGTTAACCATGGTACCTCTTTGGGTTGTTACGGCAACGGCTTTTATTCTTTCTTTTTCAAATTTGGTTTCCTTAAAAAGCATTTTTAAAGTTTCAAACATCTTATCCCTAAAATATTCTGGCTGCTGCTCTGCCCAACCTGGTTTTACGGAAAAATAAGGCTCAATTTGGGTTTTAATTATTTCAAGAATATTTCCGTTTAAATCTATTAATACAGCCCTCACTGATTGTGTTCCTATATCTATGGATAAAATTAATTCTTCGGATACTGTCATTTTATAAATACTTTTTATTTAAGCCCCAATGTTCCGCCGGGATTCATAATATTATTTGGGTCGAAATGATTTTTTATCGCTTGCATTGCCTGCATTGAAGTTTTGCCTAACTGTTTTTCCATCCAAGGAGCTAAAACTCTTCCAACGCCATGATGGTGTGACAAGGAGCCTCCGTTTTCAATAATTGTCTCCACCAATCCTTTGTGGAACTGAATAAAATCGTCTTTTTCTTCTCCTTTTTTCATGGGGCTTAAAAAGGTAAAATACAGGTTTGCACCATTTTCATAAACATGTGAAATGTGAATCATAAGAACAGTTTTTGGTCGCGAATTCACGTATTTATGTGCCGAATCCCATACTTTTAACATATTTTCCCAAGTCACGGAAGTTTCCAAAGTGTCTGTCATAATTCCGGCATCCATTAAGGGTTCTCTCAAATAAGCACTTGAATATCTTTGTTCGAGCCATTTTTTTACGGGGCCTTGTCCAATTGACATGGCTCCATATTTTTTTGCGTTTTTTTTGCAGTTTTTCACAACAAGTTTGGTGTATTCTTTTTGACCTTCAACAGCAACAAACATCAAGCATCTTTTTCCTGGTAAGTAGCCAAGCATTTTCAAAATCTTATCTTGAAAAGTATTGTCGAAACCCTTTGTTTTAAAGGCAATATCACTTTCTGAAGGGTCAGAAACTCGAAATAAATGAGGCAAACCGCATTCGCTTTGAATTATGGTTCGCATGGCCGTTGTGGCGTTTTCAAAGGATTTAAAAATAAAGGAGGCATAAGAAGTGTTTTCGGGCCATAAGTTGTGGACTTTCATGGTAAGCTCGGTAATGATGCCCAAAGTGCCCTCGGAACCTATAAAAAGCGGAAAAATATCCCAGCCTTGTGCCGTTTTTGGGAATTCTTTCGTTTCAATAATTCCTGCTGGCGTAACTGCTTTTATTGAAAGAACCATATCGTCAATTTTTCCGTATCCGGTTGATGCTTGTCCCGCTCCTTTTGCCGCAAGCCAACCGCCAACAGTAGAAAATTCAAAAGATTGCGGAAAATGTCCGCAAGTATATCCTTTTTTATTTAATTCCTCTTCAAATGCCGGTCCGTATATGCCGGCTTGGACGGTAACGCTTTTATTTAGTTCGTTAATTTTAAGCACCTTATTCAGGTGTTTTGTGAGGTCGAGCGCAATTCCGCCACTTGGGGTTTGCAATGCGCCTGTAACTGAAGATTGACCGCCTACGGGTATAATTGGAATTTTATGGCTGTTACAATAAGTCACTATTTTTATGATATTATCATCGTTTTTAGGGGAAACTACCATGTCGGGCGGATTGGGGATTTCATTTAAACGTAATTTTAACAGTTCGGCATAAAATTTTCCATAAGAAAAATTGGCGCGGGAAAAATCGTCGGTTAATATGTTTTCTTCTCCTACAATATTTTTAATAAAATCTATATGTTCTTGTTTTAGGGCTGATTTTTTTTCGAGTTTAATTTCTTGTTGCCCACTGAGATATTTTGTTTCAAAATCAGTGTCGGTTACCCCTAATTTTTCTTTTAGCACTTCAATCATCATCGGTGTAATGGCTTGCTCGTGTTTATCGCCCCATTTAAGAATTTGTCGGTATGTTTTATCCATTTTCTATGCTATTGATTTTTGTTGATGCTGATGCTGTTTGTGTATTTTATGATTGTTTTGGACCAATAAATTTACTGGTAACGGTATCAAAATTTCTCCTGGCATTTTACTTCGGTAACTTATAAACTTTGAGCATTGAGTTGTATTCTTTTTGGGTTTTTTTTTCGTCCCAATCAAGCAATTCGGCGGCTACTTTAATTATTTTATCAAAAACTTCTTTGCCTGGATTTCCCAGAGTTCCTGTTCCTGTTCTCCTGAGCATGATATCTTTCAGCGTTTTTGCGCATTCATAATTTATTGCATAAACAACTTCGGCAAGAATTTCGCCGTCTTGGCTGATAACTTCAGCATAATCAGGGTTGCCTCTGGCAATATGGAAAACAATTTTACTTTCGGTGCCATAATTTCTGCTGACATACTCAACGGTTTCTTTACTGAAATCGGAATAATTGATATGTTGTTTTATCATGAATTGTTTCATATCACGAATTTCACAGCCGGAAAGATATAGGTTGTCGGAAACGGTTTCTGAAAGCGTTTTGTTAAGTTTTTTTGAAACAAGGTTTATAACTTCCGTTGCAAGCCCTCTGCTTGTGGTGTATTTTCCGCCTTCAATGGTGATTATGCCTTGAATTCCCTCTAGGGCATTGTCGTAAACCTCATATTTTCTTGAAGATTGATAGGAGCCTTTTGTTTGGTCGTCAACCAATGGACGGAGTCCGCCATAGGCATGTTTTATATCTGAATAGCTGATTTTTTTTTCAAAATTCTCGTTAACAGCCTGTATAACTTCCATGAGGCTTTCTTTGGAAACTTCATAATCATCAGGGTCTCCTTCGTATTCTTTATCTGTTGTTCCTATTAGAGAATGGTTTCTCCAAGGCATAATCATCATGTGGCCTCCATCCTTTTTCTTCAATGAAACAACGTTGTTACCCGATATTTTTTTTGTGATGATATGGACGCCTTCAGAGCGTCTAACTTTATGGTTCAAATTTTTGCTTTTTGAAGCCATATTTAAGATTTTATCAGCCCAAGTTCCGCCGCAATTAATTATGAGACTTCCTTTTACAGTTTTGGTTTTATTTAAAATAAGGTCTTTTACCTTTACGCCCGAAATTTTATTTTCATCATCATAAACAAAATCTTCTACAATTGCATAGTTTGATACCTTAGCTCCGTATTCAGCGGCCGATTTAATAAAGGAAAGCGTCAGTCTTTCAGGAAAAATACTTTGGTAATCATAAAACACAGTAGCATTTCTTAAATCTTTTTTAATCAAGTTGGGCTCTTGTTCAATCGTTTTTTTGAAGGAGATGGTTTTATGGTTTGGCAATTGTTTGCTTTTATCCCAAGTATATTTTTTGTCGTAAGACAGCGCATCATACAAAAACATTCCGGCAGCCATTTTCCACATATTTCCTTTCCAGCGTTTGTAATTTGGGAATAAAAAGGGCAGTGGATACACAAAATTTGGTGCGATATTTCCCAATATTCTTCTTTCATGTAACGATTCCCTAACAAGTTTAAATTCCATATTTGCCAAGTATCTTAGTCCGCCATGGATAAGTTTTGATGTAGCTGCCGAAGTTGCGCCTCCATAATCCTTTTTTTCGAAAAGCGCCACAGAAAGCCCTCTTCCGGCTGCGGTGTATGCAACAGCAGCGCCCGTAATGCCGCCACCTATAATAATTACATCAAAATTAGTGTTGGTGTGTTCTTCAATATATCTTTTAAGAATCATTGCTAGCGTTTTTACAAATATAAAATAAATAGGCAGAATTTTTAAGATTTTCTACCAGCCCATTGACAAAATTAATTTAATGTTAAAGCCTAAAAATAATTTATTAAGATACTGAAATACATCTTATTAAAACTTAAAAATACGTTTTTTATTAATTTGTGACAAAACAAAGGGAATAGCATCAAAAAAAGTAAAGAAGCTGTTGATTTTTCGTTAAAAAAAGAGCGGGTGTTTACCACGCTATTATGCAACCAATTTAGGGTGAAGTTTGATTATTTTAACAACAAATCAAGTTTTAGCAGATTCATTGTCAATAAAATTCAGATTATATAATTTCATTACTCATGGTTACAAAAATTAAATATATCTTTATTAATTCGATGGGTAAATTGGGTTTTTTTGATGGATTTTGATCAATTTTTTTAGAAAATCGTATTGAGAATGGCGTATTTGTTAAGAAACCTGTATTTAATCAATTTTTAAATTTATTATATGAATCGTTTCTTTAAAGTTTTAGTCGGAATAATTTTGGCCTTGCTCATTGCATTTGTTGGCTTCTTTTTTTGGGCATCGTCAAGTGTGTATCCTGAGAAAGAATACGATAAAATAATTCAAACAAAGAATGAAAATTCGGTTAAAAACGATACTGTTTTTAGCTTAATGACCTATAATATTGGGTATTTAAGCGGGATGACCAATAATTTACCAATTGCCAAACCAAAATCGCTGTTTGATAATAACCTAGCAAAAGTTAAAGCTGTTTTGAAGCCTTTAAATATCGATATTTTAGCTTTTCAGGAAATCGATTATGCTTCGGCGCGCTCTTTTGACATCAACCAACAAATGGAAATTGCAGAATTGGGCTATCCGTTTGTGGCCCAGACCGTAAATTGGGACAAACGCTATGTGCCATTTCCTTACTTTCCTATTAGTATGCACTTTGGGCGAGTTTATTCCGGGCAATCGGTTTTAAGCCATTTTCCTGTTAAATTTCAAAAACGTCAAGTTTTAGACACTGTTGATGATGCGCCTTTTTATTGGACTTCCTTTTATTTAGACCGATTGGCACAAATAGTGGAAATACAAATTAAAGATAAAACGGTTATTGTGATAAACGTTCACTTAGAGGCTTTTGATAAACCTACTAGGGTAAAACAAACCAAAGAGGTTTTGGACATATATAATTCTTATAAAGACAGGTATCCAACATTTTTGGTCGGCGACTTTAATAGTGACATAAGATTCCAGGATGCCAGTATTGCACCTATAATTAACAGTCCGAATATTGGAATTGCGGATTTTGATATTCCCTACTCAAATACTTTTAGTTCCATTAATCCTATCAAACGGATTGATTATATTTTTTACAACAAAAATTTTATAGAAGAAACAGGGAGTCGCGTTTTAACAGAGATGGGTGATGCTTCGGATCACTTGCCTTTAATGATTCACTTTAGGTTAAAATAATCAGCATTCCGTTTAAGTTCCCTATTGAAACCGATTAAATAAATTTATGCTTGGCACAAATATCTAGAGATGTTTGCGGGAACCACAGGTATTTTATTGTGTTGGTTTATTTTTCGTAAATATTCGAATTGTTTTAGTCCCATCAGAACTCATCTGTTTGTAGAAAGAGCAAAGAGCCGAAAATTCAATTATTTTTACCTTAACCCTCTAAAGGGAATAATTGAATTTTCTTTGTTCGAACCAACTTGAAACCTCCGAATATGGATTTGAAATTAATTATCGACGCTCAATTAAACCAGGGCCTTTTATATAAATTTTTTGTATGTCCGTAATTGGTCATAAAGAAATAAAATCGTTCAATTAAAACCCGAATAAGCCTTACTCCAGCCCTAAAGGGTGGCTTATTCTCAGTACTAAAGAATTTTTGCACCCTTTAGGGCTGGGGCAAACAAAAATT
>DATCTJ010000065.1:0-5983 GCA_036568005.1 Lutibacter sp. | reverse complement strand
TTTCAGTCCCAGAGGGACGACCTATTTGTAGAAAAATAGATTTTTCCCAAAAACAAGCCCCAGCGGGGCGAACTGTTTATCAAGTCCCATTTTGATTGAGATAAATCATTTTTTATGAATTTTTATCGGACAACAATGTTTCTAAATAAGAAATTAAAACTATTTCGTTTTCGTTTTTATTTTTGTCCATAAGATTTTTTTAAAAGGGATTATTCATTAATTTTGCTACAATAACTCACATTAACTTTAGATAAAATATTATGGCTCAAACAATTAAATCAGGAGTTGCTACAGGAAAAACAGTACAGGAAATTTTTAAGTTGGCAAAAGCCAAAAATTTTGCTTTGCCTGCAGTGAATGTTATAGGATCAAATACTATTAATGCTGTTTTAGAAACCGCAAAAGAATTAAAGGCACCTGTTATTATTCAGTTTTCAAATGGTGGTGCTCAATTTAATGCCGGAAAAGGATTGTCTAATGAAAATCAAAAAGCAGCCATTGCAGGGGCTATCGCAGGTGCCAAACACATTCATTTATTAGCGGCTGCCTATGAAATTCCAGTGATTTTACATACAGATCATTGCGCAAAATCCCTATTGCCATGGATTGATGGATTGCTTGATGCCGGAGAACAGTTTTTTAAAGAAAATGGTGTGCCGCTTTATAGTTCTCATATGATAGATTTATCTGAAGAGCCAATTGAAGAAAATATTGAAATTTGCAAAACATATCTTCAGCGAATGAGCAAAATGGGAATGACCTTAGAAATTGAACTTGGAATAACTGGAGGAGAAGAAGACGGCGTTGATAATTCTGATGTTGATACTTCAAAATTATATACCCAACCTGAAGAAGTTGCCTACGCTTATGAAGAGCTTAAAAAGGTAAGTGATTGCTTTACCATTGCAGCATCTTTTGGAAATGTTCACGGTGTTTACAAACCTGGAAATGTGAAGTTAACACCAAAAATATTAGACAATTCCCAAAAATTTATTCAGAATAAATATAAAACAGGGAGAAATCCAGTAGATTTCGTATTTCACGGAGGCTCAGGATCTTCAATTGAAGAAATTAGAGAAGCAATTGGTTATGGCGTGGTTAAAATGAATATTGATACTGATCTTCAATTTGCTTTCACCGAAGGAATTAGAGATTATATGATAAATAATATTGATTATCTAAAAACGCAAATTGGTAACCCAGACGGTGCCGACTACCCAAATAAAAAACATTATGACCCTAGAAAATGGTTACGTGAAGGTGAAATTACTTTTAAACAGCGTTTAACCCAGGCTTTTAAAGATTTAAATAACGTTAACACATTGTAGTACTGAAGTTTATAATTATAATTTCATATAGAGAATATATTTTTATATGTTCTCTTTATTTTATTTAGTAATTTGCACCACTTATTCTCACTAAAACAATATAGTTATGTCATCTTGGTTTAAAAGAAAAGATAAAGGAATTCAAACACCTACAGAAAATAAAAAAGATGTGCCGAAAGGGTTGTGGTATAAAACACCAAGTGGTAAAATCGTTGATTCATCAGAATTGAAACAAAACTATTATGTGAGTCCGGAAGACGGCTATCACGTTCGAATCGGAAGCGCCGAATATTTTGAAATTCTTTTTGATAACAATACTTTTAAGGAATTTGACAAAGATATGGTTTCTAAAGACCCATTAAAATTTACTGACAGCAGAAAATATACGGAGCGATTAGAAGAGGCATACGAAAAAACAAAACTTAAAGATGCCGTGAGAACGGCTGTTGGAAAATCTCTTGGAAAAGATATAGTTATTGCAGCAATGGATTTTGCTTTTATAGGCGGCTCTATGGGAAGTGTTGTGGGAGAAAAAATATCTAGAGCAATTGATTATTCTATTACAAAAAAAATTCCTTTTTTAATGATTTCAAAATCGGGTGGGGCAAGAATGCAAGAAGCCTCATTATCTTTAATGCAATTGGTAAAAACATCGGCCAAATTAGCGCAGCTTTCAGAAGTAAATATTCCATATATTTCATTGTGCACAGACCCAACAACAGGTGGAACAACAGCATCATATGCCATGCTTGGCGATATAAATATTGCAGAACCTAATGCTTTAATAGCTTTTGCTGGGCCAAGGGTTGTAAAAGATACCACAGGTAAAGATCTTCCGGAAGGATTTCAACGTTCAGAATTTGTGATGGAACATGGGTTTTTGGATAAAATTGTGGAACGTAAGCACCTGAAAAAACAAATCAATTTATATATAGATTTAATTCAAAATCTTCCAGTAAGAAAATAGAAAATCGAGCCTTTAGGCTCGTTTTTTTTAAAATAATTGTAAGCCTTCAACAAATTATCTGCTAAGCCTAATATTTAAAAATTTAAAGCTATTTCAATGGATTGCATTTTTTTTGGTAGCACATAATTGTATGACAAGGGTTTAGTATTCTATTAAAAATAAAATATCACTTCCTAATTTATTGTAAATCAATAATAATAATAGTATATTTGCCGACTGCAAACCAATTAGGTTTAGCAATACATAAAAATTATTAATAAAATTAATGTTAGCATGTACTTAACTAAAGAGAAAAAAGAAGAAATTTTCGCAAAACATGGTGAATCAGCCACCAACACTGGATCAGCTGAGGGGCAAATTGCCTTATTTACTTTTAGAATTAATCATTTAACTGAACACTTAAAAAGAAATCGTAAAGATTACAACACAGAGCGTTCGTTGGTAAGATTGGTAGGTAAAAGAAGAAATTTACTTGATTATTTAATTAAATCAGATATTGTGAGATATCGTGAAATAATTAAAGAATTAGGTATAAGAAAATAATAAAAAAAAGAGGCTTATTTTGCCTCTTTTTTTTTAATCTATTTGAAAATAAAAAAGCAATAAATTAAACTTTTCATTGGGCAACACACAACACAACGACTCAAACCAATTGTTTAATTAAATAAAAAATTATTTATGGTACCTAAGGTATTTAGAGAAATTATTGATTTAGGAGATGGAAGAACCATCTCTCTTGAAACCGGAAAATTAGCAAAACAAGCTCATGGGTCTGTCGTTGTTCAAATGGGAAATGCCATGTTACTTTGTACGGTAGTATCTTCTTACAAAGAAAGCACAATGGATTTCTTTCCATTGACAGTTGATTATAGAGAAAAATTTGCTGCTGCAGGTCGTTATCCTGGTGGGTTTTTCAAAAGAGAAGCAAGACCAAGCGATGGCGAAGTTTTAACTATGAGAATTGTAGATCGTGTTTTACGACCATTATTCCCGTCAGATTACAAAACTGAAACTCAGGTTATGATTCAGTTAATGTCTCATGATGAAGACGTAATGCCTGATGCATTGGCAGGTTTGGCAGCCTCATGTGCAATACAATTGTCGGATGTCCCGTTTGAATGCCCAATTTCTGAAGCACGTGTTGGAAGAATTAATGGCCAGTTTATCTTAAATCCAAGTAGAGCACAATTGTTGGAATCCGATATCGATATGGTTATTGGTGCTTCTGCCGATTCTGTGATGATGGTAGAAGGAGAAATGAAAGAAATTTCAGAAGAAGAAATGGCCGATGCCATTAAATTTGCACACGATGCCATTAAAATTCAATGCGAAGCTCAAGTGCGTTTGGCTGAAGCTTTTGGCAAAAAACCAGTAAGGGAATATGCACCTGCAATAAGCGATGAAACAATCGCCCTAAAAGTGCGTGAAGCATCTTATGATAAAATATATGCCATTGCAAAAGGTGGACACGGAAAAAGAGAACGTGAAGAAGCTTTTTCAGCGGTAAGAGATGAAGTTATGGCTTTATTTTCAGAAGAAGAATTGGCAGAAAATGTAACCTTGATTAAAACTTATTATTCTAAAGTTGAAAAAGAAGCTGTAAGAGAGCTAACGCTTGCTGAAGGAATTCGTTTAGATGGAAGAAAAACAACTGATATTCGCCCTATTTGGTGCGAAATTGACTATTTGCCATCTGTTCACGGATCATCAATTTTTACTCGTGGAGAAACCCAAGCGCTTGCAACAGTAACATTGGGAACTTCAAGAGAGTCAAATATGATAGATATGCCAACCCATCAAGGTGAGGAAAAATTCTATTTACATTATAATTTCCCTCCATTTTGTACAGGAGACGCTTATCCGTTAAGAGGAACTTCCCGTAGAGAAATTGGACATGGAAACTTGGCGCAACGTGCTTTAAAAGGAATGATTCCTGATGAATGTCCTTACACCATAAGAATTGTTTCGGAAGTTTTGGAATCTAATGGTTCTTCTTCAATGGCAACAGTTTGTGCTGGAACCATGGCTTTGATGGATGCAGGTATTCAAATGAAAAAACCAGTTTCTGGTATCGCAATGGGATTGATTTCTGATGGCGATCGTTTTGCAGTTCTTTCCGATATCTTGGGTGATGAAGATCATTTGGGCGATATGGATTTTAAAGTTACAGGAACAGCTGATGGTATTACTGCTTGTCAAATGGACATCAAGGTAAAAGGACTTTCTTATGAAATCTTGGTAAAGGCTTTGAAACAAGCACGAGATGGACGTTTGCATATTTTGGGAATACTTAAAGAAACAATTGCAGCGCCTAAACCAGACGTTAAACCTTATGCACCAAAGATGATTACCAGAAGAATCCCTAATGATTTTATTGGTGCTTTAATTGGGCCTGGAGGAAAGGTTATTCAAGAATTACAAAAAGCTACAGGTTGTACTATTGTTATTAATGAAGATCCTATAACAGGGGAGGGCATTGTTGAAATTTTGGGTACAAAACCAGAAGGAATTGAGGCTGTTTTAACAAAAATTGACTCATTGCTTTTTAAACCGCAAGTTGGCGGGGTTTATAAAGTGAAAGTAATTAAAATGTTAGATTTTGGGGCAGTTGTAGAATATCTTGACGCTCCTGAAAATGAAGTGTTATTGCATATTTCTGAATTGGCATGGGAACGCACAGATAATGTTACTGATATTATAAATATGGGTGATGTTTTTGATGTAAAATATTTTGGTAAGGATCCTAAAACACGTAAAGACAAAGTTTCTAGAAAAGCTCTTTTACCAAAACCAGATGGATTTGTAGAAAGACCGCCGCGGGATAGCAGCAGAGACAATAGAGGTGGAGCTAGAGACAATCGTGGTGGTGACAGAGACAGAAAACCTAGAGAAAGAAGAGACTAATTACAGTCCTTTTTTGTACTAAATAATATAAAAAGGCTTCTCAATATCGGGGAGCCTTTTTACTTGGATTCAACTTTGTTGCAATTGAAATCTACAAAAATATTTTTGGCACTAAATGAAAACGGTAGGGAATTTTTAGTATTTTAGTCCATTGTAAAATTTAGTGAATTAATAATCACAATTGTTTAAGAAATTTATAATTTAAAAACAACCAATTATTTAAGAAATGAAAAAATCAATAGTACTATTCGCGGCAATTTTTTCTTTTGCCATACTATTTACTGCGTGTAAAGAAAACAAAAAAGAAGAAATTAAGGAAGAGGTAAAGATAGAAAGTCATGAAGGCCATGACCATGAAGAAGGAGAAATGACTTCAGGTGTTTATCAATGTCCGATGGATTGCGAAAAAGGAAAAACCTATGAAGTAGCAGGATCCTGCCCAGTTTGTAAAATGGATTTAAAAGAAATAGCTAATGAAACAGCGCATGTTGAAGGGTGTAATTGTATAGCAAGTGGCGAATGTAAATGTGAAGATGGAAAATGCACATGCAAAGAGGAAATGGTATCAAATGTAAAGAAAACATCAAAGTGTGAACCTGGGTTATGTGCTTGTAGTGCGTAATTCAAGTAATTCTTACTGAATAAGACACTATCCTAAAAAGTGTGTAAACATAATTCTCGGGGTTCAATTTTTTAAGGTTGAACCCTTTTTTCAAATATAGTAATAAATTGATTTAAAATCAATCCCCAGTTTCTAATAGGCAAAGTCCATTTTTTCGTAACT
>DATCTJ010000064.1:0-17929 GCA_036568005.1 Lutibacter sp. | reverse complement strand
GGATAAGCACATCGTATTGCGCAGGGCTATGCACGATTTTTATATGGATTATTTCAAAGAGATCAAAGGTGTAAAAGTATTTACTGAACCCAATTCCGATTATTTTTCAAACCATTGGCTCACTGCCATCCAAGTAAACCCTGAACAAACTGGCGGAAAAACACGAGAAGACCTCCGTTTGGCACTCGATGCCGCAAATATAGAAAGCCGTCCTTTATGGAAACCTATGCACCTGCAGCCCATTTTTGCAAACGATCCTTATTATGGTGGCACCCTAAGCGAATCCCTTTTCCATAACGGACTCTGCCTGCCCTCAGGATCTAACCTCACCAACACGGACCGTGGTCGAATTAAATTGACATTGGACAAATTTTTTAGGGAATAGGCTTTGAAGTTGAAAGTTTACCTGCCGGAGGCAGGCTCAAAGCTAAAAGTTCGAAGTTCAATTTTAATTAAATCCCCCGTCATTGCGAGCCCGCCTGCCGGAGGCAGGGAGGGTTACTGAGCGAAGCGGAAGCAACCTTTCCCTACCTACCGAAATCTTCCTATCCCGTCATTACAAAACATAATTCGTGCCCCCGTCATTGCGAGCCCGCCTGCCGGAGGCAGGGAGGGTTACTGAGCGAAGCGGAAGCAACCTTTCCCTACCTGCCGAAATGCCTCTAAACAACCTTTCCCTACCTACCAAAATCCCCCTACCACCCCCATAATTACCATAAAACAACAAAAAACCTATCCATTTAAATAAAACATAAAACCAATACTAAAAAACCTGAACAGAATAATTATGGATAAAAACGATATTGAAAATATCAATAATGATATAATGATTTACAATAAAAATAAAATAAATGGTGATGATTCGTCAATTGTCTGTCATAAAATGTCTTGTTCTATTCCAAAATCTGTTATATTTGCAAATAAATTTTATTTCCAAAACCCCAAAAATTATAGTAAATTGCTTCAATAGATTGCTAAAAATGGTCTGTTGATTTAAAAATGCGTATGAAAAAGAGCTCTAACAATATAATAAGGTATCGCATTTCAATAAACTATAAGATTTTGATTGTTCGAAGAGATAAATAATGTAATTATGTTAAAAACAATTCAAAAGCAGTTTATTATCAGAAGTGCTCCCAGCTGGTTGGTTTTGGCCATTGATTTATACTGGGTGACATACAATTTTATTTTCGCCTACTTAATAAGAAATAATTTTCAATATACCTTCGACGGTTCACGGCTTAAAATAGAACTTCCCGTTATAATAGCGGTATCTGTAGTTAGTTTTATAATTACAAAATCATACAAAGGAATTATAAGACATACCGGAATTAAAGATGCCCAAAATGTGACTTTGGCTAGTTTAGGCATTCTGTTTTCCTTAATGGCAATAGCGAAACTTGCAAATTATTATGATTTAAATGAGAGTTTAAATTTTCCAATGTCAATTATCGTCATTCATTTTTTGTTGAACACCTTTATTTTAATTGGCCTTAGATATCTTTTCAAGACTTTATACAGTATTTTGTTTTCCAGACCTAAAAGTGGCCCTCGAATATTGATTTATGGTGCTGGTGAAGCCGGATTGTTGGTTAAGTCTGTTTTAAAAGATGACAAGGCAAATAATGCTCAGATTGTTGGATTTGTGGATGATGATAGTCGCAAGCAGGGAAAAAGAACGAACGGCATAAACATTTACAGTCTTAAAGAAATTACGCCTGAATTTGTTAGAAACAAAAGAGTTACCAGGGTAATTATCGCGATGCAGCATGTTAAACAAGACAGGCTTATTGAAATAGTGGCTCAGTTTACAACACTTTCTGTAAAGATAAAAATTGTGCCACCAGCAAAATCTTGGATAAATCAGCCTAAATTATTAATTTCTCAAATAAAATCGATTAATATTGAAGATTTGTTGGGAAGAACGGCGATTGAATTGGATGGTGCGGCGCTGCAAAAGGAATTCAGTAATAAAGTGATTTTAGTTACGGGAGCAGCTGGCTCCATTGGCAGTGAAATTTGCAGACAGCTGACTAATTTTAACTACAAACATTTAATACTGATTGACCAGGCAGAATCCGATTTATACAACCTGCAACAGTTTTTTAATTATCATAAAAAACAGAATATCACAGCCATTGTTGCGGATGTTAGAGATGAAAAACGAATGGATTCCATTTTTGAGAAATTCAAGCCCCAAAAGGTGTTTCATGCCGCAGCCTACAAACACGTGCCTTTTATGGAAGAGAATCCCTATGAAGCAGTTCATGCCAATGTGTTTGGCACCAAGATTATTGCAGATTTGGTGATTAAACACAAGGTCAGAAAATTTGTGATGGTTTCTACCGATAAAGCGGTAAATCCAACAAATGTAATGGGTGCCACCAAGCGCATCGCCGAAATGTATATTGCAAGCTTAAATGGCAACGGAACTTCAAAATTTATTACCACACGATTTGGGAATGTGCTGGGCTCTAGCGGATCGGTGATTCCCCTGTTCAAAACACAAATTAAAAATGGAGGGCCTATTACGCTAACGCATAAAGACATTACGCGTTATTTTATGACCATTTCTGAAGCTTGTCAGTTAGTGCTGGAAGCAGGTATTATGGGTAAAGGCGGCGAAATATTTGTGTTTGATATGGGTACGCCTATAAAGATTTTTGATCTGGCCCTTAATATGATCCATTTGTCGAACCTGAAATATCCGGAAGACATCAATATAGAAATTACAGGGTTACGGCCGGGTGAAAAAATTTATGAGGAATTGCTGGGTGATGGTGAAAATACCATCCCAACCCACCATAGCAAAATTATGATTGCCAAGTCGAAGGAATTGGATAAAATGGAAATTCAACAAAAAATAAATGAATTATGCCTTTCCAACACAGTGTTAAATTTTGAACAAACCGTCTCAAAAATGAAAGAAATTGTCCCTGAGTTCATTTCAAACAATTCAATATACGAAAAATTTGACCATATTGAAATGGATAAATTAAATTAAATTAAAAGAATGAAATGTGCATTACGCAAACACCATACAATCACCTATAAAAATATGCGCATTACACCTGCCTGTCGGCAGTCAGGTATGCCCAATAAAAAACAATAAATATTTACATATGAAAAAAAGTTTAAAGTTAGCGGTTGCTATCCTGCTTTCAATAAGTATGGGGTCTTGTGTTTCCAAAAAAGAAATGCTTTATTTACAGGATGTGGAAGGAATAAAAGCAATGGAAGCAATCGTAAAAGTAGAACCTAAAATTCAACAGGGAGATATTTTGTCAATCAATGTATCCGCAATTGATGCGGAAGCTGCTTTGCCGTTTAACTTATTTGAAGCAGGTAACACCACCTCAATTCCCAAACCTATCACTTATCTGGTAAATGCAGACGGGGAAATTAATTTTCCTGTGTTGGGGAAAATAAAGATGGAAGGCCATACCACCAAAGAAATAACCAATCACCTAACAGAAGCATTAACGCCATATATTCAAAAGCCCATTGTAAATATTAGGCTAATAAACTTTAAAGTAACCGTTTTGGGCGAAGTAAAATCCCCTGGAACTTATCCAGTCCCAAATGAGCGTATTTCTATATTGGAAGCAATCGGTTTGGCGGGTGATTTAACCATACAGGGAAACCGAAAAACAGTGATGTTGGTTCGGGAACAAAACGGAAAAAGAACCTTTGTGGATATTGATTTAACCAGTAGAGAAATTCTAAATTCCCCCTATTTCTATATGGCTCAAAATGATGTTTTGATTGTGGAGCCTAACAAGTCTAAGATAAATTCTTCGGCAGTTGGTGCAAATACAGGAATCATTTTATCCACAATTTCATTCTTAATTTCAATATTGGCAATAGTTACCCGTTAATAATATAATTCATGCAAGAAAATAATCAGTATAACCCCATAAGCGACAACGACGAATCCATAAACCTGCGCGAACAACTTGAGAACTATCTTTTTCATTGGAAATGGTTTGTGCTGGGAGTTTTTGTGGCATTGCTCGGGGCTTTTTTATATTTGAGATACACACCAAGCCAATATTCGGTTTCAACAAGCATTTTGGTGGATGATAAAAATTCTGGCGGATTGGCATCAGAGCTGTCTGCTTTTGCAGATTTGGGATTGATGGGAAGTTCAAAAGCCGTATTGGACAATGAAATAGAATTGCTGAAATCCAAATCACTGATGGAAAGGGTGGTAAAAACTTTAAGAACAAACGTTACTTTTTTCAAACAGGGAAATGTGATTAAATCGGAGATCTTCAGCAAGCAAGCACCGATAAAAATCAATTTCTTTTCGCCCGATTCAGTTTTTCAAAAACTCGACACTTCCTTTATGGTAAAAATTACTTCTGAAAGCACTTTTACCATAAAAGATGCCGAGGGAAACAGAGCTAAAGACCATAATTTTGGAGATCTTATTATAACCAATTATGGCGAAATGTCCATTACGCCTTTAAAACAAGGGGAATTTGAAGATAATGAAGAAATTATCGTGAAAATAGCTCCTTTTCAAAAGGTAGTAAATAGGTATAGAAATGCACTGCAAATTCAGCCGGTAAGCAAACAGGCTAGTGTTTTGCGTTTAAGTTTAACCGATCCGGTGAAAGCCAAAGCGGAGGAAATATTGAACAGCCTGGTTGGCCAATATAATAATGATGCGGTACTCGACAAGAATTTAACCGCCAAAAATACCGATGAGTTTATCAACAAGCGTATTTTAATTGTCAATGAAGAACTGTCGAATGTAGAAAAAGGGGCCGAGCAATTTAAAACGGAAAACAAATTAACCGATTTGGCTACCGAAGCGGGGCTGGCAGTACAATCAAAATCAGAAACAGAAAAAAAGGTGCTGGAGCTAAGTACTCAGTTAAAATTGGCAGAATTTGTAAGTGATTATGTAAATGCCAATCCTGGACAATTGATACCGGCAAATTTGGGTATTGGAGATGCTTCCGTTGATGGGAATACCGAAAAATACAACCAATTGGTACTCGAGCGCAACAGAATACTGAAAGGATCGAGCAACATAAATCCGGTGATCATCAATTTAAACGGACAAATAAAAAATTTAGAGGAAAGCATTAAACAAAGCCTTACAAATACAAAAGCTTCCCTAAAAATATCCCTAAATGCCATAAAAGGACAGGAATTCAGCTTTACTTCAACAATTTCTGAGGTGCCTAAACAGGAAAGGGTATACCGTGACATACAGCGCCAGCAGCAAATTATGGAGACAATTTACCTGTATTTGTTGCAAAAAAGAGAGGAAAACGCCATCACTATGGCAGTGACACAGCCAAGTGCAAAAATTATAGATGCCGCTTACGGCAGTAATACACCGGTGGCCCCAAAGGGCAATATTATTTATTTGGCTGCAATGTTATTGGGCTTGCTTATTCCATTTGGGATTATTTATATCCGAACTTTGTTGGATAACAAAGTACATTCCCGAAAAGATGTGGAATCGATAATTAATGCGCCAGTTTTGGGAGATATTCCTAATACAAAATCTGAACATAAAATTGTGGTCGCCGACAGCGACAGAAGCAGTATTGCAGAATCTTTCAGGTTGTTGCGGACCAATATTAATTTTATGCTTACGGGCGTAAAACAAGGCGGAAAAACTATTTTTGTTACGTCAACTGTAAGCGGAGAAGGCAAAACATTTGTGTCCATCAATTTGGCAGCAGTATTGTCATTGACCAATAAAAAAGTATTGCTGATTGGGGCTGATATCAGAAAGCCAAAAATTGGGGAATACTTGGATTTAATTTATGAAAAGGGATTGACCCATTTTTTAATGGAAAATGAAATGAAAGTTCCCGACATTATTGAATCGGTAAAAGAAGTGAATTTTGATTTTATCAGCTCCAACTTGATACCGCCAAACCCATCAGAATTATTGATGAATGGCCGTTTTGAAGAGGTGCTGGCTTATGGAAAACAACACTATGATTATGTGATTGTGGATACTGCTCCGGTACATTTGGTGGCCGATACCTTATTGCTTAGCAATCATGCAGATTTGTTTATTTATGTGGTAAGGGCCAATTATTTAGACAAACGTTTGTTGATGACTCCTAAAATATTACACGAAGAAAAAAGATTGCCAAACATGGCCATACTGGTTAACGGCACCGACCTTGAAAGAGGTTATGGATATGGCTACGGCTATGGCGGCTATAGTGAGGATCTTATTAAAAAACCTTGGTATAAAGCATTGTTTTCTAAATAAAGACAAAATATCGTAAAATTATTGATAAATAATTTATCAGACCTTATTGTCAATGATATTTCAAGATTTTGAAATTCACTTCATCTTGTCAGCTGAGCCTGTTGAAGACCTAGAATGCTATAAATTTCCATTTGTGAAGTTGTGAAAAATAGTTCTCCCGAGGCTTGGGGTATAAACTATTTTTGAGTCTTTTTTTTCGGCTCCGCTCTGGATGACATCGTACATCATAAATCCAAAATCCAAAATCGTACATCAAAACTTTTTGTCAGTCTGAGCCTGTCGAAGACCTAGAATGCTATAAATTTCCATTTGTGAAGTTGTGAAAAATAGTTCTCCCGAAGGCTTGGGGTATAAACTATTTTTGAGTATTTTTTTCTACGGCTCCGCTCTGGATGACATCGTACATCATAAATCCAAAATCGTATATCAAAAATCGCACATCAAAAATCGTACATCAAAAATCATACATCGCACATCAAAACTCACATCAAAAATAACAAGCAACAACCGAAAACCAATACCCTATTCCCCAAAAAAAGCATTCGCCTTTAGAACAGGTTCAATAAGTTTTAAAACCTTTTTATCAATACCTTTTTCCAAAAAATCCAAATGATGGAGTTTGTGCGTATCGGTACCTGCAAAATCAATAAGTCCGTGTTTTAACAGTTCCTGAGCCACAGCATTGATTGCCGATCCATAATAATTAGTAAGGGAAAGCAAGTTTAACTGAAACAAACAGCCGGCATCTTTGAGTTTTTTATAAGCCGAAAAGTCATTATGAAGATAAGGATACCTTTCTGGATGTGCTAAAACAGGTTTATAACCCGCAATCTGCATATTGAAAAGAGTTTCATATAAATTAACTGGAGGATTGAGAAACGACAGTTCCACCAAAATATAATTGTCTTTTAAGGGTCGTAGTTTCTCGGTTTTAAGCAGGTGGTCAAAATTGGCATCCAGCATATATTCAGCGGCGGCTCTTATAGAAATATCTGTAAAAGCGATGCTTTTTAAATGTGCATTCAGGGAGTCAAGCTGTCGTTGAATGGTTTCGGAAGAATTTTCCCAAACACTTTCCATCACATGCGGTGTACAAATAATTTGTTTAATACCATAGCCTCGCATCCTTTTCAGTAAAGCAACCGATTCATCCATGCTTTTGGATCCATCATCAATATTTGGTAAAAAATGCGAATGAATATCAACAAAATCTGAAGTAAATACGGAAGTCAATGCGGTTTTTTTCTGGAAAAAGGAAAACATAAATTTTTTTTAAATTGGAGTTACTGCAAATTTAAGGAATTTGTTGGGATGTTTATTCGTTTTTGTTCAAAGTTGAAATCCATCATAGATCTTCTGTCTCCCAACTTCCGTCTTTCCCCTCGCTGGTGCGAGCGTCTCGCTCGTACCCAACAAACAAGAATTTTATTTATCTGGTTTTACCAAATACAGGGTATATGCAGAAAAAGGTCTACTGAAAAAATAGTTATAGTCACGAGCGGGACGCTCGCGCTAGCGTTTGGGACTTTTGTGGTCAACCTATATCAGGGACGTACAGCTTTCAGCCTGCCTCCGGCAGGTAAGCTTTCAGCTTCGGTCTTCCATCTTCCGATATAGACTAATTACTTATTGTCTTAATCAGTTTCAAATATCCACCAAAGTTTTTAGGTAAAGAGCTGCCATAATCAGCTGCTGCCCCAAGCGTAATTTCGAAGGGAATATTTTTTGGATGCAGATAAATTTCAAAGAGGGAAGAAAATTGATTTTCATTTATAGAAACCTCAAACCAACCAGGATACTGAACATAGCTTAAGTAAGCTTTATACTGTGCGGTCTCACTCAAAGAACCCTTAAACCCGAGGTGGTAGGCAGTGAACCTGCTATAATCTAGGTCAACTCCATTTGTAACTCCATCCACAGGGGATTTGGTATGGAAAAATGGCGTTCCTATAACCCTTCCGTAATAAGTCCAGCCACTACCATAATAACCATTATTGAAGTAATTATCACGTCCGCTAATTCCTGTACTTCCGCTCATGCTCGTTGTATTGGTAACTTCGGCCAAAACGTGGGTAATAAAGCTTTTAGGTTTTTTAAGGTCGATAAAAAGTCCATATAAAGCATCAGGATAATTGGCCAATTCCCTTCCTGATCGATCTTCATATGGATGCGACCAGTAAACATTCCAATTTGTTTTTTCACCTGTATAATTCAATTGAAACAAATAGGTGCCCACGGTATTTCCCAAAGCATTGATTTGATCGCCTTCCAATGCACTTTCTCCTCCCGAACTCCCTGTAAGCACTCTTAAATAATCCTTAAAACTTGAAGGTTGTTTTCCAAATTCTTTTGAGGTGCCACCCCATTGAACATAATGGTCTATTCCGGTTATCACAGAAAAATTTTCACTTAAAATCGATTTAAAATATAAACTTTTATGGTGCAAATGGGCACCATCAACAACGCGTTTATCGTTTAGCAAATATTCGGCATAATTTGCTTTTACCCGCAACCATTTTTTGGCAAATGGAAATTTTAAATAATCATAAGTTTTTAGGTTAATGCCGGGAAAAGCCCTTGCGTTCATCGAGTTAATGATGTTTCCGTTGGAGGATGACAGTCCTCCCAGTATGCTAAGATCATTTTTGCTGCCCAAATCCAATTGCCATCCTTTGTGCTTTAAGCTGACATAAAGTTCATTGATGAAAAAATCATTTTTTGAGGCCAGGTATCCTGTAAAACTTGCTTTATAAGAAAATGAAAAGTCACTTTCAGTAGCTTTAAAGTCCGAAAACAATGCTGCATATACAGAACTATGGTGGCTATTTGGTACAGCGCCATTGTTATTGGCGGTCATCCAAAAGGGCAAGGTGTCTTCAGAAGAAATTCCTGAATTTAGTTCCACAGAATAATTTAATGGGTTGTTTTGGGAAAATACTTGGGCAAAACTTAAGCAATATAGTGGCGTCCAGGCCATAAAAAATTTTAAACGTATCCTTTTCAAATTTCAAATTGATTTTGTCTAAAGGTAGGCAAAATATAAGATAAAGGCTTTTCTTTTTAATTGATGAAGTGTATAATAGTTAAGCTGAGGGCATTATTAAGGAACAATTGCTTTTGTCTTTTAATTTGAACGATTCCTGATTCATCCCAGACCTATAGTCAGTTGGCTATTTTAAGGGCACGGAATGGTATTATTGATTTTTAGCTAGGATTAAACATGTTCTTACTTATATGCCTTTTGCGATTAACATGTACACCTGCTAAACATTTTTTCCAATCTGCTATTCACATTCGTCAATATATTTTAAATTACGCTGAATAAATTTCTTTCTTTATTTTCAATATATAACCTTTCTGGGCTGATAAAATAATGAATATGTTATTTATTGGCTAACTTTATTGTTAATTAGGTAATTATTATATTTTTTTGTGAAAAAAATATAGTTTTTTAAATTAAATATATAAATTTGCCCTTCAATAAATAATGATGACAACAAATAACACTTGGAACAGCTTCTATTTTTACTTTTATTTTAGTAATAAGAGTTGAGGCTTCGTATGTGTTATTTTTACAAAAATAAATAATAAAGGTCTCGAAATTTTTCGAGACTTTTTTTTTGGTTATAAATTATCAAATGCGAATTTCAGAGACCGATAAAAAACAAAAAAAAAGAACTGATGAAATGAGCATAACGATATTATGATACAAACCCAAATGAATAAATGCGAATTCCAGAAGACCGATAAAAAACAAATAAAAAAGAACTGATGAAAGTAGCAATACAAGGAATTAGAGGATCATTTCACCACATAGTGGCCGAGGAATATTTTGGGAAAAATATCGACTTGGTCGAGTGTATGTCGTTTAGCGAATTGCCTAATTTGTTGCATAACAAAAAGGCTGAGGTAATTGTTATGGCCATTGAAAACTCTATAGCAGGTGCCATTTTACCAAATTATGCACTTATTGACGATCATAAACTCTCCATTTGCGGAGAGTTTTATTTGCCTATTCACCACCATTTAATGGCCTTGGCCGGACAAAAAATAGAAGATATTGCCGAGGTGTATTCACATCCTATGGCTTTGTTGCAATGTCACAAATTTTTTAAAGACTACCCACATATCAAACTTATTGAAGATAAGGATACTGCTTCGGTGGCCAAAAGAATTCAGGACAATAAACTTATGGGCGTTGGGGCAATTGCAGGCAGTTTGGCCGCGGAAATATACAATCTTGAAATTATAGCGCCAGAAATACAAACCATTACAGACAATGCTACCCGGTTTTTTATTTTAACAAATTCAGAAAACAGAAAAAGCGTTTCGGCAAATAAGGCCTCCATTAAATTTATTACAAGTAATGATACTGGAAGTCTGGCAGAAGTATTGACCATTTTGGCAAAGCACAATTTAAACCTTTCCAAAATCCAATCGATGCCGGTGATTGATACACCTTGGAAATATGCATTTTTTGCCGATTTTATTTTCGACAGCTATGCCGATTATTTCGATGCCATCAAAGAAGTAAATGAAAAAACAGAAGCCCTAAAAATATTGGGCGAATACAGTAAAAGTAAACGATAATGATACAAAAAGCGAACAGATTAAATGATGTAAAGGAATACTACTTTTCCACAAAGTTGCGGGAAGTGGCCGCTTTGCGAAATGCAGGCAAACCAATCATCAACCTGGCCATCGGGAGTCCGGATTTAGCACCGCCAATAAGTGTAGTTGAGGCAATAAAAAATGCCATGCATCTGCCAACCGCCCATCAGTATCAAAGTTATCAGGGGATTCCGGAATTTCGGGAAGGTATTTCAAATTTTTACAAAACCAATTATGATGTATCCTTAAATCCTGCCAATGAAATCCTACCGCTGATGGGATCTAAAGAAGGAGTTATGCATATTTCTATGGCTTTTTTAAATGCAGGTGATAAAGTGTTGATTCCAAATCCGGGTTATCCTACCTACGAATCTGTAACGAGATTGCTCGAAGCAGAACCTGTTTTTTATGCGCTGCGTCAGGAATCAGACTGGTTGCCAAATTTTGCTGAAATTGAAAAGCAAGACCTGACGAAGGTAAAAATAATGTGGGTAAATTATCCGCATATGCCAACTGGAGCGATGGCTTCTAAAGAAATTTTTGAACAATTGATTGCCTTTGGAAAAAAACACAATATTTTAATTGTTAACGACAATCCTTACTCATTTGTGCTGAATGACAATCCGATAAGTATTTTGGAAGCGGAAGGCGCAAAAGAGGTGGCCATCGAACTAAATTCATTGAGCAAAACTTTTAATATGGCCGGTTGGCGTGTTGGAATGGTGGTAGGCGATGCGGAGATTATCAAAACAATATTGGAAGTAAAAAGCAATATGGATTCTGGGATGTTTTTTGGCATTCAGAAAGGAGCGGTAGAGGCTTTTAAGCTTTCTGAAGAATGGTTTATAAAACAAAATGAAACCTATAAAAGAAGACAGGAAGCGGTGCGTGAAATTTTTGATGCATTAGGCTGTACCTATAATAAAAATTACGGCGGATTATTTGTGTGGGCAAAATTGCCAGAAGGTAAAAATGCTACTGATTTTACCGATAAGTTATTGTATGATAACAACGTGTTCATCGCCCCGGGAAATATTTTTGGTTCTAAGGGAGAAGGCTACATTCGCGCTTCATTGTGCGTATCGGAAACCGAATTACAGGAAGTGTTAAACAGATTAACAAGCGTAGAAATTTAAGACATGGAAAAATTAGTTGTTATTGGTTTGGGATTAATCGGTGGCTCTTTAGCGCTCGATTTGAAAAAAAGAGAAGGCTATAAAGTTTATGGCATCGACCAAAACCCCGAGCATATTAAAAAAGCCTTGGCACTTGGCATTATTGATGAGGAAATAAATTTTTCCCAGTTAGCAGATGCATCGGTGATTATAGTTGCAATTCCCGCAAATAAAATTTCGGAGGTAATTTTAAAGGTGCTGGACAATATTGCTGGAGACACCTTGGTTTTTGACGTGGGCTCTGTAAAAAATGAAATTTGCAAGGCCATTCAAAACCACCCGAAACGCAAAAATTTTGTGGCGGCACATCCGCTTGCAGGAACAGAATTCTCAGGTCCCGAAGCAGCAATTTTAAATTTATTTGACCATAAGGTGACCATACTTTGCGAAACAGAAAAGAGCGACTGGCAAATGCTGGACAAAGCCTTAAGTATTTTTAAAAAATTAAATATGCGTATTAAAATGATGAACCCTGTAGAACACGACAGGCACGTTGCTTATGTATCGCACCTGTCGCATGTGAGTTCTTTTATGCTGGGTAAAACAGTGTTGGAAATTGAAAAAAACGAACAGCATATTTTTGATATGGCAAGTACCGGTTTTGCTTCAACAGTGCGTTTGGCAAAAAGCTCATCGAGTACCTGGACGCCCATCTTTCTTCAGAATAAAGAAAATGTCATCCGCTCTTTGGAAGAATATATCAAAAATCTGATAGAATTTAAGGAAATGATTGAAAACGATGATGAAGAAGGACTTAATAGAACAATGAACAATACTAATTATATCAAAACAATACTAAACGGAATTAAATAGTTAAATCAGGAACAGAAATGGAAATTACTAAAGAAAACAGAAAGTGGTTGGATAATATGAACTTATCACATCCCATTGTAATAGCAGGACCCTGCAGTGCAGAAACAGAAGACCAGGTATTGAAAACAGCGCATTTGCTTAAAGATACAGATGCCAATGTTTATAGGGCAGGTATTTGGAAACCAAGAACACGTCCGGGCGGATTTGAAGGTGTTGGGGAAATAGGGTTGCCTTGGTTGCAACGCGTGAAAGAGGAAACAGGAATGCTGGTAACTACCGAAGTTGGAAATGCGAATCACGTTGAATTGGCATTAAAGCACGGCATCGATATTTTGTGGATTGGCGCAAGAACAACCGTAAATCCTTTTGTGGTGCAAGAAATTGCCGATGCCTTGAAAGGCGTTGACATACCTGTATTGGTAAAAAATCCCGTAAACCCCGATTTGCCTTTGTGGCTGGGTGCTGTAGAACGTTTTCAGGCTGCAGGAATTTCTCAGTTGGGCGTAATTCATAGAGGTTTTTCAACCTATAATTCGCTGCATTACCGCAACAAACCAAAATGGCATTTGGCCATCGAGTTGCAAAAAGAATTTCCAGATTTACCATTGATTATCGACCCTTCGCATATTTGCGGACGAAGAGATACCCTGTTGGATGTTTCACAAACGGCACTGGATTTAAATTACGACGGATTCATGATTGAAACTCATTGCGACCCAGACAATGCTTGGAGTGATGCCAAACAACAAATTACACCGGCACAATTGGCAAAAATGACAGTTGATTTAAAAATTCGTTTGAAAAGCAGTAGCAAAGAAGAATTTCAGCGAAAATTGAACATGTACCGTAAAGAATTGGATTTGCTCGACGGCAATTTAATTGAGTTATTGAGAGATAGGATGGGTATTTCAGAGCAAATTGGTATATTGAAACACAAAGAAAATGTGGCAATTTTACAAAGCAGTAGATGGGCCGATATTATGGCATCCATCGGGGAAGCCGCAGAAGAAAAAGGCCTGAATAAGGAATTTGTGGAAGAAATATTTAAAGCCATTCACGTGGAATCCATCAATATTCAACGCAATGTGAAATAAAAAGCCCCCTATCCCCCGAAGGGGGAATTAAAGAGAGATTATAAAATGAAGTTTAAATCATTAAACCTAAAGCGCGGATTTTGTAATCCGTGCTTTTTTTATTATTACAAGTCCCTTTCATTCGCTACCCCTTGCATAAAACTTTGCGACCTTTACGTTTAAGTTTTTTAGCCTGATTTAACCTATTGCCAAAAGCGCGAATTTTGTAATCTTACTATTTTATTGTATTGCCCCATTTATGCTATTTCCTTTTTTCCCATTGCCTATTTACTTGAATTTTTACCTTTTTTTAACAATTTTCCCGTAAAGGCTAAAATGATAAAAATAAACTGCTATTTTTGTCCAACTCATGAAAATTGTAGAACAAATAAAACAACCTATTCTTGAAGAAATGGAACTCTTTGAAAGCAAGTTCAAAGAATCCATGGC
The DNA here is from genome assembly GCA_036568005.1 of Lutibacter sp. Lineage (GTDB taxonomy): Bacteria > Bacteroidota > Bacteroidia > Flavobacteriales > Flavobacteriaceae > Lutibacter. The sequence continues at coordinate 3,557 of DATCTJ010000064.1, read as the reverse complement.
TACAAAAGTGGCGTTGTTGAACAGAATCACTCAATATATCGTAAGGCGAAAAGGAAAGCAAATGCGTCCCATGTTTGTTTTTTTGGTGGCTAAAATGGTTTCAGGAGGCAGGTTTGAAGAACGCACTTACCGCGGTGCTTCCGTTATAGAATTGATTCATACCGCTACCTTGGTACACGATGACGTGGTGGATGAAAGCAACAAGCGCAGGGGTTTTTTCTCTGTTAACGCCTTGTGGAAGAATAAAATAGCGGTGCTTGTTGGAGATTTTTTATTATCAAAAGGACTTTTGCTTTCTATAGACAATAATGATTTCGACATTCTAAGACTAATATCGGTGGCAGTTCGGGAAATGAGTGAAGGGGAACTGCTGCAAATTGAAAAAGCACGTAGGTTGGATATTACCGAAGAAGTTTATTTTGAAATTATCCGCCAAAAAACAGCCACGCTAATAGCCGCCTGTTGTGGTATTGGTGCGGCATCTGTGGGAAGTTCCCCAGAAGAAATAGAAAAAATGCGTTTGTTTGGGGAACGTATTGGTATTGCTTTTCAAATTAAGGACGACTTATTCGATTATACCGATGCAAAAATTGGGAAACCTACAGGCATCGACATTAAAGAACAAAAAATGACCTTGCCTCTTATTTATGTGTTGAATACCTGTACCAAAGAGGAACGCGATTGGTTGATAAAATCGGTAAAAAAGTACCACAACGATAAAAAACGCGTAAAAGAAATCATTGCTTTTGTAAAAGAAAAAGGAGGTATTGAATATGCTACAGAAAAAATGAAGGAATACAAGGTAAAAGCATTGGAGCTCTTGGAAACTTACCCAGATTCTCCCTACAAAGATTCTCTTTTGACTATGGTCAATTACGTTATTGAACGTAAAATTTAATCGACTTCGGCCAGTTTTAACAGCTCTTCCAAATGTTTTCTTGAATTGGACAATCGTGGCACTTTATGCTGTCCGCCCAATTTCCCCTGTAATTTCATCCAATCATAAAACAATCCTTTTCTTCCCAAGTTGATAATGGGCATAGCCAGCGCCATATTGTGATAGCGTTTTGCTTCATAATCAGAGTTGATGGATTTCAGGGCATTATCCAATAATTCAGTGAAATAATTTAGATTTTCAGGAGGTGTTTTAAATTCAATCAACCATTCATGACCGCCGCTTTTTTCATCTTTCATAAAAATAGGGGCAACAGTAAATTCGCATACTTCAGCTCCGGTTTTTAGACAGGCTTTTTTTAAGGCAGTTTCTGCATTTTCAATAATCAACTCTTCTCCAAAAACATTGATAAAATGTTTGGTTCTTCCCGTAATCCTGATTCTGAAAGGTTCCAGGGAAGTGAACTTTACGGTATCCCCAATTAAATAACGCCACAAACCGCCATTGGTTGTTATGACCATCGCGTAGTTTGTATGCAGTTTTACTTCAGAAAGCGGTATGGCAACTGAATTTTCTCCGTCAAATTTATTCATCGGAATAAACTCATAAAAAATACCGTAATCGAGCATTAAAAGTAAATCTAAGGAATTATTGACATCCTGTATGGCGAAAAAACCTTCGGAGGCATTGTAGGTTTCGAAATATTTAAAATCTGCTTTTGGAATGATTTTTTTAAATTGTTCCCGATAAGGGTTAAAATTCACGCCCCCGTGAAAATAGACTTCAAGGTTAGGCCATACTTCTAATATATTGGATTTTCCGGTTCTTTCCAAAACATAGTTTAACAGTACCAGCATCCACGAAGGTACACCAACCAAACTCGTAATGTCTTGATCAATGGTTTCATCTGCAATAGCTTCCATTTTACTTTCCCATTCCTCCATTAATGCGGTTTCAAGCTTTGGCGCGCTGCTGTAATCGGCCCAAAAGGGTAAATTTTCTATAATAATGGCCGATAAATCGCCAAAATAAGTATTGTTATCTTCAAAAACGGCACTGCTTCCACCCAAACGCAAGCCTTTTCCCGCAAAGAGCTGGGCATCGGGATTGTTGTTAAAATACAGACAAAGCATGTCTTTTCCTGCTTTAAAATGGCAATCTTCCAAGGCTTCTTCACTTACCGGAATAAACTTGCTTTTTGAATTGGTGGTGCCGCTCGATTTGGCAAACCATTTTATGGTTGTTGGCCAAAATACATTTTGCTCTCCCTTTCGGGTACGTTCAATAAGGGATTCAATGGATTCATATTGCTGTATAGGAACATTTCTGGTAAAATCTTCATAAGTGTTAATAGAAGAGAAACCATATTTTTTACCAATTTCTGTATCCTGCGCTTTTTCTAATAATTTATGCAATAATTCTTCCTGAACATCAATGGGATATTTTAAAAATAACTCCATTTGATGCTTTCGCTTTTTCAAAAACCAGGAAATTATTGAATTAACTATTGGATAGGACATTTTATATTGAGTATCTTTAGGCTCTAAATTTACTAAAAAATAACGATGCAATACCATACTGTTTTAAAAAAAATGATGACGGAATTAAATAATACCGTGAACTATTATTTGGAAGTGGAAAACGATTTTCTGAATTTAAATCAGTTGTTGGGACGTGAATTGGAAATACGCTTTGAAGGATATCAATGTTTATGCTGCGGGATGGAAAAGAAAATTTTTAGACAGGGTTGTTGTTATGAATGTTTTTATGAAAGTGCCCATGTAGGGGATTGGATTATGAAACCAGAGTTAAGTACGGCACATTTGGGAATTGGAGACCGTGATTTAGCATATGAAGAAAAAGTGCAATTGAAGCCTCATGTAGTTTATCTGGCATTGTCCAGTAACGTAAAAGTGGGCGTTACCCGAAAAACCCAAATACCAACCCGTTGGATAGATCAGGGCGCATCAAAAGCGATTGAAATTGTGGAAGTCCCAAACCGGTATTTGGCCGGAATTACGGAAGTTGCCTTAAAAGACCATGTTGCCGATAAAACCAGCTGGCAAAAAATGTTGAAGAATGAAATAGGGGAGATAGATTTATTCGAAGAACGTGAAAAGTTAAAACAATACATTCCCAAGGAAGTAGCACCTTATTTTTTACCGAACAATGGCAAAATTACGACTATTGAATATCCTGTAATCAAATATCCCACTAAAATAAAAACATTGAATCTGGATAATACACCTGCTTTTACTGGGAGATTGATGGGCGTAAAGGGTCAGTATTTATTGTTTGAAGACAACACCGTTTTTAATATCAGAAACAGTGAAGGGTATAAAGTGAAATTGACGATTAAATAGCCCCCTAACCCCCGAAGGGGGAATTAAAAAAGTTAAAAGTTAAATTCACCACGATTAACTCCCCTCTCGAGAAGCCTGTCCCGCTTTTCCAGCGGGAGGGCCAAGGGTGTGTAAAAAATATGAGAAGGTATAAAAAAACATTGTTGTCCGATAAAAACTCATAAAAAATGATTTATCTCAATCAAAATGGGACTTGATAAACAGTTCGCCCCGCTGGGGCTTGTTTTTGGGAAAAATGAAAAATTTCAATTATTTAAGCCCCATCGGGGCGGTCTGTTTGTTTTTAAAAATTTAACCGG
>DATCTJ010000063.1:0-36288 GCA_036568005.1 Lutibacter sp. | reverse complement strand
TAAACAAATAATAAACTTTTATAAACTTGGGCAAGCCGAGAAAAAAAATGAAATTTTATCTTTTTTTAAAAAAGAAAACTGGCCCCAAATTGAGGCAGAAAAATTCTTCAATCACTACCAGGGAATTGGTTGGAAAATTGGTGGAAAAATAAAAATTGTCGATTGGCGGGCAACAGCTCAAAACTGGATGTTAAAATTCAAAGAAATTCAAACAGAAAAAAACACTTTTTTGCCACCAGTCCAAAATAAGGACAACTTGCATACTGATCGAAACAAAAACTACAACCAACCATTGTAGCACCCAACTTAAAAATTAAAACCAAAAACCAAATTCTATGAAATCACCACACATTAAAATCGAAGGAACCTCAAAATTTCAAATCGGAGAATTGCAAAACAACATTGTTCACTACGATTTTGAAAAAATAATAACCTATCTCAACATCAAAGGCTGTCTGATTTTCGATAAAAATTTCAGACTTTACAAAGAAGACGAGCCTTTGCTTTTCAAACTATGCTGTTACTACATTCAAGACCACCAGACCTGTGCAAAAATGGGAATCGACACCAAAAAGGGTTTGTTGTTATCGGGCCCTGTTGGCTGTGGCAAAACATCTCTGATGAAATTATTGCCCTATTTGGCGCCACACAAAACAAACTACGAAATCATTCCAACACGCAACATTGTTTTCAATTTCAATGCAGCCGGATTTGAAGTGTTGGAAAAATACAACGACACCAAAAACTACTGTTTTGATGATTTGGGCGTTGAACCAACAGGCTGCCATTACACCAAAGAATGTAATGTGATGGGAGAAATTTTGCTTTCGCGCTATGATATTTTCAAAACAAAAAACGCAAAAACGCACATCACCACCAACCTCAATGCCGAAGAACTTGAAGCACGCTACGGCAGCCGGGTTAGGAGCCGGTTACGTGAGATGTTTAATCTGGTCAGCTTTGATCAAGCTTCTGTTGACAAGAGAAAGTAAGATTAAACATCCACGAATACAAAAACCAATAAAAGAGGGATGAGTAGATGTTTAATCTGGTCAGCTTTGATCAAGCTTCTGTTGACAAGAGAAAGTAAGATTAAACATCCACGAACACCAAAACCAATAAAAAATGAGTGAGTAAATGTTCAACTTAATTAGTTTTGATAGTTCCACTACCGACAAACGTAAATAGTTGAACATTCAAGAACACAAAAACCAATAAAAAGGGGATGAGTAACTGCGTAGCACATCACGAATACAAAAACCAATAAAAGAGGAATGAGTAAAAACGAACAAATATGATAAAATTTCAAATTATTAAATCAAAACTAAAAACAACATTATGAAAACATCACGCATGGCAATCCAAAAAATGTCAAAATTGCTATTCAGAGAATCGGATAACAACTTCCTTGACTATAGTTTTAAAAAATTAAAAGTATTCCTCCACGTCCAAAGTCGTATAATGTTCGAGAAAGATTTCAGACTACACAAAGAAGACAAGGATTTGCTGTTGGTATTATGCTGTTACTTTATTCAAGACCACAATGCTGGAGCAATAATTGGATTGGACATCAACAAAGGATTGTTGATTTCTGGCCCGGTAGGTTGCGGAAAAACAACGCTGATGAATTTAATGCCTAAATCCACTAGGCATAAAATTAAGTATGAAATGATTCCAACACGCAACATCGTGAACAATTTCAATGAAGTCGGATTTGAAGTATTGGAAAAATACAAAGACACCAAAGACTATTGTTTCGATGATTTGGGATTGGAACCAACAGGCTGCTACAACACAAAAGATTGCAACGTAATGAAAGAAATACTGCTTTCTCGCTATGATCTTTTCAAAACAAAAAATGTAAAGACGCACATCACCACCAACCTCAACTTCGAAGAACTCGAAGCTCGATACGGCAGCCAGTTTACAAGTAGATTGGGTGAAATGTTTAACCTTTTAAGCTTTAACCAATCTTCAACAGATAAGAGAAAGTAAGGTTAAACATTCACGAATACAAAAACCAATAAAAGCGGGATGAGTAGATGTTTAATCTCATTGGCTTTGCCAAATCATCAAAAGATAAACGGATTTGAGATTAAACATCCACGAACACCAAAACCAATAAAAAAGGGGTGAGTAACTGCGAAGCACATCACGAATACAAAAACCAATAAAAAGGGGATGAGTAACTGCGTAGCACATCACGAACACCGCTAAAAAAAATAAAAAATGGGTGAGTAAATGTTTAACCTGATTAGTTTTGACCAAACTTCAACAGATAAGAGAAACTTAGGTTAAACATCCACGAACACCAAAACCAATAAAAAATGAGTGAGTAACTGCGAAGCACATCACGAATACAAAAACCAATAAAAAGGGGATGAGTAAATGTTTAACCTTTTAAGCTTTAACCAATCTTCAACAGATAAGAGAAACTTAGGTTAAACATTCACGAATACAAAAACCAATAAAAAGGGGATGAGTAGATGTTTAATCTTGTAAGTTTTAAAGTTAATTCAGTTGATAAAAGAAAGTTAGGTTAAATATTCACGAACACCAAAACCAATAAAAAGGGGTGAGTAACTGCGAAGCACATCACGAATACAAAAACCAATAAAAAGGGGATGAGTAACTGCGAAGCACATCACAAATACAAAAACCAATAAAAAGGGGATGAGTAAATGTTTAATCTGGTCAGCTTTGATCAAGCTTCTGTTGACAAGAGATAGTAAGGTTAAACATCCACGAACACAAAAACCAATAAAAAGGGGATGAGTAACTGCGTAGCACATCACCAATACAAAAACCAATAAAAAGGGGATGAGTAACTGCGAAGCACATCACGAACACCGCTAAAAAAATAAAAAAGGGGTGAGTAACTGTTTAACTTGATTAGCTTTGATAGTTCTTCCACCAACATACGCAAATAAATTCATAACCCTAAACATGTTTCAAGACCTTATTCTTATAAATCTAATAAATGTCCAGTTTTTTTGTTAATAAACTGGACAATTTTACTACATTTGTATAAATTTAAACAAATGAAAACGTCTGATTACATTGAAGATAAGATAAATAAACTGCCAAAAGGCTACGTATTCACCTATATGGATTTTATATCAGAGGTAACAAAACGAGAAGCTGTTATTAAACACCTAAATAGAATGGTGGCTTCCGGTAAAATTGAAAAACTCTCAAAAGGTAAATATTACAAACCTCAAAGTACCGTTTTTGGCAACCTGTTACCGGAGCAAAATCAAATTGTAAAAGATTTACTGGAAAAAAACGGCAAGCTATTGGGGTATATTACAGGATACAGCTATTACAATGCGATGGGTTTTACAACACAAGTAAGCAATGTAATCCAGATTGCTAAAAATGAAATCAGACCTTCTTTACAGCGTGGTCGATTTAAAGTGGCATTTATCAAACAAAAAAACACCATCACAAAGCAAAATATTCCATTACTTAGGTTACTGGATGCCATTCGCTTTATAAAAGACATACCAGATGCCACTATTGATAATTCCTGCAGTCGTTTGCTAAAATTACTTAGTGACTTTACAAGAGAAGAGCAGGAACAAATAAAAAAGCTGGCATTGAAATACCCGCCATCAACAAGAGCATTGCTAGGTGCATTATTTCAACAAATAGACAGCAATCAAAATACTGAAATTCTTCAAAAATCTTTAAATCCAATAACAACTTATAATTTATCGGTTTCAGAAACAATTTTACCAACAGCTAAAAACTGGAATATCAAATGAAACGAGCATATCAAATTTTGATACATAGCAGAATGATTAATGGCGAATTTACCTACCTATCGGTAGGCCTGCCTACCGGCAGGCAGGTCGCATCTGTACCAATAAAAAATAAAATTTAAACAGATGAAATTACACGAAAATGTAGATTTATTTAAACAGGCTGTGAGTTTTACGGCTTCACAAAAAGGAATCCTTGATATTTATGTTGAAAAAGATTATTGGGTAACTTTTGTGCTGTACAATTTGTACAAAAGCGAATTGGGCAAAGAAATTGTTTTTAAAGGCGGAACGGCATTGTCAAAATGCTATAATATAATTGATCGTTTTTCTGAAGATATTGATTTAATTATTTTAAAAACCGACAACCAATCCGATTACTACTTAAAGAAAAAACTAAAAGAAATTACTGTAGCAGTTTCACAATTATTTCCGGAAATTGAAGAAAAAGACATCACCCATAGAATTGGAATGGTTCGAAAAACAGCGCACACTTATCCTAAAGTATTTAAAGGTGAATTTGGCCAAGTTAGAGATACTATTATAGTTGAAGCTACCAGATTAGGGCATCATGAACCTTATGAAACAAAAACTGTTTCGTCCTATATTTATGAAATGATGTTAAGTACAAAACAAGAAAAACTAGCAGAACAGTATGGAATGCTACCTTTTAATGTTTTAGCATTGGATATTAAAAGAACACTCTGTGAAAAAATAATGAGTTTGATCCGATTTTCTTATGCTGAAAATCCTATTGAAGATTTAAACAATAAAATTAGGCATACTTATGATATTCATCAATTGTTAAAAAATGAAGATATTATTGCATTTTTCAATTCAGAAAAATTTGATAAGATGTTGCTAAATGTTGCAAAGGATGATCTGATAAGTTTCAAAAATAATAAGAAATATTTACAAATTCATCCAAAGGAAGCACTATTGTTCGCCAAACCTAAAGAAACTTGGCAATTATTAAAAGGAACCTATCTAGGTAGTTTTAAAACCTTGGTTTATGGAAATTTTCCTGGAGAAAATGAAATAGAAAAAACAATAGTTTATGTTTCTTTAAGATTGGAAAAAATAGATTGGGACTTAAAATTCAATTAACGCATTACCCTTAGAAAATAAAACACCCCCCTCTAAAATTACTATAAAAGAGGTAAGTAACTGCGAAGCACATCACGAACACAGCTAAAAAAAGAAAATAACATAGATGTTGAGTATTATCAACATATATACTATATTTGTGGAAAATACACCACATATGAAAACGAAAAAGAATATATTATTTCCAAAGTATCAAAAAATAATGGAACAAATAGGGGAAAACATCAAGCTTGCCCGCAAGCGCAGAAAGCTTACAATGGTTCAGGTAGCCGAAAGAGCGGGTATTGACAGAACAACCCTGTATCAAATAGAAAATGGAAATCAAAAAGTATCCATAGGCGCCTATTTTAATGTGATGAGAGTGCTGGGTCTTCAGGATGATTTTTTAAAATTGGCGGCCGATGATGATTTTGGAAGAAAACTCCAGGATTTAGAATTATTATAATTTCTTCAAAAGAATACCGGTAATGGGATCGCATCAATTAAAATTTAGCAGAAATAAAAATGGCAAAGAAAAAATTTGATATATACGTATATGCACATTGGCAAGGTATCGATGTTCCTATAGAAATGGGAATATTGTCCGCACACTTTGGCAAAGGAAAAAAGGCTTTTAGTTTTCAATACAATAAAGATTGGATTAAATCTAAATACCAAACTCTAATTGATCCCGACATTCAGTTTTTTTCTGGTCCGCAATATCCAAATAACAAAGAAAATTTTGGTGTTTTTTTAGACAGTATGCCCGATACCTGGGGCAAAACATTGATGAAACGCCGGGCAGCGCAAGAAGCCTTGTCCAAAGATGAAAAAGCACCAAATTTATATGAAATAGATTACTTATTGGGCGTTTATGATAAAACAAGGATGGGCGCACTGCGATTTAAAACAGATCCAAACGGGCCTTTTTTGGACCATAATGAAAATAATCCCACACCACCGTGGACTTCTGCAGGTGAATTACAGGAAGCTGTGGTGCAATTTGAAAATGACAATGATAACGAAATGGGTAAAAAATGGTTAAACGTGCTCATTGCTCCAGGTTCTTCTTTGGGAGGTGCCCGTCCTAAAGCAAATATTTTGGACCATAAAAATAATTTGTGGATTGCAAAGTTTCCTTCTAAAAGCGACACAACCGATAAAGCAGCTTGGGAAATGCTGGCATATCAATTGGCAATTGCGGCTGGCATAAAAATGGCACCCTCTAAAATTGAAAAGATAGCCGGAAAATACCATACTTTTTTTACAAAACGATTTGACCGGGAAAAGGATGAACGCATTCATTTTGCATCAGCAATGACACTATTAGGCAAAACGGAAGAAAGCATTCGCGACAATCCAGGAAGTTACTTGGAAATAGCGGAGTTCATTCAAACCTACGGCGCACATATTGAAGAAAACTTACAACAACTTTGGAAAAGAATCGTCTTTAACATCGCTATATCAAATACCGATGATCATTTAAGAAATCACGGTTTTCTGTTAACAAATGCAGGCTGGGTGCTTTCTCCGGCCTTTGACATCAATCCATCTGTTGAAAAAGAAGGGCTCGCCTTAAATATTGATATGGAGAATAATGCTTTAGACATAAACCTGGCAAAAAGTGTAGGGCCTTATTTTAGGCTCAATGAACCACAAATGCAACAAATAATTCAGGAGGTCGCTAAAGCTGTCAGCACTTGGCAATCAGCAGCTTCAAAATTGGGAATCCCTAAAAAAGAACAGGAAATAATGGCAGCTGCATTTCGAGTGTAAAACTATTTTAAATCAAAAAACCCACATCTTAAATTGCTATAAAAGAGGTGGGTTAAAAAAAATTGCTATGAAATGAGCTCAACTACTTTAATTTTTGAAGTAAACTTTCTAAAAGCGAATTCAAGCTGCACCAATAAAAAATAAAATAGATGGCAGCTTAAAAAGATTGGTTGTCTAGCGACAACCCTGAATTTCAAATATAGTATTTTAATTTTATAAAAGCATCTTTAGCTGATTTTTTTAACATATAAAAATCTATCCCCACCAATTTTAACAAAAATCCACCATTCTATTTAATACCCCATTTATTTTGGTTACTTTTAGCATCGTTTGATGAATCTTTCACAATCAATTGCTAAAAATAAATATTATGGTTATAATTGCTATTATTCTCTCTTTTGTTTATGCTATTCTGCTTATTCAGTTTATATAGTGATAAGGCTAAAGAGACGGATTTTCCCATTTCCAATAATAAATTGTCAAACAGAACCAATTAAAATTGTTGATTAAAATTTCGAATGGCTATAAATAATTCAAAAAAATACGATGCTAATTTCACTGCTGGTGGTATCTTATATCACGAGTTTAAATCACTGCAAAAAATATTGCTGAGTGATAATTTTGATGAATTGATTAAAAATGAAATTGAACAAAATAGCGTAATTGGTATTGCTACAAATGCTGCACGAAAAAGAATTATTTCACAAATAATAAAAAGATATAAATGTGCTCCAATTGATTTTTGGACGCAATTTTTTGATTGGAATGAAAACGAACAAAAATTGGGTCTGTTTTATTTATGCTTAAAAACCTACCCGTTGATATTGGATATTCATTTTGAAGTAGGTTTAAAGAAATTTAAAACAGGCAATAAGCTAGATGCCTACGATATTCAAATGAGGATGGATGAGATTGCCTCATCTGATGTTAATGTTGCAGGATGGTCCGACAGCACTTTTAAAAAATTGAATACGAGATATATAAAAGCAATTAAAGATGTGGGATTATTCAATGGAAAAACATTACAGAAGCCCTCTGGAGTGAGCAATATATTTTGGAACTATTTTGAAAACAGTAATGAATCTTGGTTTTTAGAAGCCTGTTTTATCAATACCTATTAAAATGACAATTACAGAATTATACAACCAGCTAAGCAATAAAGATTTTCAGGATTATCAAACCGGAAATCTCTTTTTTCCTGCGTATATGTATATGTATGATGCAGAAAAAGAATATGAGATTGACAAGGAAATCCTGGACATTAAAAACAGATTGCATCGACCTAACAATTATCTTGATGTAATGGTACTCGATATTTTTGAGGAATTTTTAGCCTATTTAAAACAAGAAAAATTTGGCAAAAGCAACAAATATGAATTTTATTTAGAGCACGAAATCAGCAAATCTGAAGCAGTTGATAAGGCATTAAAACAAGATGCGTATGATGAACGTTTTTTGAATTTTTTAAATAATAAAATCAATGACCATCTTAAAAATGCCAACAATTACGAAGTGGCCTATGTTTTTGTGAAAGGGTTTGGAAATGCTTTCCCATACATCAGGGCAAGTCGTTTTATGAGCAAGTTCGAAGGTTTTATAAAAGGTTACAAACTCATTATGTTTTACCCCGGTGAAGCAAAAGAGTATTACAGTCTTTTTGGATTGTTAAAAGATGAAAATTTATACAGAGCAATTAAACTAATCAATGAATAAAATATGCTATTAAAAGAAATTTATGACAGGAACATTTATCGTGAAATAAATCCTGCAGTAGTTGTAAGCAATAAAAATATAGATACCATTGACGCTGAAATCAAGGAATATGTTTTCACCAATGAGTTAATGGAGAAATTATTTAGTATTGTTGACACTGTTTTAAATAAACGATCAGGAAAAACAGGTATTTGGATCAATGGGTATTATGGATCCGGTAAATCACATTTTATTAAATATGTTCATTATTTATTGGATGCTGAGACTTCTGATCAGGCATTTGAAGCTTTTGAAAAGGCGGTTTCAAAGTACGATACCACAAAGGGAGGAAGCAACGACAATCTTACGGTAAGTAATTTAAAATTGTTAAAAAAGAGAGTGGACGCTTCCAATTGCGATAATATTATGTTTAACGTGGAGGATGAAACGGACGATGGCAGCCAGGAGCGTTTAACACGCATCTTTTTAAACATGTTTAATAAATTTAGAGGATACAACCCAAATGACATACCACTGGCTATTTTATTGGAAAAACCTTTGGATCAAAAAGGCGTATTTAAAGAATTTAAAAATTTAATTGAGTCTGAACTTGGCTTTAATTGGGAAACCGATGCGGCAACTGTAGCGTCATTCCAATTGCAAAGTGTTTTGGAAATTGCGAAAAAAGTATATCCTGAATTAGATATCGTGTCTTTGCACTCAAAACTTTCCAACCCCGATAATTTCAAAGTTGGCATCAATGCAACCCTTATTCCGGAACTTCAGTCATTTTTAAAAGAAAAAGATAAAGACTACAGATTATTGTTTTTAGTGGATGAAGTATCTCAATATGTAGGGTCAAATAAAGAAATATTGTTGAATTTTCAAAACATCATTGAACGTGTTAGTGATGATTGCAACAACCAGGTTTGGATTGCCTGCACCGCACAGCAAACTTTAGATGAGGTGTCTTTTGGTGCTGATGGCGTAAAAGACGTTCAAGATGAATTTGGTAAAATTTTGGGCCGTTTTGATACCCGTATATCACTGCAAAGCAGTGATGCTTCTTACATTACCCAGCGTAGGGTTTTAGATAAAAACAGCGATGGAATTGAAGTGCTAAATACGATGTATGCTAATAACAAAGACTACATCCAAAATCAATTTAAAATCAACCATGATTTATACAAAGGCTATAAATCCGAAGAGGAATTTATTATTGGATATCCTTTTATTCCTTACCAGTTTAAATTGATTGCCCACGTTTTTGAGGCCTTTCAACAATTAAAGTTTGTGATCAAGCAAGTAAAAGACAATGAAAGGAGCATCCTTGGAATTACCCATTTTACAGCCAAAGAACACGCCGAAGAAGAAATTGGCGGTTTTATTCCTTTTGATGCATTTTACAACAAACAATTCAACACAAACCTCACAAACAGAGGCGCCAAAGCCATTGAAAATGCCTTGGAACTGTCTTATGTCCAAAACAATCCTTTTGCACAAAGAGTGGTAAAAGTATTGTTTATGATTTCTAACTTACTTGAAAATCAACGACAAACATTTCCTTCCAATATTGAAAATTTAGGGGTGCTTTTAATGAACAAACTTGATCAGAATAAAATGAAACTTCAGAAAGACATCACGGAAGTTTTAAATAAATTGGTGGAGGAAAGTATTATCAGGGAAGAAAAAGGAAGTTATTTCTTCTTCAACGAAGATGAGATGGATGTTCAAAATTTAATCAAAAGTCAGACTCTTATTTTAGACGATAGGTTAACAACTTTTGATGTGTTATTCAGACCAATAATAAAAGTTTCGCCTAAAGTATCGTTTGGGCAAAACGACTTTAAAATGGGCTATGCCGTTGAGGGTAAAGAGTTTTTTAGAGGTGGCGATTTTAATTTATTGGTATTGTTAACAGACAGTACGCCTTTGATTCAAAAGGCTTTAGACCTTAACAAAAAAGATGTTGTAATCTGTGTAAACGAATGGTTTAACAATGAAGATTCTTTGCGTAAAGATTTTGAATGGTATTGTAAAACAAACAAGTACTTCAGTAATAATTCTGGTGGTGGCACTGGTGATCGTTCAAGAACCAATGAAAATTTCAAAATTAGAAACAGTCAGTTAAAGGAAAGGATTGAGAATGTGATCAAGAATAAATTTCTCGAAACACGTTTTATTTCTCAAAATACAATACTTGAAAGCGATCAAATTAATGGGGTTTCAGCACCAGATCGTGTCAAAAATTTGATTGACTACCATTTAGGGGGCATTTATAAAAATCATAACTTATCACTGGAATACGCCAGAAATCAAGTAGATTTAAAAAAATCAGCAGCAAGCACCCAGGTGTTGTTTGCGACTTTAACCCCTGCAGAGCAAGTTGTGAATGATTTTATCACGGCAAATAACAATCAAATTACAGTTTACGATCTTATAAATAAATTTGCCGAAGAGCCTTTTGGCTGGCGATTTGAAGCTGTTTTGGATGTACTGGTTCATTTGGTGAAAAAGAAAAAACGGGAATTTGTTTACAAGAGCCAACAGCGTTATCCAATTATAGATTTCATTAATAAAGCCGTTTCTTCAGCAGAAAGAATGTCCTGCGAAATAGTCACCGGGGAAGAGATAGATCAAACTATTTTAGATGATGTGGTGAGTGCTTATAAAATGATTTTCAACGAAAACATAAATCCGGCTACAGATAAAAATATACTGTTTGAAGATATTGTTGGTGCCTTAAATAAAAAGTTAACGGCACATCAACTCCTGGAAACTGATTATTTCGGGTCCTATCCTTTTGGAAACTGTTTTCAAAAAGCAGTTGTTCAATTAACAAACTGGACAAGCAGCAGAGATCCAAAAAAGCTTTTTAAAGCGGTTGTTGAAGATCAGAGCCAATCCAAAGAGTTGTTCGACCTGACAAAAGGAATGGAAGATTTCAGTAATACGTACATTAGGGATTACAAGCAGTTGAGAGCATTTGCAAAAGATCACAAAGAGAATTTTAAAGAATTAACAAAAGAAAATCAAGACAAAGCTAAAAAAATTGAAGACTTTTTGTTGATGGAAGATCCGCGACGTGAGTTTAGGCATATCAAAAAGGCCTATGATGAATTGTTTGATGCCTTAAAAGTATTTACCGGTGAACTGAAACAAGAGGTTAAGAAAGTTTACAATGATATTTTTGATGAATTGGAAAATGAAGCTTCAAAACGCAAGGTTTCTAAAGATAAATTTTCGGAAAGAAATTATACCATTGATGGCATTGAAAATATAACTTCTATTGCCCTGTTAAAAAACAAAAAGTTAAATGCTGTAAATTTTAAATCTGAGCAACTTCAAAAAATTATTGAAGCAACGCCTGTTGAAGAAGGAAAAAAAGTAGCGGAGTCTGCACCATATTATATTTCCAAAGGAATTTCTACCATTGCCACAGAAGCTGAAATGGACGCTTATTTAAAAACAGTGCGTGAGGAAATGTTAGTGCTATTGAAAGAGAACAAAACAATAATTTTAAAATAAATGAATACCAAAACCTTCGCGCAGCAATCGAGAAATTTATTAATGGATGGCGTTGCCAAAAAACTCTTGTATTGGGGTTTTAATACGGGCGGTGCTGTTTTAGAATCACCACAAAAAGTTTCTGGAGGTTACAGCTTTCGTGGGGAACCATTTGATGACCCCAATGTGCCGAAATTGTGGGAATCCTTAAAAAAAGCGGTACAAAACAAAGGTGTTGATGTAGTGGTGGAAGAAGCAGCTTACACTTGGTTTAATCGTATCATGGCATTGCGTATTATGGTAAAAAACGGCTATGAACAAGCGCAGTTAGAGAATGCAGAAGGCTTAGACCACACGCCTATTTTGCTACAAAAAGCCCGACAAGGACAGTATGCTTTTCTTTCAAAAACTGAGCAGATTCGTTTAAAAAAGATCATTGGTGATTACAGCAAAGACCAGGAAGCTTTTGCCTTATTGTTAGTGGGTTATTGCCATTCCAACAAGTTATTAAACACCATTTTCGGTAAAATAGACGATTATACAGAGCTTTTATTGCCCGACAATATGTTGCAGCATAGTGGTTTTTTGCATTTGTTAAATACCACCGACGCCATTTCCGATGCCGAATACAAAGAAGTGGAACTTATAGGGTGGTTGTACCAGTTTTATATTTCTGAACGTAAAGATGAGGTTTTTGCTTCGTTTAAAAAGAACAAAAAAGCAGAGGCAAAAGACATCCCTGCAGCCACACAAATATTTACGCCAAACTGGATTGTAAAATATATGGTGCAAAACACTATGGGAAAAATTTGGTTGGATAAAAATCCAAACTCCGTACTAAAAAATACAATGAAGTATTTGGTCGTGAACGAAAGTGACAATAGCGTCAGTTCGAGTGCGCAGCGTATCGAGAACAAGCCAATAATTAATGAAGTTGCAGAACTCACACTCATAGATCCTGCAAGTGGTTCCGGTCATATTTTGGTGGAAGGTTTTGACCTGTTATACCAAATGTATTTGGAAGAATATTACACACCGGAAGAAGCGGTAGAATCTATTTTGAAAAATAATTTGTATGGTTTGGATATCGATGACCGTGCAGTACAATTGGCCAACTTTGCCATATTGCTAAAAGCCGCCAAATATTACCGCGATGTTCTTAACAAAGGTTGGATGCCCAAGGTGTATGCAATGCCCGAAGCTGCCAACTTTAGCGCACAAGAAATAAAAGACTTTTTAGGGGCTGATGGTGCAGATTATGTAGAAGAATTGGACACTGCCCTGCATTTAATGAAACAGGCCAAAAATTTGGGCTCGGTAATGAAGCTTTATTTATCCGAAGAAGGCAGGTCTTTTATTGATAAACGTTTTGAGGAATTAAGCAAATCAGAATACCTCGATTTAAATATGGAGGGCATTTTCCAAAGCATAAAAAATTACATTCCTGTGCTATTAATACTTACAAATAAGTATACGGCAGTAGCGGCAAATCCACCTTATATGGGGCAATCTAGTATGAATGGAGAGTTAAAAAATTATATAAATAAACACTATCCAGTAACAAAGTCTGATTTAATGACGGTTTTTATGGAAGTGATTCCAAACATGACATTGGATTATTCACGTTTTGCTTTGATCAATTTACCTTCTTGGTTATTCCTTTCCTCTTTCGAAACACTAAGAAAAAGTTACATTGACAGCTACCAGTTTGATAGTTTATTGCATATGGGTCGTGGTATTTTTGGTATTGATTTTGGTTCTGTTGCCTTTTCAATGAAAAAAGAACATAAAGTAAATGCGATTGGTTCTTATTTTAGATTACATGAACGAAATTTTCAACACATTCACTTTAATGATATTGAAAAGCTCTTTTTATATAGTAATGGAAATGAAAATTATAAATACGATTTCTCTCAATATAGAGGTGATGATGGCATTACAGAAATTCCGGTAAAAGGTACGGTTAAAGGTTTAAAACTATTTTATCCAAATATTCAACAAATCAACTTCTCTAAAATACCAGGAAGTCCGATTGCATATTGGTTAACAGATAATATGTTAGAAATGTTTTCTTGGAAGGGACTTGGAGAATATGCTTTACCTCAAACTGGTTTACAAACAAGTGACAATAAGAGATTTGTAAGATACTGGAGTGAAGTTGATTTTAAAGATGTTTATTTTAATTGCGAAAGTATAGCAGAATCCAAAAAATCCAATTTAAAATGGTATCCTTATAATAAAGGCGGTACCCATAGATGGGCTGGAGATCACGAGTTTTTAGTAAACTGGCAAAATGATGGGAAAGAGTTAAGAGAATTCAACTCTTATTTAAATTCGACAAGAACTTCTAGTATTGGAATTGGAAGTACTGAATATTTTTTCAACAAGGGTGTTACTATAAAAAAAGTAGGTTCAGGAGGCTTTGGAGCAAGGTATTTAAATTCAGGATATATTTTTGATGCTGGAGGATCTGTTTTTTTTAGTGAATATTCTGAAATACTTGTTGCATTTCTCAATTCAAAAATTGCATCTTATATTTTAACTGTACTTAATCCTACTGTTAATTTTCAAGTTGGAGATATTAAAAGAATACCATACCATCCTGATTTAAATAAAAGAACAGATATTATAGAATTAGAAAAAGAAATATATAAACTTTCTATTAATGACTGGGACTCTCACGAAACCTCTTGGGATTTTGAAAAGGCACCTTTGTTAAATGAAAGCACTACTTTAAAACAAGCCTTTAACACATGGCAAGAAAATATTTCCAAAGACTTTTTCCAACTCCATACCAATGAAGAAGAACTGAACCGTATTTTTATAGACATTTATGGCTTGCAAGAAGAGTTAACGCCAGAGGTGGCTTTAAAAGACATTACCATTTTACAGGAAGAGTTATCCAAAAAAGACTTAGAAAAACTAGAAACTGTTTTTAGGAAAAAAGGAGCAACTGCAATGCAATTACCTATAAACAAAGCAGAAGTCATAAGCCAGTTCATTTCTTATGCCATAGGCTTGTTTATGGGACGTTACCGGTTGGATAAACCCGGTTTAAACATTGCGCACCCAAACCCAACGGCAGAGGAACTTTCAAATTATACCTACAACCATGGTAAAGTGACTATAGACGAAGACGCCATTATTCCTTTAATGGGCTTAAACTGCAATTTTCCGGATGATGCCTTGCAGCAAATCAATCAATTGTTAGACACCATTTGGGGCGCAAATACAAGAACAGATAATGTTAATTTTATACAAGAGTGTTTGAACAAAGATTTGGAGAAATTCTTGGTAACTGATCTTTATAAGTACCACTGCGATATGTATAAGAAAAAACCAATTTATTGGCTGTTTGCCTCACCAAAAGGCGCTTTTCAGGTATTGGTGTATATGCACCGCATGAATGCCTTTACGGTAGAAAAAATTAGGGCCAATTATTTGTTAGAGCATCTTAAAAACCTGCGTTCTGAAGAAGGCTTGCTAAAAGCAAATGAAAGCAATTTAAACACACAGGAAGCCAAACGACTAGACCAAATAAGAAAAGACATTACAGAATGCGAAACCTACGATATGGAATTAAAAAATGTGGCCGACCAGCAAATTGTTTTTGATTTAGATGATGGCGTAACCGAAAACTACAAATTGTTTGAAACAGTAGTGGCAAAAATTAAATAAGATGATGAAACGAGCATTACAAATTTTGACACACAAAGGAATGATTAATGGCGAATTTACCTGCCATAGGCAGGCAGAAAGGCAGGCAGCATCTGTACCAATAAAAAATAAAATCATAAACAGATGAAACGAGCATATCAAATTTTGATACACAAGGAGATGATTAATGGCGAACAGCATCTGTTACCAATAAAAAATAAAATCATAAACAGATGAAACGAGCCATAACAAATTTTGATACACCGCAGAATGATTCATGGCGAACCTGCCTGCGGCAGGCAGGCTGCATCTGTACCAATAAAAAATAAAAGATAAACAGATGAAAGACAAAGTTGAAAGCTATTTTAATCGGTTTCCGGACTTACGGATTTTATTCTTTTTTGATGAAAGCGAAGAGTATTTGGAAGAAATTCAAAATTTGGAATTAAAAAATATTCAGATAGTATATTGGGAAAATAATCCCTTCACATTAAAATGCAAATTAATAGAGGAATTAATAGATACAAAAGTACTGTTGTATTTGCCATTGGCGCATCCTAATACACAGGAAGCTTTTCATAAATTTCCTTTAATGGGCTTATTATTGGCCAATAAAGCGCTGCAGCTGGATAACGTTGGTGCATTTATGGAAGACTATGCGCTGCAAAGACATCAAAAAGCATTGGTGGCAAAATATATAAAGGAATTAAAATATGGAGGTGTGCAAGAAGTGTGTAAATCCATACTCAATGCCGCTAATTTTAATGAACCTGCCTTGCAAAAAGGATTGTTGTCCTCTTTTTTAAAATTTAAAAATATTGAAAACTGGTCATTGCTTGTGGCCAAATTATTAACGCTAACCAACGATTCAGAGAGAACTGAACTTCAAAAAACAATAAAAAAAATTGGGGATATCAAGATTGAAGATGAGGTGATCAAACACATAAAAAATGTGACTGGTTTTTCAATTCAAAAAATAAATTATGAAAGTTTATTGCAGGTTGCCAGAAGTATTTTGTACAATAAATTAACGCAAACAGTTGTAACCACAAAAAGTTCAGATCCGTATAGGGTTTTTAAAGTAAATGATACCACGCAGCTTACAAGAATAAACCAAATGCTTTATGAAGTTGAACGGCACCCAACCCTAAAAGTCAGTTTCGATAAACTCTTGCAAAATGTGAGCAATGATATTAAAGGAGAAAAATTAATTGAAGTATATGGCGAAGATGCCAATTTTGCCGAGTTCAATACCGAAATGATTTGGGCAGTAATAAGCAAAGTACAAGCGCATATTACTTTTTCTCCATCAGAAATTATTAAAAAGTTAGAAACCATAAGCTTACAGTCATTCATACAGCAAGCTGTTGCAAACACCCTAAAATATGTAATTCAGGTAGCTAAAATGCAGGAGTTAATAAGTAAAGTGGCTTCGTATATTTTAGACACGCCTGAAGAATACATCAAATTATACACAAATAAACTATACAAGGTTGATACAAGTTACAGAAGAGCAATTGCAATCAACAAGAATTTAGACCTTTCTGAAATACCTGAAAAAATCAATATTGATGCCCTGCAAGC
This sequence comes from Lutibacter sp., assembly GCA_036568005.1. GTDB lineage: Bacteria > Bacteroidota > Bacteroidia > Flavobacteriales > Flavobacteriaceae > Lutibacter. The sequence goes on along the minus strand of DATCTJ010000063.1, from coordinate 19,222 downwards.
TGCATTGAATTTAAGCTATGAAAAGCACACAGATAATTTAAATAGAGAGTGGTTAAAATGCCTAAATCACTTTAATTTTAATTACGATAAAATAAAGGTACCCAAGCAATACGATTTTTATGAAACGGAAATTGTACCGGTAGATCAAAAAGTGGTGGTAATTATTTCAGATGCATTACGTTTTGAAGCAGCCTATGAGTTATTGTCCGAAATGCACGGAGATTCAAAGAATACTGCCGAAATGAATTATATGCTTGCCTCTATTCCCTCTAAAACAAATGTAGGAATGTCTCAATTACTGCCAGGAAAAAATAAAGTTTTTAATGGCGGTGATATAAAAATAGAAGGAATCTCAATAGCTGGAAAAGAAAATAGAAGCAAAATATTGCAATTACAAAAACCAGAAGCGCAAGCTTATCAATACTCAGAAATCATAGGCCTAAATCAATCAGATAAAAGAGAAATATTTAAAAAACCTTTGGTCTATGTTTATCATGACGTAATTGATTCAACAGGTGACACAAAATCTTCTGAAAGAAGGGCTTTTGAAGCTGTTGAAGATACAATTAATGAATTGAAACAGTTTATAAAAAACCTTCATGCTACAAATAATGTATCTAAAGTATTCATTACTGCAGATCACGGTTTTTTATACAATGACAGAGAAATTGAAGAAAAGGACAAAGAAACTTTGCCGAATTTAGATGTTGTATTATCTCATAACCGGTATTATGTTACTATAGCAGAATCAATGCGTGATTTAGGCTATTCAATACCAATCTCTGCCACAACAACTTTTAAGGACGACTTATATGTGACCATTCCTTTTTCGGTGAACCGTTATAGAAAATCGGGGGTTGGCCATCAATTTGTGCACGGTGGAGGCAGTTTGCAGGAATTGGTGGTGCCTTTAATAGAAAGTTCAAGAAAACGAGAAGTGGTTTCTAAAAAAGTGACTCCGGTATTAATTAATAAAGGGAATCTAAAAATTGTGTCGAATATTTTAAAATTAAATATTTTACAGGAAAATGAAGTGTCAAGATCGGAGAAAGAAAGAACCATTTCTGTTGGTTTATATAATGATGCTACCTTAGCAAGTAATGAAATCCAGATTTTGCTGAATTTTACATCCGAATCGCCAAGTGAAAGAATGGCAAGGGTTGAGCTTATTCTCGCTTCTGAGGCTTCAAAAGAAGCATTTTTAAAATTGAAAATATTTGATATTGAGGATAAATTAAATCCAATAATTGAGGAACGCATTCAAAATAATACATTAATTCAAGCCGATTTTTAATGGAACTAAAAGAGAAAATAATCAAACATTTTGAGGGTAAGGTAGTCAGAAAAGACCTTACGGCACTGGTTAAAGGAAATAACCCTGTACCCGTTTATGTGTTGGAATATTTATTGGGACAATATTGCGCCATTGATGATGAGGAAGTTATTAAAACCGGTATTGAAAAGGTAAGAAATGTAATTCGTGAAAATTACGTTCACAGATCCGACTCTGAAATTGTTAAATCTAAAATTAGAGCTACAGGAAGTTATAAAATTATAGATAAAATTAATGTTTCTCTTAATGATCGAGCAAATATCTATGAAGCTGAATTTGCGAATTTAGGATTAAGAGGAGTGCCAATTACCGACAATATGGTAATGGAAAATCAAAAGCTATTAAGCGGCGGCGGTGTTTGGTGTATTTTAACGATGGGATTTTCCCATGAAGACGATATTCAAATGAGGTGGATAATAGTTGATATAAAACCCATTCAGGTATCTAATGTTAATCTAATTGAATATCAGGAGTTAAGAAAAGAATTTACCACAGATGAGTGGCTAGATTTATTAATGCACAGCATTGGTTTAAATCCTGAATATTTTAATAAGCGAGATAAATTAATTCAATTGTCACGTTTAATTCCGCACGTTGAGAACAATTATAATTTTATAGAACTGGGTCCAAAAGGTACCGGAAAATCGCATATTTTTTCTGAATTATCTCCCCACGGCGTTTTGGTTTCAGGTGGTGATGTGTCAAAAGCAAGATTATTTGTAAATAATACAGGCAATAAAATTGGTTTGGTGGGCTATTGGGATGTCGTGGCATTGGATGAATTTGAACAGGAAAAAGGCGGTAAACGGACAGATGGCGATTTGGTAAAGATTATGCAAAACTTTATGGCCAACCAAAGTTTCAATAGAGGAAAGGAAACTTATCAAGCCACAGCATCATTGGCTTTTGTGGGTAACACAAAACACAATGTGCCTTATATGTTGAAAAACACACATCTTTTTGAATCGATTCCGGAAGGCTATATTAAAGGTGCGTTTTTAGACAGGATGCATATGTACATACCAGGCTGGGAAGTGCGCATTTTAAAAAGTGCAGTGTTCTCGCAAGAGTATGGTTTTATAGTTGACTATTTGGCTGAATTACTTCGTGAGATGAGGAAGTTTGATTTCTCGCCATTAATGGATGATAAAATCACCTTAGATGGATCTCTAACGACAAGAGATAAAACTGCCATTAGAAAGTCATTTTCCGGCTTGGTTAAAATAATTTACCCAAATCAAATCTTAACGGATGAAGAAATTTTGGAATTACTTGATTTTTGTGTCGAAGGAAGAAAACGGGTAAAGGATCAATTGTACATCATTGACGAAACTTTTAAATCCGAACCTGTTGAATTTAAATATACCATAAAATCATCTGGAAAAGAAGTTTTCCCTGAAACACTGGAAAACTTGAATTACAATGCGGCCAAACAAGTTAAAGAAGACAACGAAATAGAGGAAACCAATGCTGGCACAGCAACCAATCCAGTGATTAACTTAAAACCTCATCAAACAATACTTAAAGACAATCAAACAGGAATTTCATATAAAAAATTATTTGCAGATTATCTCAAAGGCGCTGAAAATATTACCATTCAGGATCCGTATATCAGAATGCCGTATCAGTTTAAAAATTTGCTGGAGTTTTGTGTAATGTTGGGCAACAACAAAGAACTGGACCAGGAAATTAACTTGGAAATTGTTTCTTGGAATGAGCAAGAATTTTTAATTGATTCTAAAGCCAATTTTGAAGAAATACAAGAAAGCGTTTTGGATTTAGGAATTCATTTAACCTATCGACTCGAAAATCATCACGACCGCTTTATTGCGGCAGACAATGGTTGGAAAATAACATTGGGAAGAGGTTTGGATATATTTGAAAAAATAGAAGGCCGATTTAATGTTGCAGATATGGATCAAACAAAAAGAAAATGTAAATCCTGTGAATTGACTTATTTAAGGATGTAGATTGTTGTATCAAATTGTTACAAAATATGTTACAGAGAAGAATAGCGTAGATTTAAAGTCGAAATTATAAAATAAATGAGCGAAAGTCAAAACATAGAATGGAAAGAATCCTGGCGTGAAGAATATTTCAAGTGGGTTTGCGGTTTTGCCAATGCACAAGGAGGTATTTTGTTTATTGGCAAAGATGACAAGGGAGTGGTCAAGCATTTACCCAATGCACGTAAACTTTTGGTAGATATTCCTAATCAGGTAAGGGATTTACTGGGCTTGATGGTAGATGTGAATTTCCGTACAGAAGCTGGTCAGGATTTCCTGGAAATTGTAGTAGAGCCTTATCCATTCCCAATTAGCCTAAGAGGGAAATATTATTACAGGTCGGGCAGCACCTTACAAGAGCTTAAAGGGGCAGCACTGGCAAAATTTCTTTTGGAACGTCAAGGTAAAAAATGGGATGGTGTACCTATACCTCATCTTAAAGTAGCAGATTTAAAAAATGATACATTTGACTTTTTCCGAAAGAAAGCAGCAAAAAGTAAAAGACTGGAACCCGAAGATTTAGAAGGAACCAATCAGGAACTTCTTGAAAGTCTGCAATTATATCTGGAAGAAGAAAAAATGCTTAAACGGGCGGCAGTACTTTTATTTCATCCCAAACCTGAAAAATATGTGACAGGATCCTATATCAAAATCGGTTTCTTTGAATCGGACGATGATTTGAAGTTTCAGGATGAAGTGAAAGGGAATCTATTGGAGCAAGCCGAAGTAGCCTTAGACTTACTCAAAACCAAATATGATAAGGCAGCCATCTCATATGAGGACGGCAGTCGGGAAGAAACGTTTACTTTTCCGGAAGATGCCGTTAGAGAGACATTGTTGAATGCCATTGCCCACAAAGATTACAGTAGCGGAATTCCCATTCAGATAAGTGTATATCCCTACAGAATGATTTTTTGGAATGAAGGTCAATTGCCTGAAAACTGGACGGTTGAGAAATTAGCTCAAAAACACCCATCCAAGCCATTCAATCCAGATATTGCCAATACACTTTTTAGGGCTGGTTATATAGAGTCTTGGGGTCGAGGCACCATTAAAATCATAAATGCTTGCAGCGCTCATAAAGTGGCTCCTCCAATTTTTTCAATTGAGCCACCGGATTTTCAGGTAGCGCTGATTAAATACTCAGACAAAGGGCTCAAACAATTGGGTTTGAAAGAAGGGTTGAGAAGAATTGTATTGCATATTCAGGAAAATGAATCAATCACAAACTCAGTGGTTCAATTCCTTTGTGGGGTAAGTAAAGCCACTGCCACCAGGTACTTGTCAGAACTTGAATCGGAATACATTGAAAAAGTAGGTACTACCGGAGTGGGAACCCTATATGTTTTAAAAGGACTTACTAAAGGCTTAAAAAGCAAACAATGAAAGGGCTCACTAAGGGATCAAACAGCACCTAACGTATGGACTCACTAAGGGCTCAATACCCCGGGTCTTAAATGTTTAAATAGTCTGATTATGTTGAATAACAGTATTTTACATAAAAATAAAAGGGCTCGCAATGGACTCACATAACAAATAGAAAGGGCTCAAAAAGCGAAAAATTGATGATAATATAATTGTATGTCTGGTAAAACCACTGCTACGGAAAAGTTAGCCCAACTTATTGAGCTAGGTATTTCAGTGCTCCAACTGCTAAAGGCAGAGGCGAAAAATATACTTTAATTTAATTGGCTGCTTATTGGCCGAATTGGCCACTAATTGACCGCTAATTGGCCATTATGATAATTATATCAATAATGAAAATAAATTTAGAAAAAAGTCTAATTTAGTACTGTCTTATAAATGGAGATATTACATTATCAGTGAAATATTAATGATAATAGCCAATTTTAATTGTGATAAAACAAGTTGTGGGTAATTTAGACAATATGATTCAACATATATTTGAAATAACTAATATTGGAACTCAAATTGCAGATTCTGTTTCATTTGAAAGTATATCTGAAAGATATAGAAATATTACAATGACTCAGACATCTAATTTAACTATGCAATTGAGTATCACGAAAAGAATTACTAACCCAATTAATATTTCAATTAACGAAGCAAAAGAAGAGGCAAATGAACTTGTTGACAGATTAATTTTAATTCCAAATCATAATATAACCTCGTTAAAATATTTAGGTTTTAAAGACGGAGATGAAAATATAAGAAAACAAAGAGAAAAATCTAACGCCAAATCAATTTTAGTAGGATTAATAAGTGACCCGAAAAATTATTACAATAAGCCCGAAAATATTCGACTGCTTGACAAAAAAGATAATATTGGAATACTGAGAATTTACCGAACTGCATTAAGTATTAATGACAATATAAGTCAATATTTAATCTTTTATGGTTTATTATTAATCTTAAAAGGTGAAAGTCAGAAAAAAGTAGACAATTTTATAAAACAAGAAATTCCAGATATTCAAATTGTAATTGGAAAACATAGTAATGAAACAATAATCACAAAGATTAGAAATATGATTGCTCATCCATCAAATGAATTAAATATGCATCAACTAAATGAATATATTGACAATTACCTGGATACTTTGAAAAATATCGTTTTAAAGGAACTTAGAAACTAAAAAACTACCCACAACACCTCATAAAATTTATGCTTACATTTAAACAAAATAACAAACTATCAAACAATCAACAAACGATTTGCTACAACCGAAAAATCTCCGATTTTTATGTCGTACAAATCCTATAAGTATTCCAAGATAAAATCCTAATATATTTTCACTAATATTTTAAGCTGCATATTGTTGCAATTCCACATATGGTGTTCCTCTTTTAATTACAGCAAAAGCTCGTGCTAATATTTTATTTCTAACGTTGTTTAATGCAACCAGTTTTGGTTTTCCTTCTGCTATTTTTTTCTTATAATATAATTTTAATTCGCTATCATGTTGTATTGCAGAAACACTCGCCAAACTCAATAGCGTCTTCATTTTCCTATCTCCAACATGATGACATTTGTTGTTTCTATTGATACTCGTTCCTGAGCTATATGCAAAAGGCGCTGTACCACAGTAACTTGAGAATTGACGCCAATTATTGAACCTTTTAAAGTTTGAAGTGTGGTAGAGTAATTGACACGAGAGAATTAAACCAACACCTCTCATTGTATTTAAAAGTGTAAAATTAGTATCTAATGATTTTTCAGATTTTATGATTGTCTTCATTCTGTTTTCAAGCACTAAAATCTGCTTTGTAATATACGAAATACTACGCTGTAAGCTCTTACAGCAAATATCTGTAGAAGGGCTGCTTAAAAGGTTTTTAATTTCTTTTAAACTACTCAACAGACCTGTTCGGTTACGCACTAACTGGTCTCTAAATGCTAGTAGTCTTCCTAATTCTAAATATTCGTTATTCTTTGCGCTACTTAGACTTAGTTCCTCTCTATGAAGCCAAGCATAACGGGCTATCATAGCTGAGTCTAACTTATCTGTCTTCCCTCTAACAATACCAGCTGAACGTTTTATCAATAAAGGGTTTTCTTCTACATAATCAATGGCTCTTTCTTCTAGATAAATTGAAAGGTTTACGGAGTAATTTCCTGTATTCTCAAAACAATAAAAAATACAAAGCATATCAAGATGTTTCTTTGACCAAGATAATAGCTCTTTAAATCCCTTTGTAGTGTTTGAAAATAAACGGTGCACACCTTTTTTATGTATATAAGCATCTATTGTTAATTTTGATACATCAATACCGATTACATCTACATAATTTTTCATATTTTTATAATTAAATTAATAATTGTTGCTATGACTATTACCTTTAATGGGTTCTAATAAACCTGGTATTCCAAGTGGTCCTAAGCAACCTAAGAGAGACAAGAGGACTAACACTTATAAAAGAGCTGTAAATCTAAAACTCGTTTTAGTTCTCCTCTTGTTTCTTAGTAAAGTTAATAAGCAATATTTTATATTGCTAAATAAAGGAAACTCGTTGACACCCATTGTGACGCAACCAAATAAGTAGATTATTCATCATAAGTAAAAACAAAAAAATAGGGAAATGAAAACAATAAAAATTTTAGTCATACCATTGATAATAATTTCGCTTTTGACAATTTCAATTCCATTTCAAAGTTGCGAACCTGATGACGATGATTACGAATGTGATACCTGTATTGTGGCATATAAACCAAATATTTACATATATCCAAAAGAACAAATTCAATTGTTTGTTAAACTTGATTTTCCTATGGGGGGTAAAATTATAACATCAATTCCTGAGTATGGTACTGGTTGGAATATAACCGTTGACACAAATGGATTGATAGATAATACTTATTCCTATTTATTTTATGAAAGCACTCAACCTGATATTTGGCAAAAAGACTATGGTTGGATAGCTAAAACAGATGAGTTAGAACCTTTTTTTAGAAAAAATATGGCTGATTACGGATTCACTGGCAGAGAAATTGATGATTTCATTAACTATTGGATTCCTCGACTTAATAATTACTCATTTTATTCAATTTACCCACAGACTAAACAATTAATTGATAAGGTAATAAAACTGGATCTATCAAAGAAACCTGATAATTTATTGAGACTTTTTTATGTTGTTAAGGGACACAATAAATTGCAAGAAAAATTACTTGAACCTACAATAGCTGATTTTAACAGAGATGGATATTTTGTAACTGAATGGGGAGTGATTTTAAAATAACAATTGGTAGCAACACACAATTTTAATATATCATATCATATTAATTTAAACTATTTTTCGAAGAAAAGTAGACTAATCCTTATAATCGGAGCACTATTATTAATAGGATGCAATGAAGCTATTACAACAAATCCAGAGTACGTTTCTGATGGCTCTGATTTTCCAGTTGGTAAGCCAAATGCTAAAGGCTATTACGATGCACAGCCATTTGGCAAGAACCGACATTTAGGAAGCGACTGGAACGGAAAAGGCTGAGGAAACACAGATTTAGAAGACCCTATTTACAGTGTGGCTAATGGCTATGTAAAATCAACAAAAAATAAACGAATGGAAATCAAATTAAAATCGGAAATAACCTGTCCAAACTGCGGACATAAAAAAGTAGAAGATATGCCAACAAACGCTTGTCAGTTCTTTTATGCGTGCGAAAATTGTAAAACGGTTCTGAAACCAAACGAAGGAGACTGTTGTGTTTTCTGCTCTTTCGGAACAGTGCCTTGTCCATCGATTCAAGAAAACAAAAGTTGTTGCTAAAAATCCAACGCTAAATGTCATATATATTCGCAATTCGCACCAGCCAACACTAAAGCCGAAAATTGCAAAAGTGTATTTCTTTGCGCACGATTAAAAACAAGCCTAATCCATTATACCCAACCCAAAAAAACCAATGACTAACGAACAAACTGCAATACGAACTATTTACTTCAGCATAATTGGAAATACTGCTTTAGCCCTAATAAAAGGACTTGCAGGATTTTTTGGCAATTCTTATGCGCTAATTGCAGATGCGATTGAATCTACAACAGACATTTTTGCTTCACTTTTAGTGCTCTTAGGTTTTAAATATGCAAAACGGCCGGCAGACGAAAATCATCCCTACGGACACGGCAAAATTGAACCGTTAATTACATTTGCTGTAGCCGCTTTTCTTGTTGTTTCTGCCACTATAATCGCTTATGAAAGTATACAAAACATTCAGACACCCCATAAAATACCGAAATCTTGGACTTTGATTGTGTTAGGTCTAATAATAGCTTGGAAAGAAATCTCATTTCGAATTGTTATTAAAAAAAGTAAGCAAACAAACAGTTCATCCCTTAAAGCAGATGCTTGGCACCATAGAAGTGATGCCATAACTTCAGTAATGGCTTTTATTGGTATTTCAATAGCAATTATTTTTGGAGAAGGTTATGAAACTGCAGATGATTGGGCAGCCTTATTTGCATCGGCTTTTATTTTATATAATAGCTACTTAATTTTAAGGCCAGCGCTAGGCGAGGTTATGGACGAACAACTTTACGGCGACCTAATAATCGAAATTAGGACAAAATCTATGCAAGTTCAAGGTGTTTTAGGAACAGAAAAGTGTTTTATCAGAAAAGCCGGAATGAAATTTCACGTGGATTTACATGCGATAGTTGATGGGGAAATTCCTGTAAAAGAAGGGCACAAAATCGCCCATATTTTAAAAGACTATTTGAGAGAGCATATACCAAATCTAGGTCATGTGCTTATTCATATCGAACCAAATAAATAAAAGCAGCACATAACACCACTTAAAATTAATTGCTGGTCAAGTCTATTTACTTAACTCCAGGCGGGTTCTTTATCCAGTTTTTTTTGCTAAATTAGTTGCTTGAAATACGCAACAAATCATATGGCCGTTGTTTAATACAGGAGATAATACAAATGTTGATTAATGTATAAATTGAACAGTGTGTTTCGGTTGCTGTTTTGAATAGCATTTTCTCATAAATGCATAGTGATAAATAATTTCAACAACTTAATAATGGAAAAAAAATTTGAATTTAATTTCAGTAAATCACTGGGCATATTATTTAAAACGTATTATGGACCTATTACAATTGAGGATATAGAATCTTCTTGGAATTATGCTTTTGAAAATGGTTTAATTCCAAAAGTAAAAAAAGGATTCATTTTAGATTACCGAAATTCAAATTTTAACATGAAAATTGAAGATCATACGATGATTGTAAATTTCTATCAAAAACACATTGATATCTTCGGAAATTACAAAATCGCCATACTTACTGAAAATCCAAAAGATATTGTAATTCCAATTCTGGTTGAATCTAAAGATGAAGGTTATCGTTCCAGGCCATTTAGCACACTTGAAGCTGCAATAGCTTGGATATTAAGTTGAATTAATTATATGCAAACACACAACTCCTCATAAAATTGATGCATACACTTGAACTTATACAGCCGACAAACATTCAACAAAAATATGACGGAGGCGGTAAAATCGTATAAAAACTCGTTTCAGGTAATTAAAAACAGAAAATATGCAAGCACTTTTTAAGACAGAGAACTATTTGGAACCAATGTTAATACTTGATTACGAAATAGACGCAAACTGCAATGCTGTTTACAATGCTTGGACTGATTTGGAGATATTTCAAAAGTGGTTTTGCCCTACTGGATTTTCGGTGGCTCGTGCAGAAATGGTGCCGAAAGCTGGTGGATATTTCAAGATTCATATGAAATCCCCGGAAGGTGAAATTTATCCGACAAAAGGAGAATATATTTTGCTTGACAAACCAAATCGGCTTGTATATAAAGATTCTTGGGATGATATCAGAGAGAACAACGAGCCAACTGTTGTTGAGATAATTTTCGAGCCTTTAGGCAATAAAACCTTAATGAAAATATATTCAAGTTTTGCGACAGAGAAACAAAAGAAAAATGTTCTTAGTTCAGGAATTGTAAATGGTTGGAAAATGTTTTTTGAGCATCTAAATAGTGTGTTAAAAGAATAAAATTACTTACAACTAAGCATTTATCTAAAATCACACAGAATTGAAAAAGTCCAATCAAATATAATTCGTGATGCCTATAAAAAAATTAATGCATCTTTTGGCCAACTTATTTCCCAATTCCGATTCTGGAGACAATCCTATGGCCGTAAAATTATTTCACAGAATGAGTGTGGTGAAAAGTTTCTTTGTCACTAAAAAATTCAATAAAAATAAGGGGTGGCCGGTAGTTCAGGGCAATTATGTGATTGGTAACCCCAACGGACAAATTGCCGTTTGCACATTAACCACCGATGAGCTTACCAATCAGATAGCGCAATGGGGTAACATCGCAATTGTAGGTAAAGTTTACACCCCAAATCTGGGGATAGAAAAAATAATTTTAAACATCGTTTCCAACCCAGAAATTAGATTTTTGGTGCTCTGTGGAAAAGATTCCCCTGTTTTCCACGCGGGGCAAGCACTGCAATCCCTTTTTCAATACGGAATTGACAAGGAAAAAAGAATTATCAATGCCATTGGCCATTATCCAGTTTTGCGTAATTTAGCTGTGGAAAAAATAAATCAATTTTTAGAACAGATTGAATTTGTAGATTGTTTGGGAGAAAAAGATATAGAACACCTGCATCAAAAAATTCTTGTACTCTCCAAAATGGATAAAAAAGCATTCACCAAAAATAACACCTCCACGTTTGAAGAAATATTTCGGGACCAAGAAGAATTCACAATTTTAAAACCCGGTGGCAAACGAATTCCTTTAGATTATGACCACAAAGGTTTTTTTGTGATTACCACCGATTCAGAAAAAAAACAAATCACGGTAAAACATTATTATAAAGACAATAAACCCGGATATATCATTCAAGGGCATTCCGCAGAAGCTATTTTACTCAGCCTTTTACAAAATGAGTTGGTTTCACAATTGAGTCATGCTGGCTATTTAGGCGCAGAATTAAGTAAAGCAGAAACCGCCTTAAAATTGAATTTAAAATATGAACAGGATCAGTCATTGAAAAAAATCAATTTTAAGGGATGAATTAGCAACATTAATTAGAAATTGCTGCAATTAATAAATAGCTTAATTATCAAAAAACCACCTCTGTCATAAAATTATCTGGGTTAATTCATTATATTTAATAGTACTAACCCTTTTATTATGTGCTACGATATTAAAACAAATTTGGAAGCCCAATTAAGCCGCGCCAATCGAAAGGGAGATATGCTGGCTATAAAGGAAATTAAGGAAAAGCTGGTACCTTTAACTGACTTGCCTATTTACCACACTACAGGTTTCAACCATCCAAAATTATTAATTTACACAGACAGGTCTCCTTGGTTTCCGGAAGTTTCAACTTGGGGCTTGGTGCCGCATTGGGTAAAGGACAAAGAACAGCTAAAAGAAATATGGAATAAAACGTTAAATGCGAGAGGAGAAACCATTTTTGAAAAACCTTCATTCAGGGAATCGGCAAAACATAACCGTTGCATCATCTATGTCAATGGATTTTACGAACACCACCATCATAACGGAAAAACCTTTCCGTTCTATATCCATCAAAAAAACGACAAACCACTGCCATTAGCAGGCCTATGGAGCGAATGGACCGAAGAAGAAACGGGTGAAATACTAAACACTTTTTCTATAGTAACTACCAAAGGAAATAAAATGCTGGCCAAGATCCATAACAATCCAAAATTAGAGGAGCCAAGAATGCCGGTAATCTTGCCGCAGGAACTGGAAGACAAATGGCTCAACCCAATCAAAGACGAATTGGATATAAAATCCATTCAGGAATTGATCAAAGAATACCCAGACGAAGAATTGGATGCTTACACTGTAAGAAGTTTAAGAGGAAAAGAATACATTGGAAATGTTGAGGAGGTTTCAAAACCTTTTGAATATGCAGAACTTAAAATGTAAAATAGCGTTACAAATTAAAATTTTCAATCCTCCCAGGCTGGCGCGAGCGTCCCGCTCGTGTCCGTATAATTATTGGATATTCCGGCCTAAGCTGACCTCCTCAGAGAATACTAAAAATTGATGTGTTTTTATAAGTATTTTCAACAGCCATTCCGGAGCATACTGACCCCCCTTTAATTTATTTAATTTATGATGCTGGTTTTATTTGGGGTGCACACCAAACAGAAAAGATATGACAGTGAAACAAAAACTTATGTGTCAAATAAAACATCGATTTTGAATGCATTTATAGGAAAAGGGGGTTATAACTGGCACAATTCGAAACGTTATGATTTTTAAATCAACCAAAAAAGTGGCTCAATTCAAACCGATATCACTGGCACAATTTGATCCGATATATCCAATTATGGGGGTAGTTGCAAAATGTGTATTTGATTGTTGGGCAATTCATATTGAAATGAATGGTGGCTATCCAAAGTTTAATGATAAAAATAATGCACCAAAATTTAGTAAACTTTAATTTTTTAATATTCACTTTGTTAATCAAGGAACTTATTTAAACAAACACCAAGTTAAAACGATAACTATCAATTATATAAATGGTATAATTCTTGTTCTATATTATTGAATTAATACCATAAAATAAAATTAAGAACATAATATTTTATATATTTGCAACATAATAAAACTATTGAAAGCAACTATTAACATAGCATCTCAATTCCCGAAACACTTATTTTGGGATATGGATTATAGTAAATTATCTATTAAAAAAGATAAAGAAACTATTATTCCAAGAGCTTTATTTGCTACAACCCAAGAAACATTTAATACGGATATTCTTAAATTAGAAGCCATATATACACCAAAAGTAATTTTGAATGTTTTAAAAAACACCAGAGAACGAATCAGCAATAATGTGTGTGTTATGGTAGCTAAAAGATACAACGTTGCTACTTTCTACCGCTATAAACTATGAGTACAGTTTCACCTGTAATTATAGAAACAATTAAAGAATTACAAGCACTTCCAAGTCTTTCCGATTTTGCTTTAGCAGGTGGTACAAACCTTGCCTATAAATTCAATCATAGAGAATCTATTGATATAGATTTATTTTGCAATTCAATTATTGGAATAAAAGGTTTTGAAAAAATAGAACAAGAAGTCATTTCATTTTATGGTAAAGAATTAATTTCAGGTTTAGATTATCCATTAAAAGAAAACAATCAATTTACTTTTTTACGGTTTTGGATTCAAAAACCAGGAGGATTAATCAAAATTGAATTAATTCAAAATATGGCAACCTTACATAAAATTGAAGAAATTGACGGCATTAAATTAGTTGATTTAAACGATATAGGAACTTTCAAATTAATGAGTGCATCAAGTAGAGGCGCAAAAAAAGATGTGTACGATTTAGATTTTATTACAGATGCTGTTAGTCTAATAGATTTATTTGAAGAATTAAAAGAAAAAAGAAAACTATTTAATAAACCAGAACACAGAAACATCTTTGATTTAGACGGTGATGAATGTCCTACAACCAACCCATTGTTACTGTTAAATTTCGATAAAAAAATAGCTATTAAAAGAACAAAACCTATTCATTCCCACGATAATATTATTATAAGTGAACATGCTAAGTCTTGGCGTATGGCAAGTTCAAGTTATAGAATAAAAGTTCGTAAATTATTTCGTCATTTAGGTATTGAATACCCTTTATAAAAGGGCCATTTCCAGCAGTATCAAGTTACATTTCTCTCAAATCTTAGCATTAATTTTTTAATTTCAATTCGTTTTAGAGGTGATATTAATAAATTATTAAAATTCATTCTTATTAATTCATAAGCAATCTCTTCCACAGTTGAAATCCCAACAAATTTAATTTCCTGTTTACAATTATACCTGAGAATTGAGACAACTTGCTCCAAGTCTTTAAATAAATTATCAACTTGAATAAATATAACATCTGGATACTCTTTCATAACTATACTATTAGCCATTTCAAGTGAATTTGTAACGCCAATGCAATTCCAATTTTTAAATTCAAATAGTGCATTTTGTAAAGTTTTGATAGTACTTTGATCTTCCTCTATCAATAGATACTTTTTTGTAGCTTTTAATTTCATAATACAAATATGATTTATGAATTTTAATAAACATTACGGTTTAACCGTAATACTAAAGCCCCATTTACAGCAGTATTCCGTCTATCCTGTACTCGTTTCAGGATCTCATGATTAATATAGGACGGAATACAGCTTCCAATTCCACACAGTAAAAACCACCGAAAAGGTGGTATTTACTTTTTGCCTTTGCCCTTTTTTAATCCGTTTCCATAACAATGGTCTCAACTAAACAGAATGTTTAGCAGGTTATAAGGTGTTCGCAATCCGCTTCATTTTGTTCCATAAAATATATCTGCAAGGGCATTTAGAAAATAGGGTAATTTTAACTTGTATCAATATTTAATTATTAAACCCAAATCTCGGTAACAAACCCTTGCATATACCACAAATAGCACTACTGCGGTGGCACATCCTCGTTTAGTGCTATTTGTTTATTTTATTTCACACATTACACGTCTTACTCACGCACAGCTACTTTTTTACCCAAACCCTTTAATGTTTTGCTACGCAAGGCCAATACCATTTATACCTATACGTTGTTCTAAGGAAAAATGGTAGATTTTATGGAATTTACTAAAGAGAAAATTAAAGCATAGTCATAATTACGGTTTCATTTTATCTTGAAGTAAAAACATAAAAGGTACATTTTAACAGAATGACGTGTAGGTATAAATGGTATAATATTTGGGTAAAACCGCTGTTTCATAATTTGGCTCGCCTGCTGCTCGCTCGGGCCAAAAAAGGGTGTCACAGTTTTTGAAAGCGCCATTTTGCATATGAAATAACCGCTTTGCCCTTACGAAAGTGAGGATCTTATGAAATTTACAGCATCCTTCTTAATTCGGATCCATTGAATGGGAAGCGGTTATCACATATCGCAAACGCACGCAAGAGCAAAGTATTCCGTTCATTGTTCCTCGTTATGGCGCCCCACAAATTGTACTTCAAATCATATTTTTTAAACCAAATAGCCAACAGCAAACAACCAGCAACCATAAACCAAAGCGGAGCGCACACCACTCGTCACGCTTCTCTGCATAAATTGCCCTTGCCCATCCGACGCATCAAAAACTCCGCCACCCTTGCGTGTACCACGTAGGCGTGGGACGCACTTATGCCGATGGCAACGTGCTCTCCCCACACCACCCTCGCTCAACTCGCTGTCGGCTCGCTAAAATGCTCCTCATTTTTAGCTGCGCTTTGTTTAGAATTAAAAAGGTTAATTCACCTATTTTATAGTTAAATCGCAGAAAAACAATATATTATAAGTTATTATATCAGTATACCTTTAGCCCACTTTTTTATCAATTCCTTCAATTCACTTTGGCTATAAGGTTTTGAAATATAATCATTGCATCCGGCGGTTATTGCTTTTTCCTTGTCTCCTAAGAGCGTACTGGAGGTTTGTGCGATAATAATAATGTCTTTGTTAAATTCCCTGATTTTTTTGGTGGCTTCATAACCATTTAATTCAGGCATTTTAATATCCATTAAAACTATATCAATGTCGGGATTCTCCTTACATAAACGAACAGCGTCCATTCCGTTTGTTGCAATTAAAGGAAGTTTGCAATAAGCCTCAATAAATATTTCAAGCAACAATGCTGAAGAGTAGTCGTCTTCAACTATTAATATTTTTTTCATAAAGTGCAATTTTGTTTAAAGGTATTATAATCAACCTTATAAATATCAATTTAAATCAAAAAAGTTAAAATAAATTTGTTTTAGGATGACTTTTTTTACTTGATTTTGAATCAGAAAATTATTTAAATGTAGATGAATAAATAATTTATAGGAGAAATGCTGGTTTTGCTTTCTAAGAATCATCCAGATTAAAAAAATAAAAAAAGCAAGTAAAATTATTTGGCTCCCATCACCCAAGCTTTTGGCTATAAAGTTCAAGCCCTTCGGGTTTTTAAAAAAATCTCCACCCCATTATAAAAACAATCCTAAATATCATTTTAGCAGGGTAGTATTTTTTCAAAAAAACTTGACAGCCATCCAACGCCAATAACTAAACTACTTTCTTTTTTTCTTTTTTCTTTTAAAAATGATTTGTGAGCGAAGCGACACATAATTTTAATTGTCTTACTATGCCAAATTTCGAAATCAAAACCCACCAGACCGGAAGAACCTATTCCGAACCGCACTTTTTTATGCTGAATAAAGGATTGAACAGTTGCAGACCTATGCCGGAACCCTGCCCAAATTGCTTTGTGGTCACGACAAACTCGGAGGATCTTCGGGAATCACTTTTTTACTTGTGTCTGGGACTTAAAGCAGGGAAGTATTTCAGCTTTTATTTAAAAGGAAGTGTGATTCCATTTATCTGCATAACGGATGCCAGAGCAGTTATTAAAAATGCTTTGCAAAATAACGAGCAACAGGCCTGGGAACAGAAGATTTTAAAGCTACAAAAAATTGAAGCTTTTGAAGCAAATTTAAAGTTGCAGCTTAAAGCAATTTCAGATTTAAAAATGGCCTTGCTGAGGTTCTAAATAAATAAAAAATGATAAAAGTAATCATTGCTGGAGGCAGAAACTTTGACGACTTCGACAAACTGCGCCAGGTTTGTGACGAGTTCCTGAAAGATCAAAATAAGGTAGAAATTGTGAGTGGCGCCTACAAAGGCGCCGATGCTCTAGGAGAAAGGTATGCAGCAGAACGAAACCACCAAATAAAACAATTTCCGGCCGATTGGCGCCGGTACGGAAAAAGCGCCGGACTCAAACGGAATACTGAAATGGCAGCCTATGCCGATGCGCTCATTGCCTTTTGGGATGGAAAAAGCAAAGGCACAAAAAATATGATTGAACTGGCAACACAAGCAGGTTTGAACGTGAAAATCATTAATATTTAAAATCCTGAACTAGCCTGCCAGCTGGCAGGATGGTTTCAGGACTTGTTGACTAAGCAAAAAACCAATTAATATCAATAACCAATATAAATTGAAGATATCTATTGAAACTTAACTTTATTTAGCATAGTTTAGTAGGACGAAAAATTGCTGACAATCCATAAAAAATTTAATATTATTTTATCAGGAAAACATCAAAGATAATTAGCAATTTATATTGGGATATAATAAATTGGCAATAATTACGACTGACTCGAAAGCAACAATCGGAATTAATTAGAAAACGATAATTTAAATTTTGTAACTTTGCTATTATATGGAAATAGTAACTGACATAAGTAAAATTCGTAGTTTATCACAAATCATTTCACCATCTAATTTCAAAAAGATTGTTCGGGAAGATGACTGTTATTCAACATTTTGCAAAATTAAAAAATATACAACCGTTACAGATTCTACAACTAACCTAGATGCAATTAATGTTATATACAATTCACTCTTGACAAACTATAAGAATGAATATGTTTATAAAAATATTCTTACAAACAAATTACTTCTAAAAAAGTACAGTTTAAAAAACACAATAGCATTAAATGAATTCAATATAGGAAAGTCAATTGCTGATTTTGTTTTATTGAACGGAGAAGCAAGAATTTATGAAATAAAAACAGAGCTTGACAATCTTGAAAAATTGGATAAGCAAATATTAGATTACTGCAAATTTGGAGACAAAGTATATATTGTAACTAGTTCAAAACACGTAAATAAATTAATTAAACTTTATAATAATACTACTATTGGTATTATTGAATTAACATCAAGAAACGCTTTGAAAACAATAAAAGAAGCTACAAGTAATGAAGCTACTTTTAATTATGAAATACTTTTTAAAACCTTAAGAAAACAGGAATATTTAGAGTTAATTAAAGAATATTTTAACTTTGTCCCAGAAGTTTCTAATACAAGAATTTTCAAAGAGTGTTTAGCCCTAGCAAAAAAGATTGAAATTTCATTGTTTCAAAAATTGGTGGTTAATAAACTCAAATCAAGAAACATTTCTAATCCAAAAAAAATCCAAGAAAAAGTTATTCCAGAGAGTCTAAAACATATTTGTTATACATTGGATTTTTCAAAAAATGAGTATGAAAAATTAAACTCTTTTCTTAATAAAAAAAGCAAAATATGTATTTCCCGTATTTAAGAGGCAAGCAATTTGAATTAATTGCCTTAAGAGAATTATGCGCACTATTTCCGGAGGAATTAAATAAAATTTCCCCTGTTATTGAACCTGTAAAAGCTTCAAGCACCTTAAATTCTACTTTAGCTGAATTAGCAAATCGTAATGCAAATTTTAACTTAATTACTAAACTTTCGCAAGTTTAATAAATCGTTAAAAATCAGATAAAAAGCAGCATATTTATTTTGTTAAGTCACTGATAATCAGTAACTTTATTGTTGCAAAACAAACAATTTAAAACATGCTGCAAAACAAAAGTACAAC
>DATCTJ010000062.1:0-3436 GCA_036568005.1 Lutibacter sp. | reverse complement strand
TTTTTGTTGAATGTTTGTTATTTGTTTCAGTTCAAATTTAAGCATAAATTTTATGAGGTGTTGTGTAATGTGGTTTTGAGTAAAAATTATTATATCTTGCTAAAAGCTAATCCGTTATAATTTTAAAAATCCATTTTATTTATCAAAATCTGAAATTCGTCTTTTTAGTTTTAATTTTCTTTTTTAGTATTTCCGTTTTGTTGCTCAAATCCAAAATAATTTAAAGCTTAAAAATCTTTCTCAGTTTATTCTAATTTTTCTGTTTTGTTTTTTCGTTTCGTTGCTCAATCTCGGTATTTTGCTAAAATCAGAAGTTTTTCTCGTTTTACTGTAATTTGTCTTTTTAGGTTTTTCCGATTCGTTGCTCAATTCCGCCATTTTTCTTAAAATCAGAAATCTTTCTCGGATTGTTCTAATTTTTCATTTTAAGATTTTCCGTTCTGTAAAAAATCTGTTCGTTCCAATTTTCATTTCCGCCATTTTACTCAAAATCGTATCGATTAGAGTTTTCTTGACTTAATTGAATTTAAATCTGGAATCTGTCGTTTTTGTAAATTGTTATTTTAAAGAACTTTTTTGTTAAAAATTAAATTTTTCGTCTGCCATATTACACAACGGGATTTTATATGATTTGTGCGACTGGAAAATCGGAGATTTTTCGGACGTAGCAAATCGTTTGTTGAATGTTTGTCGGTTTGTTGTTTAGTTCAAATGTGAGCATAAATTTTATGAGGTGTTGGCTAACGTTTTATTGTCCATTTTACTCCGCTCCAAATAGTTCCAAGTGTTACTATAATCAGTAAAATATTCATAGAGTTATTATCATCTTTTATGACGAATTTATATATTGTTATAATCACAAATAAAACAGTCATAAATATTGCAAAATAATAACCGTATTTAGTTTCAAGAAAAGATTTTTTTCTGACAATCGAATTTTTATTATATTTTGAAAGTTTTGAATCAATTTCTTGACAAAGTCTGACAAACTTATCAGAATTGCAAATAGTGTCATTTGAACTCAATCTTATTGTTTCTCCGTTTTTAAGATTAAATTTTAATTCAGCACCTCTCATCCAACGTATCTTATATTCTTTAATCAAATCAAATTCAATTTTGGTTTTCTCAAACTCTAATTTGCTTGATGTAATTTTAAAATCAGTTTTTCGAATCAGTTTCTTTTTTAAAAGAATAAAATAGATTATGCCAATCACTAAAGCTGAGAAAAAAGTAATAGTAGAATTATTACTCAAAATTTTTATTCCTTTCAATAATCCAATAAAAATTAGAACTGATGAAAACCATAAAAAAATTAATTCAAGAGGTTTTGTATGTTCAACATTTTTATATTCTGTCATTTTTCGGTAATGTTAGCCAACGGTATTTTATAAGATTTGTGCGACTGAGAAATCGGAGATTTTTCGGACGTAGCAAATCGTTAGTTGAATGTTTGTCGGTTCGTTATTTAGTTTAAATGTAAGCATAAATTTTATGAGGTGTTATAGCACGTTTTTTACATTTGATTCTAATTCCTCTAGTGATTTCAATATGATTTTTGTAACTGGAAAAACTAAACTCAAAGTAACATCAGTTGGTTCTCCATTTTCATATCCGAGTTTTGGTCCATTATCAATTGTTGAAACTGCTAATTTTTCTTTTTCGGATTTTGGTTTTCCAGAATGAATTCCTCCTCTGACATTAGAATTAATCATTATAACATCATAAACTGTATATATTTGTTCGTGCAAAATTAGACATCGCTTATTTAGGAATTCTTTTCTGTTAATAATTTCAAGATTGGATTCATCTTCATTTTCCATTGGGGAAATCCCCTCCATAATCATCTTTCCGATTCCAGGCTCGGCTTGTTCTAGTTTTCGTACTTTGAAATTTATCTTTAACTTATATTCTCGATTCACTTGGTCAATCAAAGGATGATCATCCAATAATAATTGTCTTAATAGTCCTGCAGATTTTTTATTGTTGTAATTAGTCGGTTGGTCAATTTTATTTCTTAAATCATTGAGTATATTTAAAAAGTCTTCTTTTATTTCACTCATTTTCATATGTGCTATAACGGTTTAGGCTATGAAAAGTTGCGATTATGAAAACGCAATTTTCCGATGTTTAAATGTAATATAATTAAATTTTAGAATCATTCTATTTAGTTCACTTGAGCAATTTTTTTTAGCCATTGTTGTGCCCAGTTACTAATCTATATTTTGTTTTGTTCTTTTCTCCTATCTTTGCAAATAGATTTATTTTCACTCCATTTTTCAAATCTCTACTAGCTGTCGCAGAAGAAATATCTTTGAAAACATCCATATAATCCTTTCTCGTAAATTCAATTTTATTAAGAGAAACGAAATATTCAAGTCTGTCTTTCTCAATAAGAGTTCGGTTATTAAATTTTAATAATTCACTTAATGAAATATCAATAACGTTTAACATATATTCTATGAATTTTGTTGATTTTCCAGATTTGTCACTTTCTGATAAAGCGCTATAATATTTCTCTTGGTCTTTGCTGATAAGTGTCTCAAAAGGCAAATATTCGAACACAGGATATTTTTCCATTAAAATCAAAGTTTGCCATAATCGTCCCATTCTACCGTTTCCATCTAAAAATGGATGAATAAACTCCATTTCGTAATGAAACACACAACTTTTAATTAATTCAATTTCCTCTGAATTTTTCAAATAATCAAAAAGGTCTTTCATTAAAAACGGAACATTTTCAAAAGGAGGCGCTAAATGCTCAACTTTTGATCCTTTCATAATTCCAACTCCTTGATTTCTATACTTACCAGCTTTTTCAATGAGATTGCTCATTAAAGTCTGATGAGCTTTTAAAAACGATTTCTCATTATAAGGACTAAATTGTTCTAAATTCTCATAAATTTCGATAGCATTTAAAACTTCTTTAATATCTTTTTGTGGTCCAATTACTCTTTTATTTTCTAAAATAGCAGTAATTTGTTCTTCAGTTAATTGGTTTCCTTCAATTTTTAATGAAGAATGAATAGTTTTAATTTTATTCTGTTTCCTTAATTTTGGTGATGGTTTGTTTAAGAAACTGGCATTAACTTCTCCTATTTTTTCTGAAATGGAAGTTATTAACTTTAGGATATTTGAATTAATGTCGTAAGGTGGTTTCATTTTGATACTATCATTTGATACTATCAAAGATACTGTCATTTATCTCAGAATACTAATTTCTGCCATTCTTTTTAATTGGGCACAACGGTTTTGGATATGGCAAGTTGCGGGTTTGAAACCGAAATTTTCCATAGCATGTTATTTTATTTTAAAAGTAATAAAAAATATTCTATTAATTGTAATTAAGCAATTTGGCATATGCGTTGTTGGCAAATGTTAATCCTTTTAGTTCGCAGACACAAAAAAGCGAAAATTAGGTATCGTAAGCCTTCAAGTC
>DATCTJ010000061.1:0-69630 GCA_036568005.1 Lutibacter sp. | reverse complement strand
CGCAGCTGCATTTAACTTCAAAAGAATGATGAATAAATGGAAATTATCTTATTGTCAATTTTTTCAAGAACTATATTCCTTACTTGAATTTATGATTTATAAAATATTTTTGTTAAAAAGAGCTTTTTAAGGCTCGACTATGTAACAAAATCTGGGAGATATGAAATTACCTTTACAATCAATGCTTATTGAATAATAGTTTAAAAATGCCCAAAACGGGTTTTAATGCAGCAATAAGTATCATTCTTATTAAACCACTATAAGGCCTTTATAAAAAAACGTATGAAAAAACTAAAAATTATTGATTTAAAAAAGGCACAAAGCATCGCTACAGCGCGTTCCATTAAGCTCAGCGAAAATACGCTGGATCAAAAAGAAAGAGCCAATGGTTTTTTGGAAGAAGTTGGTGATATGGCGCTTTTCATTAAACAAATATTTAAGGAAACCTTTTCACGCAATTTTGAATTTAAAGAATTTTTGCGCCAGTGTTATGAAATTGGCAATAAATCTTTACCGCTCATTATCATCACAGGTACTATTATGGGACTTGTACTCACCATCCAGTCGCGGCCGGCGATGGAAAAATTTGGCGCCGTCACTATGTTGCCGGGAATGGTGGCTGTTTCAATTATTCGCGAAATTGGCCCAATTATCACCGCTTTAATTTGCGCCGGTAAAATAGGTTCAGGCATGGGGGCAGAATTGGGATCGATGAAAGTAACAGAGCAAATTGATGCCATGGAAGTTTCTGCAACAAATCCCATCAGGTATCTTGTGGTAACACGGGTGCTTGCCGCAACTTTGATGTTGCCAATTTTGGTGCTTTTTGCTGATGCATTTGGGTTTTTTGGAAGCTGGGTTGGCGTAAATATAAAAGGGGACGTAAGTTTGGTATTGTATATTTTTCAGGCATTTGGGTCAATTAATTTTTTAGATTTCTTTCCTGCCTTGATAAAAACCTTCCTTTTTGGAGCTGTGATTGGCGTTGTAGGATGCTATAAAGGTTTCACTGCCGGAAGAGGTACCGAAAGTGTTGGGAAGGCAGCAAATGCCGCTGTGGTGCTATCTTCTTTACTTATTATTATTGTTGATTTGATGGCGGTACAAATAACAGATATGTTTTTATGAAAAATTCACAAGAAACTAGTGTAGACAATATATCAGAAGAAAGAATCACTTCTAAAACATTGATAGAAATAAAAAATCTAAAGAAATCTTTTGGAAGACTGGAAGTGTTAAAAGACATTTCCTTAAAACTTCGAAATGGCGAAAACTTAATAGTTCTAGGCAAATCAGGATCAGGAAAATCGGTGCTGATTAAATGCATTGTGCGATTGTTAAATCCTGATAGCGGCACAATTAATCTTCTTGGAGAAAATGTGGGTTCCATAAAAGGCACAGCATTATCGGAAGTAAGGAAAAAAATTGGTTTTCTTTTTCAAAGTGGTGCTTTGTACGATTCCATGACGGTAAAACAAAATTTAGAATTTCCGCTGAGAAGAATTAAAAGAGATTTGAATGAACAAGAAATAAACGGAAAAGTGAAAGAAGTGTTGGAAAATGTGGGACTTTCAGATGTGTTGGAAAAAATGCCTTCGCAACTGTCTGGCGGAATGCAAAAACGAATAAGTTTGGCGCGTTCCATTATTTTAGATCCAGTGATTATGTTATATGATGAACCTACAACTGGACTTGATCCGGTAACATCTGATGAAATAAGCGAATTGATCAATTCCATTCAAAAAAAATACAAGACTTCTTCCATCATTATAACACACGATATTGCCTGTGTGCGCATTACGGCCGACCGCATTATTATGTTGCATGAAGGCTATGTTTATGCAGAAGGAAAACTTGAGGAGTTTGAAAAATCGGATGACCCTTTGATTATGTCCTTCTTTAAATAATAAAAAATTAAATCAAATAACAACAATATTAAAAAAAATAATATGAATACACATTCAACAAAATTCAAAGTACGATTAGGGCTTTTTGTGGCTGCAGGATTTGTGCTTTTTGCCATTGCCATATTTTTGATAGGCCGACAAAAAAACTTATTTAATCCTGTTTTCAGTCTTTCTACCACTTTTTATAATGTGAGCGGATTGCAGGTTGGCAATAACATTCGATTTTCAGGAATCAATGTTGGAACGGTTGACAATATTAAAATTATCAATGATTCAACGGTTCTTGTGAATATGGTAGTTCAAAAAGATGTGCAGAAATTTATTAAAACCGACGGCATGGTGCTGATAGGTTCAGAAGGAATTATTGGCGACCGGATTTTAGTTATTACCCAGGGAAGTTCCGAAACAAAATCGGTTAAAAACGGACAATTTCTTTCATCGGTAGAACCTGTTGAAACTGATGCCATTATTGAAAGTTTGGATATTACCGCGCAAAATGCGGAGATTATTTCAGGACAGCTGATAGAAATATTGTATGACATCAACCAAGGAAAAGGGACGCTTGGCATGTTGATACAGGATTCCACCATGGCAGAAAGTTTGAACAAAACAATGGGTAACCTGCAAAAAAGCAGCAAAGGTTTGAATGAAAATATGGAAGCCGCCAAAAGTAATTTTCTTTTGAGAGGCTATTTCAGAAAAAAAGAAAGAGCAGCCGAGAAAAAAAAGGAAGAAGCAGCTGAAGCAAAAAAACAATAAAATCATTGTCAAAATCGATGCACTTTTTGAATCATTAATTTTTCAATTTCTAAAAATTTATTGAAGGTGTGAATTATGTAACTTTTATAAAAAATCATGTAAGACCGCAAACAACAAGGTGACCTACCTTTACAAAATAATGATTAATGAACAATTTGAGCCGGAAAAGACAAGAAAAACGGAATAGAGATGAGAAAAAACTGGTACGAAACAAAACAAAAACTGAAGCATAAATTCGCCAAGATAACAGACAATGATTTGTTGTTTGAGGAAGGAAAACAAGAGGACTTGGTAAAAAAACTGCAGAAAAAGCTTGGGAAATCAAAAGAGGAAATCCTTAATATTATTTCCGCCCTATAGTTTTGTAATTAATAGTAACGACTAAAACCATAAAAATGAAAAAATTAATTTTTACACTTACCACAACCTTATTGTTAACAGGTGCCATTTTCACAAGTTGTAACACAGCCGCTGAAAAGGTAGACAAGGCAGAAGAAAAATCGATTAAAGCCGATGAAGATTTCAATATTGCAAAAGAAGAATATTTGGCTGACATCGAAAATTTTAAGAAAGAAACAACCGCAAAGATTGACGCCAATAACCAAATGATCACCGACTTTAAAGTGAAAATTGCCTCTTCAAAAAAAGATGCACAAATTTACTATCAGGAACAAATTGCCATATTGGAACAAAAAAATATTGCCATGAAACAAAAATTGGATGCTTATCAAGAAAGCGGAAAAGACAATTGGGAATCATTCAAAACAGAATTTAACAAAGATATGACTGAATTGGGAGAAGCCTTTAAAAACTTTACCCTTAAAAACGAGTAACTAAATTTTAAAATAAACATAGTAACAAATAATCATTTAAACTAAAAAACAAAAAATCATGGGAAATCTACTTTACACCGTTGCAGTCATTTTAGTAATTCTTTGGGCCATTGGGTTCCTTGGATATAGTTTGGGCGGCTTAATCCACATTTTATTGGTCATTGCCGTAATTGCAGTAATTTTCAGACTTATTTCAGGAAGAAGGATACTTTAAAACATTCAGATTGATTTACTTTGGTATAAAATATCGTTGTTTTTTGTGAAGCTTCGATGTTTTTTTATCAAAAAACAAGATAGATCATTCCATAAGTTGATCATTATCAATCCATAGCATAAAAGTTATTGCTAATTTTAGAAAACGCAATCATTAAAAGATTGCAGCATTTAAAATTAAACAATTTATTTAATTATTAGAGGATGATATAACAATTTCTTATTGGACAAACAAAAATATCGGTATATCAAATGCCGATATTTTTTTTGCCATAATTTTTCTTCAAATCAGATAAAAACTGCCCTTCATCAAAAAAATTTGACTTTCCTAGGTTAAGTCTCAGCCTAAAAAAACCTTAACAAATAATCAATGTGTGAATTATGCAAGTCTTTGACAAAATTGTGTAATGCTTTCACTCTTATATGTAACCATCTTTGCTCTATGAAAAATTTTAACACCTCATTAACAAAAATTATGAACTTTAAAACCCAAAAATTATGATCACAAAAAAATTACTTTCAACAATTGCATTTGCATTTGTTTTATTATTTTCAGGTTGTGCAGAAGATGACTTCATTGAAGTAGATGGTCTTTGCCCGCTTGTGATAGCAACAGTTCCTGAGGACGGCGACATTGACGTGCCTTTAAACCAGTTAATCACTGCTACTTTCAACGAAAAAATGAATCCTTCAACAATTACTGGAGCTTCATTTACTGTAAGCGCTAATGGTGCATTGATTAATGGAACGGTTAGCTATACCGATTCAACGGCTGTTTTTACGCCTTCAACACTGCTTGCTGAAAACACCGAATATACCGGTACCATTAAAACTTTGGCTAAAGATGAAAGAGGAAATGCTTTGCAAAAAGATTATGTATGGTCATTTGTAACGGTGCCTCCTTTACCAGAATTTTCTGTTGACGTGTCATCAAATCCAACTATTGGCGGATTAACTGCTGGTGGTGGTTTATTTGAACAAGGTACAGCAGTAACTGTAACAGCAGTACCAAATGCAGGTTATACATTTACAAATTGGACAGATAACGGAATTGAAGTTTCTACCAGTGCAAACTATCAATTTGTTTCAGTTAAAGACAGAACGTTGGTTGCAAATTATACTTTGATTCCTCCAACGCAATTTGCTGTAAACACATCGGCATTACCAGTTGTAGGTGGATCAACAACTGGATCGGGTTCATTTGATACAGGAACTAATGTTACTGTAACGGCAACTCCAAATATTGGCTATACTTTTGTGAACTGGACATTGGCCGGAGTTCAAGTTTCAACCAATGCAAATTATACATTTGTATTAAGTGCAAACAGAACCTTAATTGCCAATTTTGTACTTAAAACTTACACATTACAAGTAACTTCAGTAAATGGAACTGTGGCGATAAACCCAGTACAAGCCACTTATAATCATGGAGCTACAGTGGTGCTTACGCCTACCCCAGCTACAGGGTATCAATTTACTTCTTGGACCGGTGATGCAACAGGAACTGACAATCCGTTAACAGTGACTATGATCGGCAATAAAAACATTACTGCCAATTTTAGTCCAATTGCCGCATATACATTAAATGTAACTGCAGTAAACGGAACTGTTGTGAAAAATCCAAACAATGCAACATACAGCAGTGGCGCAAATGTAGTTCTTACTGCCACACCAGCTACAGGATATGAATTTACTTCTTGGACTGGTGATGCAACAGGAACTGACAATCCGTTAACCGTGACTATGGATGGCAATAAAAACATTACTGCCAATTTTGTACTTAAAACTTACACTTTACAAGTAACTGCAGTAAATGGAACTGTGGCGATAAACCCAGTACAAGCTACTTATAATCATGGAGCTACAGTAGTGCTTACGCCTACAGCAGCTACAGGGTATGAATTTACTTCTTGGACTGGTGACGCAACAGGAACTAACAATCCGTTAACAGTGACTATGAATGGCAATAAAAACATTACTGCCAATTTTAGCCCAATAGGAACTGCTTTCACTTTAAATGTAACCGCAGTAAACGGAACTGTCGTAAAAAACCCTAACAATGCAACATACAGCAGTGGCGCAAATGTGGTACTTACTGCCACACCAAATTCAGGGTATCAATTTACCTCTTGGAGCGGTGATGCCACAGGAACCAACAATCCGTTAACTGTAGTAATGAATGCTAATAAAAATATCACAGCGAACTTTAGTTTAATTGCAGTCGCAGCTTGTACACCAGCAGTAGATTTAGGAACTGCCGGCAATTATGTGGTATTGGCAGAATCTGGAATTTCAACAACAGGAACAACTTCAGTTACAGGCGATATGGGAATATTTCCTGCAGAAGCAACCTATATAACAGGATTTGCATTAAATCTTACAGCGGGTGCAGCATATGCTACCTCAAGTTTGGTAACAGGTAAAGTTTATGCACCAAGTTATGCAACTCCAACACCTGCTAACCTAAACACAGCTATAAATAACATGCATACTGCGTTTACCACAGGTAATGGATTGGCAGCAGGCACAACTGAACTTATGTCTGGAAACCTTAATGGTCAAACTTTGGCTGCAGGTGTTTACAAATGGGGAACAGGACTATCAATAACAAATGGAATTACCTTAGATGGTGGCGGTGATGATTGCGCAATGTTTGTATTCCAAATTGCCCAAGACCTTACTGTAGCAGATGGCGCTATTATTACTTTAGCAAATGGCGCAAAAGCTGAAAATATTTACTGGTTGGTTGCAGGTTCAGGTGCTGTACTTGGAACAACTGTTCAATTCCAAGGAAATATCTTATCTAAAACTCTAATTTCCTTGAATACAGGGGCAACCATTAAAGGTAGGTTATTGGCGCAAACAGCAGTAACATTAAACTCAAACAGTGTTGTTAAACCTTAATAAAATTTAGATGTTCCCCCTCCGGGGGGAATATTTTTAAACTTAATCATATTTGATAAACTTTAATTCATAAAATAATGAAAAATAAAACTATTTTAAAAAAGGAATCTGGTTTTGCCGGCTCCTTTAAACTAATCCTGAAAGGCCTTGCTGTAGGTGCCTTGATTATAACAGGGATTCAATCGCCGCTTCAAGCACAGGAAATAGAATACTCAAAACCTTCTTGGTACTTTGGTGTTGCCGGCGGCGCAAACTTTAATTTCTATGATGGCTCAACTCAACAGTTGAATGCAGCTTTCACGCCTCCTACCACTTTTCATAAAGGTAATGGTATCGGTTTGTTTCTTGCGCCAAGCATAGAATTTCATAAACCCAACACAAGATTCGGATTTATCATACAAGCCGGATTAGACAGCCGTAAAGGTGATTTCGATCAACAATTAACAGATTGTGATTGTCCGGCCGACTTGTCAACCGACTTAAGTTATATCACTGTAGAACCAAGTTTGCGTTTTGCGCCCACTAAAGGAAATTTCTATTTATATGGTGGACCAAGATTTGCTTTCAACCAAGACAAAGCATTTGTTTATCAACAAGGAATAAATCCAGCTTTCCCTAATCAGGTAGCTCCTGCAGATGTAGAAGGTGATTTTAGCAATGTTGAAAAAACAATTATCTCAGCACAAATTGGTATGGGATACGATATGCAATTGTCAAAAGCAACCAGCAAAACACAATTGGTGCTTTCACCTTTTGTAGCCTTTCATCCTTATTTCGGACAAGATCCACGTTCCATAGAAACTTGGAACCTAACTACTGTAAGAGCAGGTGTTGTGCTTAAAATTGGTAGCGGCCATAAAACATCACCAGAAAAAGAAGTAGAAGTAGTTGTCCCAACAGTTGAATTTTCGGTGAATGCTCCTTTAAATGTTCCCGGAGAAATAAGGGTAACAGAAACTTTCCCATTGCGTAACTATATCTATTTTGATAAAGAATCTACAGATATCTCAAAACGTTATGTATTATTGAACAAAGATCAGGTAAAAGACTTTAAAGAAGATCAAGTTGAAGTGTTTGCGCCTAATACTGCTGTTGCAGGTCGTTCAAAACGTGAAATGACAGTGTACTATAATATACTAAATATTTTAGGTGACCGTATGGGGAAAAATCCTGGCTCAAAAATTGTTTTGGTTGGATCATCGGAAAATGGACCGGCAGAAGGAAAAATAATGGCAGAATCTATTAAAAAATATTTGGTGGATGTGTTCGCAGTCGATGCATCAAGAATTGCCATTGAAGGAAGAAACAAACCAAAAATTTCTGAAGAGCAACCAGGAGGAACTCGTGAGTTGGCATTGTTGAGAGAAGGTGATCGCAGAGTTTCTGTTGAAAGTAGTTCTCCAGCTTTGTTAATGGAATTCCAAAGTGGCCCAGATGCGCCGTTGAAACCGGTAAAAATTATTAAAGTGCCTGAAGCACCAATTGAAAGTTACGTTACTTTTAAAGTTGACGGAGCAGATGAAGCATTTAGCACTTGGCAAATGGAAATTACAGATGAAAATGGCGTTGTACAAAATTATGGCCCATACACAAAAGAAGAAGTGCGTATTTCCGGAAACACTATTTTAGGCACAAGACCTGAAGGAGATTACAAAGTGAAAATGATCGGAACAAACAAAACCGGTGAAATTGTAACTAAAGAATCTACTGCGCGCATTGTGGCTTGGACACCTTCTAAAGTTGAAGAAGGAATGAGATTTAGCATACTTTATGAATTTGATAATGCAAACGCAATCGCGATGTATAATAAATATCTTTCAGAAGTTGTGGCCCCTAAAATTCCGGCAAACGCAAAAGTGGTCATTCACGGTCATACCGATGTTATTGGTGAGGAAGCTTATAACCAAACATTGTCTGTAAAAAGAGCCAATGATGTTAAAGCCACTTTACAAAACAGTGTGGCTAAATTAGGCACAACAGGCGTTACATTTGAAGTTAGTGGATCGGGTGAAAATGAAAGTGCAGCTCCTTTCGGAAACAAGCTTCCTGAAGAAAGATCTTATAACCGTACTGTAATTATTGACGTTGTAACACAAAAATAAATTGTATAATTTATTATAGAAAAATGTTTGAAATGAAAAATGACAGGTTTATAGCCTGTCATTTTTTTATATCTTTATGTGTGAATTATGTAATTTTTAATAAAAAATATGTAACTTTATAAGTCCTATTATGTTGCACATTTACATATATAACTTAATTAGCAATTTTAAACAGCAACAAAATGAAAAAATCAAGACTTTATTTAATGATAATGTTGTTATCATTAGGTGCATTTACAACAGTTAACGCGACTGAAAAAAATCCTGCAACAGCCCCTAAAGAAATTCCTGCAGAAATCCAAGTGATGCTTAATCGATTGGAAGAAATTAAAGACATGGACAAATCAGAAATGGAACGTGCTGAAAAAAAAGAGCTTCGCAAAGAAGTTCGTGCAATTAAAACAGAAATAAGATCTTCAGGAAACGGTATTTATATTTCGGTTGGCGCCATTATTATCATTTTACTTTTAATCATTTTATTATAATCATTAATGATTGTCAAGACAAAATGAAAAAACCTTATAAATTACTTTAACTAGTCTATGAATATTGTTTGAATGAAAAAAGGACTTGGAATAAACCCCCTGTCCTTTTTTTATTCTTTTTTTACTGCAATCAATTTATTGCGGATTGTTAAATTTAACCGTAAAATAAAAGCTAAATTCCATAAATACCTGTAATTTTACCAAAACATTATTTTAGAACTGTCTGCCTTTTCGGTGGGCCTGCCCGCCTTTTTGGTGGGCCTGCCCGCCTTTTCAGTGGGCGTTCCCCCCCGCCGAAAAGGCGGGGGTCGGGCTTTTCACTGCAATCTTTTTTTCTTCGCCTATCGGCGAATCAAAAAAGGATTTTCGTTTCAATCCCTTACGCGCATTGAATTACGTCCCGATCTATCGGAATTAAGATTTACGATTTTAGAGGAAGAAATCTTTTGATTCTGGATTTGGTTTTTAATATTTTACTTGCTTTTTATAATAGAATATGCAAGATGATTTATGAAATTAGAATTTAAAAGACTTAAAACTTTTTTGCGCGATTTGCGGTTTTTATTTGCGTGCTTTGCGGTTAATAAATTTTTGGTTCGGCGTTTTTTTATAATTTTTTCTTGCTTTTTATAATAGAATACGCAGTTACTATTAATAATGAATAATGAAACCAGCATCCCATATAAACGTTGCTGAATAATAATTACATAAATAACTAAAAAATGAAATACAACATAAAAATAAACAGCATAAAAACTGTTGATGAAATAAAGGATTACTGGACCACCGAAGATTATATCCAATTGTTGGAAAAGTATAATTTTCCCGATGCCGGAACTGCCAAAAAAGAAAATTTATATGAATTGTTATTAATGGCAATTACCGATTTTGAACCAAAAGAAGCCGCTGTTATTGTTTTGCAACACAAATTAGGGGAACAATTAACAGAAGGACAAATTGACCAAATTTCAAATGATATGTTAATTGATACCGTTTGTGAAGAATATCCTGAAATAGAACTGCAATATGCCTTGTTCAATTGCAATCAGCTGCTTTACAAAGCGTTCAACGGAACATTCCCAAGCGCTAATGCCACATTAATTGACTGCACTATTACGCCTATTAACGTAAATGCCGATGTTAAAATTACCAAAGAAATTTTGCTGAAATTATTTAGCAATGGCCTTTCCGACAGAAATATCCTTAAACGTTTGTTTGGTGCGCAAATGGATGAAAACGCAGAATTTCCAGAAGCTGAAGGCATTGTTTGGGAATTAAAAACAAATGACAACAGCAATTTTAAGATTGCAGCTTCAGAAAACCTTATAAAAGATGCGGATTTCCCTGCGCTGGAATTTGAAGGCGATTATGAGGTCCCTGTTGATAATGATTAACCAATAAATTTATTAAATAATTTTAATAAGCTCCTGAAACTTTCAGGGGCTTTTTTATTTAGAATGGTTTTAAATTTTTACGAGTATTAAAATAACATTCAGAAAAGTACTAATTTTAAATAAAAATGCTCAAAAAAACACTCTTTTTTTCAAACAAATGTTCTTTAACAACACAATATGAACAACTTGTGGTAAAATCGGATATTAGAAATGCCTCAATCCCCATTGAAGATATTGGTTTTGTGGTTATGGAACATCCCGAAATTTACGTTTCAATCCCCACCTTAACAAAACTAACCGAAAACAATGTTGCCGTTGTTTTTTGCGACGCGAAGCATATGCCTTGCAGCATGTTG
This sequence comes from Lutibacter sp., assembly GCA_036568005.1. Taxonomy (GTDB): domain Bacteria; phylum Bacteroidota; class Bacteroidia; order Flavobacteriales; family Flavobacteriaceae; genus Lutibacter. Next base: position 58,677 of record DATCTJ010000061.1, on the reverse strand, counting down.
TTAAATTTAGACAACCATCACATACAGCAGGAATTGTTTTCAAATCAAATTAACGCTACCGAACCTCTAAAAAAACAACTTTGGCAACAAACAATAAAGACAAAAATTAAACATCAGGCACAACACCTACAATTATTAAACAAACCCTATGAAGTTTTAAATTTTCATGAATCTAAAGTCCTAAGCGGCGATACAGAAAACAGAGAAGGTGTTGCTGCCGCCCATTATTGGAAGCACATTTTCGATTTTGATTTCAAAAGAGAACGCTATGGAGACTATCCAAATTTGTTTTTAAATTATGGCTACATTATTTTAAGGGCGGCAGTTGCAAGGGCCATAGCCGGAAGCGGACTTCTAAGCACTTTGGGCATCCATCATCACAATAAATACAATGCCTTTTGTTTGGCTGACGATATTATGGAACCTTTTCGCCCTTTGGTCGACGCCAAAGTAATTGAAATAATAAATACGTTTCCCGAACAAGAATTAACCACACCAATAAAGGCAGAACTTTTAAAGGTGTTAACGCAAACAGTTTATTTTGATGATATCAAAAGTCCGTTAATGGTGGCTTTAACAAGAACCACAAATTCACTGCAGCAATGTTATGCAGGTACAGCGCGTAAAATTAATTATCCCGGTTTATGGAGTTAAATGGTTACAGAATTATGTGGTTATTTGTATTTTTTGATTTGCCTACCGAAACTAAAAAGGATAGACGAAATGCGCAGCAATTTAGAAAAAACCTTATTAAGGACGGATTTACGATGATGCAATTTTCTGTTTACACCCGGCATTGCGCCAGCAGCGAAAGTGCCGATGTCCATGAAAAAAGAATCAACCATTTATTGCCGCCTCTGGGAAAAGTAAGCGTATTGAGAATAACAGACAAACAATTTGGGAATATCTTAAATTTTTGGGGGAAATTTGAAGTCCCCAAAGAGCCCCAACCATCACAATTAGAATTATTTTGATCTTTTATGCTTTCCTGTTGCCATTATATTTGTCCTTATCCCAATTATCAGGGTTTGTCTCAATATAATTGAAAATATTATTGTACGAATTTGTGTTTCTGATGATATGGTCGTGAAACGAACGATGCCAAGCAAAATCCAGAAATCCATATAAATGAATTAATTTCGAGGTAGTCATTTTGTATGCGCCCACTATTGCCGACAACGATTTTATTTTAATATGCTTATCTGTAATTAAATTTCTATCAATTTCAACAATACAATGAATGTGATTTGGCATAACAATAGATTTATGCAATTTTATATAAGGATATTGCTTCTCTAGCCAATTCAATTGGGCTTTTACTATTTCTCCAATTTCATTTAAAATTATTTTTTTGGATTTTAATTTGGGTTCAAATACGGATAGATCGCAACCTGTCTTTACGGAAACACCCCCAAAACAACATTCCATGTTTTTCACACATATAGTGACAAAATATAAATTATCTTGCAAATAATCATACCCCAACATTCTATTTCTTTTTCTTTTTTTCATAACAAATTCTGTACGGACAGGTCGCGACCTGTCCCCCCCACGAAATACGCTTCGCACCATTTTTGCGCAGATTTCCAATTCCAAAAAATTTAAAAATAATCTCAATTTGAAATAAATTCATGATTTCCACCCAAATCAGGTACGGACAGGTCGCGACCTGTCCCTACGAAATACGCTTCGCACCATTTTTGCGCAGATTCCCAATTCCAAAAAATTTAAAAATAATCCCATTTTGAATTAAATTCATGATTTCCACCCAAATCATGTACGGACAGGTCGCGACCTGTCCCCCCCACGAAATACGCTTCACACCATATTTGCGCAGATTTCCAATTCCAAAAAAATTTAAAAATAATCCCATTTTGAATTAAATTCATGATTTCCACCCAAATCAGGTACGGACAGGTCGCGACCTGTCCCCCCCACGAAATACGCTTCGCACCATTTTTGCGCGGAATTACAATTCCCAAAAAATTTAAAAATAATCCCATTTTGAATTAAATTCCTGATTTCCACCCAAATCAGGTACGGACAGGTCGCGACCTGTCCCCACGAATCTTTAATCAAATAGAAAAAGATAAATAATGACCTAAAATTTCCTATTTTTCGATTCACAAACACACCAAAAAAACAAAGTGAGGTGTTTGTAAACCACCTTAGGAATTAAAAAATGCCCCAATCTTGCATTATCAATACAAAAAAGAAGCATTTTTATTTACGATATTTCAATTTAAAACTTTGATTATTAGAAGGTAATGAGCCAACTAATATCGTACTCTCTAATCTTTAATCAAACCACAACATCGCCCTCAATTTCGTGGGACCCTTTTTGAATATCGTACTCTCTAATCTTTAATCAAACCACAACAAGAGCTGGAACCGGAAACATATAATAAACAATATCGTACTCTCTAATCTTTAATCAAACCACAACAACGGAAGTACAAGTAAGGTAAATTGTGGAAATATCGTACTCTCTAATCTTTAATCAAACCACAACTCCATTAGATTCAAATGCTTTAGATAGCGTAATATCGTACTCTCTAATCTTTAATCAAACCACAACAAAAACGGAATTATCAAAACAACATCCAATAATATCGTACTCTCTAATCTTTAATCAAACCACAACGCCCGTATTGTCATTTAGAAAGTCTAACGAAATATCGTACTCTCTAATCTTTAATCAAACCACAACACCCGGAGTGATACTTTCCAATTTCCATTGAATATCGTACTCTCTAATCTTTAATCAAACCACAACTACAAGCTTGTCTAATTTATCGTAACCTTAATATCGTACTCTCTAATCTTTAATCAAACCACAACTATTGACGTGTCTTTTGACAACTCAATCTTAATATCGTACTCTCTAATCTTTAATCAAACCACAACACAAGCATTGGCAGGGAGTAACCTTTCTGAATATCGTACTCTCTAATCTTTAATCAAACCACAACTACAATGGAACTGTATATGATTTGTGCCGAAATATCGTACTCTCTAATCTTTAATCAAACCACAACGTCCGACGTGCCAAGTTTATGCTATTTGTTAATATCGTACTCTCTAATCTTTAATCAAACCACAACTAGTCTGTTTTCTGCAAAGGTTTCGTAGCTAATATCGTACTCTCTAATCTTTAATCAAACCACAACATCGGAGCGGAAATATTAGAAAAATATAAAAATATCGTACTCTCTAATCTTTAATCAAACCACAACTCTTTTAAATCGTTCATTAGTTTATTTTTAATATCGTACTCTCTAATCTTTAATCAAACCACAACCTATAAACCCTAAACCTAAAATCCTTTAAAATATCGTACTCTCTAATCTTTAATCAAACCACAACTACCAACAAGCAGTATTGATAAATAAAACGAATATCGTACTCTCTAATCTTTAATCAAACCACAACCTATTACAGGTTCAATTACTTCAATAGCGAAATATCGTACTCTCTAATCTTTAATCAAACCACAACGCAGATGTTTGTATTAATGAAACTCATTTTAATATCGTACTCTCTAATCTTTAATCAAACCACAACTTTGTCCGTTAATGCTTTTTCTTTTAACTAATATCGTACTCTCTAATCTTTAATCAAACCACAACGGCAGGGGTAATTACAGTTAAAACACCCGCAATATCGTACTCTCTAATCTTTAATCAAACCACAACAGAAACACCCTTTGTAGAATTACCTGCAATAATATCGTACTCTCTAATCTTTAATCAAACCACAACTCTTCAAAAGGAATTATCTCACCATATATTAATATCGTACTCTCTAATCTTTAATCAAACCACAACATCAATTAGATTTATCGACACCTTGGGATTAATATCGTACTCTCTAATCTTTAATCAAACCACAACTTATTAGTTGAAATGTCAGGCAAATCATTAATATCGTACTCTCTAATCTTTAATCAAACCACAACAGGGCAAAGCGAGTGGAAAGTCAGCTAAAAATATCGTACTCTCTAATCTTTAATCAAACCACAACCAGTTGGTTTATTTATTTTTAGTTTGACTTAATATCGTACTCTCTAATCTTTAATCAAACCACAACTGAGCGTGGGCAAATGGCTGATAAGCCAAAAATATCGTACTCTCTAATCTTTAATCAAACCACAACAAGACTACCGTTCCTAATGTGATAACTATGAATATCGTACTCTCTAATCTTTAATCAAACCACAACACGCTCTACTTCGCTACTAGCTTCTTTTGGAATATCGTACTCTCTAATCTTTAATCAAACCACAACAAGAATCGGTGACGGTTGGATATCAGATTAATATCGTACTCTCTAATCTTTAATCAAACCACAACAAAACCTCGCTTCGCTCGGTTTTGTTGCGGATTGGCTGTTTAAGATGTTTTGACTTTTATTATGTCAAAGAACTTTTATTTTTTAAGGAAAAACCTTATATATATCGTTGCGTTTTACCAATCGAGCCATTTCGATTATTCCATTTTCTATGTACAAGCCCAACCGGTAATCACCAATTCTAATTCTGTAAGCAGTTGGATAACCCTGTATCTTTTTAACATTGGGCAATTCTTTTAAACTTTCCGCTACCTCAACAGCGATAATAACTGCTTTAATTTGACCTTTCAATTTTAGATTGTTAATTTTGACCAAATCCTTTTTAAAACTGCTTAAAAATACGACTTTCATTCTTCGTTTAAAATATCCATAATTGCTTCTCTGCTTACAAAATCAGATTTATCAGCTTGTTGCATGAGCAACAAAAGCCCCAAGTCTTCCTTTTCCTCTTGAGTTAAATTATCAAAACGTTGTTTTTCTTTTTGAGCCACAAACCAACTTACTGCTTCTTCCATTAAGCCTTTTACGCTGTTGTTTTCAAACACAGCAAGTATTTTTAGTTTGGTTAAGGTGGTCTCGTCTATGTCTATATTTTTGCGCATAATGTTTTTTTTACAAATATACATAATATATATAGTATATACAATTGACTTTTTTATAGCGTTTATAAAATACCGACGGCTACAAAGTTTTAACTATTTTACCTGTTTCAGAAATTTGAACTTTTACAGGATTTAATTCTTCTAACCTACCTAAACTCTGAACATGAATCTCCTGCTCTTTTTGATTTAATGTTGATGCTAAATGATGTCTAAACATGATGTTCATTTTAGAAATTTTTTGAACACGAAATAAAAACTTCGTTAAATAAGACGGATTATTTTTATTTTCTTCAAAATCATAATCAGCTAAACCTAAAATAAACATGTCATTTTCCTGTAAAGTTGTAATAATTTTTGTTTTGTCATTTTTTATAGGCAATTGATAAGTAGCCTCGTGTTGCTTTTGACGTTCTACAACTTCCCAAAAACTTGAAATGGTATCTTTTAAAATCCCTTTTTCATCCTTATAAATTAATACGTGATGATTATTTCTTGGGTTTACAAATTGGTTAATTTCTTTTACTTGTTGCGCATTGCTCATTTCTTCCCTAATTCGTACTTTTTTAATAGGAACAGGTTCACCATTTTTATTTTTTAAGGTGTAGAGCATATAAATTTCATTTTTCAACACATCTATTTGAGTATTTAAATCATTTTCTTCCTCATCAGTGCGTACTTTCCTTTTGTGCTTTTCTAAGGCCTCAATTTGCTTTTTAATTTTTGCTTCTTCCTTTCTGGCATTTACAATAATTTTTCTAATTTCTAAATCAACAATTTTATCCAATTGATTGTCTTTTAAATCAACAACTTTTTTTCGAATATGGTAACCTTTAGTTGTTTCAAAAGGTGCTTGCCTTTTACCATAAACATTTTCTTTATGCAACTGCCCTCTAACTGCATTACCAACACTTATAAATTTTTTGCCATTTTTGGTTATTTTTTTCCTTACTTCTGTTAACACTTTTCTGTTTTGTTTGTGAGAAACCAGTATTTTTTCAGCTTCTTTTTTGGCATCCGTATGAAAATTGTTCCAAGGCTCTGGAAAATTTAATTGCTCCTTCTCAAAAGTTAAACCTTTCCTTTTTGCTTCTCGCTGGGCATTATAAATGCTCAATTGTTGAAAATAACTTTGTTTAGATAATGCGATTACTAAAGCATCAATTGCATGGTGTCTATGGTCATCACGGTTTTTCTTAGGGTCAAATTTTATTTCTCCGGTATATTTATCTACCCAAATATTACCTTCAATTAAGGTTTGTTTGTTCTCCAAATTCGGCTTGGGTCTTTCAATTGCACTAAATTCAGTTAGTTCATTTATTATCTCAAAAACAACCCAATATTTACCTTGATTTTGATTGGTTTTAAATTGATGGTCAACATCAATTTCTGAAACGAATATACCCTCATCATTTATACTGCCTTCAATTATAATATTTGTGTTAGAAACTGTTGGGCGTTCATTTATAGCTCTTTCAAAAGAAGCATTATCGGTATCAATATCAAGCAACAACCAATATTTTCCATCTTCTTTATTGGTCTCACACTCATAGACATAAGATTTAAAAATTCCTTCTTTCACTTCCCCAAACAACAAAACTTGTTTACCTGTTTTTTTTGGTTGGTCATCTTTCTTGGGTAACTCAAATTTTTTATTAATAACAGAAAATTTTGCCCAATAAATACCATTGTCAAAATCTTTTGCAGTTACAATACCAATTCCCTCATTTTTAAATTTTTCTTTTTCAATTTTGCCTCTCAATACAATTTCATTTTCATCAACTTGTGGCCGTTCTTTAAAAATACGAATGATTTCTTTTGGTGCTGACAGTTTCAAATTTAACCAATAATCACCGTTTATTAATTCAGGTGTTTCAGCCGTTAACTTCACATATTTTTCATTGGCTTTAAAAACACCTTTTTCAACTTTACCCGTAATGGTTGTTTCGTTAATTTCAATTGTTGGTTTTTTATTATATATGGCGGTGCTTGAAATTGGTTTATTATTTTCATCCATGACCACATAATGTGGATATTGCTTGTCTTTTTCTAAATAATCAACATCTATATCAATATTCATTACAGGCTGCAAAATAGAATTTAAGCCCCACAAATGCCTTAGTTCAGCTGTTAAGCCTCCTGGTAACACCCTAACATCCTCACAAACTTGAGATATAATTTCCTTTGTTTTTTTACTGATATAACGCATATCATTAAGTTGCCTTTCAATAAAACTACTTTTAACATCAGCATCTTCCACTTTAATTTTTGAAGTAAAACGCTTGGCTTTTGGATAAGGTAAAATTCGGTAGGCTCTATGTTCAATATCTTCCCAAGTAGCTGCACCTCCCCAAAGTTTGGAATCGCTGTTTTTTAAATAAAATTGATACGGCGTTAAATTCCCTTTTAAACCATTAAACTTTGCATCACAAAGGGTTTTATTGGCAAAACCATCATCTAAAGAAATACTTTTAGGAATAATATGTTCTATCTGTATCTTATTTTCCCTGCCTAAAACATCACTAATATTTATTGATTTGTTTGAATATGGGCAAACTGTCATTACGCCTTTTTCTTGCATTTCCTTATAAAGCAATACCTTCTGGATATTATTTCTGTCATGTTTTAATCCATAATCTGTTAGTAATCTTCGTGCTTCATCATTTTTAGCTGTATTGTCATAAATTCTTCTGGTTTGTTCTTGTCGGCCTTTTTTGCTATTTTTTACATCACGCCCTAATTCAACTTGAATTCTATCAAATTTTCCATATTCATTAATCAATTGATTAACCAATCTTCGGGTTTCATTTAATCCTTGTTGCACAATTGGATTTCTTAAATTTTCAACGGCATCTAATTTTTCCTTCAACTGTTTTTCTTCAATTTCTTGGCTGTGATGGTATAATTTAATAAAATTTTTATCGTCCTTTATAAATCCGAAATTACTATTTGGGTCTGCCAGATACTTTTTTATTTTTTCTATTGCTTCTCCTTCTTTGTTTGTTTTATCCCAATTAATTTTTAAAATCTCATTTTCAATTTCCTTATGCGCATCGCTAAAATATTCCCAATGTGCTCCAAATGCATTTCTTACACCACCTAAAATTGTGGCATCACTCATTTGCAAACCTTTTTTTAGGTATGGCAATATGTTTTTTATTGCTTTTAATGAAACATTTGAATAGCCTTCTTTTAAGTTGATTTTTTCTACTTTATCTACATCCTCTTCTAATAAACCAAAATCATTTTTTAATTTTTCTATTAAGTTGTCATTATCTTCAAAAAAATGAAAACAATGCCAAATTTCATTTTTATTCGCTTCATAAATCTCTTTTGAGAATATTGTACTTAAATGCTTTGTAGTATAGTTTCCAGGAACTTTTTGTTCATCTCCATAATTCCATCTTTCATATTGCATTTTTAGCTTTTTCGGAATTTCAGAAAAATTAAAATTACTATCTCTTGAATTTATTAATTCCAACACTTGCAGTCGCTGATTTTCATCTAATTTTTGTTTTCTTCCATACTCAATATTGTTGATAAACTGATACGCCCTAAATTCCTCATAAATTGGATGTGATAAATGACAAGGTGTTTTGCCTTTCTGTAAAAATTTCCCCTCTTTATCCTTATAATCTGGCTCGAACCTACATTTAGCCAACAAGCCTTTTTGTGAACGCAAAGGTCTTTGCCAGAAAAGCACGCTATCTTGGCTTTTATGTTTCAAATTACCTTCTTCATCTTGATGAATTTTACCGCCTAAAAAAACTTTTAATGGAACATTGGCAGATTTTGTTATTTTATAATGTGTTTTTTTACTTGACCCATCAATTAATTCTTCAATTTTTACATTTTCAACCCCATACTTGTTTTGAATTTTCGTAATTTTCTTCTTATTTCTATTACTGGAAAGACTTCCTTTTAAAAATTGCATTTTTGTTTTTAAGGCTCTTTTGTCATTCAACCCTAAAACTTCAGCTTGTCTGTTCCAAATTTGTTCAAATTCTTCAACATACATATCTCTTAATGTATATCTTGCTCTCACGCGTAATTCATTTCCATTTTCATCAATAATTAATTTAAAGGGCTCTCCTTCTGTTGGACATATCGAATTCAAAAAACTACCAAGTGTTTTATCTGCAATTTGTTTCTCTGTTGCGGAAATACCAACCATTCCTACTTTTCCCTTATAAATTGCACCATCATCTTTTCCTTTTCTATTACTCAAAAATCCTCTACGTTGAATTAAATGATACAAAACGCGACCCATTTCAAAATTAGTCAAGTCTTCATTTAAAGCCTTATTACGCAAATAATATGGGTTTTGTTTCTGCCATTCTTTATAGGCCTTTGAACTTGGTGATTTTCTTCCTGCCTTACCTTTTGCTTTATCCCATTTAGACCAAACATCTAATTCAGCATGGGTTAAAGGGCACATTTTTAAATCAATCAATGTCCTTAACAATTTTATTTTTCTAAGTCTTTTTCTATAAAACTGTCTTCGAGCTTGTCTACTATTTCTTCTAGAAGCATTTTTAGATTCCTCTTTATCTCCTTTACCAATAGTTTCTGCTTTAACGCCTTCGGGAAATATCCGACTCCCAATCCCAATAATTTCATTTTGTGTATCGTCCACAATAGCCCAACCAATAGAGTTGGTGCCTAAATCCAGTCCTAAAATTTTTGTCATAATATTCGTGTAATTAGCAATTAATTAATTTCGAATTTTAAAGATAGTTAAAAAAATGCGATGAAATAAATTATGATTCTTATTTATAATGAGAAAAAATAAACGGTAAGTTCGATTTTGTGTATAATTATTTTGTAAGTTTGGGTTGTGAAAAAATTACTCTAATCTTTAATCTTATCACAATAAGGCTATATGCCGTAGAGAAATCTTTAGTCCTGCTTCGGTGGGACTTTTTTTATCATTTATATTGATAAGACCAATTAAAATAAATTCATGATTTTCCACTTAAATTGTGTACGGACAGGTCGCAACCTGTCCCTACGAAATACGCTTCGCACCATTTTTGCGCAGATTCCCAATTCCAAAAAATTTAAAAATAATCCCATTTTGAAATAAATTCATGATTTCCACCCAAATCATGTACGGACAGGTCGCAACCTGTCCCTTCTACGGAATTATAAATTCAACACCAAAAAACCAATAATGCCGGCAATAAAAATAAAACCATAACCTACCAACACATATTTTTTCAACTTTTGGCTTCCGGTAAAAACGGCAATTCCAATTTTTACAATTGTATTGGACAATGTTGCAATTAAAATTGCATTTTGGGCAAATAAAGTATTCATGGTGTTTCCGCCCAATTTAGAAACCGAAATAGCGATGGCATCAATATCCGTTAGGGCACTTATGGCACTTGATATGTAAATTCCACTAGTGCCGTAAACCTCATTGGCATAACTTACCAACAGTAATATTCCCGTATAAAAAACACCAAAAAATACCGCATTTTTAATATTGAGCGGATCTCCTAAAACAATTTTGTCTATTGTTTGAGGTTTTCCAAAGTTGCTATTGTAAAAAAACAAAGTAATACCAAAAGCTGTTATAAGGATTATTAACAAAGGGATTGCTAATTGAATAAGCATCATTTTATTGAAAATAAAAACCAATAAAAATATTCTGAGTACCATAATGGTAGCCGCAGCAAAAATACCGACAGCATAATTTTGTGAAAGCTGGGGATTTTCCTTGCTTTTTTTCGAAAACGTGAAAGTAACAAGCGTACTAGATACCATACCTCCCAAAATACTGGTTAATAAAATACCTCTGTTGGTTCCCAAAAATTTCATTAAAATATAGCCAACAAAACCAATTCCTGAAGTTAATACAATCACCCAACCCACTTCCCTGGGATTAATCACCTCATAAGGACCATAAAATTCGTTAGGTAAAAATGGCAATATTAAAAGTGCTATCACCACAAAACGAACAAACGCAAACAGCTCTGTTTGGGTAATTTGCCCAATTATAGATCTCAATGTAACCTTTAGCGACAATAAAACTACCGTGATTACAGTAATTGCCAAACTCAAATTGATATTGCCAGTAAAAACCAGACCGCCCAACAAAAACGTAAAAATGATGGCAAACTCTGTGGTACCGTCAATATTGCCTTTGTTGGATGTTACCCAATAGGAAATGGCAACAATGCAAACTACACTTAGAAAACCAGCAATAAATATCCAGTTTGAAAACTCAGTTCCCAAAAAGGCTGTTAAAAAACCCAGCAAGGCAACCAGCATAAAGGTTCGCAAACCCGCAAAAATTTCCACTTTTTGAGCATATTGAGAATATTCCCGTTCCAAACCTAACACAAACCCAATACCTGCAGTTACCAACATTCTTATTACAAAATCGAATTCTGTAAGCTGTCCATTTTCTATCAGGCTCAAAAAATTAGTGTCCATGGGAATGAATTTAAGTTAGATATTAAATCTATGTGTTATGTGCTAAAATTTGAACTTTTTGCTTTCAGCTTTGGGCTTTAATCTTTTTTCTTACATATACTCTGATAGAAAACGGAAGAATTCCTTTTTAAAATCGCTGTATAAAATTCTTTGCGTATCCATTTGATTTCTAAATTCCAAATGCTTTTTAACAAGCTCTTGGTTGAGCACGTCCTTCCCTTTTTTGGTGTGATCGGCGATATTGGTTTCGTGAAGATTAATAAGTTCCTGTAATTCATCTATCACATTTCCCTGAATGATAAACTGATTTTGAAAACGCTCCAATTGCGCCAGCATCTCTTTATCTGTCCAACGCATCACCAACTCACTAGATCTTTTTTGCAATGATTTTAGCTCATCTTCCCAAAAAAGAAGCTCACGTCTCCATTGTTTGTGCTCAAAATGCAAATCCGAATTAAAAATGACTTCTTTTTTCATACTAAGTGGTTTTAAATTTATTTTATTTGAGTTTTTAGCTTTTTATAGTAACTGGTACCTAGAGCTTTTAACTTTTGATTTCCCTATTAATTTTGACCTGTTATTATAAATTCAACTGTCTTAGCCCTATTAATCATCTTTTATATAATGTTTAAAACACACTATAAAAATAATGATTATCTTTAATTTCTTGCCTTTTTTCTTTTTGCTTTTAGCCCTTAATTCGCAAATTATCAATAAGCAGGAAAAATTTGTTGTTGAACCACTTCAAAATCAACATCAAAAATTAAATCTTTACAATTCAAAAGTTTAGAAAACAACTTTATTTCACTGCAAACTGATGAATAAACTAGCTGCTGTTAATCATCATTTCAATCATTCTAAAAATTTCAATAAACTTGTGATGTTATCTTCAAATAGTGTGTAATCAACTCTAAATTGATGGAAATCATACTTATATGGATTCTATATTCATTTTTCAAAAATTTTAAGTTGCCCTTGTAAAACATCAAAGGAAACAGCAATATTTAAACTTAGAATTTAGTAAAACGTTTCAGCCAAAAAAATGACCATTATCAATTATTGCAGGTTCATAAATGAGTTATATCATTCTATTTTGGTATTTGGATTCCTATCTTTATTTGATAACCTGCTAAAAATCAATCAAGATGAAAACAATAATTTTTGCTGTGGATTATTCAAAAAATTCGGTAACTGCCTTAAAATACGCATATGGTTTAAGTTCAAAATTGGGTACAAACTTATTGGTGATTCATGTATATAGTCTTCCTATGATGTTTGGAATGGAATTTGAAGATTTTTACCAAAATCTCGAAAAAAAAACACTCAAAAAACACAACACAAAACTTAAAAATTTCTGTAAAAAACACTTGGGAAAAGATTTGGATGGAATGAAAGTGCAAACCGAAGCTTTTGAAAAGCTATCCGTTTCCCAAGGAATTCTTTCAAAAACCAATGAATATAATGCATTTATGCTTGTTATTGGAATGAAAAAGGAAAGTGCCATCAAAGAGCTTTTTATGGGCGACACTTCTATGAGTTTAATTGAGAAATCACCAAGCCCAGTACTATTAGTGCCAGAAAATGCGAGCGAAAATTTAAAATTAATTGTATATGCAACTGATTTTGAACAGGAAGATATTGGCGCCATTTATATTGTTTCCCAAATTGCTAGAAAATTTAATGCAAAAATTGCAGTAGTGCATATTGCTACAAATAGTCTAGGAGATGGGAATTTAAAAATGGAATGGTTTAAAGAAATGGTACAACAAAAAGTGACCTATAAAAAAATTAAATTTAAAGTCTTGTTTTCCGAAAAAATATTTGAAACGCTTAAGAATTATTTAAATAGTAATGATGCCGATATGGTTGCCATGCTGGAACGAGAAAAAAGCGGATTTTTAAAAAATCTGTTTAAAAGAGATATGGTTAAAGAAATGGAATCCTTCGAAAAAATTCCACTGTTAAGTTTTAACGAAGTCAATTATTAGTGCTAAATATTAGAAAGAGTGGATGTTAAATCGCTTATTATAAAAACAGCTACAAATTGAGGGATATCATTTCATTAAAATAAGATAATAGGTATTTTAAACAATAATTAATAATCATAAAATCCAACATTATGTCAGTACTAAAAGTTATTGAACTCATGGGGAATTCCACCATTAGTTTTGAAGATGCCGTTCAAAATGTAGTTAATGAAGCTTCTAAAACGGTGAAAAATATCCAGTCTGTATACGTAAAACATATGCAAGTAAAGGTAAACGGCAATAAAATATCAGAATACCGTGTAACCACAAAAATCACTTTCGGAATTTTAGCTTAATCACTATTTTGAGCTAATTTGTTAGTTTGTAAATTAAAATCGTTGTTATACCTAGAGCATTGGATAAAAATCCCTTAACCTAACAGCTTTAAAAATTTAGCGCCCCATAAGGCTTGCTGTGAAAAATATCCAATAAGATTGCGCAATTTTTAGGCTTAAGAAAGTTATGGAGACCATTCATGAAATTGCAACTTTTGCATTAAAAGTAGTAAAAAATACAGAAGTTATTATTTGTAAAACTAAAATAGGATTACTTTGGCAATCCTATTTTTAATTTCATTTTGGAACTAGGTCTTCTCCCACCCTGTTAATCCTGCTGAAATAACAAATTTCATCACATCACTTGAGCTGATATCTATTGGTTTTATATTTGCTTTTGGCACAATAAACAATTCTCCTGAAAAATTGTAGGAATGTGGGAAATATACTGCCACCTTATCCTCTTCATCCAAGAGTGATAAATTTTCTTCTGTAATAAAACCAATCTTTTCTAGGTCGGAACTTAGGTTCACCTTTACCAAAACTGGTTGATTAAACTTTTTCTCCTTGCCAACAAAAGCTGAAAACAAATCGTTAAAAGATGAATAAACAAATTTCACCAAAGGAATTCTGCCAATCAAATTATGAAATACCGACTTTAAAGGCTTCGCAATAAAGGTTCGTCCAATAAATCCAATAAAAACTAAAAATATTAACAGGGTTAACACACCCAATCCAGGAATTTTTATGTCGAAAAATTCAAATATCAAATCTTCTGACAAACCATCCATAAACATAAAAACTGAGTAGATAATATATCCTGTTATAGTTAATGGTGCGATATACAGGATACCTTCAAGTAAATAATTGACCAATCTTTTCATCATAATACCTTAATATTTTGTTTGATATTTTATATTTTATGCTCTGGGAAAGTCCTTTTTCTTCTATATAAAAAAATAGCACTATTTTGCCAGCAAAAATATAATTCAAAGATATGTCGAAAATTTGAATTTTTTTTATGTCAACTTTTTAATTCATTTCCTTGTTAATATTTGCTTGTTGCATAAATCACAGTCTAATATAAACACAATAACGGCATTTTTGGTTTGCAGTAATTGCCGTTTTTAAATAAAGTTTATTTATTAGCTTTGCACTTTGAAATAAATAAGGGTGGAAAAAACAAACGAAAATTCAGTTAATTTAAACAAATACATCAGCAGTACAGGCATTTGTTCGCGCCGAGAAGCAGAAAAATGGATTGTTGATGGTTGTGTTACCATTAATAACAAACCCACACAATTGGGGAATCGGGTATTTGAAGGCGATGTGGTGAAAATTAACGGAAAACCCCTAAATGCAAAGCCCAAAACTTTATACATTGCTTTTAACAAACCAGTTGGCATTGTTTGCACCACCGATTTGAAAGAGCCTAAAAACATTGTAGATTTTATCAAACATCCGCAACGACTTTTCCCAGTTGGAAGGTTAGACAAACCATCGCAAGGATTGATTTTTATGACCAATGATGGGGATATTGTAAATAAGATTTTAAGAGCCGGTAACAATCATGAAAAAGAATATATCGTATCGGTAAGGCAACCAATTACTTCAGAATTTATTCAGAAAATGGGTAGCGGACTTCCAATATTGGACACAATCACCAAAAAGTGCAAGGTCACAAAATTAAATGATTACAGTTTTAATATTGTGCTCACTCAAGGCTTAAATCGCCAAATTCGAAGAATGTGTGATTATTTGAATTATGAAGTCACCAGTCTAAAACGCATCCGAATCATGAATGTTAATTTAGCAGGCTTAAAAGTTGGGGAATGGCGAGAATTAACTGAAAAAGAGATGTTTGAAATCAATAATATGATTTCAGTTTCCTCCAAAACAGAAGAGGCTTCAACAGATACATCAAAAGAAATAAAAATTTGAACTCTCTATCTTTTTTATTGAGTTATGGAAATTCGATTTTCAAACTTTCCGCATTTTAAATCAAACTTTTAACTTTCAACTTTAATTCTAATCAGTATCTTTGCCGACTATGCAATTTGAACTAAAAACAACCGATCCTCAAAGCAAGGCGCGAGCAGGAGTAATCACAACCGATCACGGAGAAATTGAAACGCCTATTTTTATGCCAGTTGGCACCGTGGGCTCCGTAAAGGGCGTACACCAAAGCGAATTAAAAGACGAGATAAACCCTGATATCATTTTAGGAAATACTTACCACCTATATTTACGTCCGCAAACAACCATATTAGAGCAAGCCGGCGGTTTGCATAAATTTATGAATTGGGATCGCAATATTTTGACGGATAGCGGTGGTTATCAAGTCTATTCACTTTCGGAAAATCGGAAAATCAAGGAAGAAGGCGTGAAATTTAAAAGCCATATTGATGGCTCTTACCACACCTTTACCCCTGAAAATGTAATGGAAATTCAGCGTACTATTGGTGCAGACATAATTATGGCATTTGATGAATGCACTCCATATCCTTGCGATTACAGTTATGCAAAACGATCCATGCACATGACACACCGTTGGTTAAATCGTTGTATTACCCATTTAGAAAAAACACCTTTTAAATATGGATATAGCCAGGCTTTTTTCCCTATCGTACAAGGCAGTACTTATAAAGATTTAAGAAAACAGTCGGCCGAGTTTATTGCTTCTGTTGGTGCTGAAGGGAATGCAATCGGCGGACTTTCTGTAGGGGAACCTGCAGATGAAATGTATGAAATGACTGAAGTTGTAACCGCAATTTTACCGGAAGACAAACCACGTTATTTGATGGGGGTGGGAACGCCAGCCAATATTTTAGAAAATATTGCCTTGGGAATAGATATGTTCGACTGTGTGATGCCAACCAGAAATGCGCGTAACGGCATGTTATTTACGGCCAATGGCACCATCAATATCAAAAATAAAAAATGGGAAAATGATTTTTCTCCCATTGACGAAATGGATATTACTTTTGTGGACAAAATGTATTCAAAAGCATATTTGCGCCATTTATTTATTTCAAAAGAGTTGCTGGGAAAACAAATAGCTTCCATTCACAATTTGGGTTTTTATTTATGGTTGGTTCGTGAAGCTAGAAAGCATATATTAGCCGGAGATTTTACACCTTGGAAAAACAAGATGGTAAAACAGATGGAAAATAGGATGTAATCAATGAAAAATTGATAATTGAAAAGAGAGAAGGGAGAAAAGTCTAAAAAATTCAATTAGATTTATTAAACAAATAATCAAAAAAACAATTACACAATCCAACGCTTACACGATTAAACAATTAACTTGAGAATACTCGACAAATACATATTAAAAAAATATTTAAGCTCATTTCTGTTGGTATTAATGTTATTAATCCCAATCGCCATTGCTATTGATGTGTCGGAAAAAGTCGATAAGTTTTTGCGGCATGCAGATTTGGAGTTGCCAGAAATTCTTAAAGACTATTACTTAAATTTTATCATCATTTATGGCAATACTTTTATGCCCTTGGCCTTATTTATTGCCGTTATATTTTTTACATCAAAACTTGCGGGGAATACAGAGGTTATAGCCATCCACTCTGCAAAAATATCATTTACGCGTTTTTTAAAACCCTATTTTATTGGTGCATCCATTGTAACTGTATTTGCATTGATTATGAACCATTTTGTAGTCCCAAACAGCAATAAAACTTTTGAAGAATTCAACAGAAATTATTTAAAAAAAAAGCAATTAAATACTAATTATTTAACCAATATTAACTTGCAATTGGGGCCAAATGATTATGTGTTTTTAAAAAGTTATACTGTTGATGCTAACGTGGGCTATAATTTTTCTTATGAAAAGTTTGAAGGCACGCAGCTAAAATATAAATTATTTGCAGACAATATTCGTTGGCAGGAAGCGGACAGCGCTTTTCAATTAATCAACTATAAAAAAAGATTTCTTTTAAAGGACAGGGACATTATTGAATCGGGTCCAAAATTAGATACTACTTTTAGTTTTACAGAAGAAGATTTAATTAATATAGATTATATGGCAAAAGAGATGAATTCAATCAAATTGAATGAATTCATCAATACCTCAAGAGATAGAGGTGTCAGCAATTTGAATGTTTATTTGGTTGAATTTCATAAAAGAACCAGCTTGCCGGTATCATCTTATATTTTGACATTTTTAGCCGTTTCACTGGCCTCAAAAAAACGTCGAGGTGGTATGGGTGTAAATTTGGCTATAGGAATCTCTCTAATGTTCGTTTATGTATTTTTACTTAAAATTGCCGAAGTTTTGGGTGCCGGTGCCGAAAAAAATTCATTCTTGGTAGTTTGGCTGCCAAATATTGTGTTTGGAGTATTGGCAATATATTTATACTTGAAGAATGCCAAAAACTGAGCTAAAAAACTATCTGCATCTCCACCTATTGGTGTTTATTTGGGGATTTACCGCCATTTTAGGCGCCTTAATAAGCATCAATGCTATACCATTGGTTTGGTATCGTATGCTTTTCGCAGTAATATTTGTGTTCGTTTATTTTATTATTAAAAAGAAATCGTTAAGCGTTGGGCCAAAAGCACTACTAAAATTTTTTATTGGCGGTGTTATCATTGCTGTCCATTGGATCTTTTTTTTCTCGTCAATTAAGGTTGCAAATGTATCTGTTGCTTTAATTGCCTTAAGTACAGGTGCTTTATTCACCTCATTTTTAGAACCTTTGTTTTTCAGAAGACGCATTAATCTTCTGGAATTGCTGTTCGGACTTATAGTAATAGCCGGTTTGTATATCATCTTAAATTTTGAAGGCGGCTACACGCTGGGAATTATATACGCCTTAATTGCCTCCTTCTTATCGGTGCTATTTACAGTTCTTAACGGTTTATATGTAAGAAAATACACAGCAGAGGTAATTTCTTTTTATCAATTGCTTTTTGGTGTGGGCTTTATTACACTTTATGTTTTTGCAACTACGGGATTTACTTTTGAACAATTCTCCTTAAATAGTGAAGACTTTATTTATTTATTGATATTAAGCAGTATTTGTACGGCTTACGCTTTTATTGTATCAGTAAAAATAATGAAGCATTTAACACCTTTTACCGTCATTCTCACTTTAAATTTAGAGCCCGTTTACGGTATCATTTTAGCAGTGCTGATATTTGGCGAAAAAGAAAAAATGAGTACGCAATTTTATGTTGGGGCAATAATAATTTTATTTATTGTTGTTGTTAACGGAATTTTAAAAAATAAAAAAAAGACTATAATTTAACTTTCTAAAATTGATTAGTTGTTATCTTTGTAGTTCAACCAAACTTTAAAATATGGAATATTTAGATTTTGAATTGCCAATTAAAGAATTAGAGGAACAGTATGACAAATGTGTTTTAATTGGTAAAGAAAGTGATGTTGATATGACTGAAAGTTGTAAAAACATTGAAAAAAAATTGCTAAAGACCAAAACTGAAATATATAAAAACCTGACTGCTTGGCAAAGAGTGCAACTATCCCGCCATCCAAGTAGACCTTACTCCTTAGATCATATCACAGCCTTTGCAGGAGAAACATTTATGGAATTACACGGCGACCGAACATTTAGAGATGATAAAGCTATGGTTGGCGGATTGGGGAAAATAGGTGATCAATCATTCATGTTTATTGGACAGCAAAAAGGGTATAACACTAAAACACGCCAATATAGAAATTTTGGAATGTCCAATCCTGAAGGCTATAGAAAAGCATTGCGATTGATGAAAATGGCCGAAAAATTTAGCATACCCGTAGTTACTTTCTTAGACACACCTGGTGCTTATCCTGGATTGGAAGCTGAAGAACGCGGACAAGGTGAAGCCATTGCACGCAATATTTTTGAAATGACACGTTTAAAAACCCCAATTATTACCATAGTAATTGGTGAAGGTGCTTCGGGAGGTGCCTTGGGAATTGGTGTTGGAGACCGAGTTTATATGATGGAAAATACGTGGTATAGTGTTATTTCTCCTGAGTCCTGTTCTTCTATCTTATGGAGAAGCTGGGAACATAAAGAGGAGGCTGCTGAAGCTTTAAAATTGACTGCGGAAGACATGAAAAAGCAAAAGCTGATTGATGGCATCATTAAAGAACCATTAGGTGGTGCCCATTTTGACAGAGAAACTGCTTTTAAAGAAGTTGAAAAAACCATATTGAAAGCATTTGATGAATTAAAAAAGCTGACACCTAAAGAACTCGTAAAAAAACGCATGGAAAAATACGCCAATATGGGTGTTTTTAAAGGGTAAATTGTGAATTGTGGTTTAGTTATGTGTGTTAAATTATGAGTTGTTAGTTTTTAACTCTCGTAACCTGTAACATATAAACTTTCGGCTTGATGGCTTTAAATGTTGAACTTTTAAACTTTAAACTGCAATGTATATTCTTTCGCCACAACAAACAGCCAAGGCCGATAAAGCAACTATTAATTCTAAAGGCATTACTGCTGTCGATTTAATGGAAACTGCCGCTATAAGGTGCTTTCAATGGTTGCACAACAAGTATCAGGGGGAAAGTATTAACTTTCATGTATTTTGTGGAATGGGAAATAATGGTGGTGATGGCTTGGTGATTGCCCGGCATTTACATAAGCATAACTATCAGGTAAATTGCTATATCGTTAATTTCAGCGATAAGCGAACTGAAGAATTTACAGTTAATTATAACAGGTTGGTTGAAATTGGCTTAAACCCAATCGAACTAAATAAGGAGTCTGATTTTCCTGAAATTGACGCTAATGATATGGTGGTTGATGCTATTTTCGGAAATGGGCTTAGCAGAAATCCGGAAGGGTTTACCAAAGAATTAATCCAATATCTTAACAGTAAAAAGGTTTTTGTCTTAGCCATAGATATCCCATCAGGATTATTTGGGGACAAATCGGTTACCGACACAGTTTCTGTTTTAAAATCTAGCCATATTCTCACATTTCAAACTCCAAAAACAGCTTTTTTATTGCCTGAAAATAAAGGCTATGTAAATACTTGGGAACTTATTGATATAGGTTTAGATCAGAATTATATTGAAAGTTTGAAACCTAAAACTCATTATACAACACAGGCAAACATTATTCCTTTATACAAAACCCGCAATAAATGGGATCACAAAGGCACTTATGGGCATTCGCTGATTATTGGTGGAAGTTATGGTAAAATGGGCGCGGTTACTTTGGCTTCAAAAGGAGCCTTGAAAATTGGAAGCGGATTGGTCTCAGCTTATATTCCGAAGTGTGGCTATCCAATTTTACAAGTATCGGTACCGGAAGCGATGGTTGAAGTTGATACTGATGACGAATTAGCTTATTTCAATTTTAAAACAAATCCGACCGTTATTGGCATCGGCCCGGGAATGGGAACCACTGATAAAACCGCACAAGGTTTTGAAAATTTTATAAAAGACAATAAATTGCCCTTGGTAATTGATGCAGATGGTATTAATTTGCTTTCAAAAAATCAAATATTGCTGAACTATTTACCAAAAAACACGGTTTTAACTCCGCATCCAAAAGAATTGGAGCGATTGATTGGCGCTTGGAAAAACGATTATGAAAAACTTGAAAAAGTATCGGAATTTTCAAAAAAATATTCAGCAATCATCGTTATAAAAGGAGCGCATACTGTTGTTATTCAAAATGATCAGCTTTATTTCAATTCAACCGGAAATCCTGCCCTTGCAACCGGAGGAAGTGGAGATGTTTTGACTGGAATGATCACCGGACTTATTGCCCAAGGCTATAAGCCAGTAAATGCGGCAATTTTAGGTGTTTACCTTCATGGCAGAACCGCGGATATCGCTTTCCCAACAACAGGATATGAAACTTTTACAGCAAGCACTATTTTTGATTATTTAGCAACAGCTATTATAGAAATTTCCAGCAAAAATAAGGCGTAAAAAAAGTCCGTAAAACGAACTTTCTAAAATTTTTTATTGGGTCTAGTATCTGTAAACCATGGCATTTATGTTCATCCCTGCTCCTACTGAAGCCATCAATATCACATCGCCTTTATTCATACTGTGAGGTTTTAGGTTTCCGTGTTTGATTAAATCATACAGTGTAATTACCGTTGCTACTGAACTATTTCCCAATGTGTGTATGCTCATAGGCATCACAGAGTCTGGAATATCTGTTTTATATAACCTGTAAAATCGTTTAATAATGGCTTCATCCATTTTTTCATTGGCCTGATGAATTAATATTTTCTTTACATCCAAAATATCAATACCGCTTTTATCCAATGCCTCTTTCATCGCCGTAGGTACGAAGTTCAAACCAAACTCATATATTTTTCTACCGTACATTTTTATATACCGTACTTTCTCATCTTCAGTTTTATCATATGATTTACCAAAAAACAAATAATAGCATTCTTCAAAAGTATAGGTTTGCGCAGCAAAACTTAAAATACCTATTTTAGCATCGCTTTCAACTGCCTCAACCACACAGGCGCCAGCACCATCAGAATAAATCATTGAATCCCTGTCGTGGTCATCTAAAACTCTTGAAAGTGTTTCAGTACCAACCACCAAACATTTTTTGGCCATTCCAGATTTTATATAAGCTTCAGCCTGAATCATACCTTGAAGCCATCCTGGACACCCGAAAAGAATGTCGTAAGCAACACAATTCGGATTTTTTATGCCCAATCTGTGTTTTACCCTTGAAGCCAAACTTGGTAATATATCGCTTTGGTTGGCAGCACTCTTTACGTCTCCAAAATTATGTGCTAAAATTATATAATCTAAATCTTCCTGATTAATTTTCGCATCTGCAATCGCTTTTTCGGCAGCAAAAAATGCCAAATCGGATGAATTAAATTCGGGACTTGCATAGCGTCGTTCCTCAATGCCGGTAATCGACTTAAATTTTTCAATCACAACATCATTTTCATAGCCAAAAGGAGTGCCATCATCAT
The DNA here is from genome assembly GCA_036568005.1 of Lutibacter sp. Classification (GTDB taxonomy): domain Bacteria; phylum Bacteroidota; class Bacteroidia; order Flavobacteriales; family Flavobacteriaceae; genus Lutibacter. The sequence goes on along the minus strand of DATCTJ010000061.1, from coordinate 36,048 downwards.
TTAGAAATTGATTGGTTAAAAAATCTGAATTTTTTTTAACAACTGTAGGGATATAGCTTCCTGTTCCTGTTATTACCGAATTTATTGTCATTGTATTTATTTAAAATGCAAATATACCAAGTTTTTTTTATTGCTTGTCCAGTTCCGCTATTTTAATTTGCATCACTGTTGCAATAGAAAGTGCGCGCGATTTGGCTGCATGTGCAATTTCACCGATAAAATGTTCATCAACGGTGTTGTTGAAATGCAAAAGCCATTGATTAAAATGTTCGCTTTTAAAAGGTTTTTTTAGTTGTAAATCTAAGTGAGGCCTCAAGGCATTTTTTTGATAGGTACCTGAAAAAAAAAGGATATTATCCCAAAAATCGACTAAAATTTGTAAATGTTCCTCTAACAAATCAGGATCGGAAAATGCTGAAAAAAAATGATGTAATAAATCATCATTCATTAATTTTACGTAAAAATCTTTTACCAACAAATAAATATCCTCTCGGTTTTCAATAGCTCGCTTCATTCAGTTTTTTATAAAAAAGTATTATTGAAAGCTATTGGAAGTAAATCTAAAACCGATTCGGTCTTAATAATTTCTCCTTCCTCACCCATAAAATAAACTTCAATATTATCTTTTTGTTTAATTTCATATTCCGATAAGGTTTGCCTGCAAGCCCCGCAAGGTGCAACAGGTTTCATAAGAATTTGGGATGATGAGCTTGCAGAAATGGCCAGCTTCAATATTTTTTTATTGGGAAATTCTGAAGATACTTTCCAGATAGCAACGCGCTCTGCGCACATTCCAGAAGGATATGCGGCGTTTTCTTGATTGTTTCCTGTGACAATGGTTCCGTCTTCTAAAAGCATGGCAGCGCCAACTTTAAACTTAGAATAAGGGGCGTAGGCATTTTGTTTGGCTTCAATGGCTTTATTCATTAAATCATTTACCAAGGTTGGCAATTCTTCTGTGGAACCAAAAATGGTAATTTGCGTTTTAATTTCAATTTTCTTCATTAAAAAATTTAATTAGTTTCTTAATATGAATTTCCAAAATCAAATGATAAGGAAAATCGGAGCGTGTTTTCAAGTGGGTTTTTAATTTCTGACGCATTGAATAAATAGGATATATCAAGTTTAGAACTTTTAAATTTAAATCCAGTACCAACTGTAATATATTTGCGTGCTCCTTTTAAATCACTTTCATTAAAATACCCAGCTCTTAAAGCAAAAGCATCCTCGTACATATATTCTGCACCCAACCCCCAGGTAACTTCTTTAATTTCTTCACTAAATCCGTCAGGTGCATCATTAAATGACTTAAAAATACCACTAAAAAAATTCACATCTTCTTGAATATATGGCGGTCCTCCATTCTCAGACAGGGAAACACTAGGTGTAGGCACCAATAATTTATTAAATTCTAAATTAATGCTAACATTGTTGCTTCTGTCTAAAATAAAATCGAATCCGCCTCCAAGTTTTAAATTTGTTGGGATATAGTTCTCTTGACCGTCATTAGAATAAGAAACTTTTGGACCAATGTTAGAAATGTTAAAACCACCTCTCCAAATACCATCAATATTGCCATAGTGCTGCTCTCTGGATTCATAATACCCTGAAACATCAACGGCAAAAGTATTTACTGGATTTATTGATGAATTTGCGGATTCTATTCCCAGATCAGAACGAATATAACGCAAAGTTACGCCCATCGAGTAGGTTTCGCTCAGTTTTAAAGCATAGGAACCATCAACAGAAAATTCATTCAATTTTTCAGTGCCCTCAGGCGTTCCATTAATATCTGTTAAATCTATTTGACCCAAATTAAAGTATTTTAAGCTGGCTGCCCAGGCACTTCTGTCATCTATTTTATTAGCAAAGGAGAAACCTCCTAAAAAAACATCGTTGGTTAATTCCCGCAACCAGGGTGTATAAACAATGCCCACCATAAATTGCGAATCCATAAAAGCAAGTTTTGAAGCATTCCAGTGTTGTGAATAAGCATCGGGTGAAGTGGCAACGCCAATATCTCCCATTCCACCGGCACGTGCATCTGGAGCTATCAATAAAAATGGAGCGGCGGTTGTTATCGGATTGGGGGTTTCCTGTGCATCAATTTTTACAACTAACATAAAAACCATTAATGTAAGTCCTAATATCTTTTTCATTAATTATATATTTTTAATGTAACAAATATCTTATTTTTTATTGAAGTATCCTGATTTTTAGATAATTTATATACAAATGCAAAAGATTTATTATTTAATACTTAAAATATACCCTAATAGCATAACTCCAAATATTTATTTCTCCATATAAAAATTACTATTCGCTTCAAAGGAAAAAAACGTTACTTTAATCATATTATTGTAGACTTCAAGCTCTTTTAAAACAACTCAAATTCATATACTGATTCATTAAATTAAGAGTTTGATTGTAAATTTTGCTTATTTAATTATTTTAAAATTTATATACACCACAAAATCAATTACTTAAATCAAACAATACCATCAACATTTTCTGTGAAATATATTCACTACCCCTACTTAACATCTTAGTTTACTAAATATTTTTAATTCTTGTGCTTAAAATTTGAGCCATTCCTTTAAAATAAAGTATTTTTGAATCCAAGAATTATCTTAATAATTACACTTTATAAGATGATATATTGAAAACATTAGGCGTATTATTGAAATATATTACAGCATTTCACATAATAAAGGATGAAAACTGCCGTTAGTAAGAGCGTAGCGAATATTTATTAAAATTATTTCTTGCAAAAAAATTAATTTAATGTAAATTGCGAGAAAAATTTAACCCTAACCAATTTAAAATGAACTTGAAAAATCTAAATAACATTTATAAGTTAATATTATTGACTATTACTGTTGTTTTCTTTGTGAGTTGCCATAATAGAAATCCAAGAAATAATGTATCTCTTACCGGTTGGAGTTCAAAAGACAAGAAAGCTGGTGGTTTTGCAGGAGACACAAAATATAAAGGACAGGAAGCGCCTCCGGGAATGGTATTGATTGAAGGTGGTTCTTTTACCATGGGCCATGTACAGGATGATGTGTTGTTTGATTGGAATACAACACCCGTTCAGCAACAAGTTCGTTCGTTTTATATGGATGAAACAGAAGTAACCAACTCCGAATATATCTTCTATTTAGATTGGATGGAAAAAGTTTTTCCTCCGAGCGATCCAAACTACGCTCATATTTATGCATCGGCAGTTCCCGACACCTTAGTTTGGCGCGATGTTTTGGGATTTAATGAACAGTTGACTGAAAATTATTTAAGACATCCAGGGTATGCGGATTATCCTGTAATTGGTGTTAGCTGGATTCAGGCTACACAATACTGCAAATGGAGAACCGACAGGGTTAATGAAAAAATATTAATGGACAAGGGTATTTTAAAACCACTTTTTAGATTAGATTCATTAGAGGTAAAAGGGCAAAATAATTTTAATACAGATACTTATTTAACCAATCCATACGCGCTTTTTGATGGAGATTCTACTATATACAGAAAAGGATTGCCAACCAATAGACAACTTAAAAAAGGAGAAGCTAAACCCGCAAGAGGTTCTTTTACTGGCAGGCAAGTTAAAGTTTCTGACGGAATTTTAAGTTCAAAATTCAGACTTCCTACCGAGGCCGAATGGGAATACGCGGCAAAAGCAGTTGTTGAAGACCGTGAATACAACAATACGCGAGGAAGAAAAAAATATGCTTGGAAAGGAAAATATACACGAAATAAATCGAAAAGGTATAAGGGCGACCAACTGGCCAACTTTAAACAAGGAAAAGGAGATTACAGTGGTGTTCCGGGATGGAGCAATGATGGTGCCGATATTACCATTCAAGTTAAGTCTTATGAGCCAAATGCTTTTGGCTTGTACGATATGTCTGGCAATGTCTCAGAATGGGTTGCAGATGTTTACCGACCTATTATTGACAGTGAAGCAAATGACTTTAACTATTTTAGGGGAAATATTTTTACAAAAAAAATGATTGATGCCGAAGGAAATGTTGTCATTGCAAATGATATGTCCGTTCAATTTGACACCTTGGATAATGGCAATATAGTGCCAAAGGAATTGCCGGGAAGCGTTAAATACCAACCAATTACCAAACGCGATGCTTATATGAGAAATAATTATGAAAAAGCATATAATGTTGATGCAAGAGATGGTGATTTGGCCTCTACAAAAATGTACGATAAAAATGAAGAGGAATTGGAAACCAAGCCTCGTATGTATAATTCACCCATAAAACCTCGGGTAATTGGCGAAAGTGGCTTGCTGATGCAAGAATATGATCTTGAAAAAAGAACCACCCTAATTAGCGATATTTCTCGAGTTTACAAAGGCGGTTCATGGAAGGATATGGAATACTGGCTAGACCCTTCACAACGCAGATATCTGCCTGAATATATGGCTACTAACTATATTGGTTTTAGATGCGCTGCGGACAGAATAGGCCCAATGACCTATAAAAAAAGAAAACCAACAACAACAAAAATTAGGTATTAAAACAATTTTTAAAATAAACCCAAGCCTCACTGAAATTTCAGTGAGGTTTTTTTATATTTAAACCATGAATATTGCACAATTATATCAGTTATACCGTGAAACTTATTTGGTGGATACCGACACGCGAAAAATAAGAAAGGGAGCTATCTTTTTTGCCTTAAAAGGCGATAATTTCAATGGCAATGAATTTGCGGAAGAGGCGCTTAAAAGCGGCGCAAACTATGTAGTGATTGATGAAATTGAATACAAAACCAATTCCAAAACCATATTGGTTGAAAATGTTTTAGAAACACTTCAAAAATTAGCGAATTTTCACAGAAAACAACTTGCTATTCCTATTATTTCATTAACGGGAAGCAATGGAAAAACAACCACTAAAGAGCTTATTAATGCTGTTTTATCCAAAAAATATGCTTGTGTTGCCACTTTAGGTAATTTAAACAATCATATTGGCGTACCACTTACGCTGTTATCCATGACACCGAAAACAGAAATAGGTATTGTTGAAATGGGTGCTAATCATATAAAGGAAATCGAATTTTTATGCAAAATAGCTGAACCTACTTATGGCTTAATCACCAATTTTGGGAAAGCCCATTTAGAAGGATTTGGAAGTATTGAAGGGGTAATTAAAGGAAAATCTGAATTATACGATTTTTTAAGATTAACTAAAGGAACTGTTTTTATAAATGCTGATGATAAACTTCAGGAAAAACAATCGGCAGGCATAAATGTCATTAAATTTAACAAAAATGACATTAAATTTTTGGAAGCGAATCCGTTTGTAACAGTTCAATTTAAAAATATCTTGATTGAAAGCAAACTTATTGGGAAATACAATTATAACAATATTGCGATTGCGGTTGCTGTTGGTAATTATTTCGATATTTCTGAAACCGACATTAAAATTGCCGTTGAAAATTATACCCCTACCAATAACCGTTCGCAAATCATCCAAAAAGGCACTAACAAAATAATTTTGGATGCCTACAATGCAAATCCGACCAGTATGCAGGCTGCGCTTGAAAATTTTGCCCAATTGAAAGACAAAAACAAAATTGTATTTTTAGGCGATATGTTTGAACTTGGAAAAGACAGTAAAGCGGAACATGAAAAAATAGCCAATTTAGTGGCTTCATATCACTTTTCAAAAGTTTTCTTAATAGGAAAGGCATTTTCCACAACAAGTGCAAAAAATGCACTTGTTTCTGAAAGCTATGAGTCTTTTAAAAATTCATCTAGTTATTCTAATATTAACAATGCCACAATTCTTATAAAAGGATCTCGTGGCATGGCTTTAGAAAGATTGTTAGACCTTCTCTAATTTTATTTTTTCTCTGTGGTATTCTATCAAACCATCTATAGGTCGTCTTACGATTTTTCCAATTTCAATCAAATGATAATTCGCAACTTCATTGATAATATCTTGTGAAAAGAAAGCAATTGATCCAACAAAATGTACTGGAACCTGGCTTGATTCTATATAAGGTAATATCCTATTCTTAAAGAAATCTTTTAGCCCTTTACGCAACACTTTATTAAAGTAGGGTGTGCGGTCATTTTTAAAAATAAATTCGGCGAAATGTGCTAAATAGACATTCGGATTTTCTTCTTTATAAATATTTCTTTTAATAACATCAGCATCTAAATCGAATTGAGATTCAAATAGTTTGGCAATTGGTTTAGGCATTTTATTGTAGTAATAATCCCGAATTAATTTTTTACCGAAATAATTACCACTAGCTTCATCCATTAAAATATAGCCTAATGAAGGCACTCTAACATCCACATTTTTTCCATCAAAATAACAGCTATTTGACCCTGTTCCCAATATACAAACAATTCCAGGTTTAGTGGTTACGGCATAAACTGCAGCAAAAGTATCTTCTTTAACAACAATTTTAGCATTATTAAAAAATGATTCGAATATAGACTTCAAAAGTGATGTCAACTTCTCTGTTCCGCATCCGGCACCATAAAAATAAACTTCAGTTACTTTATCTTTGTAACTGGTGATTTCCTCATTGGCCTGGATTCTGGCTTCCAATATATCAGCAGACAAAATCTCTGGATTTAATCCTTTAGATCTGGTTTTAAATACCTGATTTCCATCTTTACCCAATAAAATCCAGTCAACCTTTGTTGAACCTCCATCTGCTATTAGAATCATCTTTTTCTTTTTTAAACTTGTTATTTCTTATTTAACTGATTGAATGTATTCAGCCAAGTCAACTAGTTTTGTTGAGTAGCCAAATTCATTGTCATACCAAGCCACTAATTTAAAGAAATTATCGTTTAAAGCAATGCTTGCTTCAGCATCAAAAACACTTGTTCTAGGTTCAGACACAAAATCTTGTGAAACCACAGCTTCATCAGTGTAACCTAGAATGCCTTTTAATTCGTTTTCAGAAGCAGCTTTTAAGGCAGCTTTCACCTCTTCCATCGTAGCAGACTTTTTAGTTCTGACAGTTAAATCAACAACCGACACATCGGCGGTAGGGACTCTAAAAGACATACCAGTTAATTTTCCATTCAATTCAGGAATCACCTTTCCAACAGCTTTTGCGGCTCCTGTAGATGAAGGAATGATATTGATTAAGGCACTTCTGCCTCCTCTCCAGTCTTTCTTAGAAGGACCATCAACAGTTAATTGCGTTGCAGTTGTTGCGTGGATTGTTGTCATTAACCCTTCAACAATTCCAAAATTATCATTAATAACCTTAGCCAATGGTGCTAAACAGTTGGTGGTGCAAGATGCGTTTGAAACAATGGTATTTGCTGCGGTAATTTTTTTGTGGTTTACACCCATCACAAACATTGGTGCATCAGCAGATGGTGCAGAAATCGCTACTTTTTTAGCGCCTGCTGTAATGTGTTTTTGAGCACCTTCTAAACTTGTAAATATTCCTGTACAGTCTAAAACAATTTCTGCTCCTACTTCACCCCATTTCAAATCTTCTGGATTTCTTTCGGCTGTAATTCTTATGGTTTTTCCGTTAACGACTAAATTTCCGTTTTTCACTTCCACATCACCATCAAATCTGCCATGAACTGAATCAAATTTTAATAAATAAGCCAAATGCTCTACATCCAACAAATCATTAATTCCCACTACTTCTATATTTGGTCTGGTCATCGCTACTCTAAAAGCTATTCTTCCTATTCTTCCAAACCCGTTAATTCCTATTTTAATTGATGACATATTATGTTGTTTTTTATTTATTATACTCTTTCTTTTTATATTGAAGTTATTTCTGCAACTTTAAGTAACTCTTTATTAATCTCGTTATTCATTTTTATGGCCTTATGGAGATCAACTGTCGAGACTTGATTATTTGTGATTCCCACCATAATTCCTGTTGATTTGTCCAACAAAGCTTCAACTGCCGCAACACCCAATCTGCTTGCTAAAACCCTATCATAACAACTTGGCGAACCTCCACGCTGCATATGCCCCAAAACAGATACTCTGATATCGTAATAAGGTAAATTTTCATTGATATAATCAGCCAACTCAAATACACTTTTGCCAATTTTATCTCCTTCTGAAACCACTACAATACTGCTTGTTTTACCATTATCTTTACTTTTTTGAAGTGACTCCACTAGCCTGTCCAACCCTAAATCCTTTTCAGGAATCAGAATTTCTTCGGCACCTGCACCTATTCCTGAGTTTAATGCAATAAAACCGGCATCACGCCCCATTACTTCGATAAAAAATAATCTGTTGTGGGAACTTGCGGTATCGCGAATTTTATCAATCGCTTCCACAACTGTATTTAGGGCAGTGTCATAACCTATAGTATTGTCCGTTCCAAAAATATCATTGTCAATAGTGCCAGGAATTCCGACTATTGGAAAATTAAACTCCTCAATAAGTTTTATACCTCCAGTAAAGCTACCATCACCCCCAATAACAATTAAAGCGCCAATGCCGGCTTCTTTTAAACTGTTATGGGCTTTTACCCTTCCCTCAACCGTTTTAAACTCATTAGAACGTGCAGATTTTAAAATTGTGCCACCTTTATTGATAATATTGCTGACATGGCGAGCGGAAAGCAATTCAAAATCACTTTCAATCAAACCTTGGTAACCTCGATAAACGCCAACACACTCAATTCTATAATAAGTGCACGCTCTTACAACGGCTCTAATCGCGGCATTCATCCCAGGCGCATCGCCTCCCGACGTTAAAACGGCTATCTTTTTTATTGGTTCATTCATCTGTTAATATTATTTGTATTTAATCGGTCATCTGGAATTCGCATATTTTTAACGGTGATTGTTTCATGTTTCCGCTATGCTCATTTCATAGGTTAAAAAATATAATACAAAGTTACTTTTAAAAGCATTTTCTGCCTACTAAACTGCTTAATATTCACTAAAACGATTTCGTTGCACAAAGCAAGATAAGGCGTTTAAATTAAACTCCTTAACTTGCTTAAAATGATATTGATTATGTGTTAAAAGTGCTTTGCTAAATGTTTTATATTAGAAGTTAATGCTTTTAAAAAATCGATAATTTAATCAATCAATATTTTATATTCCCAAGCTTTAAAAGTTAAAGGCTTCTCTTTAGAAAACACCAATTTTTCCTTGCTAAAAAAATCGATTGACTCCCCTTCTATTCCAGTAGTGAAAGTAACTTCCTTTTTAGATAGATTTGCCATGAAAGTTATTTTGTCACCTTCCTTTTCTCTTGAGAAAATCAAAATATTTTTATCATCAGAAGATGGGATTCTTGTATATGAGGCCGCTTTTTTACCCCCATTTAATGCTTTATTATCATTTTTTAGTTCTCCTAATTTCACCAATAATGGCCACACTTTACCTTTTATTTTTGGAATGGTGTCTTTTTCAAAAAATCGCAAACGTTTGTTCATATCGTATTCCTGTCCGCTATAAATCAATGGCATGCCGGGTGCACAATATGATAAGGCCAACATCACTTCCGACGCATCTCCCATACGTTCTTTTATAGTTCCGTTCCAGGAATTTTCATCGTGGTTGGTTATAAAATTCATCAAAATAGCATCTTTTTTATAAAGCGTATCAATTTGAGTCATTCGCTCATCCCAGTTTTTAACGGTTTCCTTACTTTGTGCTATTGCGTTCATTTTATGATGTGTATCCCAGCTGTACCCCATTTCAAAAGCATTATCAAACAAATATGGTTCCCAGCCTTCAGCAAGCATAAAAATTGGTTTTATTTTTTTTAATTCGGCAATAGAATGTTGCCAAAAATCAAGTGGTACCATACCTGCAACATCACATCTAAATCCGTCCACATTAACTTCTTTCAGCCAATATTTCATATCCTCCAACATTTCAGCTCGCATTTCCAAATTGTCATAATTTAAATCTGCCACATCTGTCCAATCTGTTCCAACGGTGTGCGAAATTTCTCCTTTTTCATCTTTAGTATAATATTCAGGATGGTCTTTTAACCATACGTGGTCCCAGCCTGTATGATTTGCAACCCAATCCAAAATCACATACATACCGTTTTTATGTGCGGTATTCACCAAATTTTTCACATCATCTAAATTTCCGAATTCTGGATTCACTTTGGTATAGTCGGAAATGGCATAATAACTTCCCAAACTACCTTTACTTTTTGTTGTTGAAATTGGATAAATAGGCATTAGCCAAATAATTTTTACGCCCAATTCCTTTAACTCCGGAATATCTTCTGTGAATTTCGCAAAAGTTCCTTCAGGTGAATATTGACGGATATTAGCTTCATAAATGATGGCGTTTTCCAGTGATTCATCTGAAATTGGTGCTATGGAATCTAGATTGTTTTCATTTGTTTTAACCTCTTTAGTTTCTGTTTTACAAGACGCTAAAACAATTAGTGCTACTATAAAAAGTGCTTTTTTCATTATTATATTATTTATTTAAGGGTTTTAAACTGATGGCAAATCCACCACCAGGTGCTAATTTTAATTTCAAAATTGTTTGATTGGTAATTTCCATTTTTTTGATGTTGATGGCGGTCGGATTCTCGTTCCAATGTGCATCTTTTCCATCTTCATAAATAATGGCTTCATAAGTTATATCTGGACTTAAAAAATCAAATATGATGTCCATTTGTCTTCCATTTTCATCGGTAATTCCACCCACAAACCAATTTTCAGAATTTCGTTCTTTTCTGGCAAGGGTCACAAAATCACCTATTTCTCCATTCAATACTTTTGTAGTTTGCCAATCTACACCAACATCTTTTATAAACTGAAAGGCTGGATTCCCTTCATAATTTTCTATTAAATCGGCTACCATTTGAACCGGACTGTAAATTACCACATACAAAGCCAGTTGTTGGGCAATGGTTGTATTGACTTGATTGTCCTTTTTCCACTTATCAAATTTAATGTCAAAAATACCGGGTGTAAAATCAATTGGACCAGCCAACATTCTAGTAAAAGCCACAATGGGTAAATGTTCTGGCGGATTTCCTCCATCAGAAGCCCAGGCGTTAAATTCTTGTCCGCGCAAACCTTCGCGGGAAATGGTATTCGGATAGGTTCTTCGCAAACCGGTAGCTTTAATTGGTTCATGTGCGTTTATGGCCACTTGGTATTTTGCTGCTTTAATCACCGCATTGTTATATTGATTCACCATATATTGTCCGTGATGGTATTCTCCTTTTGGCAAAATTTTACCGACATAACCTGTTTTAACCGTATGAATTCCCAAACTTTGCATCAAAGCATAAGCGGTATCTTGTTGCTTTTCGTAGGTTTCGGTAGCTGCGGAAGTTTCATGGTGCATAACAATTTCAACCCCTTTTTCTTTACCATAACGAACCACTTCCTTTAAATCATAATCTGGATATGGCGTCACAAAATCGAACACACCTTCACGGTCTTCAAAGCCAATCCAGTGTTCCCAGCCAGTATTCCAGCCTTCAACCAAAACTGCACCTATATTATTTTCTGCAGAAAAATCTATAAATGCTTTTGCATTCTCAGTAGTTGCCCCATGCTTTCCATGAGGTTTTGCCTGTGTGGTATGTGAACTCATATCTTGTTGTGCACTCATATCCCAAGTTGATTTCCCTAAATGCATTTCCCACCAAATTCCTGTATATTTTGTAGGTTTAAACCAAGAAACATCGCCAATTTTATTTGGTTCGTTTAGATTTACAATCAATTTAGATTCAATTAAATCACCAGCTTTTTCGGCAACTTGAAGGGTTCTCCAAGGGGTATGAAAAGGGATAGTTCTTTTTACTTTATAGCCTGTGCGTTCAGACCCCACCAATTCACTGGTCATCGATAAATTTCCCTTGTCTATTTTTAAGGTCATATCCGAATAATCAATCAAACTGGCTTCATGAAAACTCAAATACAAACCTTCATCCGTTTTCATGGTTACTGGTGTATTTACCGCATTTTCAGGAATGTATGTTTGTGCTAAATCTGGGTGGTTTGCTTTTGAAAGTGCATCAATTTCTGTAAATTTTGAAGTGGTGTACAAATGCTCATAAATATCCCAATCGCCTGGAGCCCACCAAACCATATGGTTGCCCGTTAAATTAAATTGGGTGTTTTCATCGGTAATAATCACTTCGGAAAGATTTTCTTGTTCAGGAAATTCATATCTGAATCCCAATCCATCATTATAAACCCTGAAAACAATGGATAGTTTTCGTTTTAAATCCACTTTTTCCTGAAGCTCAATTTTAAGCTCGTTGTAATTATTTTCAACATTGGTTTGTTCTCCCCAAGGCATTTCCCATACTTCATTAAAATTGCTTGAAGTAGCATTTATAATTTCAAAGTTTTCTTTTAAAGATGCCATATCTTTTAAATCGAAACCTCCCAAGCTTGATGTTTTTATGACCTCCTTATTTTTGAAAGTCACCGAATAAGTTGGTTCACCTTTTTCAGTTAACTTAAATGCAACTTTAACGTTGTCGTCTGGTGAAGCAACAGCGGTTTGCCATTCGCTCTTTTTTGAGCAGGAAAGCAATAATATACTTAAAAATACTGCGCTCAATTTTAAACTATTCTTCATTTTAATTGATTTTCTTTTCTAATAAAACAATCGAAAATGGCGTATTTAAAATCGCCATTCCGTTTTTAACAATAACTTCGGTGCTGGAATAAGCATCAACCAAAACTGCGCCTTCCATAAATTCAGCTCCTATATTCAGTTTCTTTTCGCCTTTATTTAAATCGAGTCCTATAACCACTACATCCCTAAAATCTCCTTTTGAATAGGTTCTTTGAAAAACATAAGGATTTTCTGAAATCATTTTATGGACGCCTGCGCCAACAGCAACATGGTTATTTCTGAATTTGCCCAATTTTTGCCAATGCGTTAAAATTTCTTTGGTTTGTAATCTATTTGCTATATCGTTCCAATTCATATTGGAGCGCAAAGTGGCATCGCCAACAGTGCCTTCAATAATTAATGAACGGGCAGATTCATCGCCATAATAAACTTGCGAAGTGCCAGGGCATAACAATAATTTAGTGGCAGATTCAAAAGATTTAGTCCTTTCTTTATCGAAAGGCTCGCCATCATCATGGGAACTTATATAGTTTAAAACACCAAATCCTTTTAAATCATGTTGCATAATAGAATCATATTTTGAGAAAAGGGCTTCATAAGTAGGAAGTTGTGCAGCATTCCATTTGAATTCAAAATTGATTAAACTGTTAAAACCATTTTCGAAATAATTAACTTTTTTGTCGCCGAAGTCAAAAATTTGTCCGCTGGAAATGTTGTAATTATAAACCTCTCCAACCAAATAAAAATTGGTTGAATCTAAAACTTTAGTAGGATTATTTTTTTTCCATAGATTGAAAGCATAATCACATTCATTTTTAAAATCTCCCCAAACACTTTCTTCCATATGCTTAACAGTATCAGCTCGATAGCCATCAATACCAAATTCAACAATATAATCCGTTAACCATTTAATGATATAATATTTTGGTGCTCTCGGATAGCCAGTTCTGTTGAAAAACTCATCCAGTTCCTTCATTTCTTGCTCATATCTTCCTTCCGATTTCCATTTTTTAGCCAATTGTACTGGGATATCAACAGCTGTATTGTTCTCGGTTTTAATATCCGGCAGGTTTTCGACTAAAGTACAGGCTGTGGTGGATTCATAAGTTTGATAATCGCATTGAGGTCCGGTTCTTACCCAATCTTCAGGCCAAACAGGATCTACATTTGTTACAGGGCCGGTATGATTAATTACCGCATCTAACACAATTCTAATCCCGTTTTTATGTGCAACTTCAACTAAGTTTTTCAAATCTTCCCCAGACCCAAAATTTGGGTCTAATGAGGTCCAGTCTCTTGTCCAGTACCCATGGTAACCGAAAGTTAACCCAGTACCTTCATCAACAGAACCGTGAATTTGTTCAACAATTGGTGTTAGCCAAATAGCATTAATCCCTAAATTATTAAAATAACCCTCTTTAATTTTTTGGGTAATTCCTTTAATGTCGCCACCTTCAAACCCTCTTAATTTAGCACCCACTCGAGTTCTACTGTAGTTCAAATCATTTGAAACATCACCATTGTTAAATCTGTCTGTCAGTAAAAAATAAATGTTTGCACCTTCCCATAGAAATGGTTTTTCTGCATTGTTTATTATCAAAATTTTATCTTGTTTTTTAGGAGAACAACTTATTGATACAATCAATAATAGCATGAATAAATATTTTTTCATCTGTTAAATTTTTATTTTTTTACTGGTAAGAGCTGCTGCCTGCCATTAATAATTCTTTTTTTTTCAAAATTTGCAATGCTCGATTCATTAATGAGTTAATTTAATTTTTATCTTTTTTACTGATGAATTATTTAATAAAACAGGAATTAATAAAGTCTGATTATTTTCATCCCAGGTATAGATATTGCCTGTTACTTTTTTGGGCTTTTTTGAAATATTATGAATCAGTAAGTTAATCATTTTCTTAGAAAATTGATAATTTTTACCGATTTTTGATTCAATTTCAATATACAATCGATTGTTTTTATATTCGCTTTCGAAATTCAAAATTTCATATTTTCCTTTTTCAAAAGCATTTGGGGTTTCACCATCATCATTGTACAAATACCCTTCGCTTCCTTTTATAGTTTCATCAAAATAAAAATGCAAATCAAATGATTTTAAATTATACAAATCCGTATTTTGTATGGGTTGAATTCTAGGAATAAAAGCACCACCGCGTACGTAAGTTGGAATACCTTCTTCATTTAAGGAAACCAATTTTGTTTGTCCGCCCCCAACTTTTTCATCGGTATAAAAATTGTACCAATTTGAGTTTGATGGAAAATAAACTAGCTGTTCTTTTATACCTGATTGAACAACCGGACTCACCAAAAAACTATCGCCCCACAAATAGGTTTTATCGTTAGTAAATGAGGAAGAATTGGAATCTTCAAAAAATAACGGACGCATTAAAGGCGTTCCTTTTAGGTTGTTATCAAAAGACAGCGTGTAATTGTATGGCAATAAACTGTAACGCAATTCTATAGATTTCTTGGCCAAAGCCTTTGTTTTCGGCTCCCTAAAAACGGGTTCAGAAGGCACTTCTTCCTGGGCGTGCGGACGATAAATAGGTTGAAAAACACCGTATTGTAACCAACGGGTGTATAGTTCATCATCTAAATTATTTCCTGCAAATCCGCCCAAATCGGAATGCATATAACCCATTCCCTGCATGCCCATTTGTAGGGCGATTTCGGGCTGCGACTGCAATCCACCCCAACTTCTGTTTACGTCGCCAGACCAAGGAATCATTCCGTAATGCTGGGAACCGGAATAACCGGCGCGCATCAAAATAAACGGACGCTGGTTTGGATACTCTTTTTGATAACCTTCAAAAATGAGTTTTGCCCAATTGTGTCCGTAAATATTGTGAACTTCATCGGCAGAGCCTGTTGCGTGCCGCAAATCTGAGGGATGCACTTCTGGCTCTCCCAAATCGCCCCACCAACCGGCAACGCCATAATCGTTAAATTTCTTGTAAACTTGCCAAAACCAGGTTTTCCCTTCGGGCTTAAAAATATCTATAATTCCAGTGTTTCCAAAGTAAAAATCGTAAGTGTAAGGTTTTCCTTCTTTGGTTTTTCCCAAAATATCCTTTTCAACGGCTTCATCCCATTTTCCTGAGGTTGTCAATATAAAAGGTTCCGTAATCAAAATAGTTTTAACGCCTTTTTCTTTTAAATCGGCAATCATTTTCTTTGGATTAGGGAATGAATCTTTCAAAAATTCCAGATTTCCCATCGTGCCCTTCATCTCTTTTCCAAACCAAAATAAATCTAAAATAATAGCATCAACAGGAATTTCATCTTTCAAAAATTGATTGATGGTATTTATCGTTTCTTCTTGGGAATGGTAACCAAATCGGCTTGAAAAATTTCCCAGTGCCCAACGCGGAATCATCGGTTGTTTTCCAGTTAAACTGGTGTATTGCTCAATTAAATCTTTCCAAGAATCACCTGCAACCACTTGATAAGTTTTTCTACCTGAAATAGTTTCATAAACCAAAGAATTGTCCTTTTTGCTGTCCAAATCCAAATAACCTATGGGCGCATTGTCGAAATGCACCGCATATAAATTAGAGGAATACACCAAAGGCATGGTGAAATTCATCAATTCCGAACGTGTTTCATAACCATAATGTGCTCGGTTGTACAATTGCAATCTGTTTCCCCGGCGGTTCATTCCCAAAGCGCGGGCGCCGCCGCCATATAAAATTTCATCGGCCGTTAAATTAAAATCCAATGTTTCAAATTCTTCGGTTTTAACATAGCCTTTTCTTTCAGAAATCAACAACTTATCCTTATAAAAATACAAAATTTGAAATGGGTTTTTCCTGATTTCAACGCGTATTCCCGAAGTTTTTAATTGAATTAAATTTTCCTTTTCCGTTATATTAAATTCCGCATTTTCAGGTTTTAAAACTACCGCATGAGAATTGGAATTGTAAACTTCGCCATTTGGAATAAAAATGGTTTCCACAATTTTTGCTGAATAGGGTTTTATTTGATAAGAACCATCGTTGGTTTTTATTTCAACAAAGTCCTTTTCTTGATGCAAGGAAACAAATTTCCTATCGGTATTTTGCGCATTTAAAAATGAACTTCCTGTAATAAGAAAAATTAGAAAAAGCTTTATTACCTTCATTTAGTTTATATTTAATAATGTTGTCCTAATTAAAATGTGTATCTATACAATCTTTTAACAGATAATCTATATATTATCATCAAATTGTTGATTATTTTAAACGCAAGGTTCGCAATTTTCTTTACTTGCTGCTGATTATTAGCTGTTATGGTCTTAACTAGTTTTCTACAGCTTTCTTGCATTAAATATAATCTACTGATACTCTATGTTTTACGATTATTAATTAGTTAAATTTATAATTTTGTTGTTAAAATTACAACTCCTTTTTTATTCATTTTTAATGAATTTTCCCAAGTAAAAGTTTCATCAGAAATTATATTTTTAACTGGTTTTCCTATTAAACCAACCTCTTCAAACCTGTTTAAATTTAACGAAATCGGATTTTCATTTTTATTTAATATCACCGTTACAATTTCATCATTTTTAATTCTGAAAAGCACATAAACTCCGTTTTCAGGTGCAAAATGAATTGTTTTTCCAGAATGGATTGCTTCACTATTTTTACGATAATTCAACACTTTCTTCAAAAATGACTGCATTTCGGCTTGTTCGGCTGTTAAGCCTTCACCGGTAAAACCATTCACTTTATCATTCATCCAGCCTCCTGGAAAATCGGTTCTTATCATCCCGTGATCGCCAGGTTTGGCGCTGTTTTGCATTAAAATTTCAGTTCCGTAATACACTTGCGGAATTCTTGGCAAGGCAAGCATATAACCCAATGCCATTTTGGTATTTACAACATTTTCCTTTAATTGGGTGAAAATTCGGTCCATATCGTGATTGTCCGGAAATAGCATGATTTTGCTTGGATTCACATAAGAAAAATCGTTTGCCAAACCTTCATACATTTTCACAAAACCTTTTTCCCAGCTTTCAACTTCATTCAATGCATCAACAATGGATTTTTGCATCGGGAAATCCATCGTTGAAGATAAATTAGACTTGTAGCCATCTTTATTATTCATGCCTTGTTGCCAATAACCTACCAATAACGGATTATAGCTCCACTCTTCACCAACAATACTAAAATTTGGATATTCTTTCATAATGGCTCCGGCCCAATCAGACATAAATTGTTTGTTTGGATACGGATAAGTATCTTGCCGGATGCCACCCAAATCGAGGGATTCTATCCACCAAATGCTATTTTGAATTAAGTATTTTGCCAGCAAAGGATTGCGTTGGTTCAAATCGGGCATAGAAGAAACAAACCAGCCTTCACTCATTAAATCTCTGTCTTTTACCGATGCATAAGCATCCTGATTTGTGGTTCTTCTATGGTTTGTAATGACAATATTATTTTTAAAAAATTCCTCCTGATAATTTAGCCAATCACTGGTTGGTAAATCTTTCATCCACCAATGTTCAATACCAATGTGGTTTGCAACCTGATCCATAATCAATTTTATTCCTTTACTTTTTGCGGTTTTCCCCAATTCGCGATAATCTTCCAAGGTTCCAAAACGAGGATCAACCTGATAAAAATCGGTCATCGCATAGCCGTGATATGAACTTTCTTTCATATCATTGGTCAATACTGGCGTTGGCCAAATGGCCGTAAATCCCATTTCATCTATATAATCCAAATGGTTGGTCATTCCTTTGATATCGCCACCATGTCTGCCATAATCATCCTTTCTGTCAACAGTTTTTTCATTCATGGTTTTTACAATGTCGTTGTTAATATCACCATTAGCAAAACGATCGGGCGTGATCAAATAAATAACGTCCGAACTGTTAAAACCTTCCCTTAATTTTGAATCTTTATTTCGTTCTTTTAAGTCATAAGCAACAGAGAAATTATTGCGCTTTCCTTTTTTTGAAAAGTTGATGTTGAATTTCCCTGAAACCGCCTTCGAAAGATCTAAATTCAGAAACAAATAATTGTTGTTTTCCGTTTTTTTAACGGTTAAAATCTGAATATTTTTATGATCTATAGAAGGCGTAAATTGAGAAATTTCTTTACCGTAAATCAGCAATTCCACTTGATTGTTCTCCATACCAACCCACCAATTTGGCGGTTCAATTCTATCAACCTTTTGGGCATATAATAAACTGCCTAAAACTAATAATATTGGGAGAAATAGGTTTTTCATGTGTGTTATTCTAGCATTTTATAGCAAGCAATTTATTTGCCGGTATTAAAATTTCATTCTCATTCACCATCAGTTTAACTTCGTTTTCCGACTCGTTAAAGAATTTACATTCGGTTTGGCTTTTATAAACCTTAATAATATTTCCCCTAAAATTTATGGTAAATGAATACGATTTCCATTCATTCGGTATTTGTGGGCTGAATGATAAAATACCATCTTCCCAAACACGCATACCACCAAATCCCTGCACAATGGACATCCATGTTCCTGCCATACTTGTAATGTGGCAACCTTCATGAACTTCGTGGTTATAATCGTCTAAATCCAAACGTGCGGTCCGTACATATTGCTCATAAGCTTTTGGCATTCTGTCAATTGAAGCCGCCAAAATGGAATGTACACAAGGCGATAACGAGGATTCATGAACCGTTAATGGCTCATAAAAATCAAAATGACGTTCTAAATCTTCTTTGCTGAATTTGTTTTCAAAAAAGAACAAACATTGCAAAACATCGGCTTGTTTGATATAACAAGAGCGCAAAATACGGTCCCAAGACCATTTTTGATTGATGGGCCTTTCAGATTGCGGCAATTCTCTAACCGGAATTAATTCCTTGTCCAAAAAACCATCTTGCTGCAAATAAACATTGTGTTCCAAACTAAAAGGAAAATACATATTCTCAGCAATCTTTAACCATTCTTTGATTTCTTCAACTGTTAATTTGGTTTTTTCCATCACCCGAATATAATCTTCAGGATATGCTGTTTCTACCTTATTTAAACATTCCTCAGCATATTGAATACACCATTTTGCCATATAATTGGTATGAAAATTATTGTTTACATTGTTTTCATATTCATTGGGTCCGGTAACGCCTAAAATGACATACTGGTTTTTTGCTTCAGAAAAATTAGCGCGTTGGTGCCAAAAACGAGCAACGGCAATGATTACTTCCAATCCGAATTTTGGGACATATTCAAAATCCTGGGTATAATTTACATAGTTATAAATTCCGTAAATCATAGCACCGTTTCTATGGATTTCTTCAAAAGTAATTTCCCATTCATTATGGCATTCTTCTCCGTTCATAGTTACCATTGGATATAAAGCCGCTCCATTTTTGAATCCGAGTTTTTGTGCATTTTCAATGGCTTTTTCCAAATGATTGTATCGATACAACAATAAATTTTTCGCTACGCTGGCATCTTTTGTTGCCATATAAAAAGGAATGCAATAGGCTTCCGTATCCCAATAAGTGCTTCCTCCGTATTTTTCTCCAGTAAATCCTTTTGGACCAATATTTAATCGGGCATCGGTTCCCAAATAGGTTTGGTTTAATTGAAAAATATTAAATCGAATCCCTTGTTGCGCTTTTATGTCTCCTTCAATAATAATATCCGCTGTGTGCCAAATGTTTGACCAAGAATTTTTCTGGCTTTCCAAAAGTTGTAAAAATCCTAATCCAATAGCTTGTTTAACATTGTTAAAAGCTGCCTCAATTAAATCCTCTTTTGGATAATTTAAGGAACTTACACAACTTCCATATTTATAGATTGTGGCGGTATCGCCTTTGGAAATAGGTAACTTATAGGTATAATGTATAGATTTCTCTTCAATCTCTGTTTGATGGTCAACCTCAACTTTTTCATCGTTTAATGTAATGGAAACTTCCATGGCTGTTGCCACATGAAATTCTGTTTTTAGCGTTTTTGAAAGAATGCATCCATTATTTTTGCCCTTGACAATTTTCAGTATTTCCCAAAAATATTCGTCGTAATTGGAATCTTCATTTTTTATTCCGGCATCTATATACGGAGAAAAAGAAATTTCTCCTGAAAAATTTATCGCTTTTACAGTGTACTCAATCGCCCCTATCTCATTGTATTCCAAGCTTATAAAACGTTTAGCGGCTACTTGAATTTCCTCTCCAGTTTTAAGAATTGCATGGAAAGAACGGCTCAACCAACCTTCTTTCATATTTAATTCTCGTCTAAAATTTGAAACTACGCAAGTATTTAAATCCAATTCCGTTTTATTGATTTGCAGGTTAATACCAATCCAATTTGGGGCATTCAGCACTTTGGCAAAATACTCCGGATAGCCATTTTTCCACCAGCCGACTCTTGTTTTATCGGGATAATAAATACCTCCAATATAACTTCCCTGAAAGGTTTTTCCTGAATAATTTTCTTCAAAATTGGCGCGTTGCCCCATAGATCCATTTCCAATGCTGAATAGGCTTTCCGACGCTTCTACATTATCTGGATTAAAACCTTCTTCTACAATTGACCATTCGTAAGGCTTAATATAATTTTTATTCATTGTCTTTAATTCATTATGTTTTTTAAAAAATCGGGTGTAATGGCTGTCAGATCACTAAAAACATAATCTGCTTCATATAGCACATTTGCATTTCCAATTCCTATACTAATCATTTTTGCAGCATTCGCTGCCTGAATCCCCGCAATGGCATCTTCTACAACCACACAATTTTCAGGATTTATATTTAATTTTTTTGCCCCAATTAAGAACACTTCAGGATCTGGTTTCGCTTTAGAAACATCATTGCCGTCAACAATGGCAGTAAATCTGTTTAAAAGTCCGACTTTCTCCAAAATTAATGATGCGTTTTTACTGGCCGAACCCAGGGCATATTTTATTTCATTGATCTCTAAAAAATTCAATAAATCATTTACTCCGGGCAAAATTTCTTCGGAAGTCATTTTGTTGACAAACTCCAAATATTCTTTATTTTTCTGACCTAATAATTCTTGTTTTTTTTCTTCGGATAAATTAACTTTTCCAATAGATAATAAAATTTCTAGCGATTTAACACGGCTTACACCTTTAAGCAACTCATTTTGTTCTTCGGTAAAATCGAAACCCAAAACCTTCGCCAAATTTTTCCAGGCCAAATAATGATACTTCGCAGTATCAACAATTACCCCATCTAAATCAAATATGAATGCAATTTCCTTATTCATCTGTTTAAATTTTTGTTACAACTACATCATCAACATCTTTTACTCTTATCACTAAAATTGCTGCAATCAGTAAAGAAATACCACTAATTAACAGCGCAAATATTGGGTTTCCTCCGTAAAAATATTTTACGATTGGGCCGCCTATGATGGCGTTTATTATTTGCGGAATTACAATAAAGAAATTGAAGATACCCATATAAACACCCATTTTCTTTGCAGGAATTGACCCTGCCAAAATTGCATAAGGCATTGCCAAAATACTTGCCCAAGCAATACCTATTCCAAACATGGATAAAAACAACCAGTTTTCGTTTGGCACAAAATAAATTGATATAAGTCCTAATCCACCAAAAACCAGTGAAACTGAATGGGTCATTTTTCTACCTATTTTTTTAGCTATTGCTGGCAAAAAGAAGGCGTACACAGCAGAAACTGCGTTATAAACGCCAAATAAAATCCCAACCCAATCACCAGCAATTTGATAAGCAGATCCGTGATCATCTAAGGGCAAACCATAAATATGATGCGCTATGGCAGGTGTTGAAAATACCCACATCCCAAACAAGCCAAACCAGGAAAAAAATTGAACCGAGCTCAATTGCCTCATGGTTAAAGGCATTTTTTTGAAATCGGAAAAAATATCGAATAAGCTTGATTTTTCTTCCGCGGCTATTTCTTCTTCGCTTTCAGGAGCTCTAAATTGCGCGGTTTCTTCTGGAGAATATTCTTTGGTGGTAAATACCGTGACTAAAATACTGGTTACCAATACTGCCGCGCCAATTACAAATGAAAGCAATAAGTTTAATGGTACTTCGCCTTCTGCTGAATTATTTGAAACTCCAAACCAATTTGATAAAGCATAAGGTAACCAAGAACCTATAACAGCTCCAATACCTATTAATATGGTTTGAACGCTAAATCCGAGTGTTCTTTGGTCTGAAGGTAATAAATCAGCCACCAAAGCCCTAAATGGCTCCATGGCAACATTAAAGGAGGCGTCCATAATCATTAACATCCCAGCTCCAACCCATAATGCAGGCAAAAATGCGGTAAACATATCGGCATTTGGCATTAATATCAACCCAACAGCTGCCATAAATGCACCCGCTAAAAAGTAAGGGCGTCTTCTGCCAAGTTTGGTCCAAGTTTTATCACTGTAATAGCCAATGATGGGTTGAACAATTAAACCCGTTAAAGGTGCTACCACCCAAAACCAAGAAAGTTCATGGACATCTGCGCCAAAAATTTGCAATATTCTGCTAGCATTGGCATTTTGCAGCGCAAAACCCATTTGAATTCCAAGGAAACCGAAACTCATGTTCCAGATATCCCAGAAACTTAGTTTCCGTTTTTCCATAATGTGAGTGTTAAAAAAAATATTACAATCTAAAGCCGATAGGCTTTAATTAATTGTTTTTGTGTGAAGTGTGAAAAATAATACCCGTCAAATATATAAATAAAAATTTAAGTTCAACCTTTTTTAAAGTAAGATTTAGCTAAAAAAATGAACAATTTTGCACTACAACGTTAGAGTTGTTGGGTTGAGGGTTTCAAATTTTAAGTTTCAAGTTTCGAAACTATTTTATTTCCCGTCCTAGAGGGTGAAAATAGTTTCTTTGTTTATATTTTAAACCCATTTCTTCCCAATTGAACACAATAATTAAAGAAAACTTTTAACTTTTAATATTTAATATTTTACGTTCAATTATCCAAAGTTGATTTTCTAATTTTTAAATTGGGTGATATCACAACTTTCTGGAACTCGCTAGGTGATACATTCTCAATTCTGTTTATTAATAATTCTGCCACTTGTTTACCCATTAAATATCCGTGTTGTTCAACGCAAGTCAAGGGCGGATCGGTATATTCAGAAATTAAACCACTGGTAAAACCAATAATGGCAATGTCTTCTGGAATTTTTAAAGCATTTTCTTTGGCAACTTTTAATGCGATTGCTGCATATATTTCATTCACGGCTAAAATGGCATCAGGTATATTTTTACCAGCGAACACTTTTTTTATTTGTTCATATAAATCCAAATTGTCGTCAATTTTATATATTAGATCTTCATCAACAGAAATCTTATTTTTATTTAACGCTTTTATATATCCCTTTTTTCTCAATGACCCTACCGTTATAAAATCTTGAGTTGTTAACAATGCAATTCGTTTTGAACCTATTTCTATCAAATGATTAGTAGCCTTAAAAGCACCGCCAACATCATCAATAATCACTTTATCACATTCAATATCATCGTTAATTCTGTCGAACAATACCAATGGAAAATCGTCCCTAATTATAGCTTCAAAATGTTTAAAATTCTGATTTTGTAGCGTTTCTCTGGCAATTGAAACAATCAATCCATCCACGCTTCCATTGGTCAACATGCTCATGTTGGAAACCTCCTTCTCATACGATTCATTGGACAAGCATACCATAACATTGTATCCCTTTTCTGTGGCGTATTTCTCGATGCCATTAATAACTGTTGAAAAAAAATGGTGTACAATTTCTGGAACAATTACACCAATTACAGAAGTTTTTTGATTGCGTAGTTGTAGTGCTAAATTGTTAGGTTTGTAGTTATAGTAATCGGCAAAAGCTTTAATTTTCCCCCTTGTTTCTTCACTAATTTCATGACTGTCTTTTAGCGCTTTTGAAACCGTTGAAATGGACACGCCAAACTCTCTTGCAATTTTTTTTAGGGTAATTCTTGGTTTCATTTGTTTTTATTGGTTTGAAAGTTTAATGTTTATGGCTTAAAGTGGTTAAAGGTTATAAGTTAAATGCTAAAATTCATAAGTTGACCTTTGTTTACTTCTTATATTTTTAGTAATATTTTCTGATAAATAACCAATACCACTAATATCTACAAATATAGACTTTATAGTTAAAAAAACGAAGTGATTTTTAAACAGAACCGTTAAGTAAAAGTACCGGAAAAAACTTAAATTTACCTTATTTAAGATATTTTTGTAAAAACCCCTAGAAATTAGCAACCATACTCTAACGTTTGAGTAAAAAAGTTGTAAACACGAAAACGTTTGCGCAATCTTTTCTCTGATATTTAACAGTGTTAAATTAATGTTAAGTGCGTAACTTCACACAGTGAAATGTAAAAAATAGTACACTAATTTTTAAAAAAACCTTAATTATTAATTAACATAAAATAGATGAAAAATTTTAAATTTTTTTTGTTTAATGTCATGCTTCTTTTGCCTTTGGTGATGTTTGCTCAGCAAACCGTTAAAGGAAAAGTTACTGAAGCCGCAGGCGGTACACCACTGCCTGGAGTTGGCGTTATTATTAAAGGAACTACTGTAGGAGCCGCAACAGATTTTGACGGAAACTATATTTTGGAAAATGTGAAACCAAGTGATGTTTTGGTATTTTCTTATGTTGGGTTCAACACACAGTCAATAACAGTTGGAACCAACAACATCATTAATGTTGCCATGGTTGAAAATACGGAGTCTTTGGATGAAGTTGTTATCATTGGTTATGGTACTGTTGAAAAGAAAGATAAAACAGGAGCCGCAGTAAAGGTTTCAGCTAAGGACTTAAATCAAGGAACTTTAGTTGACCCAATACAAGCAATTCAAGGAAAAGCTGCTGGTGTTAGTGTAACCAAGCAAGGTGGTGACCCAAATTCAGGATTTAATGTAAGAATTAGAGGTGCTGCAGGTTTTGCCGCAGGTGGGGATCCTTTATATGTTGTTAATGGTGTTAGAGGAGTAGATATAACTACTATTGCGCCTGAAGACATTATATCATTTGATGTTTTGAAAGACGCAGCTTCAACTGCGATATATGGTGCAGATGGTGCAAATGGGGTTATTTTTGTTACTACTAAATCTGGTAAAGCTGGTGCAGCAAAAATTGAGTACAATACTTATCTTGCCATGGATGATGTTTATAAAAAATTAGGACTTCAATCTGCAAAAAGCTATAGAAATTATATTGCAGCAAATCAAGATAAATATGGTGATTTTTCTGATGCCGGTGGATCTGTAGATTGGCAAGATGAAGTATATAGATCAGGTATTACCATAAACAACAACCTTGCAATCTCGGGAGGTTCTGAAACCAATACCTATAGAGCATCCATCACAAATACTGATTTTGAAGGCGTTATTGTAGGGTCTAATAAAAACAGAACCACGGGAAGACTTGATTTAACCCAAAAATCATTTGATGATAAATTAAAAATTACCATGGGGATGTCTGCTTCCATTGAAACTAACGACTATATTAATTATGAAGGAAATGGGAATACTGATGTATTATTCCAATCTTTTCAAAGATTGCCGACCGACCCTATTTATAATTCAGATGGCAGTTATTTTGAAACTTCAAGAGTATTTAACTATTACAATCCTGTAGCTATTTTAGATCAAATTCAAAATGAAAGAGATGCCAAAAAATATACAGGTAATTTAGGTTTTGATTATACCATAATTGAGGGTTTAGTAGGAAACTTAAACTTAAGCTATTTAAGAAATGATAGTGAGTCAACTTATTTTGAGCCAAAATATAGTAACACTATTGGAACACAAAATACACTAATTAGAACAGGGTATGGTAAAAGAGCTTATGACAATTGGGCTCAAGCGATGCTTGAAGGAACGTTAACCTATAAGAAAACTTTTAATGATGTTCATAATTTAACAACGTTGGCGGGTTATTCTTATATAAAACAAGATTGGGATGGATTTCTTGCGCAAGGAAGAGAGCCTATATCTAACTCGCTTGGAGCAGATAAACTTCAAAATTTTGAAGATGTTCAATTAGGAGATATTGAATCATATAAAGGGGAAAGAACCGATATTGGCGTTTTTGGGCGTGTAATGTATGATTATGACTCAAAATATTACCTAGCAGGAATGATACGTAGAGATGGATCATCTGTTTTTGGTGATAATAATCAATGGGGTTGGTTTCCTTCAGTTCAATTAGCTTGGAATATGGCAAACGAAAATTTTATTGAAGACAACGTTAATTTTATTAATTTACTAAAATTAAGAGCGAGCTGGGGTATCTCAGGTAACAGCAACATTGACAGCTATTTATCTTACCTTAGGGTAGGTCCTTCTGGTACATCTATAGACCCAGATACTGGAAATCCTATTGTGAATCTAGATTATTACAACAATGGCAACCCTGATTTAAAATGGGATGAAAATGAAGAAATAAATTTAGGTTTGGATTTCGGTATTTTTAACAATCGTATTTCTGGTTCTGTTGAATATTATTCTAAAAAAATTACAGAGATGCTTTCTGTATATGATGTTCCTACAGAAACGAATTATGCTGGAACTATATTCTATAATGGTGGTGAAATGAAAAATTCTGGTTTTGAAGCAACTTTAGTAGGAAAAGTTTTTAATACCGATAATTTTAAATGGAATTCAACATTTACTTTCTCTACAAATAAAATGGAAGTAGTATCTCTTGATGGTGGTAAATATGCTTTAGATTATAGAGATGTTGGCTATATCTCAGCACCTGGAATTGTTGGTGTGGCAACACAACGAATGCTTCCTAATCATGACTTAGGAACTTTCTATGGATTTGATTATGCCGGTGTTAGTGAAGATGGAAAATGGTTAGTTAAAGGAAATGATAACGAAATTCATTATTTAGATGACGTTTCTCAATCTGATGAACATAAAAAACCTATCGGAAATGCCTTACCTGATTTTGAAATGGGATGGAGCAATAACTTTACCTACAAAAATTGGGATTTAAGCGCTTCTTTTAGAGCAGTTGTTGGGCATGATATTTACAATGCCACTAAACAAGTATTTGGAAATCCAGATTATATCACCCAAAGAAATGTACTTGACGAAGCTCTTGCTTTAGATGGTTATGTTGGCGGTGCGTACCAATCATTAAGCTATTATATTGAAGATGGAAGTTTCCTTAAATTAGACAATATTAACTTTGGATATACTTTACCTAAAAATATTATTAAAGGTATAACAAACCTAAGAGTCTATACCTCAATAAATAACGTGTTCACCTTAACAAATTATGATGGTATTGATCCTGAGGTAAACTTCAGTGGAGGAAAGCAAAATGAGGGAGAAATTTATTTTGGGATAGACCAATATAATATCTATCCTAAAACTCGTACAATCACATTCGGTATAAACGTTGAATTATAACATATAAAAAAATGAAATACATATATAAAATTGCAATCGTACTTATAGCAAGTTTTACGCTATACAATTGCACAGATTTAGAGAGTGATGTTTCAGATTTTATTCCAGGAGATTCATATCCTGAAAATTCTGAACAAGCTATCCGCGTTGCCAATCCGGTTTTTACCAAAACCCAAAGCATGTTGGATGGTGGTGGATGGTGGTTTCTTCAAGAAGTCACCAGTGATGAAGCTGTAGCGCCAACTAGAGGGGCTGATTGGGATGATGGTGGTAAATGGCGTGTATTGCACCAACACACTTGGGGAAATACTACTGAAGCTGTTAACCAACTTTGGGGATTAATTTATGATGCCGTTCCAAGAGCAAATAGAGCAATTGAATTATTGGAAGTAAATGCAGAAAATCCTGAAGTTGCTAAGGTATTGGCACAAACTATTGTTGCAAGAGCTTATTATTACTACTTAGCTATTGATAATTATGGTGACGTTCCCTTTCCAAGAACTTTTACCAATGCTGAAGAATTTCCACATAGAACACCTAGAGCAGAGGTCTTCCAAACAATTGTTCAAGATATCTTAGATAATATTGATAAATTACCAACTCCAAATCCTGGAGTGGCTTCTAGTTCAATAAACAAAGGTACTGCATACGCTTTATTGGCTAAATTATATATAAATGCCGAAGTTTATACAGGTACACCAATGTGGAGTGAAACTATAGATGCTTGTAACAATGTTATTAGTTTAGGTTATTCTTTAGAAGGAAATCCATTAACTCCTTTCTTAACAGATAATGGTGCTTCAAAAGAAAATATCTATACAATTGCCTATGATGAAAATAAATTTACAGGATTTAATTTTCACATGAGAACTTTGCATTATTTATCACAGCAAACATTTAAGATGAGTGTTCAACCGTGGAATGGTTTTGCAATATTAGAAAGTACTTATAATTTATTTGGGAGCTCAGATTTAAGAGCCAAAGGACTTTTAGTAGGGCAACAATATGCAAAAGATGGCAGTGAGATTGTTGATAACGTTGCTGGAGTAAATTTAATTTTAACTCCTAATGTACCTGCTTTACTAATGGATGCGAATACATATAGCCTAAATCAAATTCGTAATTCGGGTGTTCGTGTAGCTAAATGGGAAATTAAAGAAGGAGCAAAAGGAAATTTAAGCAATGATTTTGCACTTTTTAGATTGGCAGACATTTTATTAATGAAGGCAGAAGCACAAGTTCGTTTAAATGGAAACGGAGCCGGTGATGCCTTGGTAAATGAAATTAAATTAAGGGCAAAAGCACCAACCACAGGAAACTACTCGTTGCAAGACATCTTAAATGAAAGAGGAAGAGAATTATTATGGGAAGGTACAAGAAGGCAAGACTTAATTCGATTTGGCAAATTTAATGAATCTTGGTGGGAGAAAAATACGTCCGCAAACACACGAAACATTTTCCCTGTTCCGCAATTTGCTATCAATGCAAATGAGAATTTATTGCCTCAAAACCCAGGATACTAATTAAAACTATATTAAAATGAAAAAATTAAAATTTATACTAATATTACTTTTATCTATAAGTATTTGGTCTTGTGAGGATGATGATGCAGATATCGATATTTTCCCGTCTGAAACTATTGAAGGAACTGCAGTGTTAAACACACCTGCTGTAACTGACTTTGAAATTACCGAAACCACAGATGTTGCTGTAGGAAACGAAAATGAAATAGCAACAACTTTTACATGGTCTAAGGTAAAGGGTAATTATAATGGCACTATACTTTATTTTCTTGAAATTGATATAAAAGGAAATAAATTTAAAAATGGTGTTTACGCACCTATAAGCAGCCAAGGAACTACAGAATTGTCTACAAAAATTAGTAATAACGACTTAAACATAGCTGTAAATGCAATTAACACACAACTTGTAAAATCAGGTTCTGCATTAAAAGTTAACTTTTCAACTGGAACTGAGTTTGACTTAAGGGTTGTAAGTGTGGCTAGTGTTTCTAAAGATAAAAGTTTTTCAGAGCCAATCACAATCAAAGTAAATGCTTATGAAAAAATAGTTGTTATTGAACCTCAATTATTTATTGCAGGATCAGTTCAATCATATTATGGCAAAAGCAATTGGAATCCAGAACAAGGATTGGAAATGAGATATATTGGTGATGGAACTTCGAAAGTTTTTGAAGCTTACCTAAAGGCAACAGAAGGTGATATCTTTAAATTTATTTCAAATCAGGCTGTTTGGGATAATGTTGTAGGTAACTATGGGACTATTGATGGTGCTCAGGATGGGAATTTAATCAACAGTAGCGATAGTAAAAATATCGAAATTTCTGAGGAAGGACATTACTACGTAAAAGTTGATATAGATAATTTAACTTATAAATTAGTTAAAATGAAATGGGGAGTTATTGGTAATGCCACACCTGATTCTTGGGATGGAGAAACCCCTATGTCATACAAATTTAACACAAATACTTGGGAAATTTCTTTAAGCTTAACTGATGGTGAAGTTAAATTCCGTTCTAAATTGTTATCTAACGCTGTTTTTGGTTCTGGTGAAGACTGGAAGTTCAATGTTGGAACAAATTTAACCGCTTGGGATGAAGGTGATGGAAACTTTGGAGTTAGTGCTGGAAGCGCAACCATTACACTTAAAATTGGTATTAAAGGTGATGCTGTTGTTACTGGTATTTAATATTTAAAATAAAACATATAATATGAAAAAATTAATTTATATACTAATAGCTGTATTTGCAGTTACTGTTGCCTGTGAATCAGATGAGGTAACTATTAACACAATAGAAGCTTCTGAAGCAGAACTAATCGCTGCGGAATTAGTTCTGCCAGCCACAAATACATTTGAAATAAAAAGAACTACCGATATAGTGCAAGGAAATGAAGCGGCAGATGCTGTAACTTATACTTGGTCAAAGGCAAGCGGTCATAACGATGGTGATATAATGTATTACTTGCAAATAGATGTTGCAGGTAATGATTTCGCAACAGCAGTGACAATTCCTTTGGCTCAAGAGGGAACTTCGGAACTCTCGCGTAAATTAACGTTTGGTGATTTAAATAAAGCTGTCAATAAAATAAGCAGTAATTTATTTGCGATAGCATCTCCGCTGTCAATTAGTTTTGAAGATGCAAACAACTTGGAAATTAGAGTTGAAAGCATTTTGGGAGCATCCATCGCCAAAGCATATTCGCAGCCAATTGCACTAACTGTAAAAGCCTATTTTTCAGGCTTAACAAATGACTTGGCAATAAGTGGAGCTGCTTTAAATGAAGACGTTAATATCACAATTGCTGATGGTGTTTATAAAGGAAGGTTAAATTTAACCCAAAACACATTCAGATTCTTTGCCAAGCCAGCTGATATGAATGTTAGCTACAATTATGTGTATTTTGAATCTAATGGATATACCATTGATCCTTTACTAAAAAATGCAAATGATGAAAAATTGAATTTCAAGTTTACGGGTACTGAAGGTCCTTGGGATTTAGTTTTAAATACGAATACTAAAACTATTACTTTAGTAGAAGTTGTTGCGCCAGATAATTTATATTTAATTGGCTCATTAACAGGATGGGATCCAGCAACAGCATTTCCATTTAATAACAATGGGGATAATACCTTTTCTATTTCAGTTAAACTAGCAGATGGGGATCAGTTTAAATTTATACCAACCAATACATCTTGGGATGGAGCATGGAAACAAGACCCAAATAATCTAGGTACAATAATTAATGAAGGTGGTGATCCAAATATTAGCGGATATCCTGCAGGTCAATATCTAATTACAGTTAATTTTAATTCTCTTACATTTACAATGAAAGAAATTAACAATCTATACCTGGTTGGATCAATGACTAGCCCGGGATGGACTCCAGAAGCGGCATTACCGATGACAATTGGTAATGCAGGAGTATTTTCTATAGTTCAAACCTTAGCTGCAGATGATGAATTTAAATTTTTACCAACCAATACTGGTTGGGATGGTGGAATAGGTAAAAATGGCGGAAACATAACTGTACCTGAGGCTGGAACCTACGTTATCTCATATAACTACACCAACAATAACATCAGTGTTTCAAAAATTGTGATACCTTCTCAACTATATTTAGTTGGAAGTTTTAGAGGTTGGTCAAATGATGCCGGTAATCCACAATTTACACAAATCTCAAGCAATGTATTTCAAATTACACAAGCATTAGCTGCAGATGATGAATTTAAATTTGTGAAATCTAACTCTGGCGGAGATTGGTCAAATGACATTGCTCAAAATAAAATGAATCCAATGGTTATAGAACAAAACGATGAAAATAATATTAAAGTTTCATCTGCTGGAAATTATATAATCACTGTTAATTTTAATAATGGAACTATAAAACTTTCCAAGTAAAGTAAAGTAGATTCATATCAATACTAAAAAGGCTGTATTCAGTTACAGCCTTTTAAAATAATTTAACTTTGTGCTTTGAACCGGTTCTTAAAATACATCCGGTTCATTGCATTTAGTATAATATTCAATATCAAGATGAAAAGAAAGTTAATTATATTATTTATTTTACTACCAGTACTTATTTTTTCACAAGTTACCACATCCCCTACATTGCCAACCGCTAACAGTGAAATTACAATAACATTTGTTGCGTCCGGAACGGAATTAGAAGGATATACTGGTGATATATATGCGCATACTGGTTTATTGACATCACAATCTACAAGTAATACCGATTGGAAATATGTCATCGCTGATTGGGGTAGTAATATAGAAAAAGCAAAACTTTCAAGAATCGCCACAAACAGCTATCAATTTAAAATAACACCTGACATTCCCACATTTTATAAAGTAACAAGTGGAGAAACAGTAACTGATATTGCTGTTGTA
This sequence comes from Lutibacter sp., assembly GCA_036568005.1. Classification (GTDB taxonomy): domain Bacteria; phylum Bacteroidota; class Bacteroidia; order Flavobacteriales; family Flavobacteriaceae; genus Lutibacter. Next base: position 3,199 of record DATCTJ010000061.1, on the reverse strand, counting down.
TTTCGCTCAGCTGATAGGTCAAAACAAACGAGACCAGATTATTTCATAAAAATTTATGAAGAAGGCTTAAACATAACAATTACAAATCCAATAAACAATAGTGCTTTTAATTTAAACGAAAGTATTAATATGACAGCTGTATCTTCTATTTCAGCTGATTTACAACTTCTTATTGATGGCAGCGCTCAACAAACTGCTCTAAATGCAACTACCATTTCAAGTTCTTTTGCTTTTTCAACAACTGGCTATCATACAATAAAAGCAATAGCAACAGCTTCAGCGGAAACTAAAGAAACCGAGGTTTCTATCTTTATAAAATCCCCAACACAAAGTTTAGCTATTCCTACAACAAAAAAAGGAATAACAGTAAATCCGGATAATTCTTTAACTTTTGTTATTGAAGCCCCAAATAAATCAACAATTAACTTAATTGGAGATTTTAACGATTGGAAACTAAGTGAAACACATCAATTATATAAAGACACTACAAATCCAGATTTATTTTGGATAACTGTTACGGGTTTAGACCCAAATAAAGAATATGCCTACCAATATTTAATAGATTACACTATAAAGGTGGCCGATCCATATTCAGAAAAAATATTGGATCCCCAAAATGACCAATATATTTCTAGCGCCAATTATCCAAATTTAAAAGCCTATCCCACAAATCTTACTACAGGCAATGTTTCAACCTTCAAAATAAATCAGGAAAATTATGTTTGGACCACTACCAACTTTACAAAACCTACACAAAACAATTTAATTATTTATGAATTGTTAATTAGGGATTTTACAACAAGCTCTTCTTTTAATGAAGCCATCACAAAATTAGATTATTTAGCTTCCTTGGGTGTAAATGCCATTGAATTGATGCCTGTAAATGAATTTGAAGGAAATGACAGCTGGGGCTACAATCCGGCCTTGTATATGGCATTGGACAAAGCCTATGGAACCAAAAACGATTTTAAAAGATTTGTGGATGCCTGCCACCAACGCGGTATCGCCGTGCTTGCCGATGTTGTTTTTAACCATTCTTACAGCCAATCTCCCCTACTGCAAATGTATTGGGACAGCGCAAATAACAAACCGGCCGCAGACAATCCTTGGTACAACGTAAACCATAACTTAGTTGATAATACAAGTGCACACTGGGGATACGATTTTAACCACGAATCTCCCTATACAAAAGCTTTTTTTAAAGATGTTTTAAGTTATTGGATGAATGAATATAAAATTGATGGATTTAGATTCGACTTCACCAAAGGTTTTTCAAATACACTTTATTATGGCTCAGATAATTGGGCAAGTAAATATGATGCTTCGAGAATTACAATCCTAAAAAATTATGCCGATCATGTTTGGAGTAACAATCCTGCCAACAAACCTTATGTGATTTTCGAACATTTGTCAGACAATGATGAAGAAACTGTTTTGGCAGATTATGGAATTATGCTTTGGGGAAATATGAATCATAGCTATAACCAAAACACCATGGGTTATAGTGATCAATCTGATATTTCCTGGATTTCATACAAAAAAAGAGGCTGGAGCCAATCAAATGTTGTTGGCTATATGGAAAGCCATGATGAAGAACGATTGATGTATAAAAATCTTCAATTTGGAAACAGCAATGCCACTTATAATGTTAAAGATTTAAATGTTGCATTGGCCAGACAAGAACTTGCAGGGATGTTCTTTTTTACCATTCCGGGACCAAAAATGATATGGCAATTTGGAGAATTGGGTTATGATATTAGTATTAACTTTAACGACAGAGTTGGTAAAAAACCAATTCATTGGGAATATTTTAATGATGCCAACAGAAAACAAATTTACAATACCTGGGCCACGCTTACAGCATTTAAAAAGAAATATCCCGATGTATTTAACACCGCTAATTTCACTTTAAATGTAGGCAATACTTTAACAAAATCAATTGTGTTAAGAGGTAATTCCAAAGATGTGGTTATTGTTGGGAATTTTGACATCTCTACTAAATCCATTACCACAAACTTCACAAAAACAGGAACTTGGTATGAATATTTTACTGGTGAAGAAAAAAACATTACCAATAATTCAACTTCAATAACATTGAATCCTGGCGAATACAAACTATATTCATCCGTAAAATTACTTGATCCAAGAGGTGGCACCGCACAAGACGACAGCGACGGTGATGGCGTTGCAGATACCATAGATTTATGCCCGAATACATTTCCGGGAACAGACGTAAACAATACTGGTTGTCCTATTTTCACTTTGCCCTCCAACAATTTTACGGTTGAAGTAACCAGTGAAACCTGTCTGGGTAAAAACAACGGACAAATTAAAATTACGGCGCTTTCTGCCTTAAACTATACACTAACAATTAATGATTCCCCATATAATTTCACCACCGCAACAACTTATACCTCTGGAAAATTGACTCCGGGAACTTACAAAGTATGTATTGGTGTTACTGGTGAAACCTATTCACAATGTTATGTGGTAAAAGTTGATACAGGTGTTCAAGCTAAAGCAAGTGCAAGTGTTACATCAGGTAAAGCTGCTGTTGAAATGGAACAAGGAACTGCACCATTTACGGTGTTTGTAAACGGACAAGAACAATTTGAAACATACGCGCCAATATTTTCTGTTGATGTAGAAGGCGGCGATATTTTAGAAGTTAAAACGGCAGTTTCATGCGAAGGCATTTATTCAAAAATCATTGATGGTTATGTGGGTGTTTTTGCTTATCCAAATCCAACAAATAACACTTTTGAAATCACGGTTCCAACTTCACAAACAGAAGTTGTTGTTGAATTGTACAACATTAATTCGCAATTGATTTCAGTAAAAACCTATCCAGTTGTTTACGGAAAAGTGCAGCTAAGCCTGGAGAACAAACCAACAGGATTGTATTTTGCAAAAGTGTTATTGGATCAGCCTGTTTCCATTAAAATTATCAAACAATAAATCGATGAAAAATCTTTTATATATCGCAGTATTAAGTTTTAGTTTATGGTCTTGTGGCGGTGGTGGCGGAGACGATCCAGAACCAACACCGGTAAACACTGCGCCAACAATTCCAACATTGGCTTCTCCTGCTAACAATTCATTGTGCATAGACAATGTAGTGAATTTTCAATGGAACGCATCAACAGATGCTGAAGGCGGCACTATTACTTATCAAATTGAGGTTTCTAAAAATACGGAG
>DATCTJ010000060.1:0-6659 GCA_036568005.1 Lutibacter sp. | reverse complement strand
AATGTGCCTTCAAATGAGTCTGTAGGTCTTCGATATAATCTCCACCGCAAAGATAGACTGTTTTGAGGGAATAGAAAATGTCCTTCCATGAATATCTGCTCTGACTGGCCATCGGAGGCAGAGCATTATTGCAAATTTGATCCACATTCAGCTTGTTCAGGTAGTCAAAAACAAAATTAGCTCCTCCGAAAGCTGATATCGGATCTGATTTTATTATCTTCACATTTGTAGTATTGGTCAACACTAATTTAAGTGAATATTACGTAGCTGCAAAGCTTTATCTAATAAGGTTTTGCAGCATTTTTTTTAAAAGACATGCGGATTTTAGGAGCTATCGGGACGTAATTCAAGCGTATTCTATGATGAAAAGCAAGTAAAATATTAAAAACCAAATCCAGAATCTAAAGATTTCTTCTTCTAAAATCGTAAATCAGCTATCGTAATTCAATTTGCGTATTCTATGATAAAAGTAAGAAGAAATTATAAAAAAACGCCGAACCAAAAATCTATTAACCGCAAAGAACGCAAATAAAAACCGCAAATCACCCCCTCGCTGGTGCGAGCGTCCCGCTCGTACCCAATAATACTAGTAACCTAATTTTTTTGGAAAGCTATACACAATTGCAAATAAAGAAAATAAAAAATCCCTAAAATTACTTGTAGTCACGAGCGGGACGCTCGCGCTAGCGGAGGCGCAAAGCGCGCTAAATAGTTTTAAGTCTTTCTAGTTTTAATCTCATAAATTATCCTGAGTATTCTATGATTAATAGCAAGAAAGATTATAAAAAAAACTTCGAATCAAAAAATTTAACCGCAAATTCCGCAAATAAAAACCGCAAAGCGCTAAATAATTTTAAGTCTTTCTAGTTTTAATCTCATAAATTATCCTGAGTATTCTATGATTAATAGCAAGTAAAATATTAAAACCCAAATCCAGAATCTAAAGATTTCTACTTCTAAAATCGTAAATCAGCTATCGTTTTTCAAGCTGTGTTAGGGATTGAGTGGTTTGTTTGAGCTCTTTTTTTTGTTGCTTTTCGCAAAAAAAAAGCGAGCCACGAAAGCCCGACCCCCCGCCAGTTGGCGGGGGGAAACACCCAGTAAAAAGGCTGACTGGCTCACCAATCCGCAAAGATTATTTTATAAGATATTCATAGCGTTTTAGCACTTTAAATTTCATAATTTTCTGGTTAAAATAAGCGAAATTTTACGCCATAATTTATAATGATAACCTGTTAATAAAAAATCTTTTAAAAACAACATATTTAGAATATATTTGTAACTTATTCCATTAAAATAATCATCAATGAAATTTATAGTATCAAGTGGTCAATTATTAAAACAGCTTCAAGTTTTAGGGGGCGTTATCAACAGCAACAATACATTACCAATTTTAGATAATTTCTTGTTCGAATTAAAAGAAAACGAATTAAAAATATCGGCTTCGGATTTAGAAACAATCATGAGTACCATTATTGAAGTGGAATCAGAATCTGAAGGGTCTGTGGCAATTTCCGCACGATTATTATTGGATACTTTAAAAACATTTCCAAACCAACCTTTGACTTTTAAAACCGAGGAAAATAGCACCATTGAAATTAGCTCGAGCCACGGTAAATATGATATGGCTTATTTTGATGGCAATGAATTCCCAAAAGCAGTTACGCTTGAGTCGCCAAGCAGCACCACTATTTCGGGGGATATTTTAGCCACTGCAATTTCAAAAACAATATTTGCCGCAGGAAGCGACGACTTAAGACCTGTAATGAGCGGTGTGTTTTTTCAGTTTAATGCTGAAAATTTGACCTTTGTGGCAACAGATGCCCATAAATTGGTTAAATATTCCAGAACTGATGTTACTGCAAACGAACCTGCAGAATTTATTATGCCTAAAAAACCGTTGAACTTATTAAAAGGAATTTTAGCTGGCTCAAACAGTGATGTTATTATTGAATATAATGATTCAAATGCAAAATTTATATTTGACAATGTAGTTTTGGTTTGCCGATTGATTGATGGAAAATATCCAAATTATGAAGCGGTTATTCCAAAAGAAAATCCGAATAAATTAACTGTAGACAGAGGAACTTTTTTAAACTCGGTAAAACGTGTGTCTATTTTCTCAAGTAAAACAACGCACCAAATTCGTTTGAAAATGGCAGGAACCGAATTAAATATTTCTGCGGAAGATATTGATTATTCTAACAAGGCCGAAGAGCGTTTGGCTTGCGATTACCAAGGTGATGATATGCAAATTGGATTTAACTCCCGTTTTTTAACTGAAATGTTGAGCAATTTAAACTCCAATGATGTGTTGATAGAAATGTCCTTGCCGAACAGGGCCGGAATTTTAACGCCTGCAGACGGTGTTGAAGAAGGAGAATTTATAACCATGTTGGTGATGCCGGTGATGTTAAATAACTAATCTATCTTAAGAATAGAAAACATTAAAAATCCGCTATTCGCGGATTTTTTTGTATTATTGTTTTAAATCCTATGTATGAATTTCCTGGCACATTTATATCTTTCAAAAAACAATAAAAATATTTTGATCGGCAATTTTATTGCTGATGCCGTGAAAGGAAAAAAATATGAAAATTATCCGAAAGAGATTAAAGCAGGAATTTTATTACACAGGGGAATTGACAATTTTACCGATACCCATTTAATTGTTAGACAAAGCAAACGACGCTTAAATTTGCAATATAATCATTATAAAGGTGTTATAATCGATATTTTTTACGATCATTTTTTAGCCAAAAACTGGGAAAAATATTCGGATATTCCGCTGGAGATTTATGCGGAAAATGTTTATGCTTTTTTACTAGAAAATATTGAAATTTTTCCGGAAAAAATTCAGAAATTACTTCCGTATATGATAGAATATAATTGGTTGGTGAGCAACGCTTCCATTGAGGGAATTGAAAAAATTTTGGCAGGAATGAACAGGCGCTCTAAAGGAATATCAAAAATGGATTTGGCCATAAAAGATTTAGTGGAACATTACGAAGAACTAGAAACAGATTTTACAGTATTTTTTAAAGAATTGATAGAATTTACCGATGAAAAAACAAAAGAACTATTATTAAGATGAAAAAAATCACCCTATATATTGCAGTTGTATTTCTATTGATACAATGTAAAAAAACAACAACAGAAACTGATGAAACCTCTAAAAACATTGGATTTATAGCCGATAGTGCTATGGTGGTGAGCGCTCGGGAAGAAGCCTCAAAAATTGGCGTGGCAATTATGCAAAAAGGCGGAAATGCTTTTGATGCCATGATTGCAACAGAACTCGCCTTGGCAGTTGCCTATCCTTTTGCCGGAAATATTGGCGGTGGCGGATTTATGGTTTACAGAACCCACGATGGCAAAACCGGAGCCTTGGATTATAGAGAAAAAGCACCACTTGCAGCTTCAAAAGACATGTATTTGGATGAAAACGGCAATATTATAGAAGGTAAAAGCACTTTAGGCGCCATGGCTATTGGCGTTCCGGGAACAGTTGATGGTTTGTTTAAAGTTCATGAAAAATTTGGGAGTTTGCCTTTTGCCGAATTAATTCAACCAGCCATAGATTTGGCCAACAAAGGCGTTGTGGTGACTGAGAAACAAGCTGCAAGATTGGCGAATTACAGACATTATTTTTCCGAAGTGAATGCTGCCAAAATTTTATTGGATGCAGACTGGAAAGCAGGAGACACCATAAAATATGTTAAATTGGCTAAAACGCTGGAAAGGATTCGGGATTTGGGAAGAGATGGATTTTATAAAGGAGAAACTGCCGAGATATTGGTGAATTATGTCCAGAAATTGGGGGGCATCATCACTAAAGAAGATTTGGAAAAATATGAAGCAAAATGGCGAAATGCCATTGAATTTAACTATAAAGATTTAAAAATTATTGCGATGTCGCCGCCTTCAAGCGGCGGAATTTGCAATGCCCAAATTTTTAAGTCAATTGAACCTTTTGACATTGCTTCTTACGGGCATAATTCCTTAAAATCCATTCAGCTGCTTACGGAAGCGGAAAGAAGGGCTTATGCCGACAGATCCTATTATTTGGGCGATCCTGATTTTGTAAAAATTCCAATTGACACATTAATTTCATCAAACTATGTAAAAAACAGGATGGCCGATTTTTCTTGGGACAGCGCAACACTTTCTTCTACTTTAAAACACGGAAATATTAGCGGTTATGAAAGCGATGAAACAACGCATTATTCCATTGTTGACAAGTATGGAAATTCAATTTCTGCAACAACCACTTTAAATGGCGCTTATGGCTCAAAAGTATTTGTTTCTGAAGGCGGATTCTTCTTGAATAACGAGATGGACGATTTTAGTTCGAAACCCGGAACGCCAAATATGTTTGGGTTAATTGGTGCTGAGGCAAATTCCATTGCGCCCGAAAAACGCATGTTAAGCTCTATGACACCAACAATTGTTGAAAAAAACAACCAATTTTATATGTCGGTTGGCTCTCCTGGAGGATCAACTATCATAACTTCTGTTTTACAAACCATTTTAAATGTTTATGAATTTAAAATGGGCATGCAAGATGCCGTAAATGCCCCAAGATTCCATCACCAATGGTTGCCGGATGTGATTACTATGGAACCTGAAGGTTTTGACAGTTTGTTGGTAAATCAATTACAGGAAAAAGGATATCAAATTAAACAGGAAAATACCGTAATTTTGGGTAAAGTTGATGCTATTTTGCGATTGTCAAACGGTAAACTGGAAGGTGGTGCCGATTATAGGGGTGATGATAAAGCAGCGGGATTTTAAAGCCCCCTAACCCCCGAAGGGGGAAATTGACAATTGATAAAAATAAAGATGTAAAGCTCATTAAATTATACATTTGAACAGTTAAACAGATAAAAAAAATGAATTCCAATACCATAACCAACGGGATTATAAAAGCAATCGCCATTATTACAGGCATTTTATTGCTACTGTACTTTTTATATAAAATACAATCTGTTATCGCTTACGTCGCAATTTCAATTGTTATTGCATTAATTGGGGGTCCAATCATTCGATTTTTAAAACGAAAACTAAGATTCCCCAATACCTTGGCTGTTATTATCACACTTTTATTATTTCTGGGGATATTAACAGGAATAATAAGTATGTTTATTCCACTCATCATTAAACAAGGTGAAAATTTATCATTGTTAAATATTGAGGCCCTTCAAATAAATATTGAATACTTCTTAAATAAGGTTAACGACTACTTTTTAACGCGTAATATCGATATTTTAAACGAATTAAAAAATGCCGATTTGTTTAAAAATGTTAAAGCTATCCCTGATTTATTAAATGCAGTAATTGGAACCATAGGCAACTTGAGCATTGGATTATTTTCTGTAATATTTATCACTTTCTTCTTAATGAAAGACACGCAAATTATGGAAAACTCCTTATATGTTTTGGTTAATAACAAAAATGAGCAAAAACTAAAAAACTCTTTAATGTCAATCAACCATTTATTATCGAGATATTTTATTGGCTTGGTTCTTCAAATAACTATTATATTTATTATTTATACTACTTTTTTATTAATTTTTGGAATTGAAAACGCCATCGTAATTGCTTTTTTATGTGCATTACTAAATTTAATACCTTATGTTGGTCCAATAATTGGAGGAATTCTAATGTTGTTTTTAACGATGAGCAGCAACTTGGCCTATGATTTTCAAACAGAAATATTGCCAACCACCATTTATGTAATGTTTGGATACATTTTCGCTCAACTAATTGATAATTTTTTAAGTCAACCCCTAATATTTTCAAATAGTGTAAAATCACATCCCTTAGAAATATTTCTAATCATCGTAATTGGCGGCATCTTATTTGGAATTACAGGGATGATTATTGCCGTGCCAACTTACACCGCCATAAAGGTAATTTTAAAAGCATTTTTGCCCGATAACAAAATTGTGAAATTAATGACTAAAGATTTATAAGTTTAACTAAATTCTTAAAACAAGAAGCTATAAAATTATATTTTGGGCTTGCAAGTTTTTTTGGTGGGCGTTCCCCCCCGCCGAAAAGGCGGAGGGGTCGGGCTTTTCACTACAATCTTTTTAGCTATGAAGAATAGCTAAAAAGGATTTTCGTTTCAATCCCTTACGCGCATTGAATTACGTCCCGATAGGAGATTCTATCGGGATTAAGATTTACGATTTTAGAAGAAGAAATCTTTAAATTCGGGATTTGGTTTTTAATAATTTACTTGCTTTTAATCATAGAATACTCAAGATGATTTATGAAATTAGATTTTAAAAAGACTTTAAATTTTTTAGCGTGCCTTACGATTTTTTTTGCGGAATTTGCGGTTAAACTTTTTGGTTCGGCGCTTTTTTTATAATTTCTTCTTGCTTTTAGCATAGAATACGCAAGTTAGATTACGTTTTACGATTTGCGAATTACGATTTTAAAAAAATGCTGTTATGATAAATTTAAACCTATATATATTGGCGATAATTTTTTTGTTTTTAATATTTAAAATCATTGTTGTCCGATAAAAATTCATAAAAAATGATTTATCTCAATCAAAATGGGACTTGATAAACAGTTCGCCCCGCTGGGGCTTGTTTTTGGGAAAAATCTATTTTTCTACAAATAGGTCGTCCCTCTGGGACTGAAAC
>DATCTJ010000059.1:0-4485 GCA_036568005.1 Lutibacter sp. | reverse complement strand
GGTTGCCACGTTGTCTATCCGCTATCGCTACTAGACGCCTCGCAATGACGCGGTTCTAATGGGCATTCCAGTCAGGGTTCGTCTTTGCGAGTGGAACGCAATGGAGCGAAGCAATCTGTTACTTATTATGGTTACTGAGCTTGTGATTGTGGTAGTTAGGGACAGGTTGCCACGTTGTCTATCCGCTATCGCTACTAGACGCCTCGCAATGACGCGGTTCTAATGGGCATTCCAGTCAGGGTTCGTCTTTGCGAGTGGAACGCAGTGGAATGAAGCAATCTGTTAGTTATTATGGTTACTGGGCTTGTGATTGTGGTAGTTAGGGACAGGTTGCCACGTTGTCTTTCGCTTCCGCTTCAAGACGCCTCGCAATGACTCGGTTTTTATAAGCCTTTTCTCAATGCCACATTACTCAAAATTGAAAGATCCATCCATCAGATAAATCTTCCCAATTTGAATTTTCCTGTTTGATAAGTTCTTCTTTTCTTTGACGATTACCTGCCTTTAATTGCTTTTCCCTTACAATTGCTTGATTTATATCTTCAAATTCTTCAAAATAAACCAATTTATCACAGTTATATTTTGATGTAAAGCCTTTGAAAGCTTTTGTCTTATGTTGATATACACGTTTTAATAAATTACTTGATACACCAATATAAATAACCGTATTGTTTTTATTGGCCATAAAATATATGTAGCTCTTTTTCATACATAAAGGTAACCAAATTTTTTTAATGATATTATTAACGTCTTTGCGAAGGAGCATCGCAATGAAATGGAGTAGCGACTGCGGCCTTCCTGCCGGCAGGCAGGCAATCTTTTGCTTATTATGGCTACTGTGCCTGTGAGTAGGCTTCTTATGGAAATTGCGTTAGTTCAGTACAGATTGCTTCGGCGATTGTTTCGGTATCCCTCATCAATCTTTCTCGCAAAGACGTGTCTTTGCGAAGGAGCAACGCAATGAAATGGAGTAGCGACTGCTGCAATCTGTGGCTTGTTATGGTCACTATTATAATTGCGTTAGTTCACAACAGGTTACCGCGTCGGCTTTGCCTCTCCCAACGCGCTAGCTGGTATCATCGCACCATCCCGCCCATAGCTCCCGCTATGTCGCACTAAAAATGTATCCCATACATTTTTTTAACGCTCTGTCCTAACGAAAAACATCATATGACAGGCTTCTTTGATTAGTGGATATTAATTTTTAAAAATGGATTACGCTAAGCATAATTTGTTACTCGCTATTGCTTCCTGACCTATTTTTAGCTTTAACTGCATTGGTGATTACATTATTTAAAACCCCAATATGTTTATCTTTAGAAAATTGTTTTTTAACAAAAGCTCTTCCTTCATTCCCCATAGATTGTGCCAATGAAAAATCATTTAACAGCAGCAGCATTTTTTCTGCCATACAATCTACATCATGTTCATACACTAAAAAACCAGTTTTAGTATCAATGATGACATCCTGTATCCCTGCATGTTTTGTAGCAATTACAGGTAATCCGGCAGCACTTGCCTCTAAAATTGCAACTGGAGTGCCTTCCGAATCTCCATCATCCGCCACAATAGAATGCTGCACAAATGCTAAAGCTTCTTTAAAATATTCAATTAGTTTTTCTTGTGTAATAACTCCCGGAAATTCAACATTATCTAAAATATTAAGGTATTTAACTACGTTTTTACAGGCATTTAATAATGGACCTTCACCTGCTATCACTAATTTTGCATCTGGAAATTTTTGCAAAACGCCAAGAAATGCAAAGATGGTATAATAGGGGGCTTTTTTATCTACAAACCTGCCTACGCCTATAAATAACGGTGTTTTAAAATTAGGTGTAATTTCAAAAAAACAATCGTCAGGAGCACAAGGTGTGACTACCATTTTTTTAGGATCACACCCTAAATTTATTAATGTTTCAGCTATTTTAGTGGAAACTGCAATAATCCTATGTGAATATTGGAATAAATTTTTGTAAGCTTCTATATTATTTTCTAAAATTGAAGTGATACTGGCATCAAACCCGTGGAATATGGGGATTAAAGGTAATTTTAAATATTCACAAACTCTTAAAACCGAAACAGCTGTAGTTCCATATTCCGCAACAACAACTTGTATTTTTTGCTTTTTAAACGATTTTAATAAAGCCAACTCATTTATTGATAAATTGGTAAACTTTAACTTTTTTATAAATTTATAAATCAGTGACTGAAATCTTTTTAATAATTTACCTTCAATATCATTTTCTTTAGGAAGTCCGCCATTAAAATAAAAGATAATAGTTCCATCCAGATTGGCACGATGCTGCTGAATAAATGTCTCAGAATAGGCATTTTTATTTGGAGAAATTAGCGCAATGTTCATAAAAACTAACTTATATCTTAATCATTATACTATTTATTAAGAAAAAATATTCTTTTTCAAATATAGCCTTAATTCATTAGAAACAGGAAATTCAAATTTTCGTGCAAATAATTTGTTACTTAATTTAATTTTATCCAAATCACTTAGATCTAAATTTGCTGGGAAATTGCCATTTCTCTTTGTCCAATCAATATATCGCAAACTGTCATTTACTACTTTTGATGCATGTTCCGAATTCATAATCACCGTTTGAAAATAAATTTCTTCTGAACAGAAAGAGTGCTTTAATCGTTTAAGTAAATAAGGATTTTCCTTTGTATAATTAATAACATACTGTAAAGTTTCTCGTGTCAAACTCCAATAACTTTCACCACCATATAATTTTGGAACTTTTTTGGAAATTGACCTTTTTATATGCCATTTTCTCTGAAAGTTAACCAACTTAAAAATATAGGGACGGTATTTTTTAGCATCTAATACATCATACAAATTATAATACTCCAATCTATCCAATCCACCGTGAGGCCATTGATTGTCGGGTAATTCAAAATAATCTAAAAAATCAGTTACGCTATTTTTTTTAAAAAAATCAATAAAGTGGTCTGTGTTTTTTATAGGAAAGTCATGACCCGTAATTAAATGAAAATTTTCTAATTCAGGAACCTTTAAAGCTTCCTCCGCTAAATGTAAGATACATTTTAAATGATTGACTCCTCCCCAATTCACCTTATACTTTCTAGACACTAACTTGACATTTTTTAATGCCATTAATTCATCAATCACTTCGACTTTTATAGTACTTTTTTTATCAATATGAATGTATATTTCAAAATTCACATCAAAACATGTTGCAATATCAATTAAATGTTCAAAATTTTTATAGGCTGTTATCAATATTCCTTGTTTCATTATTACTTTTTAAACATTTTAGCAACAACCTTAAGTGGCTCTTCAATTTTTAAAGCAGCTCGTATAAGTTTCCTATTCTTCAGGCTATTCAATTCTTCTTCACATTCAAGGTGTGCTAAAATTTTGTTACGTAAAATCCGTATCTGTTGGAATTCAGGCTTAGAAAATATATAATCCAATATAAGCGCTCTATTCTTATTTGAGTTTACCAACATTGAGTTTTCTCTCACCCGATAATCATACAAAACCTGATTAACATACTTAAATTGCCACCCTTTAAAAAACAACCTTAAATTAAGATCCCAATCTTCATAACCCATACGCATATTCTCATCATAACCATTAACTGATTCCCAAGCTGATTTTCGCAACACCACACAAGCATCAATATAATTTTTAATAAGTAGTTTTGAAATATCAAAATCGCCTACAATAACATCTCTGTTTTTTAATCCAAATTGACGGTTATCACCATATACAACAGCAATATTGGGATTCGAATTTAAAATACAAATACCTTGTGTAATATATTCATGATATATCTTATTATCAGCATCTAATGGAATAATATAATCTCCCTTTGCAATTAGTATTCCTGTGTTTCTTGCATTACTCAATCCTTTGTTATCCTGATGGATAACTCTTAACTTTTCATGTTTGTAGGAATCCAAAACATCTTTAGTATATCCATTATCATTAGAACCATCATTAATAATAATTATTTCCACATCAGCTTGCTTTGGATAACTTAATACAGATTTGATGGCATCCGAAACATAAGAGCCCATATTATAACAAGGGATAATAACACTTATTTTTGGATCCATGTGAGCTTTATTTTTTAGAACGAAGATTCGTATAATTCACTTAATTAATATTTCATATGCTAAAACAAAGTTAATAAATTAAAATCTATTTTAAACCTTCTTCGCTTGAACAACAAAGGTTTCGAGCTCATTAAATTCAACTGGAATTTTATTACCATGCCTTTCGATATTCTTAAATTCTTTAACAGAGCTGCTTCCAATCCTTTCTTGAGTAACATCAATAAATCCTGATATTTCTAGTAGGTTTTTAATCAATAGAATTCCCCGACGCTTGCGTCGGGTGTAGCGTAAAGATATGTAATTTTGGATTTATGAGTGAGCATATTCATAAAAGCCATAATAAGAGTTTGTTGTTGTATCATTTGGTTTGTCCAATTAAGTATA
>DATCTJ010000058.1:0-11438 GCA_036568005.1 Lutibacter sp. | reverse complement strand
AGCTACCGTGTGGACACATCTTTTGACAGGTTTATTCCTTCAATAATATATCCTAGCCGATCTAATCCTCGCTTTAGAACGATGACTCCTGGGGGACCTTGAGAATCGTATCCTTTCCACCCTCCCATTCGTCCAATTATCCATGCAGCCCATTTAGTGGTTTTAGGATCATTGATGTTTTTTTGTTTTTTTGTTTTGCCTTGTAGTTTAGTGTTCATTAGGTGCAGAACCTCTATTTGCTGTGGGTCAAAGACTTCTTCTATAGGTTGGTCCCCCTCGGGAACGGCATAAGCTATTTTCATTTGCAGTATTTTCAAAAGGGCTGTCATCTGCATAATAAGGAGCTTTCTAATTGCCCAGCCACTGCCTAATTCAGTTTCCTCTATGCCAAAGCCTTGTTTTTTCAATAGCCTGAACAACTGCTCAATATACCAACGTGAGTTATACCACTCCACCAGTATTAATGCTTGATTATAGCTATCAACCCTGTGACTGGTCAACAATTTCCAATCGACAGGGTTTGACACCTTGGCATTGATTTCTTTAACTGCTATGCAAGTGACAGGAATTGAATCCGGGTATCCTTTTTTACGAAGGTTTGCCGGACATTGAAGTGAACAAGAAACAAACCTTAATTCTAATTTAGCTGTTCTTTTGTATTGATTTTTTCTTTTGTCAGTCGGCAACTCTATGGTATAGGTACCTGCAACGGCTGCAGACTCCACTTCCTTATATAGGCTATTCCCATCACTTAAATTCCGAGTTGTCCGTGAACGGACCAATAAATGTGTTTTTTCATCCGGTATCAAGGCAAACTGTTCATAAATATCTCCTTCTCGGTCCTCGATAAAGGTTACGCTATCAGCTTGGTTTAAAACTTCCTTGCTGCGTTGGGCAACTTCAATCCATTTGTAGGATTCTTTTTCTTCTATGGGTTGCGACTTGTATTTTCTCTGTAACCTATCAGACATTTTTTCAGGACGATGAAATATTTTTATATGGGAAAACCCAAGCGGAGTAATCTTGTCGGCATCTACCACTAGCCCCGGATGAACTTTAAAACAATCCGCACTTTCCGAATTGTCTGAACGTCCCAAGCCGCTATTGGGTAAATGACGGCCCTTATGGCTTCCTAGATTTACTTCGCAGGTATCTTGTATGCAAAGTAAGTGTCTACCTATACTTAAATTTTTCATGCGTATTGCCGCTTCTTCAACAAAAACAGTCTCTTTCACCTTATCATTATTTAAAAATCTGTAATAGGCTTTTTGCTCTGCACTATCATCTGATAGCCTTCTTATGCTTGAACAAGGGGTCAAACTCAATTTATTCCATAATTGTTCCCCTCTATGCTCAAGGCGAACATCATTCATTAGGTTAGAATAATTTGCAATAAAATTTAAATGATTCATGTTTTTTTATTTCAAAGATAAAAATATATTTGTGTCCACACGGTAGCTATTGGTAGGCAGGTTGGCTATTAATCATTCCTTTGTTTATCAAAATTTGTTTTGCTCGTTTCATCAGTAACCTAAAATAAAAAACCGCCCAAATTGGGCGGTTCAAATATATTAAATTTAAGGTTTAGAATGAATAACGCAAACCAAACTGCATTTGCCATCTGGATAATAAACCTGCATCATATACAAAAGTATCCTTCAAATTAGGATCAAATGTATAGGTTGGAGTTCCAGTTCCATCTACAGAGACCCCTATTGGCTGAACTGCATTTGGTTGTTGCACCAATCCCCAATCTGAATTAATCAGATTACCTATATTTAAAATATCAATGCTAAATTGTATGGCATTGGTTTTTGAAACTTTCAATTCCTGAATAAATTTCATGTCCCATTTTCCTCTCCAAGGAGCTAAAGCACCATAACGTTCTGCATAATCTCCTCTTCTGCCGCTTAAATAATCATCTTGCTGAATATATTGTTCAAAGGCTGCTGCTTGTCCTGGACCTGAAAATTGCATTTGGTTTACCTCAGTTGAGGTTGGAATATAAATTAAATCGTTCACAAAAGAACCATCATTATTTATATCACCACCGTAAGTATAAGAGAATCTTCCTCCTTGGGCATATTCAAAAAATGTAGAAAGTGTAGTTCCCCACTGATCATTTGATCCATATTGCCAAGTTTTCGAAGCCACACCAATAAAACGGTGTGTATCCCCATATTTAGAATAGGCCAATGTCGCATCATTTGAATTTCCTAAACTTGGATTAAATGCAAACGCATCACCTGTAATTTCTGCTTCGATAGAATTTACGTCTTTAGAATTTAAATAATTATATGCTCCCATTACATACAAACCATTTTCAAAAGATTTATGGGCTTTAAAACTTGCATTTAAAGTTCTTCCTTTGTCAGAATTTGTAAACACATAAGCATTGTTTGCTCCTTTGTCTGAAGCATTATAAATAGGCCTGTTATCAACACCATTTAAAGTACCTGTCGGGTTTTTTAATCCCCAGTTTTGTACGTGCGCACCATTTATATCTTTCGTGTAAGATATATCTGTAGTTAGTACAGTTCCGTTTTCCAATTGGTAGTCAAATCCTAGACTTGATCTCCATACTTGTGGAAATCTAAAGTCTGGATCAACGATTTGAAAAAAGCCATCATCTGCTCCACTTACTTGATTGCCTAGCCAAACAAAAGGGAAACGACCTGTAAACAGTCCTGTTCCTCCTCTAAATTGCACTGTTTTATCACCCTTAACATCCCAGTTAAATCCAACTCTCGGTGAAATCAGGAACTGATTGTTTGGCATTTTTGTTGAGTTTAACGTAACTGCATCACCTGTTTCTGGGTCGTAATATAAAATGCTATTATCTCTTGAGGATCCATTGTCAGTGTCTATGTATTTCTGAATTAATTCAGAAGTATCAAAATACAATGGTTTGTCAAATCTAACGCCATAAGAAATTTTAAAATCGTCATTTATATTCCACTCATCTTGCAAATAGAATGCCATTTGACCAACATTTGTTTCAGCTAATTTCCAACCACCGTCATTCCCCGCTCCTGCTGCATTACGACTATTATATGCATTTTCAGCATAAGTTATGTTTGTATCAACAACACCATTAGGACCAGAAAGATCTAAAAAATCCTGTACAGATGGATATGGTCCTCCAAATCCTGGTATTATAAATGTACCTCTATATGGATATGTAAAATTATCATAACCCGCTAAATTGAACGAATTTTCAAATTGAAATTTTTCGAATGAAAAACCAATGGTATAGTTATGGTCTCCTTTGCTGATATTTAAATTGTTCGTTAATTGAAATACTTTTTGGTCTAAAGTATTATTGATTGAGAATGGTTCATGTCCAGCAATAATATATGGTGAACCATCTTTATAAATATTAATCACTGGTGCTGGGTCAGAAAACGGAACTCTAAAATCGTCAAAATGTGTATAACCTACTTGAAGCTTATTTGATACATTGTCATCCAGTTTAGAATTTAACTCCAATAAAAATGATTGCAATTTATTATTAATTTGGTACCCAGAATTTTCAAATTGTAAAGTTTGAGAGCTAGGACCTCTATATGATATAGCTGTTGGATGTGCAGTTTTATCACTTGACGCATCTAAAAAGTTATAAATAACTGCCAAGCGGTTATTTTCATTCACGTTCCAATCTAATTTTAAAATACCTTTTGTGCTGTTAGACTCATGGGTAAATCCTTCATAGGCGCCTGGGTCATATCCTAAATTAAGTAAAGCAGATTGCACAGCTTTCAAATCCGATTCTAGAACTCTTGATTCATTTATGGAACCTGTACCTCTGTTTGGCAACCAAGTTTGTCCTAAATCAGTTCTTTCATCTTTTTCAAAATTTGCAAAAACAAAAAGTTTGTCTTTAACAATAGGTGCTCCAATGCTAAAACCATATTGGTTTTGCTCTAATTTTGGGACAAATATATCCTCTCCTTTTACTTTACTGCCAGTTAAATCTTGGTTCCTAAAAAAACCATAAACAGTTCCTGTTACTTTATTAGTACCACTTTTAGTAACGGCATTTACTGAAGCGCCTGTAAAACCAGACATAGTTACATCATAAGGTGCAGTTGCAACTGAAATTTGTTCAATGGCATCTAATGATATAGGCTGTGCCCCTGTTTGTCCTCCAGGTGTAGCGGCATCCAATCCAAATGGATTGTTAAAGATAGAGCCATCTAGGGTGAAGTTATTGAATTGATCGTTTCTTCCTCCAAAAGACTCTCCTGAAGCAGATGGGTCTAATCGAGTAAAATCTGTAGCAGACCTTGAAATTGTAGGTAATTTTGTAAGTTCTCTTGCTCCAACACTAGTTTCGGCTCCAGTTCTACTGTTATTAAAAGTGGCATTTCTTCCACCCGTAACAACAACTTCGCCTAATTGTTCACTCTCGCTTACCATTTGAGTATTTAAATCAAATGCTGTACCTAAATCCAAATATACATCTGTATATTCAATAGTTTTGAAACCTATATAACTAAAGGTTATTGTGTAAGGTCCGCCAACACGTAAGTTTGGTAATGAATACCTGCCGCTTTCTGATGTAATTGTTCCCGAAATTGTTCCAGTCGGTAAGTGTTTTGCAACAATATTTGCACCAAATAACCCTGCTGAAGTTTCATCACTTACAACTCCTTGTATTTTTGAAGTTGTTACTTGTGAAAATACACTAAGTGCAGAAAATAGAGCAATTAGCATAGAAAATAATAATTGTTTTTTCATGAAATACAATGTTAAATTTATATTAATTAATTAATCATATTCAAAAATAAAAAAAAAGCCTACATAAAAGGTAGACTAGTCATATCTTTATTAACAATTCTGTACTAAATATGTATTATACACATTAAATCTACCATTTTAACTGTTTTTTTATCGTTATTTTAGTTAACTATTCAAAAAAGATACCCTTTATATATTTATTGGGAGGTGGTTATTCTATGTAAATGGGTTATAGAGCCAGTAATATCTCTCTCACAAATGGATTGAGTCTCAATAAGAGTGCTAAAAATCCTTTTAGTAGCTTAACACTTTGATATGTTTATACTAATTTCTTGTATTTTGAGGTGTTTAATTTAGAATATTTGATAAAATAGTAAAATATTTATCATTAGATTAAGATTTTTATGTTGCACCACAAAAATAACTTTGTGGTACAACATTCTCTGCCTATATTTTAACCATTTTGGACGTTATTGATAAATTGCTGATTACTATGTTTTTATATTGACACAAGTTAGTTTAATCCTCTTGCTTTGATCATAGGCTCAATTTTAGGTGCTGAACCTCTGAAATCTTTGTACATTTTTTCAAATTCTAATGTATTGCCTCTTGAAAGAACCATATCTCTGTAGTGTTGTCCATTTTCTCTTGTTAAACCGCCATGTTCTGTAAAATAGTCAAAAGCATCATGACTTAGAACTTCTGTCCACAAATATGAATAATATCCTGCATAATAGTCACCGCTAAAAATATGCGCAAAATAGGTAGAACTATATCTTGTTGGGACTTCTTTCATTAATAAATGAACTGAATTTAGCGCATCGGTTTCAAATTTATTTACATCTGTAATTTTCGTATCAGCCGAAATGGTGTGCCAAAGCAAGTCTAAATTAGATGCAGCCAAAACTTCAATTAAACTATATCCTTGATTAAATGAACCTGAATTTTTAATTTTAGTGATTAATTCTTGAGGAATTTTAGCGCCAGTTTTATAATTTAATGCATAATTATCAAGAATAACCTGATTTAATGCCCAAGGCTCATTAAATTGAGAAGGAAATTCCACAAAATCTCTAGCTACTGCAGTACCTGATAAACTCGGATAATGCTGACTGGCAAAAAAACCGTGCAATGCGTGACCAAATTCATGAAACATGGTTTCAACTTCATCAAAAGACAAATAAGTTGGTTCACCTTCTGCAGGTTTCGCAATATTCATAACATTATAAATAACAGGTTTTTTGTTATATAATGTTGATTGTGTAACGAAATTATCCATCCAAGCACCTCCACTTTTGGAACTTCTAGCATAATAATCACCATAAAACAAACCAAGTGGCGTACCATCTTCTTCAAATAGCTCATAGGTTACAACATCCTCTAGATAAGTTGGAATATCAGTCCTCTTTTTGAAAGTGATACCATATAACTTTTGTGCTGCATAAAAAACACCTTTTTCTAAGACTGTATTTAGTTCAAAATAAGGTTTAATTTCGCTGTCATCTAAATCGTATTTAGCTTTTCTGACTTTTTCAGCATAAAAATTCCAATCCCAAGGTTCTAATTTAAAAGTTTCACCTTGACTATTAATCATTTTTTGGATTTCATCAATCTCATTTTTAGCTTTCAATGTTGCTGCCGGAACTAATTTCGCAAATAAATCCAAAACTGTTTGTGGATTTTTAGCCATCGTGTTTTGCAATCTCCAGGAAGCAAAATTATCAAAACCTAATAATTTTGATTTTTGGGCACGCAATTCAACCATTTTTGTAACCAATTCCTTGGTGTCATATTTTCCTGCATTAGTCCTATTCCAACCAGCTTCAAATAATTGCTTTCTTACTTCTCTATCTTCTAAATATTGTAATTGAGATTGTTGCGTAGTATTGGTAATTGTTAATCGCCAAGTGTTTTCTTTGGTTTTATCTTTAATATTTTCAATTTGTTCTTTTGAAAGTCCTGCAAGCTTTTTGACATCATGAATTTCAATAGTAGCCGCTTCATTTGCATCTAGCAAGGTTTGATTAAATGTTGTACTTAAAGATGCTAGCTGTTCATTAATATTTTTTAGGGCAACTTTGTCTTCCTTCGATAAATTAGCGCCTTCGATTGTGAATTTTTCATAATAATATTCTACCAATTTAAGAGACTCAGCATCCAAGTTAAGGTTGTCTCTATTTATGTAAATGTCCTTTACTTTTGCAAATAACTTATCATTTAAATAAATCTCATCATAATGTTTTGCTTTTAAGGGAGCAACCTCAGACTCTACTTTTTTTAAAGTATCGTTGGTATTGGCAGCAGTTAAAGAATTAAACACATTATTAACCCTGTCTAACATTTCTCCACTTTTTTCTAGGGCAAGTATGGTATTATCAAAAGTGGTTTTTTCATCATTCTCAATAATTATATTTACTGCATCAGACTGTTGTTTCATACCTTCAACCAATGCTGGTTTAAAATGTTTATTTTGAATTTTAGCAAAGTCCGGAGCATAATAAGGAAGCATGCTTTCCTTTAAAAATGGGTTATTGGATAGATCATTTTCCATTAAAGAGTTTTTTTTGTCTTGACTGCACGATATAACAGCAATCATTAATGTTAATAATATAATCGTTTTTTTCATTATTGAGATTTTAGATAAGCTTGGTAAATTTACTAAATGATTTTAATATTTGTTTCAAAAAAAAAGCCCACTAAAAAGTAGGCTTTAATATATTTATTAACTAAAAACTGTTAATTATTTTGCTTCTGCAACGATTTCAATTGGTAATTCTACCACAACTGCTCTATGCAATCTAATAGTGGTATTGTATTTTCCAATTCTTTTAATAGTACCGCCTTCAACTTTGATGTATTTTTTCTCAATAGACTGACCAGCAGCTGCTAAAGCATCTGCAACATCTTGGTTATTTACTGATCCAAATAATTTTGTGTTATCGGCAGTTTTAGCAGAAATTTTAATATCTAATGCTTTAATTGCATCTGCAATTTCTGTAGCATCTTTTATTAATTTTTCTTCTTTATAAGCACGTTGCTTTATAGTTTCTGCCAATACTTTCTTTACTGAACTTGTTGCCAATACTGCAAATCCTTGAGGAATCAAATAGTTACGTCCAAAACCATTTTTTACAGTAATAAGATCATCTTTAAACCCTAAGTTTTCAACGTCTTGCTTTAATATAATTTCCATAATTCCTTGCTGTTTTTATTTTAACATATCTGCAACGTATGGCAATAAAGCCAAGTGACGCGCTCTTTTAATGGCAACTGACACTTTACGTTGGTATTTTAATGAAGTTCCTGTTAAACGACGAGGTAGAATTTTACCTTGTTCATTTACTAAGTATAATAAGAAATCAGCATCTTTATAATCGATATATTTGATGTTGTTCTTTTTAAAACGACAATATTTCTTTACTTGTTTTGTTTCAATATCTAACGGAGTCAGGTAACGAACATCACCTTGTTTTCCTCCTTTTGCTTGTTGTTCTATAGACATAACGCTTATTTTTTAACTGCTTTACTACCGTCTCTTAATCTTCTTTTTTCAGCCCAAGCAACAGCATGTTTGTCTAACGCAACGGTTAAATAACGCATAATGCTGTCATCTCTTCTAAATTCAAGTTCAAAAGGAGCGATTATTTCTCCAGCAACTTTGTATTCGAATAAGTGATAAAATCCACTTTTTTTGTTTTGGATGGTGTAGGCTAATTTTTTTAAGCCCCAATCCTCTTTTGATATCATTTCGGCACCTTTAGAAACAAGATAGTCCTCAAACTTCTTTACTGTTTCCTTTACCTGAACATCAGATAAAACGGGATTCAAAATGAAAACAGTTTCGTAATGATTCATAATTAATAATTTAAGTTTTTACTTTTAAGGGTGCAAATATAACGTTATTTCCTTAATTGACAAGTGTAAATTCAATAAAATAGCTTTAATAATTATCCACATCAATATTGAATTTAATGGCACGAAATTCATTGATGGATTGAAATGCATTTTTAACCCTTTGTATTTGATTTTTACTAACTTTCAATGATTGTTTTTGCGGTATTTTTATAATGATTGTTCTGATATAATAATTCCTTATTTTTGAAATTCCCGGTATTGAAGGTCCCAAAATATCATGCTTAAAAATGGAGATTAATGATTTTCCCAGCCAAACAGCGCCTTCTTCTACCCTATTAAAATCTTTATGGCGCAAGGTTATTTTAATTATTCGGTAAAATGGCGGATAATGGTATTGCCAGCGTTCATCTAATTGCTCCTTATACATTTCTTCAAAGGCATTGGTTGAAACTTGCTGTAATATTTGATGGTGCGGATTGTAGGTTTGTATGGCAACCTTTCCTCTTTTGCTTGCACGTCCCGCCCTACCAGAAACTTGAACCATCAACTGATAACTTCTTTCGTGTGCCCTAAAATCGGGGAAATTCAACATATTATCGGCATTCATAATTCCTACCAAGGACACATTTGCAAAATCCAGTCCTTTTGAAAGCATTTGCGTGCCAACTAATATATCTATTTCCTGCGATTGAAATTGACCAATAATTTTTTGGTAGCTGTATTTGCCCCGCGTGGTGTCGAAATCCATTCTGCCCACTTTTGCGTTTGGAAACAATTCCATCAATTCAATTTCAATTTGCTCGGTTCCAAAACCTTTGGTATTCAATTTTTCGCTGCCGCAAGCGCCGCAATTATGAGGCATTGCCTGATGATGTCCGCAATAATGGCATCGCAATTCTTTTCTGAAATTATGGTAGGTTAAACTCACATCACAATTGGGACATTGTGGCGAAACACCACAAGTTTCACATTCCACAACTGGTGCATAACCACGACGGTTTTGAAATAAAATCACTTGCTCTTTATTATCCAACGATTCGGTAATCATTTCAAGCAATCGGTCGGAAAAATGACCTTTCATTCGCTTTTTTCGATGCTTTTCCTTTACATCGACCAATTCTATTTCTGGCAATAAAACATTGCCAAATCTCCGATTTAATTCCACCAAACCATATTTTCCCTGTTGCGCGTTGTAATACGTTTCTATGCTTGGTGTTGCTGAACCTAGTATTACTTTAGCTTGGTGTTGATTCGCCAAAACTATTGAGGCATCCCTAGCATGATATCTAGGCGCCGGATCATATTGTTTAAAAGAAGGTTCATGTTCTTCATCAACAATAATGAGCCCCAAATTGGAAAAAGGCAAAAACACTGAAGAACGCGCGCCTAAAATCAATTGCGCTTTTGCTTTATTTTCCAACACATTGTTCCACACTTCGACGCGTTCATTCATCGAATATTTTGAATGAAAAACCGACAGATATTCGCCAAAATAAAGTTGCAGTCTATCAATTAATTGTGCGGTGAGCGCAATTTCCGGAAGCAAATAAAGTACTTGCTTACCTTCTTCAATAACTTGTTTAATTAATTTTACATAAATCTCTGTTTTGCCGCTGCTTGTGATGCCTTTTAAAAGTACAGTTTGCTTTGTTTTGTAGTGTTCTTTTATGGCTAAAAAAGCTTCTTCCTGATGCACCGTCAACTCTTTTATCTTATCCGATTTCCCATCGAAATTAATTCGGTCTTGTTGGATGAAATAGACTTTAAAAATACCTTTGTCGACCAACGATTTTAACACTGCGGCAGTACTATTAGAATCCTCCAGAAGCTGGCTTTGTTTGATCGGTTTTTTTGAAGCCTGCAATTGAAAAAAGGTCAATATAAGTTCACGTTGTTTTTTTGCCCTGCTTAAGGAATCCAGCAATTCCGATAACTTTTCGGCTGCACTCCAAGCATCTGCCAATCGAATATATTTTTCTAGTTTCGGCTTGTACTGCTCATAAATTTGTTCTTTTACTACAATGGCATTTTTATCCAGTAAAGACTTGATAATTGGAAATACACTTTTTTTTCCAAGAATTTCAATAATTTGCTGTATTGATAGCGCTGATTGATGCTGCAAAGCTTCAAAAATCAAAAACTCTTCGTCACTAAGCGTTTCTTCATTTGTAAAACCCAAAACCAATTGAACTTCCGTTTCGCTTTCCAATAAAAAAGCCGAAGGCAATGCTGCCCTGTAAACTTCACCCAAAGAACACATATAATAATTGGAAATCCAATCCCAATGGGTAATTTGCATATTGTTTACAACAGGAATTTCATCTAATATTTGATAAATTTCCTTTGCTTCGTATCCAATTGGTGGAATTTGATGAATTTTATAAACCAAGGCGGTATATATTTTTGATTTTCCAAATTCTACAGCAACACGCATCCCTCTTTTTAAAAAGGAAACTTCCGCTTTGGTTATTTTATATGTAAATAACTTTTGTAAAGGAATGGGTAAAATAACATCAATAAAATTATCCAAAATCTTTGGTTTTAAAACGTAAAAATATTTAAAATCAATTTAATAATCGACTAATAACAACAATTTAATTTTCTTTAAAATGAAAACCTAAATAACTGACATTTGTCATAAAAGAACACCTTTTAGTCTTTATATTCGCACCGAATTTGAAAAAAATACTTGGAAATATTAGTAATTTAACTTTCGCAAGCTTCATTTACCCAGCCTGCAATAGGTTTTTATAATTGATAACTTTTTCAAGTTGCTCATTATCAGACAATAATTTTTCCATTAACAATTCTGTGTCAATTTCCAGTAATTCAGCTAAAGATGC
>DATCTJ010000057.1:0-44701 GCA_036568005.1 Lutibacter sp. | reverse complement strand
TTTTCATTAATGTCCGATAAAAAATAAAAACAATTATTTTTATTTTTTATCTAATTGTTATTCAGCTGATTGATTTTTAAAATTTCACTTTTTTAAAAACAAGGTGTCAAAAAAATGACAGTTGTTCTGTTTCAGCTTTATCAATAATCCAGTCTTTTTCTGGGTTTTCTAAAAATTTCATCAGATTTATGTAATTAAAAAGATGAATTTTACAGAAGCTAACTAAGTTTGAGAAAGCCCAACTTCGTTTTAGTTTCTTTTTTATCACCGCTATCAGCAAATTGACTATTAAAACACAATAAATCTGTATTTTTATGGCATTTTCATTATCCCCAAGAAAATATTTTAACGGAAAATTTTGTTTTAATTGCTTGAATAACAATTCAATCTGCCATCTTATTTTGTATAAAGCTGCTATCATATCAGCTCTCATTTCGAATAAATTAGTCAAAAACTCAAACTCTCTTTTATTTTCTCGGTCATAAAACCTAACTTTTCTTAATTTTAATTTGCTTATTTCTTTATTAACATTAACCTCTATTTCAATGATTTGGTCTTCCAAAACACCACTATGAATTTTTTCTGAAACTTCAATATCTTCAATTATTTCATAATTAGCATTGTCTTTTATCCGAGTTACAAATCCCGTTTTTTGTTCAGAAAAATGCTTGAATACCTTATAATCATTGTATCCTTTATCAAAAACATAAATTGTGTTGTCATCGCATTTTAGCTTTTCTAAGAACCTGTGATCGTGCGTGGTTGCTGGACTAAACCAAACCAAACTTGGAACAATTTCATCGGCATTTATAACCGTATGAATCTTAATTCCACCTTTCTTTTTGCCATTTTTAGGGTTTCTACCAACACAAGCCATAATCTCTTTAAACAAGCTAATTGTACTACTGTCAAAGATTTTAACTTGTTTTTTTATCACCTCTTTAATTCGGCTGTCCGATAAAACTGAACCATACAATTGTAGCAGCTTATGATAGATTTTTTCAAAAACCTCAACATCTCTATTTTTATTCGCATCCGATAAAGTGCTTTTTTTTGGTATGTGGTTTAACTGAAAATGTTCCGTTTTTCCAGACAATCCAAGCATTGCTCCTGATATTTCTCGAAGGGAATTACATTTGGCAAACGAACAAAAAAGCATACTTATCAAGTGATCTTTCGTTTTAAATTTCTTTGTATATCGGTCAGAATTGCATTCTTTGACACAACTTTTAATGATTTTATCATCAATTAAAGAAATCAGCTGTCCGAAAACAGATTTACCAGAAAAATAATTACTTTTACTCATCGTATTTTAGGTTTTGCAACACAAAATTACGATAACTTTTAAGAAGCCATTAAGTTGGCTTCTTTTTTATCGGACAACAATGTAATTTTTTATATAATTGTAGGATCTTTCAAAGTGGCACTGTTTGACCGAAATCAGTGGCACGGTCACTCCGAAATAGCCAATAATTTATTTATTATATAATCCCTAGATCCTTTGAGATTGACACTAGATGAACTACGTTGTTTGCGTTAAAGTATTCTTTTAAAACTTTTAACCTTTTTTCAATGCTGCTCATACTTGTTGGGGAATAATTTTTGTTTTTTAAGGAATTACTTATTTCTTCTTGAGAATATCCTTTGGCAAGGCAATTGAGAAGAAATATATCATATTCAGCAATTTCTACAGCTTCATTTTGTGATAAAGAACCAGCCACGTGAGGAGAAATATAAAATTCGTTTGAATTGTATATCTTTTGAATTGCTTTTTTTAATTCTCTTAGCCCATCTCTGCTTTTCCACACATAAGCACTAATTTTATTCTCATTGAATAAAGATTGAATTCTGTACGTTTTATCTTCAACAGAAAATACAATAATTTTTAAATCAGGAAATTCTTTTCTAACTGTTTTTATAAGTTCTTCGCCTGAATTAATTTTTTGCGCCCTATGGTCTTTATTAAAGGATAAGTCGCTAATTAATAAATCAAAAGGAGTATTATTTAATTGGGCACTTTTTAATTTTAATAATGCTTCATCGCAATATTGGGTATAATCTATTTCTTTTATTTCTAATTTGCCTAGCTCAGCTCTTATACCGCTGTTAATAAAGTCCATATCTTCAGCTATTAAAATTTTTTGAAACATCTGCGTTACTTTTTAAAAATAATTGACACTTTAAACCCTTTGTTTAAAGTTGTTTCAAAAGTAACCGTTCCATTTATAGCTTTTATACGGTTTTCCACATTTTTAAGGCCATTTCTTAAAGTTAATTCTTCTCCATTATGGCCAATTCCATTATCTGAGTATTTTATGGTATAATAATTTTTATCATCACTAAATGAAATAACAACTAAATTGGCCTTGCTGTGTTTTTGCATGTTTACCATTAATTCTTGTAAAACCCTGTAAATGGTTATTTGTTTGTGTTTTTCTATGCGATGAAGTTTTGCTTCTTGCAGATTTTTTATAAATATTTTGCAATGCTCATTGTTAAATCCGGAGAGCATGTTTTTTAAATATTTTTCAAAATTTATTCCAGTTTCAATAGTGTTATTTTCTCGAGAAATATTTCTGGTGTGTAAATATACCTTGTCTAAATCATCTAGTATTTGAGTAGGGTTATTAGTAGTGTATTGTATTTTATTCATAATATTGTACACATCGTTAGCAACTTCATCATGTATTTTTTTTGCAATACGTGTTTCGGTTTTATATACCTCCTGTAATTTTTCCTGTTTGTGTTTTTGTTTTCTGTAATAACCAAGAATGAGCAACGCTATAACAATGGAGCTCATAGAAACACCTGTAATGATATTTCTGTTTTTTTCTTTTTCTAACTCTAATTCTTTTTTTGCTGATATTATTTTTAATTGTAGATTTTCATCGCGATTTTTTTTGCTGTCGTATTTGAGTTTTGCAAACTTATTTAGGGCGTTTTGCTCTGCGTCTTTTAAGCTATCACTAATTTTAACATACCTAATGTAATATTCTTTTGTTTTGTTGGAATTTTCTAAATCAATTAGTTTTTGTAAAGCTTCCAATTGATCTTGTGGGCTCTTTTTACGTGAAGCTATATTGTACATTTTTAAGGCATACTCAAGCGCTATTTTCTGATTTCTTTGTTTGTAATAATCTGAAAGATGAGCATAACTTGCGTTTAAGCCATATAAATCATTTTCTTTTAAACGAATTGTTAAAGCAGAAAGCAAATCGTCAAGTACATTTTCATTTTCGTTAGCCAGCCATTTTGTGTAAGCAAGATTGTCTAGTATTCTAGCTTTCGTTTTAGGGATTTCGTTAAGTAAAGGGCTTGTTATCAGCTCGGTAAGTAGGTTAATCGAATTGTCATAATCTTTAAGTGATCTAAAAGCATTTGCCATATTATTTTGAATGGCAATTTTTTCTATTTCATTTGCTGAAATATTAAAGGCTTTATCATACCAATAAATGGCTTCTGAATAGTCATTTTGTTTTTTTGCTGAAATGGCAATGCAATTGTATACAGAAGTTAGGTATTGTATATTGTTCTTGTCTAAATATTTTAAGGCCTGAATTGCCGTCTCGTCACTACCATAATAATCGCCAAAATCAGATTGAATGATGGCCATTTGCACCAAATTTTCACCGACTTTTGATTTATCATCAAGATTAAGATGTATCTCTTTAGAAAGATTGTAAAAAAGGAAGGCGCTGTCTTTTTTAAAGTTTACGCTATAATAATAAGCCAATCTCGAAAAATTATTTCCAATCGCAACCGAGTCGTTT
Organism: Lutibacter sp.; assembly: GCA_036568005.1. GTDB lineage: Bacteria > Bacteroidota > Bacteroidia > Flavobacteriales > Flavobacteriaceae > Lutibacter. The sequence continues at coordinate 40,931 of DATCTJ010000057.1, read as the reverse complement.
TTTGCAATAGAAGTGCGCAATAACTCCTTGCTAGAGGCTATTGCACTATCAAGCTGTTTTAAGTTTCCGAATAAAGATGATTTATGAATCAATATTTCATCTATGTTTTTTGAATTTGGAGTGTTTTTTCTAGCAAGTTTAAGAGCCATATTCGCATAGTTCAAACATATTGAGTCTCCAAGAGCGGGGTCTCTCATTTTTTGAATGTAAAAATCGACAGAATCTAAAGACGACTTTTTTGACATTTCGATTTTCTCTTTTTTGTTGCAAGAAGCGAATTGCATTAGACCAAAAGTCCAAAAAAAAAGGAATGCGATTTTTAAGTATTTCATTTTTTAAAACAGTATATAAGGGTGTTGATTTTTCAATAAATTTATTAGATTTTTAGTCTCTATTTTCTGTTCATCCTGTTTATTTGTTATTTCAAATCTTTAGGTATTTCACAAATCGGTATCGGTAACATTTTGTGTTTGTTTGCCCTGTTTCTGTTTGTAAAAATGGAAAAGACTTCTTTTTCCCTGTCTCTAAAATCGGTCATCTTTTTACCGAGTTCAACCTGCTTCATTGCCCATTCCAATTCGTTGTAACTGGCGCCAATTTGGTCTTCGTCAGTTTTGTCATCTCCCCATAAACCATCGGTCGGAGCAGCTGTAATAATATCATCATTAATGCCTAAATATTTTGCGACTTCATAAACTTCTGATTTCATTAAATCGGCAATCGGACTAATGTCCACACCGCCATCGCCGTATTTTGTGAAAAAACCGACCCCGAAATCTTCAACTTTATTTCCTGTTCCTGCCACCAAATAACCTCGAATTCCTGCAAAATAATATAAAGTTGCCATACGCAAACGAGCACGGCTATTAGCCAAGGCCAGGTTTACAGCATCCAAATCATTATCGACTGAAAGGGCTGATTTAAATTTTTCAAAAGTTGCTGTTAAATCTATTTCTTCGGAAATGATGTTTTGAAAATTGTTTTTAAGCTGTTCTATATGATCTTTTCCTCTTGAAGCCTGATTTTTATCCTGATGTATTGGCATTTCAAGGCATAAAACAGGGAAACCAGTTTTAGCGCAAAGTGTTGAAGTGACAGCAGAATCTATACCTCCCGAAATTCCAATTACAAAACCATTTACATTCGATTTTTCAGCATATTCCTTTAACCAGCCAACAATATATTCTACAACTTTTTCTACCTTCATATTTAATTTAATTAGTAATTTTGACGTTTTAAACTATGAAGCGTAAATATAGAAATTAATGAACAGACTTTTAATTCTTGTATTTGTTTTATTCTTGTCAATTTCCTGTAAGAATGAAATTGCGACCGAAATTGATGTGTCAAATATTAAGGTTGCTGTTTCAGTTACTAGGTTTGAGCAAAAATTCTATGAATCAAATGAAACAACGCTTATAGCCCTTAAAAAAGAATTTCCTTATTTGTTTCCTCTACAAAACGACAGTATTTGGTTAAATAAAATAAAAGATAAAGAAGAAAGAGAATTGTATAAAAAGTCCCAAGAGGTTTTTGGAGATTTTGAGAGTGAAAGAGCCCAAATAGAAGGCTTGTTTAAGCATGTAAAATATGAACATCCAAATTTTGAGGAGCCAAAAATAATTACTTTAATCACAAATTTGGATTACCAAAGCAAAATTGTTTATGCAGACAGTTTGCTGTTTATTTCTTTGGATATGTATTTAGGGAAAAACAGTGAGGTATATCAGGATTTTCCAGTTTATTTATCACAAAATTTTGATAAATCGCAATTGGTTGTTGACATTGCTGACGCAATTAGCAATCGCTATTTTACCGCACATAAAAGTCGGCAGTTTTTGGATATGTTGATTGGTGCTGGAAAAAACATGGTGATGATTGACCATTATTTACCTTCAGTTTCCAATGCCCAAAAAATTGGCTATAGTGACGATGAATATGAATGGGTAGTGGCCAATGAATCACAAATTTGGAAATATTTTATAGAAAACAAATTACTTTACAGCACCGACTTAAAATTGGTAGACCGCTTTATGGCAGACGCACCATTTTCAAAATTCTATATTGATATTGATAAAGAATCGCCCGGAAGAATTGGGGTTTGGCTGGGTTGGCAAATAGTGAGTGCCTATATGACTAACAATAAAGACGTAACTTTACAGCAACTTTTACAAACCAATGCTGAAGAAATATTTAATAAATCGAAATATAAACCTAAAAAATAATGGCAGTAGTACAAACATCACAAATTGAATTTGTTGTAGGCTTAGATGAAAATAAAGTACCTGAAACAATAAACTGGACAGCCGATGACGGCGAAATTAAAAATGAGAAATCTAAAGCCTTGATGATTTCTGTATGGGACCCTAAAAAGAAAGAAACGCTTCGCATGGATTTATGGACAAAAGATATGCCTATTGATGAAATGAAACAGTTTTTTCATGAAACGCTGGTTTCAATGGCAACCTCCTTTGACCGTGCAACAAATGACCATAAAATGAGCGCCACAATGCTCGATTTTTGTGATTATTTTGCAGAAAAATTAAACTTACAGAAAAAGTAATTGTGTAGGGACAGGTCACGACCTGTCCGTTCTGAAAGCGCGACCTGTCCGTTCTGAAATTTGAAGTGTTGAATATTTGTTGAATCGTTTGGTTGTTGAAACCTGAAACAACCACAACTAACAACTATTGCCCTTTTATAAGCGAGATAATTTCATTATAGTCTATCGGATTGTTCAAAAAATCTTTTTGGGAAACATCAATAATGAGCGTTTTCAGATTTTCTTCAGTTTTAATAAAGCTTGAATAGCCTTGGTGAATTTTATCCAAATATTCTGGAGCAATATTTTGCTCATATTCCCGTCCTCTTTTTTTAATGTTTTTGATTAATTGAGGCGTATCTTGGTAAAGATAGATATACAAATCGGGTTTTGAAATTTCTTTATACATAATGTCGAACATCTTTCTGTACAAGTAAAATTCATCTTTTTGTAAAGTGATTTGGGCAAAAATGAGCGACTTAAAAATGTAATAATCCGAAACGATAAAGTTTTTAAATAAATCAAACTGTGCCAAATCATCCGAAAGTTGAGAATACCTGTCGGCCAAAAAACTCATTTCCAACGGAAAAGCATAACGATCGTTGTCCTCATAAAATTTCGGTAAAAACGGATTGTCAGCAAAGCGTTCCAATATAATTTTCGCATTAAAATCTTCGGCAATCATGGTTGAAAGCGTTGTTTTACCCGAGCCAATATTCCCTTCAATAGCGATATAATTGAATTTGTCGGCGAGTGAGACCGGGCGCGTAAGCTCAAAGGAGGTTTTTTCAACAGGGCTATTATCGATGCAGTTTTCCAAACAGGTTTGTACGCTTTGTTTTGTAATTGGATGAATTATATTGGGGGCAATTTCAGCCAAAGGAACCATCACAAATTTTCTATTCAACATGTCTTTATGTGGCACCACCAACTCCTTTGATATAACAATCTCCGTATCAAAAAACAACACATCAATATCAATAATTCTCGCTTTATAACCGGTTTCAGCTGTTCTATTTCTGCCTAACAATAGTTCAATTTCGTGAATGTATTTTAGAAGGCTCTCCACATTTAACTTTGTGGAAACTTTAATACAGATATTTAAAAAATCGGCACTTTTAAAACCCCAGGATTCCGTTTTGTAAACAGAGGATATTTTCTCAACTGCCCCTATTTTTTCTGCAATTAAATTAATAGCCTGCTGTAAATTATCAAGCTTGTTTCCTTGGTTACTACCCAACGACAAATATGTAGGTTTTAAAATTTGCATAAAGTGATTGCAAAGAAAAGAAAAGTATCAGATAAATACATATCTTTGTATGTCAATTTATAAACATTTACAAACTTTTTTTCGATTTTTAAATTCAAGGTTTACATGAAATTTTTAGGAAATTTATTAGCATCAATTTTAGGGACACTTATTGCATTGGGTATTTTGCTCATGATGTTTGTTGTGATTGCAATGGCGTTTGGCGAAACTGAAAAAATAGTGGTGAAAGATAATTCGGTTTTGGTCATTAAATTAGATGCTTTGGTGAAGGATTATGCGCCAAAAGGCTCTGATTTTTTGGATGGATTTTTTGCTTTAAGCGATAAAAAAATGGGCTTGAATGAAATTATCAATGCCATTGAAAATGCAAAGAATGATGATAATATTGTTGGTATAAGCATCAATACGCTTGATGTTAATGCTGGGGTTTCACAAACCAAAGCCATTAGAAAAAAATTAGAAGAATTTAAAGAATCTGGCAAGTTTATCATGGCTTACGGCGATGTTTACAATCAGAAATCGTACTATTTAAGTTCTGTGGCCGACTCTATTTTTATGAATCCATTGGGCGGGATAGATTTTAAAGGTTTGTCTTCCGAAGTTTTATTTTTTAAAGATTTACAAGATAAATCGGGTGTGAAAATGGAAGTGATTAGGCACGGAAAATATAAAAGTGCCGTTGAGCCATTTTTATACAATAATATGAGTGATGAAAACAGGGAACAAATCACCTATTTTTTACAGTCTATTTGGGGCGAATTGTTGGCTGATATTTCAAAAAGCAGAAATAAAACAACTGAAGAGCTCAACGCCATTGCAGATAATTTATGGGCACGAAATGCAACACTAGCTGTTGCAAACAATATCGTTGATGGGGCTGTTTATTTAGATGAATATGAGACTAAATTAAAAGAGGCTTCTGGTATTTCAATGGATGGCGAATTATCTGAAATTACGCTTTCCGATTATATTGCTACAGGAAAAGGCAGGGTTATTTCAAGTGCCACCAATAAAATTGCTGTAATTTATGCGCAAGGAGAAATAATTTACGGAAAAGGAAATGAAGATTTGATTGGACAGGAATTAATTATAGAAGCCCTTCGAAAAGCTAAAAAAGATAAAAATGTAAAAGCAATTGTATTGCGAATAAATTCACCAGGAGGTAGTGCTTTGGCTTCTGAATTAATTTGGAGAGAATTGGAACTGACCAAAAAAGAACTTCCATTGGTGGTTTCGATGGGAGATTTGGCAGCATCGGGGGGGTATTATATTGCTTGCAATGCCGACAGGATTTTTGCGGAATCTACTACCATTTCGGGGTCAATAGGTGTTTTTGGAGCCTTGCCTAATATGAGTAAATTATCAGAAAATATTGGAATAAACGCAGAGCAGGTGAGCACCAATAAAAGCCCGAGTTATAGCGTTTTTGAACCAATCACAGAGGAGTTTAGAGCGGTAACTACGGAAGGTGTTGAAGATGTATACAATGCATTTGTTGATAGGGTCTCTAAAGGAAGAAATATGAGTGCTCAGGCGGTTGATAATATTGCGCAAGGTCGTGTTTGGGCTGGAGTTGATGCTTTGCAAAATGGATTGGTTGATGAGTTAGGAGATTTGGATGATGCCATTAGGTATGCTGCAGAATTGGCTGCAATTGTTGATTATAAAGTGCGGAATTACCCAGACTACAAACTGAATTTAAGTGATAGATTGAGTGGTATTCCTTTTATGAAAACAAAGGAAAAAGCAATGATTGAAGCTTTGGGATTGGAAAATTATAAAATTTACCAAGCCATTAAACAATTTTCAGAAATAAAGGGAATACAGGCTAGAATGCCTTTTCTGTTGGAAATTAAATAAGATTGTGATTTAAATTCGCTCGAAAGTAACAAAACTATAATCGTATTTGTTTTTTTCATCGGCTTTAAAATTTTCACGAGAAGTTTCTTTCCAGATTTTTTTATCTATTTCAGGAAAAAAAACATCAGCCTCAAATTGTTGGTGAACAAAAGTGATGTCAAGCTTGTCCGCAAACGGCATTGCTTGATTGTAAATTTCAGCACCTCCTAAAATAAATGGGTTTTCATCTAATTTTGCTGCAGCTTTAAGCGCCTCTTTTAATGTATTTACCACCAAACAGCCTTCAGCTTTGTAATTTTTATCGCGTGTAATTAGAATGTTACTTCTGTTTGGAAGCGGTTTCCCTAAGGATTCAAATGTTTTTCTCCCCATTATAACTGCATGGTTTAAAGTGGTTTTTTTGAATCGTTTTAAATCTGCAGGCAAATGCCAAATCAATTGGTTGTCTTTTCCCAAGGCGCTATTTGCCGCAATTGCAGCCATAATTGTTACCATTCTTCTGTTGCGTTGCTTAAATCACCTTCTTTTTTGTCCTTTTCGAAATTGTATAGCTCTTGAATTTTTTCAGCTTTTAAAGCATACTCATCATCCATTTCCTTTTTTAATTTTGCAATTTTCAATTCTTGGTCCATCACTAATTTTTCGGTTTGGGCACGTTCCCAATCTTTTCCCATAAAACGATGGGTAACAAATACATTAATAAAATGCAAAACAAAAAAGAAAAGCCATAAAATAATAGCCCAAACGAACCAATTTTCAACAACATTTTCGCCAATTTTTAATAATTTGTTAAGCAGAATTAAAAATACGGCACCCACCAAAAACACTACAAAATGATAGTAAAGTCTTTTTTTTTGTTTTGCGCGTGCTCGTGCATTTTCATATAAATCATGTTGTTCGTTTAAATTATTCATAACTACATGTTTTTAACCCATTCTTTAATATAGGCAGTGAAATCTTCCGTTTCATTTTCGTTTTCTTGTTGTAGCTTTTGATTAGCCAATTCCAAAAATTTTGAGATGTTTTTATTGGAAGTATTCAATAGACCTTCGAGGGATTTTAATAACTCAGTATCATCTATTTCAATGATTCTTTGAATTAGGGCGATTTTTAGTTTAGGTGCATTCATCTTCTTTTTCTTTAATTAATCTTAAATGTATTAAAAGTTTTACAAACTGTTTATTAAAGAAATATTAAATTTTAATAATTCCATTTGCAAACTGTTGCCAAGTAATTTTTTTAAGGTTGAGATTTCTTTAATGTCAAACAGCAACATCTCCTTTTATGTGCGGATGCGGATTGTAATTTATCAAGTTAAAATCTTCAAATTTAAAATCGAAAATATTTTTCACTGATGGATTTATTTCCATTTTAGGCAATTCTCTAGGCGTTCTTGATAATTGTAAATTAATTTGATCGCTATGGTTGCTGTAAATATGTGCATCGCCAAAAGTATGGATAAAGTCTCCGGGTTTTAAATTGCAAACTTGTGCAATCATCATGGTAAATAAAGCATAGGAAGCTATATTGAAAGGCACCCCTAAAAAAATGTCGGCACTGCGTTGATAAAGCTGACAGGATAATTTTCCATCGGCTACATAAAATTGAAAAAAGGCGTGACACGGCGGTAAAGCAGCCTTTCCATTGGCAACATTTTCGGAAAAAGATAAAGAAGTATCAGGTAAAACGCTTGGATTCCATGCTGAAACCAGCATTCTTCTACTGTCTGGATTTGTTTTTATGGTTTGGATTAACTCAGAAATTTGATCAATGCCTTCGCTATTCCAATTCCGCCATTGATGACCGTAAACCGGCCCTAAATCGCCATTTTCATTTGCCCAGGCATCCCATATTTTCACACCGTTTTCATTTAGATATTGAATATTGGTGTCACCATTTAAAAACCACAGCAATTCATAAATAATGGATTTTAAATGTAATTTTTTTGTGGTTAGCATAGGGAACCCTTCACTTAAATCAAACCGCATTTGATAGCCAAACACACTTTTTGTTCCGGTGCCTGTACGGTCTTCTTTTAGCGTTCCTTTATCTTGAACGTATTTTATTAAGTCTAGATATTGTTTCATCTGATTAAATTTTATTTTTTAGCTGTAACAGATGCTACCTGCCGGTAGGCGGGTAAATTCGCCATTCATCATTCCTTCGTGAAGCAAAATTTGTTATGCTCGTTTCATTTTGTTGTTTATTTGTTAAGTAATAAACGAGACAACTTGCTATTTCTTATTTAATACACTAATCAATAATTCCCCCTTTGGGGGCTAGGGGACCTTACCCAATAATCATTCCGGCAATTGTTGCTGATAACAATGAAGCGATTGAACCACCGATTACTGCTTTTAGTCCAAACTCCGACAATGTTTTTCTTTGTCCAGGTGCCAAGGAACCAATACCGCCAATTTGAATGCCGATTGAGGCAAAGTTAGCAAAACCACACAACATATACGTTGCCATGATAACAGATTTATTATAAGTTAGATGTGTAACATTCGCCATGTTTTTTAACTCAGCCAATTGAATATATCCCACAAACTCACTAGCGGCTAACTTTACACCTAACAATTGTCCCATCATCATCATGTCTTCTTTTGCAACGCCAATTAACCACATTAATGGTGCAAAAATAGTTCCCAGAATAGATTCCAAAGAAAATTGTTGATATGGGGTGTATTCGGTTATCAAACCATTTAAATGAGTGACAGATCCTATCCAGCCCAAAATACCGTTTAGCATGGCAATTAAAGCCACAAAAACCAATAACATGGCTGCGACATTTGCGGCCAATTTCAATCCTTCTGAGGTTCCGTTGGCGATAGCGTCTAAAATATTTGAGCCTATTTTTTCTTGGGAAACACTTACGTCGGTATTAATTTCTTCAGTTTGCGGATACAACATTTTTGAGATTACTATAGCTCCAGGTGCCGCCATTACTGAGGCAGCCAATAAATGTTTGGCGAATTGCAGTCGTAAAACTGGATCGTTTCCGCCTAAAAATCCTATGTAAGCAGCCAAAACACCGCCAGCAACAGTAGCCATTCCGCCTATCATCACCAATAATATTTCTGAACGGTTCATTCGTTCCAGATAAGCTTTGATCATTAAAGGAGCTTCTGTTTGGCCTAAAAATATATTTCCTGCCACCGATAAACTTTCAGCACCCGAAATTTTCAATAATTTTGTCAACACAATCGCCATTCCTTTTACAATAACTTGTATTACGCCCAAATAAAATAATAAGGAAGTTAATGCTGAAAAGAAAATAATGGTAGGCAGAATTTGAAACACAAATATAAATCCATAAGAATCAATATTCATTAAGCCGCCAAATAAAAATTGACTACCAGCTGCCGTAAAGTCTAAAATATTGGTGAAAATTCCGCCAACAAATTCGAATATTCCCTGAACAAAAGCGATTTTTAAAACGCCAATGCCAATAAGCAATTGCGCAGTTAAACCAGCGCCAACTGTTTTCCAGTTAATGGCCTTTCTATTACTGCTAAATAGGTAAGCAATAAGAAGTAATGATATCATTCCTAAAACTCCACGCCATAATGAGGTTGTTGTAAATCCTTGGTTGTCAATAATCGTGTTTTGGATGGTTTCTTGTGCGCTTGTTGAGAAAATACTGAAAAAGCAAAGAAGGGCTAAGCTTATTTTTTTTACCATAAAATGTAATGTTATGAGGTGCGTTTTGTTATTTCGTCTCGAATTTTGGCCGCTAACTCATAATCTTCATTTTGAACGGCTTTATCTAATTTTTCATTTAATTCTTCAAGAGTATCCTTTGAAAAAGAACTTATTTTGTCGGGTTCCTCAATTAATTTTTCAATGCTTAAGGTCTCTTTTTCGTCAGTAAGTTCGTCTTTTGCTTTTAAATAGATACCCGCCTTATCCAAGATATTTTCATAGGTATAAATTGGAGCATTAAACCTAGTTGCCAATGCAATTGCATCAGAGGTTCGGGTGTCAATGATTTCCTCAATTTTATCTCGTTCACAAATTAAACTTGAATAAAACACGCCATCAACCAATTTGTGAATGATAACTTGTTTAATTATAATGTTAAACCGATCGGCAAAACTCTTAAATAAATCGTGTGTTAGTGGGCGAGGAGGTTTAATTTCTTTTTCCAAAGCTATGGCAATGGACTGTGCTTCAAAAGCCCCAATAACAATAGGTAATGTTCTGGCACCACCTACTTCGCTTAAAACTAAGGCGTAAGCGCCACTCTGTGTTTGGCTGTAAGATATTCCTTTTATATTCAGTCGAACTAAACTCATAAGTTAAAATTAACAAAAAAGACTGTCTAATCAAAGGATTCTATCCCAATAATTAGGCAGCCTATTTTAGAGGCACAATTTAATAAAATTATGCGTTATTTGCTTTAAAATCTTTTAACTTTTTAATTAATTTTGGAACTACTTCAAAAGCATCGCCAACAATACCATAATCTGCGGCCTTAAAGAAAGGAGCTTCTGGGTCGGTATTGATAACCACTTTAATTTTTGAGGAGTTTACTCCGGCCAAATGTTGAATGGCTCCTGAAATTCCGATAGCGATGTATAAGTTTGAAGAAACGGGTTTACCTGTTTGTCCAACATGTTCACTATGTGGTCTCCAACCCAAATCCGATACTGGTTTTGAACAAGCAGTGGCAGCGCCTAAAACGTCAGCCAACTCTTCTATTATTCCCCAATTTTCTGGACCTTTCAACCCTCTTCCGCCTGAAACAACAATATCGGCATCTGCAATGGTAACTTTTCCAGAAGTTTGCTCTATAGATGTGGAAACCAAATTGCTTTCAACCAATACTGGTGAAAATTCCTCGCTTGTGCCGGTAACTTTATTTTCGAGCAATCCAAATGCGTTTTTCGCAAGTCCAACAACCTTAACATCCGTTAATATTTGTGTATTGTTAAATGCTTTGTTTGAAAATGTTTTTCTTTTTACAGTAAAAGGAGAAGTGGCGCTTGGTAACGAAATCACATTGCTGGTAAAACCTGCATTTAAATTAGCGGCAACCATAGGGGCAACGTAAAGTCCATTTGCATTTGAATCGATAATTACAACTTGGGAACTTTCTTTTTCAGCAGCTTGTTTAATTATATTGGCGACTATTTTAGCATTAAAAGTTTTCAATGCGCTAATTGTGACAGTTAAAATTTTTTCGGCACCAAAATTATATAATATTGAGGGATCACTTGAATTTATGGTCAATACAACTAAATTGGTTCCCAATTGCTCAGCAACTTTTTTCCCATAGGAAGTTACTTCTAGAGCAGTTTTTTTAAATTTTCCTTCCGATGATTCGGCAAAAACTAATACTGACATATTTATTTTTAGATTTTAGATTTTAGATTTTAGATTTGTTTTCTAAAACTAAAATGAATTTATATTTTTAATTCTTAATTTAACAATTAAACGAATAAACAATTTAAAGTTTAAACGATGATATTAGATAACTTTTGCCTCATTATGCAATAAATTAATGAGTTCATCTATATTGTCTGCATCTACTAATTTGCAGGCTGATTTTGCCGCTTGTTTTTCAAAAGAAACAATGGAAGTTGCAACATTTCCATTAGAAGATTCAACAATGGCCAAAGGTTTTTGACGCGCCATCATAATGCCACGCATATTTGGGATTCGCAAATCTTTTTCTTCAACCAGGCCTTTTTGTCCAGCTATAATTAGCGGGAGGGGTGAGGAAAGAGTTTCTTTTCCGCCATCAATTTCACGTGAAATAGTGGCCTTATCACCTACAATTTCTAATGCTATACAAGCATTTACAAAATTATAGTCTAAAAAGGTTGCTAACATGGCTGGTACCATTCCTCCGTTATAATCGATAGACTCCTTTCCAGTAAGCACTAAGTCGTAGCCCCCATTTTTAACCACTTGAGCCAATTCTTTTGCAACCGAAAAACCATCCAAAGCTTCAGTATTTACCCGAATGGCGTCATCAGCGCCAATAGCCAATGCTTTTCTTAAAGTAGGTTCGGTAGTTGCATTTCCTACTGTTACAACGGTTACAGTAGCACCTTGTTTTTCTTTAAACCACATGGCTCTTGTCAATGCGAATTCATCATATGGATTTATTACATACTGCACTCCGTTGGTGTCAAATTTAGAATCATTTTCTACAAAATTAATCTTTGATGTGGTGTCCGGTACGTGACTGATACAAACTAATATTTTCATGAAATTTGGTATTTGGTATAAAATTACAAGTCTTTTTATTTATTCTGCTACGAATATACTATTTTTTTTAAAAATATTATGCACGCATAGTAAAATTTTTAATATTGATGTTATTTTTTTGAAAGAACTATTATAATTGTTTAATTTTGCAAATCCTATAAAACAGAAAAAATGAAGACTATACAATTTAGAGAAGCTATATGTGAAGCAATGAGCGAGGAAATGCGCCGAGATGAAACCGTATATTTGATGGGCGAGGAAGTTGCTGAATATAATGGTGCCTATAAAGCTTCAAAAGGAATGTTGGATGAGTTTGGTCCAAAACGCGTAATTGATACCCCAATTGCCGAATTGGGTTTTACTGGAATTGCCATTGGATCTGCCATGAACGGAAATAGGCCGATTGTTGAGTATATGACTTTTAACTTTTCTTTGGTTGGAATTGACCAAATTATCAATAACGCAGCGAAAATTCGACAAATGTCGGGCGGACAAATAAATTGCCCAATTGTATTTAGAGGTCCAACAGGATCTGCAGGTCAGTTAGGAGCCACACATTCTCAGGCTTTTGAAAACTGGTTTGCGAATACACCAGGCTTAAAAGTTGTGGTGCCATCAAATCCTTATGATGCAAAAGGACTGTTAAAAGCTGCTATTAGAGACGATGACCCAGTTATTTTTATGGAGTCGGAGCAAATGTATGGCGATAAAGGAGAAGTGCCAGATGGAGAATATATTGTGCCAATTGGGGTTGCTGACATAAAAAGAGAAGGGACGGATGTAACAATAGTTTCCTTCGGAAAAATAATTAAAGAGGCTTATATTGCTGCTGATATTTTGGAAAAAGAAGGAATTTCAGTTGAAATCATCGATTTGCGAACCGTTAAACCAATGGATAGTGAAGCCATTTTTAAATCGGTTAGAAAAACAAACCGCTTGGTTATTTTGGAAGAAGCATGGCCATTTGGCAGTGTTGCTTCTGAAATTACTTTCCAAGTTCAGGAAAATGTTTTCGATTATTTGGACGCTCCAATTAGAAGAATTACTACTGCAGATACACCAGCACCTTATTCTCCAGTTTTGTTGGAGGAGTGGTTGCCAAATTCAAATGATGTTGTAAAAGCAGTGAAAGAAGTATTGTATAAAAAATAAGGGCATAATATTTGCACTGCAACTACCTTTCAAAATTATCTTGAAAGGTTTTTTTTATGATGACCAAAAAATATATATTCTTAAGTTTTCTGTTTTCTTTTGTTTTTTTTTCAGGGTTAGCCCAAGTGAAAATAAGTGGTGTTGTTAAAGATGAAAATAATCAAACAATTCCATTTGCCAATATTTTGTTTGCTGGGTCAACCATCGGAACTGTCTCGGATGAAAACGGAAAGTTTTATTTAGAATCCAATAAAACTTATACCCAAATAGAAGTTTCCTTTTTAGGTTACGAAACCAAGTCTGTCACTATAAAAAACAGGGATTTTAATTTAACAATTGTTCTGATAGAAGAGGCAGCAATGTTAGACCAAGTTTTTATTTATACTGGAAAGGTTAAGAAGAAAGGAAATCCGGCCATCGACATATTGGAAAAGATTTGGGCAAAAAAGCGTGAAAACGGCATTTATTTATTTGATCAATATCAATATAACAAGTATGAGAAACTTGAGTTTGATATGAATAATATTGATAGCTCCATGATAAAAAGCAAGCTTTTTAAAGGAATGGAGTTTATTTTTGAAAGTATTGATACTTCAAACATCACCGGAAAAGCATTCTTACCCATTTTCATAAACGAATCCGTTTATAAATCATTTGGAAAAAACAAGGATGGAAAAAGATTTAGGGAGGATTTGGTGGCCAATAAAAATTCGGGATTCGAAAACAATCAAAATGTCATTGCATTTATCAAAGATTTGTATGTGGACTATAATGTTTATGACAGTTATATCAAAATTTTTGATAAAAGTTTTGTAAGTCCAATTTCCAAAGCCGCTGGCGTCTCAACCTACAATTATGTTTTAGCCGACAGTGCTTTTATCGATAATAAATGGTGTTTTAATATAATATACTATCCGCGAAGGAAAGGAGAACTCACTTTTAAAGGCAATTTTTGGGTGAATGACACCACGTTTGCCATTAAAAAGATTAATATGCAGGCCAACAAAAGTGCCAATATTAACTGGGTAAAAGATATTTATATTGAACAGGAATTTGATGTGATGAATGATTCGGTTTTTTTGTTGAAACGCGATTATATGATGTCTGATTTTAGTTTGAACAAAAAAGACAAATCGAAAGGAGTTTATGGTAAAAGAACCACCATGTTTAAAGACTATGTTTTCAATGAAAAGAAATCGGATGCTTTTTATAAAGAAGAAATAAACACCTACAATAAAAATATTTACTCAAAAACCGATGATTATTGGAGCGAGAACAGACAAGAAAAATTAAATAAAAATGAACAGGGAATTTATAAGATGTTAGATACCTTGGCTACCGTTCCTAAGTTTAAGCGTATATATAATTTGGTCTCCATCTTGGGTTCAGGTTATATAGAGATGAATAAATTTGATTTCGGCGATGTTTTTTCAACCTTCGGAAAAAATGATGTGGAAGGCTGGCGTTTGCGTGCTGGTGGAAGAACCTTTTTAGGAGGAAATGAGCCATGGCGATTGCAAGGATATACCGCTTACGGATTTAAGGATGATAAATTTAAATACGGATTTTCAGGAAAATGGATGTTAAATCCTAAAAGCAGGTTTACAGTCGGTTTAGGAAATAGGCGTGATGTGGAACAAATTGGTGTAAGCTTAACTACAACCAACGATGTGATGGGTAGAAGTTTTGCTTCATCCTCACTATTTTCTTCGGGAGACAACAGCAAACTAACATCCATCAATTTATCTAATTTTTTCTTCTCAATTGAGCCGCGGAATAATTTAAATTTCAAAATAGGGGCATCATACAGAACTTTGGAATCAGCTTCTCCTGAAACTTTTAATCTGGATTTCTGGGTTGATAAAGAAAATAATATTAAAAAATCCAATGTTTCACAATCTGAACTCGATTTTACGGTGACTTACACACCAAATAGAAAAACAATTGGTTATGGCGTGGAACGCAATGAAGTCACCGATGTTTATACCACCTTATTTTTAAATTATTCAAAAGGGATTAAAGGTTTGTTTAACAGTGATTTTGATTACCAAAAACTTCAGTTTTATTACCGTCAGCCCGTGTTAGTTGGTGGTTTGGGAAGAATGTTTACCACTTTTGAAGTTGGAAAAACATTTGGGGAAGTGCCGCTTGGATTACTGAATGTTGTGCCGGGAAATCAATCTTATTTCACCATTGAAAACACCTATTCTTTATTGGATTATTATGAATTTGTGACCGATACTTATGCCTCACTTCATGTAGAACATAATTTTAATGGAAAATTCTTTTCTAGAATTCCACTATTTAGAAAACTCAACTTGCGAGAAATTGTTGGCGCAAAAGCGGTTTGGGGAGAAATTTCCGATGAAAACATTGCCTTAAGCGCTTCCAATATAAATTATGTGGCACCTTCAAAGGTATATTATGAATACAGCGTTGGCGTAGGCAATATATTTAAGGTTTTCAGAATTGATTTTAGCTGGAGAGGAAGTTATAGAGATGTGCCAAACGCCAATAATTTTGCCATAAAGGGTGCCTTCGGATTTCATTTCTAAAATTTATTGAAATTAGTAGTTTGTCGGAAGATGAATTTTGTAATTTTGAAAAAAATTAACTATTTAACTATAAGAGAATGAGCAATAAAACCGATAAAACTTTTGATGTACTAATTGAGATTCCAAAAGGAAGCAGAAACAAGTATGAATATGATTTTGTACTTCATAAAATCAGGTTCGACAGAATGTTGTTTTCCTCTATGATGTATCCTGGAGATTATGGATTTATTCCTGAAACTTTGGCCTTGGACAAAGATCCGCTTGATGTTTTGGTATTGGGTGGAGAGCCGACATTCCCAATGTGCCTGATGGAAGTTAAGCCCATCGGCGTTTTTCATATGACCGATGAAAAAGGACCAGATGAAAAAATTATTTGTGTGCCAATCTCTGATCCCATTTGGAATCAGTTAAATAATATTTCCGATATGAATCCGCATCAGGTAAAAGAAATTGAACACTTCTTTCAGGTTTACAAAGATTTGGAAAAAAAGAAAGTTGATGTAGGTGGCTGGGGAGATGTTAAGGAGGCTTATAAAATTGTTGCTCAATGTATAAAACGCTACAATTTGAGCGAGCATAAGAAAAAAAGAACATTTGCAATTTAATCGATAAAATAAAGGCCCAGAAAATGAACCATTTTTAAAAAACAGAGATGGTTTTTTTTATATGTCTTATTTTACTTATTTTAGCGCCCAATTTAAAAATTAACTAATTATAACTAACATTTAAAGATAATGGAATTAATAGTAAATTATTTACCTCTATTTGGTGTCGCGGCGCTTATATTTGTTTTTTTCAAAAATTCATGGGTTACAAAACAAGATGAAGGAAACGAAAAAATGACAAGAATCGCAAAAAATATTGCTGATGGCGCTATGTCATTTTTAAAAGCTGAATATAAAATACTTTCGATTTTCGTGTTGGCTGTTGCAATTTTGCTTTATTTCAAAGGAACTTATGAAACAGGTTCAAACGGAATGGTAGCCGTATCATTTATAGTTGGTGCTATTTGTTCGGCATTGGCTGGTTTTATTGGAATGAGGGTTGCCACCAAAGCAAACGTAAGAACAACGCAAGCTGCAAGAACATCTTTAGGAAAAGCGCTAGAAGTTGCTTTTGCCGGTGGTGCTGTAATGGGCTTGGGTGTTGTTGGTCTAGGTGTTTTAGGATTGAGTTCATTGTTTATGTTATATAGCGGACAAGGATGGGTTATTTCTGAAGTACTGAATGTGCTTTCAGGATTCTCATTAGGCGCCTCATCAATTGCATTATTTGCGCGTGTTGGTGGTGGTATTTATACAAAAGCTGCCGATGTTGGAGCTGACCTTGTTGGTAAAGTGGAAGCAGGTATTCCTGAAGACCACCCTTTAAATCCAGCAACTATTGCCGATAACGTTGGAGATAATGTTGGAGATGTTGCCGGAATGGGTGCAGATTTATTTGAATCGTATGTAGGCTCTATTATTGGTACTATGGTATTGGGAGCTGCATTTGTTACCATCCCGGCTTTTCAAAGCTCATTTGATGGTTTGGGGGCTATTTACTTGCCATTGGTTTTAGCTGCAGTAGGTATTATTATGTCAATTATAGGAACATTTTTTGTAAAAGTAAAAGATGGTGGAGATCCACAAGCTGCTTTAAATATTGGTGAATTTGGTTCAGCAGGCTTAATGGTTGTTGCATCTTATTTTATCATTAACCAAATGCTTCCTGAAACTTGGATGTTTAAAGGTGTTGAATACACATCAATAGGTGTATTTTGGGCTACAATCGCTGGTTTAGTGGCCGGTTTATTGGTAGGGAAAGTTACGGAATATTATACCGCAACAGGTAAAAAACCTGTAATGTCTATCGTTAGACAATCGGAAACTGGTGCAGCAACTAATATTATTGCCGGTTTGGGTGTTGGTATGATGTCAACGGCCATTCCAATTATTTTAATTGCATCTGCAATTTTAGTTTCGCATCATTTTGCTGGTTTATATGGTATTGCTATTGCAGCTGTTGGAATGTTGGCAAATACAGGAATTCAGTTGGCTGTTGATGCTTACGGTCCAATTTCTGACAATGCCGGAGGTATTGCAGAAATGGCTGAATTACCAAAAGAAGTGCGTGAACGTACAGATAAATTAGATGCCGTTGGTAACACAACTGCAGCGATTGGAAAAGGATTTGCCATCGCTTCTGCCGCTTTAACGGCTTTGGCTTTATTTGCTGCTTTTATGCAAACTGCAAATTTAACTTCTATTGATGTTTCTCAGCCTAAAATTATGGCCGGACTTTTAGTGGGTGGTATGTTGCCATTCGTGTTTTCAGCTTTATCAATGAATGCGGTTGGACGTGCAGCTATGGCAATGATTGAAGAGGTTCGTCGTCAGTTTAGAGATATCCCCCAGCTTAAAGCAGCTTTGGAAGTGATGCGTAAATATGATTCAGATATGTCTAAAGCATCTCCAGAAGACAGAAAAATATTTGATGAAGCCGATGGTGTTGCAGATTATTCAAAATGTGTTGAAATTTCCACAAAAGCATCATTAAGAGAAATGGTATTGCCTGGCCTAATGGCGATTACGGTACCAGTTTTAATTGGCTATATCGGTGGCGCCCAAATGTTGGGAGGCTTATTGGCTGGTGTAACAGTATCTGGTGTTTTAATGGCTATTTTCCAATCAAATGCCGGTGGTGCTTGGGATAATGCCAAAAAAACAATTGAAGAAAAAGGTTTAAAAGGAACAGATGCCCATAAAGCTGCTGTTGTTGGTGATACTGTTGGTGATCCATTTAAAGATACCTCTGGGCCATCTTTAAATATCTTATTAAAATTAATGTCGGTTGTGGCTTTGGTAATTGCGCCGAGCATTGCACTAAGTGACGCTGATATAACTGAATACAATAAAGAAAATGGCATTGAAATGGTTTCTCATGAAACAACTAAAGAGGTGCAAGTTATGATGAGCACAAATGAAGATGGATCCGTAAAAGCCGTTGTTACCACCACTACTAGTGAAGATGGAACTGCCACAACGGAAGAAAGAGTTTTTGAAGGAACAGAAGAAGAAGTGAAAGCTGAAATTCAGAATCTTAAGAATGTTAAAGTTGAGGTGATTACAAAAACATCTGAAGAGTAATACTTAAGAAAATAATCAAGCATTAAATAGCCCGCCAATTGGCGGGCTATTTTTATGATGACTTTCAGGAAACAAACTTTTACAGTTCCATAATTTCTATAAATTTGGATTTGTTACCCTAAATTATACCGCTTGCAGTTAGATTTGTTTCTCGTCATTTTCTTGATTTAATTTATCTATCAAATTGTATTTAGCCTGCCTTGTTTTCCAACGTTCACGAGCATATTTTTGCATATCGGTAATAGTATCTTTTTCATCTGTTATTTCAAGTCCGAGCAAGGTTTCAATAACATCTTCAAGGGTTACAATTCCATCCATACCACCATATTCATCAATAATTACCGCAATGTGTTCTTTTCTTTCCAGAAGAATTTCCCAAACGCTAAACAATACTTTTGAATCTTGAACAAATACAATTTCGCGTTTAATGTCTTTTAATTTTAAATCAAGTTGTCCTTCCGCGAGCCTTTCAAAAACCGTTTGTCTAAATACATAGCCTGTTATATTTTCTGTGTTTTCTGAATATATGGGAATACGTGAATATTTTAAGTAATCTTTATTTCTTAAAAAATCATTTAAGGTTAAATTTTCATCTGCCACAGCAACAACCACCCTTGGAGTCATAATTTCAGTAACTTTTACATTTTTTAGCCTAAGTAAATTCTGAATAATTTTATGTTCTTTTTCTGAAAAAATACCTTCATCTGCACCTATGCTCGCCAAGGCTGATATCTCTTCCCTGCTGGTAGATTGCTCATTTTCATTTCCTGAGATAGCTCTTGTAATAAAGGCAGACATAATAACCAGAGGATAAGTCAAAACAATCATAATTCTCATTGTTTGCGCTGAAATTTTGGCCAAACCTCTCCAATAATTAGCACCAATAGTTTTTGGAATAATTTCTGTTAATACCAAAATCAAGATGGTTAAAATTGCAGAAACAATTCCAAAAGATGCTTCGCCAAAAATTTTAACGGCTTGTGCGCCAACTCCAGCGGCTCCAACGGTATGTGCAACGGTGTTTAGAGATAAAATTGCGGACAAAGGTTTGTCGATATTACTTTTTAAATCGATAAATATTTTTGCCCATACATGACCCTTTCCTTCTTTTACAATAAGGAATGAAACCGGTGTAGAAAGCAATACCGATTCCATAATGGAGCAAAGAAAAGAGATAATTAATGCAATAAATAAATAAACTAAAAGTAGCGTCATGTTTTTTCTTCAAATATAGAATTATTTTTAAAATAAGCTTGTTTACAAACTATCCCTCTTGCAAAAAATCTTGGAATTGTTGCGGAATCACTTGGCATTCGACTGAACTTATTGTTAGGTATTCCAAAACAAAAGTAATGTTTCCAATACCTTAAACGGTAACTTTATAAGTTCCTAAACATTTCATTTAATTTTCTGAATCATTGGATTGAAAGCTTTTGAGGCCACCAAGACTTTTGTGCCAATTTTTAACGTTGTTATTTCATCTTCTGTGGCGATTACTTTGATGATATTTGCCCCAGAAAGCACACTTACAATATAAATCACATCACTTTTTTCGATGGCGATAATTTCGCCTGTGAGTTTAAACTTACTGCTTATTTTTTCTTCTGAAAACACAAAAGAAGCGGTTCCTTCTTTGATGATTTTTCCTTTATCAAGCAAAATGACCTTGTTTGAAAGCTTAAATATTTCGGGTAAATGATGGCTTACCAAAATGGTGGTAAGTTGGTATTGTTGGTGTGCTTTTAAAATATAATCCTGCAATTTAGAACGCATTTCATCATCAAGTGCAGAGAGTGGCTCATCGAGCAGCAAGATTTTTGGTTTCCGAACAATGGCTCTGGCCAAAGCAACACGCTGTTTTTGTCCGCCCGATAAATTTTGGGGTTTGCTGTTTTGCAGGGATTGCAATTCCATCAATTCCAACAACTCGTTTATAATATTTTTATCATGATTTTTTTGTAGGGCAAAAGCTAAATTTTCCCGAACAGTTAAATGAGGAAACAAGGCATAATCTTGAAATACAAATCCGACCGAGCGTTTTTGTATGGGCAAAATTATTTTTTTTTCAGTATTGTCCCAACAGTCTCCATCAACTTCAATCAGCGACTTTTCTGTATCAGTAAGTCCGGCCAAAATTCTGAGAATGGTTGTTTTTCCAGCACCTGAATTTCCATAAATTGTGATAAATTGTCCTTTTTCTACAGAAAATGATGCGTCTAAAGGAAGCTTTCCATCAGCTGTTTGCAAGGTTTTATGAGCATAAAATTTAATCATTGTTCAATGGGTTTGCTTTGCTGAAGGAGTTGTTAATAAGGTAAACGCCCAAAAGAACCGAAAAAGTGAAAATGAAAAGTATTCCTGCATACAAATTTGCAGCATCATAATTCATGGCCTGCACTTCATCATAAACGGCAATAGCAGCTACTCTGGTTTCTTTGGGAATGCTTCCGCCAATCATTAAAACAACGCCAAATTCTCCAACGGTGTGCGCAAAAGTCAATACAATTCCAGTTAAAATAGAGGTTTTTATATTGGGAAGCAAAATTTTAACAAGTGTGGTAAATCTCGATTTTCCTAGGGTGAATGATGCTTCTTTAAGTGAAACAGGCAGATTTTTTAATCCGGCCTGAATGGGATGAACCATAAATGGCAAGCTGTAAATTACGGAAGCAACAATTAGTCCTTCAAAAGTAAAAACCAATTGGATGTCAAAATACTGGTTTAAAAACTCCCCGAAGGCATTTTTAGGACTAAAAGCAACCAGCAGATAGAAACCCAAAACGGAAGGGGGCAATACCAAAGGCAAACTTACAATGGCTTCCACAACCGACTTTAATTTAAATTTGCTGTAGGCAAGCCAATAACTAAGTGGTATAGAAACCACCAGCAAAATAGCTGTGGTTATAAGGGCCAATTCGGCGGTTAACCATAAAGGTGCTAAATCAATCATTGGGCGATAAACTTACTTCGTTGGTTTTTATCAATGCCAAAACAGCATCTCCATTTTTCAAATTTAGTGTTTTTATGGCATTTGTGGTTATGAGGGATTTAATGTTCATATCTCCAAATCTCAAATGCAGTTCAGTTAAAATTTCTCCAATTTTCATGGCAATTATTGTGCAGGGAATTTTATTTTGTATGCTAATATTTAAAGGTTCATTTTTGGCAATAATCAATTCGGTTTCCTTAAAATAAATTTTAACGGCATTTCCGATTTTAAAATAAGTATCGGATTCGGGAGTGTTAATTATAATAGAAGTAAAAATGATACCTCCAACTTCAATTTTAACCAATGAGAGCGAATCGCTTCCTTGAATATTTGTGATATTTCCTGAGAGTATGTTCATTAAATTTTACTATGCTTTTTGGGTAAATCCGTAATGTGTTAAAATTGCGATGGCCGTTGACGATGCCACAAAATTATAAAATTTTAGGGCGTTTGTATTGTCTTTGGCCTGTTTCAAAATAACATAACCCTGTTCTAGTGGCTTGTGTGATTCTTCTGGAATCACATAATACTTTCCGCCAGCTTTTTTCATTGGGGGCGATAATGCCAGAGATAGGGCTACAATGCCAATATCGGCAGCGCCTAGCTGAACAAACTGGGCAGTTTGAGAAATATTTTCTCCATAAACCAACTTATTTTTTACCTTATCGTAAATCTTATAATACATCATGCTTTCTTTCGCTTTTTCTCCGTAAGGTGCATGTTCAGGGTTTGCAATGGCTATTTTATTCAAGTTTGGATTTAGTAAGGAGTTCATTTTTTCGATAGTTGGATTGATTTTTTTGCTCCAGATGACAATCCGCCCAATACCATAAGTTTTTACTTCGGAAATGGTCAATCCTTGGTCTTTTAATTTTTTAGGATAGCTGACATCTGCCGAAAAATAGAGATCAAATGGCGCATCATATTGAATTTGTTCAAAAAACTTTCCTGAAGAGCCATAGGTTACTTGAATTTTTTCTGATGGATGTTGTTTTTGATAAACTAAGATGATGGAATCCAAGGCAAATTTTAAATCGGAAGCCGCTGCAATGGAAATTTTTTGCTCCTGTATAGAACAGCCAGTAAAAATAAAAATGATTATGATGCCAAAAATTAGTCTTTTTATCATTTATTTATTGTTTAAAAATAAAGAATTTTGTGGTTGTGGAAGTTTGCCCAATAAATTACCTTTAATTACCAAAAATAGTAAATAACAACTGTTATTCTTAGCATTTTTTCTAAAATCGTAGTTCGAATTGCGTTAGGGTTTGCAGCAGAAATCCTTTTTTGAGTTTTTTCGTCGAAAAAAAGATTCAGCCGATAATGAAGCGTGTTGTGATTGCAAATTTTTCAAGATTTCATTCTTATGATGATTTAGTTTTATAATATGGTGAATCCAAAAATTAAAGATACAGTTTCGTATTTGGATGACCAAGAAGTGTATTTGCCTAAAATTTCTCGAGCTTGCCCTAATCTAAGTTCCAAACTATATTTATCGATATAATTATATCCCAAGCCATAAGTCAAATTGATTTGAGAATTTATTTCTAAATCAATGATTTGTTTTCTATCTGCGTAGATTGTACTGGATAAAGGGATGTCGTAAATAAGAGATGCGTTAAAAAATAATTTTGAATTTGGGTTTAGAAAGGAGTAATATCTTATTCCAAAAGGAATTTCAATTGACTCATAATCGACATTTACATTAATTTTTGATGTAATTGTGAGAGTTTGTGCATAAATTATTTCTTTTTCTGATTTGAAATATTGATAGGTTGGTTCAATAATCAGTGCCCATTTATTTTTGTTAAAAGGCATGATGAACTCAGCTTCAACTCCAAATCTTAATCCTGTTTTATTGCCAAAATCGACATCTCGATAATTTACCATACTATTTTGAATTGATAAGGATGTACTGTTTAAGCCAGGTCTTAAGGTTAAATTAAACAAATCCTTGTGCTGTTTTTTTTCAAATAGGCTAAAACTCGAATTGGAGCACTCATTATATTTTACGAAGAGATCAACTAAATTGTTTTTTTCATAATCTGTATTCTCTATGCTTTTCAAAGAGATGCTTTGGCAAACAAGATTGAGCCATAATTGTTGTTTGAAAGCATTATTTTTGGCCACATTATTTTCAGGGGTTAAATAACTTTTATAAATAAGCTGCTCAATATCAGATTGGTCAGTTTTATAAAAATATCTTCTTAAATTTTCATTTTCATAATAATATAAAGTTGCTTTTCCTTCCACCAATACTTTTAAAAAGAGTACATCTTCTTTAAATATTGGGTTTTTAACAGCACTCATGTCGTTAATATTTTCACTTGATCTGTCAATATTAACTTCAAATCTGTTGTATTTTGTCTTGCCTAAAATTCCAAACTCTTTAACTGATTTTATGTCGGTTGTTTCAGGTTCTCCATTTTCTGATAGTTTGTATTGAAACTCACTTGGATTATTTTTCCAATCGATGTTTTTTATAAAACAATCAGTTTTTTGGTCAGTATTATTGATAAAATACCCTTTTTCGAAAGAAATTTGTGCATAGGTATTGAAACTTAAAATTGTAATCAGAAGAATAAGTAATTGTTTTTTCACTTTTTTTATTAGGTGTTTGTTAAAATTATTTTTTACTGGATTCAATTGAACCAGAAGGATATGACCATCGTAAGTAACAAATTAAAATGTAGGGACTAAAAAAGCGGAACCTTTATTTTAAATAATAAGCTCAAATTTACAGTATTTGGTCTGATCAAAATACTAAATGTGACAATTATTTGACAAAGACTTTTATCAATTTTCACAGGTTTAAAATTTAAAGAAAAAGTTGGTTTTATTTCCTTGTTGAATTTTTTTTTTAAATATGTTCAATTCGTTTTTTAGTAATCAATAAACAGAAATTGTAAGTATTATCATAGAAACCAAAACCAGGACAATCACCAAAGGCATCACAAATTTCATCCATTTATCAAAACCAATTTTCACAATGGCAAGCGAGGCTAAAATAAGTCCGGTTGGATTGATGATGGCAAACAAACCCTGACCGTATTGGTAAGTATTTACAATGATTTCCCTGCCAATGCCAACGGTATCTGCCAAAGGCGAAATTATGGGCATAGTAAGTACGGCCATTCCTGAGGAGGAAGGAATAAAAAAGGACAAGCCATTGTAAATAAAGAACAGGGCGTTCACAAAAACGCCTTTATGCATGCCTTCGGTAATGGCGCTGGCATTATAAAGTACGGTGTCGCTGATGAGGCCATCATCCATTAATATAGAAACGCCTCGGGCAATTCCAATGATAAAGGCAACGCCAAGCAATTCACTCGCACCTTTTGAAAATGCATTGACAAAATCGGATTCGTTTATTTTCGCGATAAAACCGATGGTAATGGCGCCAACTAAAAAAACTGAAGTCATTTCCACAAACCACCAATCGAGTAGCGCAACGCCGATAATCATAATGATAAAACAGGCAGAAAATATAAACAAAATGAGTTTAAGTTTGCTGGTTAAGGGAACAATTTCCGCTTTAGAAAGTTGTCCGAAATGAGATTCCATAGCTTCTTTTTGGTCATAAATTAACGACTTGCTTGGGTCTTTCTTAATTCTTTTCGCATAACGCAAAATATATAAAATACTAATTGTTACACAAATTATAAACATTAAAATTCTTCCATAAAGTCCGGTTGTCCAGTTAATTCCAGCCGCATCAGAAGCGATGATGGCTGAAAATGGGTTTGTGGTGGAACACATAGAGCCAACGGAAGAGCCTAGAAAAATGCAAGCCAAACCAACCATAGCATCATATTTGGCGGCGATAAATACGGGAATTAAAATAGGGAAGAAGGCCAAGGTTTCTTCAGCAAAACCAAAAGTGGTTCCGCCCAAAGCCACCAAAGTGGTGGTAAGGACGATTAAAATATATTCTTTGCCTTTTAATTTATTCACCAGCCAAAATATTCCTGCATCAAAAGCGCCGGTCAGGGTCATAATTCCTATGAGTCCGCCAATAATCAACACCAAGAATATGATGTCTGCTGCAGCGATGATTCCTTTAATGGGCGACTGTGCAAATTCAAAAAAACCTTGTGAATTTGCGGCTGTTTCCTTGTAGGTATTTGGAATGTTTATAGGTTTTGTAATGGCCCCATCCGTAAATTTTTTTAAGGGAATTTTTATATTAAGTTGATTTAATGTGGCTTGTTTGGCGGTAATAATGAAAGATTCACCTAAGCTTTTTCGAATAAAAGTATTGTCGGTGGCATTGTAAGTTAAGGTGTCGTATTTTCCTGAAGGAACAACCCAGGTTAAAAGTGCCACAAGTGCAGCTATAACAAGCAAAATGGTTTGGGCGCTTGGAAACTTTAGTTTTTTCATTTACAAATAGTTACGTTTAAAAATAAAAGTGATTTGTACTTATTGCACAGCAGAATTCCCTTTGTTTGCAAAGGTTTTGTAAAATTAAGATTTAAAATGATATTCGCGAACTTCCTTTTAAAAATAGTGTCATGTAAAAGGTGATTTTAGCAGGTAATAGTTGAGGCAGGTTTACTCGGTATCGTTTGAAGCCAGAATTTTAAATGTCAGTGCTTTTTTATCATCAATACGGTATTCATAAATGGATCTTCCCTGAATATGTCCGTCACTATAATCGGCAATAATCCATTTATTTCCGAGCAATTGAATCTTGCCATAAATCATTGTTCCGCCCAAAACGGCTTCAGAAGGAATTAAGTCGGTTCTTTTTCTAAGGGCTTTTTGAACAAATTCTTCGGGATTAGTAATTCCTTGGCGCGTTAAGTGGGAACCATTGAAATCTTTATCAAACCATAAATTTTCCTCAACCTGACTTAATTTTACTAAAGAGTCGTTTAAACTTTTTAGGAGGACAATCTCCTTTGCTAAAGAGTCATTTTTTAAGGCTAACTGAACCGTTTTATCAGGTGAAATTTCGGGCTGTTCAACAGCATTTTTACAACTTAAAATTAAAAAGCCAACAATTATTAAAATCGATATTTTTTTCATTTTCTTGGTAGTTTTTAAACAATGGTTCAACTATAAAACGCTATGAATTTTAAATTATTTCATAAAAAGGCTGTGCCGTTTGTATGATTTTTATCTTTTCAGTTGGTATTCAATTTCATCGTTGGGTAAGTCGGTCAATTTAATAAAGCTGAGCCGTTCAAGAAGTTTTATCGCTTGGTAATTTTGTTTGGATGTAATTGCGCAAATTTGTTTGAGTTCCATATTTTTCAATCCGAAGTCAATAACCAACTGCATCGCATTTGTCATAAAACCTTGTCCTCTATATTGCGGCAGCAAAATGCAACCCAGTTCTCCTTCGCCTTTGCTAAATCCTCTATAATAACCGCAAGTTCCCACTATTTTATTTGTTGAAATATCCTCAATTCCCCAATGAATAGAATTTCCTTCCTCATAATCCTTGTCTATTCTCGCCTGTATTTCAATGGCTTGTGCTAGGTTTTTTGCCTGTTTGGCATCATAATATGAAATTTCAAGTAGGTCTTTTGTATCTGATGAAATAATTTGGCGCAATCTAATTTTACCATCAGAAATAAGAGGAAAAAGGTCAAAAGGCGGGAGCTTCATAATTTTCGTTATCAATGTTTTCAAATATAACAAAAAGTTGGCAGCGATTGTATTTGAAGTTTTAACCAGCTAAAAAGAAGATGTTTTAAAATGGCAACCAGATCCAGTTTGACTTAAAGTGATGCTTTTGTTTTATCTTGTGTTGTGGTTTTTAATCTTTTAAAATATAACTAAATTTGGATTCCTGAATTTTATTTAGACTGTTTTGATAATTTTCGGAATCGTTTAATTCCTTATAACACTTATTCATTCCAATAATTGTGTTAATTTTTTCATCTGTTAAATTTTCGCATCGCATAAAAAGATTTAAGGCACTTTTCATATTGCCTCTCAAATACTGCTTAACAGCTTCTTTATAAAAAAGCTGATACTTGGTTTGAAATTTTTCAGCTTGAGTTTCTACTCTTATAAATTTATAATTTTTAGTTACTGTGCTTGGTAAGTTTGGTATTTTAGGATAATGATATGTTATTTCTTTTAAAACATTAACTTTCTTTCCATTTATAGTTGGTGAAGTCCACATTCCATTTGTTTTTTCGATAGCTTTTATAAGATTTGAATCGTATTTATTACCTATGTGATGCATTATATCTATGTTGCTTATTTGTCCATTTGTATTTACAATAAAAGTCGCAAAAGAATAGGATTCTTCTTTTCCATTAATTTGCCCCACCATTTTAGAAAGAATATATCCATCACTGGTTTTATTATTTTTCTTTTCAAATTCTGGATAAATCAATTCATTTTCGAAATAGATGGTGTCATTGTCGCGCATATAATAGTCATTTTGACTAATAGTATTTTCGGACAATAATTTGCTCATTTTTGTAAAATATATTTTTATTGGATCATTGGTTTCGCCAATATCTTCTAAAATCAAATAATCATTTTCTAAACTTATAATGTTTAACTTATTATCATTTAGCTCTAAGATATCGCCAATTAATTTATAGCGATACTCTATACCTTTATCGTCATAATCTGTTGATAAATAAAACTTTCCGTCATTTTCGAATGTATATTTCAAGTATTTTGTATCTGCAGCGATTTGCGAATTATTTGTTTCCAAATGGGTTTTAATCCAAGTTCCCAAAAGCAATTGACGTTGTTGCGCGACAACGCTTGTTATGGCTAACTGAAATAAAATAATAAATAGTGTTTTATACATTGTTTTTCTGATATTAAAATTTAATTGATGTTGGTGCTAATAAGAAGGAAAGGCTGTTTTAACATTAAATATGGCATGATATTTTGGAAAATTTTCACGACAGAAACTATTCAATTGTCACGCCAACATAATACAAATCGAATCCTCCTTTTCCTCCAGTTCTATTAGATGAAAACACCATCATTGTTTCTTTATAACTCACTTCTTCATCAAGTAAAATTGGTCTGTACTCGTCAAATTCACTGTTAATTTTGGCGCCAAAGTTTATGGGTTCTCCCCAATTATTATTTTCAAACTTACAGTAATATAAATCAAATCCTCCAAATCCTCCTGCTCTATTTGATGTGAATACTAAGATGTTATTATACACAAAAGGACATTTATCATCTGCAATGCTCGAAATATTGGATTCTTTAACTATACTATGATAATTGGTGTTCGAAAGTATCGCTTCATAATCATTTTCCGGATTTGGAATATTAGCATAATAAATGTCAAAATTTCCATCATCTCTATTTGAACAAAAATAAATTTTACTTTTATCAGAATTAAAAGATGGGTATAAATCATCAAATTTCGAATTCAGAAATTCAACGGGTTTCATAGCTGAAAAATCCGGATTACTTTTATTTGATGTAAAATTTATTTCAAAATTACCGGTAATATCAGATGCATACAGCAAGGTAAAATAAAGATCATTGAAATCATATTTCGCTATTAAATAAGGACCAAATTCATTTCCCGCAGTATTAATTTTATTTATTCCTTTCTTAATTACTTCAAAACCATCCACAAGACTAGCCCAATTTGCATATTTATTAGTCACTTTTAAAATACCGCTCATTTTATCAAAATCAACATTCATAGGCTGATACATTACGTCAAACTCATGTCCATAACTATCCCTGTTAGAGGAAAAGCAGAAGGGTATTAATTTGCCAAGGCTTGGTGCAGTAGCATTATAATCATCATAAATTGTGTTAAAATCTTCTAGATTTACCGGTGATTCAGGCAGGTTACCTTCATTATATTTATAACCTCTAGGACCATCTGTAGGATTATCTTCACAGGAAATCAGTAAAATTGAAGACAGGGCAATTAGCAAAAGAATTTTTGTCGTTTTTTTCATAGCAGCATAATTTTTACCAAATGGTGTTTCATAGCGACCACTAATTTAGGAAATAAAATAATGGAGATTGTCATGAATGACTATTTATAATGATTCTTAATAAAATCATATATGGGAAGGAATTTAATAGCCCAAGCAGAAAAGTGTATAATTTTTTAAATTCTGCACAGTAGGTTCTTAGTGGGTGTTGTTTTTGATAAATTGGCAGTGTAAATAGGTTATTTCAGTGCATTACCTTTAGTTAAACAATCTCCTAAAAAAACCGCCAATTCCCTTTTGGTGGTAGGGATCGCATTGCATATCATCATAAATATAATACGGAATTGAAAATGGGCTTAGGAATTGGTTTTTCAATTTAAAATCGCTTTCAATACCGCGAAGTACATTTCCAGCTATTGGCAATGCCAAGGAGCCTCCAGAACCTTGTCCGCTATAAAAATGAACATCGGGTGTGCTTGCTCCTATCCAAGTTCCAATAACCAAATCGGGTGTATAGGCAATAAACCATGCGTCGGAATAATTTTGTGCCGTGCCTGTTTTTCCGGCAAGGTCGGCCCGAACGCCATATTGGTTTCGTATTCTTGTTCCCGTTCCATTATTGATGGCGTTTTCTAAGATGGCGGTAATCATTTGACTGGTTTTTAGACTAAAAACTCTTTCAAATTTTGCAGCTTCTCTATTGTACAATATTTTTCCGTTGGCATCGGTAATTTTATCAATCATAACTGGCTCGGTTGTTTTCCCTTTATTGGCGAAAGCACCATAAGCGCTCACAATTTCAACAAGTGACAAATCGAGTGTACCCAAGGCCATTGACGGTGCATCACCTTTTATTTCGGGGAAATTTAGCTTGCTACAAGTGTTAAGTAGTTTTTGTCTGCCAACTTTAAAATACAAATCAACAGTTGGTAAATTCATAGAATGCGTTAGCGAATACCACAAGGCAACCGTACTGTCTTGGGTGAATTTATGATCAAAATTTTTAGGTGCCCAATTTTTGTATTCTGAATATATTTTTTCCTCGTTCTCCAAATAATTACACGGTTCAAAATCATTTTCAAAAGCTGTAGCGTATAAAATGGGTTTAAAAGCCGAAGCAATTTGTCGATGTGATTGCACCATATCAAAAGGAAGTTTTCTAAAATCGTTGCCGCCAATCCAAGTAATGATTGCACCGTTTTTTGGGTTGGTAATGAGTACCGCAGCATTCAACATTTTATAATAATGCCATAAACTGTCTAATTTACTCATATTTTTTATTGTTACCCCTTTCCAGTCAAATACTTCAATATTTCTTTTTTCTTTATCTTTTTCTGTTAGGTTGCGCTCAGCATTTAGTTTTGCGAGCCAGACTTTTTTAAAATTGTGGTTTTCAAGTTCTTTATCCAGCACTTTTTGCATTTCGCCCATATGTTTTTTGATGCCCTCTGTAGCCAAATTTTGAACTTGCAGGTTCAGGGTGGTGTATATTTTAAGACCGTCTGTTTCAAGGTTATATTTTTTGCCTTTGTTGTCTTTAAGTTCTGCCAACAACTCCAAGCTTTTTTTCTTTACCTGATGCACAAAATAACCTGCAGGTGCATTTAAAGTAGCGTTTTCATAGTTTAATTTTAAGGGTAATTTTTGCAGACGGTCAGCTTCCTTAAGTGTCAAATAACCTTGTTTTCCCATTAAATCCAACACCATATTTCTGCGTTCAAGAGAATTTGTAGGATTCAAACGCGGATTAAAATAGGTATTTGCCTTTAACAATCCCACCAAAACAGCCGATTCTTCAACCTTTAAATTGCTGGTTGATTTGTTAAAATACCTTTGGGAAGCAGTTTCTACCCCGTAAAGATTTTCGCCAAATGGTACCGAATTAAGATAGAGCAATAAAAGTTCTTCTTTGGTGTACATATTTTCCATACGAGAGGCAATAATAATTTCTTTCATTTTATTTACCGGCAGGCTCAAGAAACTAAAATTACTACGACCGTATAAATTTTTAACAAGTTGCTGGGTCAGTGTGCTTCCGCCACCTTTATTGTCGCCCATCAAAAGGCTTTTGAAAAAAACACGGAAATAACTCTGAACATCATAACCTTTATGGCTAAAGAAACGCTTGTCTTCTGTGGCAATTAGTGCGTTTTTAAGATGATCGGGCACTTCATCCCAAGAAATATTGGTGCGATTTTCTAAAAAATATTTTCCTATGATTTTATTGTCGGAAGAAATAACTTGTGACGCCTCCTGATTGCTGATGGCTGCCAATTCCGCATCGTTGGGTAATGGTCCAAAAATGCCAGAGTACATGGCAAAAACGAAAAGTGCGCATAATAAAATGAGCGATGAAACGGCTATTAAAAAGTATTTTAGGTATTTTTTAAAACGAGGTTTTTTTAAGAACTGCATACATCAAAGTCTATTTAGAGGCGAATTTAAACTAAAGATTTTATAAATATCAACATAATTGTTTGCACAATTTTGTTGCTGATAAATCTTTAAAACTACGCGAATAGAAGCAAGAATCTTGCCAAATGGTTCAGTAAGTGTTTTTTGCTTTTTTAAGAGTAATATTTTTCAGCTTTATTGTTTCTTAAAATAGGATTTGTACCATTCCGTTTCGTGGTGGTCTTTTAAATTTTCTGAAATGATATGATTTGAGTCAATTTTTGAATACAAGCGTTCTAAAGAAGCAAAGTCTCGCTGACTGATTACTTTAAATCCGTTGTTCAGCAGTTGGGCGGCGCATACGCCAGCGCCAATTTGATACACTTTATTTTCGGCAAATCGGTTTCCGCTGTAAATAACCTGACTTCCGCAGGCGGCGCTGATATCCATCATAACAGCAAGTTCAACATCTTCATTTATGGCAATTTCGAGCATTTTTTCTGAAGCTTTTATCATACCTTCAGTCCAGTCTTTTCCAGTTTCGGTCAATACTTTTGCTTTTCCCTTGAGCACGTCAAAGCCAGTTCCGCCAAGGATATCACACATTTCTCTTGGTGTTCCAAATGAAAATTCTTCCGGGCAAAATTTTATGATTTTCACGTTTTTATAATGCAGTAATTTTAGGGCGCTTGGATATTCTCCGTTCGCTGTTCCATCGTAACCGCAGTTTAATCCTGCCAAACAAGCACTCATTAAAATTCTTAAAGGGTTTTCCTTTGTGGGAATTCGCAAACTGAGTATGTCATTTGTACTGGTCATTAATAGGACATTTCCTGAAATTTTTTTCTGAATTGCAAAGGTTTTCTAATATTGGGAAATACCTCTTTTGTACCACCTGACCCCACAATTCTTATGGTACCATAACCCAAAATTCTTCCTATAATACTTTGGTCAACATTTACACTTTCAATTTTAGAGTGGTTCATTTCAAAAGTTTTTCGGCTAATTAACCCTGTTTTGATAATGACACGTTTGTTGGTGATGGCAAACTCATCGGTATATTTATCGATGAGTGGCGCAATAGTCAAAGTAAAGAGTGATCTTAAACTGAAAAAAATAATCCAGTGATAAGTGGTTTCCAATTCAACGCGTTCATCATTGATCAGATTGTCGTTTACATATTTCCCCATTTTAGGCTAACTTAATTTTTAGAAATTACTCATTTTTGGCGTTTTATAAAATCAGCTTTCACAAAGTTGTCACCTAAAATCACCTATATTCTTCTCTCGATGCTATTAAACTTATAAAAAGTTTAAATTAAAAAAGTCCGTTAATTTGGGCGTCAATTTTGTTGATTATGGAATACAAATCTTCGGGGTTGTCCACAAAATTTAGTTTGTCAACATCAATAATCAGTAAATTTCCATTGGTATATTTGGTAATCCAGGCTTCGTAGCGCTCATTAAGTCGGCTCAAATAATCGATGCTGATGGAGTTTTCGTAATCACGGCCTCTTTTATGAATTTGACCAACCAAGGTTGGGATGGAGGCTCTTAAATAAATCAGCAAATCGGGCGGTGAAACCAAGCGCTCCATCAATTCAAACAGTGATTCGTAATTTAAAAAATCACGATTGGTCATCAAACCCATTGCGTGGAGGTTGGGTGCGAAAATTCGGGCATCTTCATAAATGGTTCTGTCCTGAATCAAGTTTTTACCACTTTCTCTTATTTC
Organism: Lutibacter sp.; assembly: GCA_036568005.1. Lineage (GTDB taxonomy): Bacteria > Bacteroidota > Bacteroidia > Flavobacteriales > Flavobacteriaceae > Lutibacter. Next base: position 7,196 of record DATCTJ010000057.1, on the reverse strand, counting down.
CAATATTTGGCGGAAGCGACTGTTTAAAAAATAAACCTGCAAATTAAACGACCAGCGTTCCATTTCGGCGTAGAAATCATCTAAATAGGGATTTTCTTCAACAGATTCATAATGAGGTTCCCATTTGTAATGTTTGGCTAACAGTTTGGTGAGAGAGGTTTTACCTGCGCCAATATTACCGGCAATTGCTACATGCATAGTTAGATTTTTAGTGAATTTCAAAAAAGCTAATTTACTTAAAATTTTTATGCTTTTGCAACACAAATTTAAAGCGCTTTAAAAAATTAACTTATAGCCGTACCCGCGAACGTTAATAATTTGGATGGAAGAATCGTCTTTTAGTTTTTTTCGAAGTTTGGTAATAAAAACATCCATGCTTCGGGCATTAAAGAAATCATCATCGCCCCACAATTTTTTCAGAATAAAAGAACGCTCTAATACCTGATTTTTACGTTGAATTAAATGGTGCAACAATTCCGATTCTCGGTGCGTCAATGTTTCTATTTTGTCATTTATAACTAGGGTTTGATTTTTAACATTGAAAAGGTAATCGCCAATTTTAATCACTTCGCTGTCATTTTCATAATCGCCTCTTTTTAACAGTGAATTGATGCGCACAATTAATTCCTCCATGCTGAATGGTTTTTTTAAATAGTCGTTTCCGCCTAAATTAAAGCCATGCACAACATCTTCTGTTTGCGATTTTGCAGTTAAAAATATGATAGGAATAATGGGATTTTCTTTTCTTATTTCTTTGGCAAGGGTAAATCCGTCTTTTTTTGGCATCATTACATCCAGCACTAACAACACAGGATTTTCTCGTTTGTATGTTGTGTAAGCAATTTCGCCATCGGCACAAAGCAACACTTCAAAATTCCGGGTTTCCAAACTCTCCTTAATAATTTGTCCTAAGGAAGGTTCATCTTCTGCTAGTAATATTTTTACGGGATTAGGCATTTGGCAAAATAATTTTAAACAAGGTAGCGTTTTTTGCATCGTAAATAATGGTAATGCTGCCGCCGTGTTTTTCAATAATGTTTTTGGTGTAATATAAACCAATACCAAAACCTTTTACGTCGTGGGTATTCCCAGTTGGGATTCTGTAAAATTGTTCAAAAACCTTTTCTTTTTGGTTTTTCGGAATCCCATTACCATTATCTTTTATCACAATTTTAACAGTATTTTCTATGGAGGATAATTCAACGGAAATTATTTTTCCACCATATTTCATCGCATTGTCAATGATGTTTCCAAGGGCATTTCCTAAGTGGAATTTATCCGAATTTAAAACAGCGTTGCCAATATTATTTTTAAAGTTGATGGTTTTTTCAGGAGTCGAAATTTTATAGTTTGCGATCACAAGTTCTATAAGATCGGCAATCACAATAGGTTGTTTGTTAAGCACAAGTTGCTGGTTCGTCAAGGCGGCGGTTTCCAGTATTTTTTCAACCATCAAATTTAGATTAACCACCTGAGAATTGGCGATGGAAATATATTTTTCGGTCTTTGCTTTATCGTCCAAAGCGTTAAAATTTTTCATGGCTTCCAGCGCAGTTGAAATGGTGGCAATAGGAGTCTTAAATTCGTGCGTAATGTTGTTAATCAAATCGTTTTTTACTTCTGCTAGCTGTTTTTGTTTGTAGATGGTTTTTAACAAATAGATTAAACTGGCGATAATGCTAATTGATAAAATAAGTGAAAGCAAAATGCTGATAAAGGAATTTTTCAGCAAAATGGCAGTTTCATTGGTAAACCGAAGTTCTAAATGACTTCTGTGTGGCAAGTAGGTTGATTTTGAAACAACCATTAAATGCTTTTCGGGGAAATTTTCAAGCTTATAGTCGATGGTTTTTTTATCATAATTATCATCGGAAATCCACTGAAAATAATCGTAAGTCATTCCATAATCGATTCCAATGTGGGTACGTTTGAGTTCTTCAGACAAATATTTATCTAGCTTTGCGAGGTCTAAAGTATCCCTAGAAATGGAAATAAAAACCTTGGAAATTAAACTGTCAATATTTTTTGGAATTACATCATCTGGCGTAAAAAAGGCATGATTTCTTTGGCTGTTGATGAATAAAGGTTTCTGATTTTTTTGTTTCGCGATATTTTGCAGGGTGCTGTCCACTTTTTTTCTTAAACCCCATCTGGAATTGGTGCTTACCACAATAGTATCAGTTATTTCTTTTGAATTTTTTCTGTCGGAAGAAGTAAAGGTAATAATCCCCGATTTGGTTAAATTGGCAAAATAGGCTTCCACAGAATTGTCTAGACTTTTCTGTACTTTACTGATTAAATTTTGTTTATTTAACTGATATTCCCGGGTATTCCAATATACCTGAACTGCAATTGTGGTAAAAATAGTTACCCCAATAAAATAAACAACCCATTTATAGTTCTTTTTATTCATCATCACAAAGTTAACTACATAAATTGGTTTATAATAATCGCTTAACAATCGTTAACACTAATTAACGGATTTGTAATATTTAAGAAACTATATTTGTTGAGAAATAATTTTAAAATTAAAAAAATGCTAAATGTTCTCTTAAAAAGCATCGTGTTGGTTTTCTTATTGATGCAAACCATTTTAAATGCCCAAGATTTTCAGGGAAGCGCTGTTTACCAAACAAAAACTAAAGTTGAAATGGATTTGGCGGCTTCGGGTATTCCTGCAGACAGGATTAAGCGGATTGAGGAGATGATGAAAAATCAAATGGAAAAAACCTATATTTTAACATTTGACAAAACCGCGTCTATTTATAAAGAAGAGGTGAAGTTGGATCAGGGAGCTTCTGGCGGTCCAGGAATGCGTTTTGCGATGATGGGTGGTGGCGGTTCAGGCAAATATTATAAAAACATCCAAACAAAAAAATCGGCCAAAGAAAATGAGTTCAGCGGCAAAAACTTCCTTATTAAGGATGATTTAAAAACCTACGAATGGAAAATGGAACAGGAAACCAAAATGATTGGAAATAACCTGTGCTTTAAGGCTACCACCATTATTGAAATGCCTGCAAATGCAGGAACCTTTTCCTTCGGACGAAGAAATAACGACAACAAAGAAGAAGAAAAAGAAGAAGAACAAAAAGTAGAATTGGTACCTGTAATCGCTTGGTACAGTATGGACATTCCGGTAAGCCACGGCCCTGGAGATTATTGGGGACTGCCGGGCTTAATTTTAGAAATCAATGCAGGGAACACACAAATTATGTGCACTAAAATTGTAATGAATCCTAAAGAAAAGGCCGAAATCACAGAACCTAACAAAGGGAAAGTGATGACCCAAATAGAATATGATGTGTTATTGAAAGAGAAAATGAAAGAAATGCAAGAACGATTTTCAAACGAACGTCAAAAAAGTGGCGGCGCTGGCTCAGGTATGCACATGAGAGGTAATTAATAATTCTAGTATTTAAATTAAACCCCCTTTCCTTCAGAAAGCTTGTCTGTTTGCCGAGCTAAGGAAGAGGAGAATAATTTACAATTTACAATTCAAAATTTAAAATTCAACATCCAACAGACCATTCTTAAATGAAAAAAACCTTAAGTTTTCTTGCAATTCTAGTATTCCCTTTTATCATTTTTTCGCAGTCCGTAAAACTGGAAGGCATTGTTAAAGACAAGGCAAACAACCCTTTGGAAATGGCTAATGTCATCGCTTTTAAAAAAGACACCAACATCTTGCAATCGTATTCCATTACCGATTCAAAAGGAAATTACAGGTTAAGTCTGGATCAAAATGAAGCCTACACCTTAAAAGTGAGTTATTTGGGCTTCAATACCAAAAATGTGGAAATTACTGTTGGAAAATCAGCTGCCGATATTTCTGAAAATATTGTGTTGGAAGAATCCAATGAATCCCTAAATGAAGTGCAAATTACCTATGAAATGCCCGTAAAAATTGTTGGCGACACCATTGTGTACAACGCCGATTCATTTACATCGGGAAAGGAAAAAAAGCTGGAAGACGTATTGAAAAAACTGCCCGGAATTGATATTGATGACAATGGTGAAGTGGAAGTGGAAGGCAAAAAAGTACAGAAAGTGTTGGTGGAAGGAAAAGAATTTTTCGACGGGGATTCAAAACTGGCAACACAAAATATTCCCGCTAGTGCCATCGATAAAGTGCAAGTGCTTAAAAATTATAACGAAGTCTCAGGAATGCGTGGTGTTACCAATAATGAGGATAATATTGTCATCAACATTAAATTGAAACAGGGAAAAAAGCGATTTTGGTTTGGTGAAGTAAATGCCGGTGTTGGCGATAACGAAAAACACACTGCAAAACCAAAGCTGTTTTATTACAGTCCCGAAAAAAGCATCAACCTGTTGGCCGATTTCAATAATATAGGTGAAGCACCATTTACCATGCGCGACTATTTTAGGTTTACGGGTGGTTTGCGCAGCGGCATGGGTGGAAGCGGAACAAGTTTTAATGTTTCATCGGGCGGATTGGGTTTTTTAACAGCACAAAACAACCGCGCGCAAGAAATCACTTCAAAGTTTGGCGCCTTGAATTTTAGTATGGCACCTAAAAAAACAATCGATTTTAATGGATTTGCCATTGTTAACGATTCAAAAACCGATATGTTCACGCAGTCAAATACTGTTTACAACAAATTAAATCTTACAGAAATTAGTGAAACTTCTGCCACACAAGGAAGCAAATTGGGGATGCTAAAATTTAGCACTACCTATAAACCTTCCAACGAAGTTTATATCAGTTATGATATTTTTGGAAAATTGTCGGAACAAACGGAAATGCTCGACGTCACTTCAACTAGACGAAGTGCCGATGCTTACAAAGAAGAAAAGCCGACAACCCTAAACCAAAATTTCAACTTGTATTATACCATCGACGATAAAAATATTTTCGCTGCAGAATTTCAGTACCTTTATGAAATAGACAAACCTTTATACAATTCGCTGGCAACATCGCAGCCCTTTGAAATAATTCCGTCCAACAATGCCGAAGCCATCATCGATCTTATTCAAAACAAAAAATCAAGCACCAACAAACTGGATGCGAAGTTGGATTATTATTATTTATTAACGCCAAAAAGCAATATCAACATTACCTTGGGAAGCACTTTAAGCGACCAAAATTTAACCTCAAGGATTTCGCAAAATTTAAGCGATGGCAGTGTGCTTAATTTTAACGATGAGCAACTGAAAAATGAGGTAAATTATAATTTTTTCGATTTGTTTTTAGGACTCCATTATAAAGTTGTTTCGGGAAAATTCACTTTTAACCCGGGTGTAAGTTTACACCAATACATAACAAAAGACAACCAACTGGGCACAGAAATTAGCGAGAATCAAACAAAAGTATTGCCAGATGTATATGCAAGTTTACAGTTAAAATCCTCAGAAAGTTTGCGTTTTAATTACTCAATTTCCACCCAGTTCTCCGATATCAACAAAATTTCTGAGGGCTATATATTGACCGATTATAATTCTTTAACCCGCGGAAACAGGCTCTTGGAAAACGCCTTGTATCATCGATATTCCTTAAATTATTTCAGTTTCAGTATGTTTTCATTCACCAATTTAAATGCGTCTGTGAACTATACTAAAAAAGTAAACAGTGTAAAAAACAGCACAGAATTGATTGGTGTTGACCGAATTTCCTATCCAATAAATTCAAATTTGGCCGATGAAACATTTTCAGCAAATATAAGATATGGCAAAACATACAGCCGACTTAAAACGAATTTTAGGGCAAATTTTTCGAATTCAACTTTCAATAATACAGTAAACAACGAACAAATTAAGTCGAAATCGCTTTCACACAGTTACCAGGCAAGTGTGGCAAGTAAATTTAAAAATGCGCCAAATTTTGAGGTGGGATATGAAAAATCGTTTTCTGAATATTCTAAAACAGGAAGCACCACCGACAGACCGTTTGCAAATATGGAAATTGGCTTTTTGAAAAACTTCATTTTAACGGCTGATTATAGCTATTACAACTATAAAAATGACGAAAACACGGTGAAAAACACCTATTCATTTTTAAATGCAAACTTGTATTATCAGCAAAAAGACAGCAAATGGGAATTTAAAATTTCGGCAAACAATTTAACCGACAACAAGTCGATGAACACAGATAGTTACAATGAAATTTCTGATAACAACACAACTTCCCTGTACTTTATTCAGCCAAAAGTGTACATGTTCTCGGTGAAATATAATTTGTAGGGCGTTCCCCTGAAGGTCGGGCTTTCGCTCCAATCCGTCTTTGCGAAGGAGCACCGAAATGAAATGGAGTGGCGACTGCGGGAATCTGTTTCTATTGAAGATATAGTTAATTCAGACAGGTTACTTAGCAACATTTCGTTAGTTCAGAACAGATTGCTGCGTCGGCTATCGCCATCTTGCGATGACGACCTCCTTTGAATGACAAAATAAAGGCGTTATTGTCTTAACTTAATGACATTGGGTTAGGGGGCTGTTTTTAAAGATTTAAAACACCATTTTCCCCCGCTGCAAAATCGTTCCATAAATAAGCATCAGCTTCTTCATCGTTTACATAATCTCCGTCAATTAAATATCTAAATTCGTACGATTGGCCTTTTTTTAGATCAATAATTCCCTTAAAAGTCCCGTTTTTTAATTTTTTTAAGGGAGCAGCTTCCGCATTCCAGTCATTAAAATCCCCAATTACAGAAACAGTGCTAGCATCCTTTGCGACAATGCTGAAAGTTACTTTGCAATTAGATTTGTTTTTTAAATACCGTTTTTTAATCGCCATAATTCATAGTTTATATTTTATGTAAAAATAACAAACTAATTCGTTAAATCCTTATAAGGAAAAAATTGTAACATAAAATTAGCAATTAGTTAATTTAGAATTTATAAATTGAAGGATATTGATTTTTTTTTTAGAAGAAAATTCAAAATAATAATTAAAAAATCGATTTGAAAAATTTATGGATATCCAACTAAAATGGTTAATTTAGTGCATAAATCCCTATAATCAGGATTTTTATTTATTCTCAAATTAGAATTAGTTTTATAAAACGGGCTATAATAATTTTTATCAATCCTGTTACCAATAGAAAATAAAATATAAACAGATGAAACATCCATGACTACATTTTAGACACACAGGGGAATGATTATCTTTGTTGGATAATTAAACTTAAATAAAATGGACACAAAAAATGAAGTAGTATTTGAACAAGTTATTG
>DATCTJ010000056.1:0-24473 GCA_036568005.1 Lutibacter sp. | reverse complement strand
TCTGTTTTTGGCTTAGCTAACATAAATTTAAATTGCAAGATTTACGGTATAAAAATACGAAATCTTGTAGATATAAACAAGAAAATTTTGACTTAAATTATTAATAATCAGTAATATAACTGGTTTTTAAGGGACGACTAAATATGTTGTAAATAATTCCGACACCCACAATTACAAGCAGTATGGATTTTACAATTTGACTGGCAAGCAATTCTTCATTGGTGACAATGTTCAGCATCATTTTTTAATTATTTTTTGGACGTTTTTCGGACCATGGTGTTTGTGGATCTCTTATTTTTTTTCTGTTCCAATACCATCTTACCTGTAAAAAAGGACGCCAAATATAATTTATGGGAGGAACAAGAAAATGAACCAATCGTGAAAAAGGGGTAATGCCAATAATGATGAATGCACCAATAATATGAAGTTTTACAGTCCATGGCAGCGATATTATTGCTGATATATCAGGCTGAAATGTAAAAATGGAATACAAATACGGAGTGAGCAATGTTGAAAACCATGAAGATCCCCAACGAAAATTATAGGCAATCCATAATCCTAATGCGGTTTGAATAATTAAAAGAAGATAAATTACAAGATCCATAGTATTTGTTACATATTTCAAACGGGGCGTGGTATAACGCCGTATCAATAGATTTATCAAACCAACCAACATACTGATTCCAAATATAAATGCAGTGATTTCCAAAATTAACAATCTTATCGGTTGGCTGTTCCAAACAAGTATGCTGCGCGGAAATGCAAAAGCAATTAGGTGGCCAAAGAAAACAAATAATATGCCCCAGTGAAATGGCACAGAACCATAAAATAATTTTTTGCCTTCCAAAAATTGTGAAGAGAGCGAAGAAAATTGAAATCCTTTGTAGGTATAACGATAAATAGAGCCAACCAAGAAAACGGCCAGTGCTGTATATGGAAGCGCAATCAGAAGGAAATTGTCAAAAATATTCATGATTAATTGAATTAATGTTTTTATTTTTCAGTGAGTATTTCGCTTTCAATTTTTTGGCTAAAATCAGTAGCGTCTCCAATTCCCTGGGTATAAACATGTTCTGCGGTGTTGCAGGAACATGATGATTTGTCCTTTTCGCCTGATTCCTTTTCTTTGACGATGGTTTCTTCCGCGCAGTTGAAATCATTTTTCAAAATAAGAAATAAAGCCTCTAGAAGTGTTTGATAAACAGTTCGATATTGTGTAGAAAAATCTAAAATTAATTTCAGGTGCTTCTTATAAATCACATCTTTCTTTTCTATTTTATCGGCATCAAATTCATTCTTCATTTTAATAACTGCAGGAATAACCAGCCTTGTTGCAATCTCGTTGCGCATGGTAAAATCTTTCATTTTTGGAAGCAGCCGAAGCACGTTTGGCAAATGATCCGAAAGTTCAGTTTTGCAGTCATTTCCGGCTGCCTGATGTTCCTGGTTTAAACCGACAAGCAATTGTCCGCGTTTGTAATCTTCACCAAAAAGGATAAAGCCAATATCCAAAGTGGTGATGGCCTGTAAATCGAATGAGCGAAGAAAAAGTTCCTGCATATCCCTTAGGGAAGAAGCATGCGTAAATTCAATAAAGTTATACATTACGGCAGCGGCTTCCGGCAAATAGGTGCTAAGATAAGCATGAATTTCTCGGATTTTATTTGGGTAGGTTTCATCTAATGGATACATAAATAAATTGGCAAGCAAGTCATAATCGCTTAGCAATGATTTGTTTGTTGAAGTATTCTTTTGGCTTGTTTTGCAATTGGTTTCCATAGTGTATATTTTAAATTATAAACCTCTTTTTATTTTACTTTTAAATCCGAAGCCCGATTCTCCTTTAACATCTCCGGTAAAGCCCAGCATTTCAATGGCTTGTTCACGATGGGCGGGAGGAATTACAAAACGTTCCTCAAATTTTGCCAAGGCGGTGAGGCGAAAAATTCCGTCAGCCATTTCTGCGGTTATTCCTGCATCACGCAAAACTTCATCGGCTTTTTCATCGCTGACATCCCCTACGGTAACTCTTCTGCGATGAATTCTTACAGCCATGAGTTTTTTCCAATTAGCTTTTATCATCTCTTCATCGCCCGCACTGAGCAAATTGGCAAGATATTTCAACGGAAAACGCACTTGATCCAGGGTTCCCCAAAGTTCCTTAGTGCTGGTGTCGTACAACCAATTGTCATCCCAGTATTTGGCAATGGGATTCATTTTTTCTGATTGTGCTGTATTATCGACCTGTTTTACGGTAGCCATAACAGGAAGTAGAGGCGGCACATAAAACAACATTGGCAATGTGCGGAATTCGGCATGAAGCGGCAATGCAATTCCCCATTCTTTTACATATTTATAAACAGGGGAGAACTGTGCAGCGTGAATTGTTGAATCGGCGATACCGTTCAGTTTCGCAGCACGGATGACTTCCTCATCAAAAGGATCTAGAATCATGTCGAGGTGGCTATTAATCAGATTTTTTTCATCCTCATTTATTGCGGATTCAATTTTGGAAGCATCGTAAAGAAGCACCCCTAAATACCGTATTCTTCCTACGCATGAGTGCATACAGGCTGGTGCCAAGCCCGCTTCCAAACGCGGAAAGCAAAGAATGCATTTTTCGGATTTTCCGGTATGCCAATTGTAATATGATTTTTTGTACGGACAGGCGGTAACGCACATGCGCCAAGCGCGGCAAACATCCTGATTGATAAGAACAACGCCGTCTTCGCCACGTTTGTAAATAGCGCCTGATGGACAAGAAGCCACACAAGCCGGATTTAAACAGTGATTGCAAATTCGAGGTAGGTAAAAGAAAGCCATTTTTTCTAATTGGAACATGACATCCTGTTCGGCGGCGGAAAGATTTTTTAAATTGGGATCATTACGTGCAAAATCTGGCGTTCCACTAAGGTCATCATCCCAATTTGGCCCCATTTTTATGTCGATTGGTTTCCCTGTTATAAGCGATATCGGACGAGCGGTTGGCTGGTCATCACCTTCAGGAGCCTCAATCAAATCGAGATACTTAAAGGTAAACGGTTCGTAATAATCGTCTATAACCGGTAAATTAGGATTATAAAAGATGTTGGTGAGCCCTCTTCTTTTGCCGGCACCTTTTAGAGAAACTTTTCCGTTTTCCTTTTGCCAGCCGCCTTTGTAAATGCTTTGGTCTTCCCATTTTGTGGGATATCCTGTTCCGGGTTTTGTCTCAACATTGTTCCACCACATATATTCGGCACCTTTACGGTCGGTCCATATATTTTTACAAGCCACTGAACAAGTGTGGCATCCGATGCATTTATCGAGATGAAATACCATTGAAATTTGTGAGCGAACATCCATATTTTATCAATTTAATTTTATAATTTTCATAATTCCTACCAAACTAGTTTTTCCAATTTCTTAATAATAACGTGGGTATCGCGTTGCGGAGCGATGGGTCCCCAATAGTTAAAATGATAAGAAAACTGACCATAACCGCCAGCCAGATAATTTGGTTTTAGATGTGTTCTAGTAACACTATTGTTTCCTCCGCCTCTTCTATTTCCCCTGAGTTGTGATTTTGGAATTCCAACAGTTCTTTCGACGGTATGATATACGATACAACTACCGGGGGCGACTCTTGTGCTTACGCAAGCACGTGTTACATAAACACCGTGGTCGTTGTGCACTTCCACCCAGTCATTATCTTTTATGCCTAATGTTTCTGCATCTTTTTCACTGAGCCAACATGGTTCACAGCCTCTGGAAAGGGTTAACATTCGCAAGTTTTCCATATAGGTTGAATGGATATGCCATTTTCCGTGTGGCGTAAGATAATTTAAGGCAAGGGCTTTCCCACTTTTCCATGTTTCCCTCAAATCGCCATATACTTCAGGCCTTGGCGCAGGTTTGTAGGTTGGTAAGTGCTCTCCATGGGCAATATATAATTCGTGGTCGAGGTATAAATGCTGTCTTCCGGTAAGAGTCCTCCAGGGAACCAAGCGTTCAACATTATAAGTATAAGCTGAATATGCTCGTCCATCGTTCATCAATCCCGACCAGAGCGGTGAAGTATTGTATCTTCGTGGTTGTGCCGTAATATCTTTAAAGTTAATCAGCACATCCTTGCTCCCTTCGCCCAAATCAACCAAAGGCAACCCGGTTTTCTTTTCCATATTCTTATAGGCTTCAACCGTTAATTTACCGTTTGTAAGCGTGGATAGTTTTAGTACCGCATCTGCAGCCCACACATCTTCTTGGATGGAAGGAAGTGTTTTTCCTTCATATTTTCTTTGGTGGAAGTGATTGGATGTGCACATCTCATCATATTCTTCCTTACAGAAAAAATGATTTCCATGAGCTCCCAATCCATTTTCTCGGATACCCTCCCCTAGGGTGATGAATTTTTCATACAATTGGGTAAAATCTCTCTCCACAACGGTAAACTTAGGCATTGTTTTTCCGGGTATCGCTTCACATTCTCCCTTAAACCAATCTTTAATGTTTGGTTGTGAAATTTCATCTTTGCTGTCATGGGTAAGCGGGGTCATTACGATATCCTTATGTTTACCGGCAAAATATTTTTTTGCCATTTCGCTGGTTGCTTTTGCCAGTTCCTTAAAAATATCCCAATCTGTTTTTGATTCCCAAACTGGGGCAATGGCCTGGCCAAGCGGATGAATAAAAGAGTGCATATCCGTGCTGTTGAGGTCGTTTTTTTCATACCAAGATGCTGCGGGAAGCACAATGTCTGAATAAAGTGCCGAAGAATCCATTCGGAAATTTAAATCCACAACCAAGTCCATTTTTCCTTCTGGCGCAATTTCATGCCATAACACTTCTTCTGTTTTATCCTCGGAATCCTTTGCGATTACATTATTTTGCGTGCCGAGGTAATGTTTTAGGGCGTATTCGGTACCTTTCATGCTTCCGTGAATGGCGTTGCCGCGCCAGATATACCAAATTCGAGGAAAATTTTCTTCTGCTTCCGGATCGTTTATTGCAAACTGTAAATCCCGTGATTTAAGGCGCTCAACCGTTTCTTTGATAATCTCTTCATCTGTATTTGCCCCTTTTGTTAAGGCATCTTTGACGACCTTAAGCGGATTTTCATTAAATTGAGGATAATAAGGCATCCATCCGTTTCTTACGGAAGTAAAAATACTGTCTGCCGTATGTTTGCTTGTGAGCTCATTTTCCGGAACCGCATTGTAATGTGAATGGCGACCGTCATAGCGGTATTGGCAGGTATTGATATAATGCCAAAGCGGTGACTGTTGCAACCTTGCCGCAGAAACCCAATCTTTGGCAAAAGTAATTGAGCCCCAAGAATCTACCGGCGCGAGTTTTTCCTGCCCAACATAATGGTTTAATCCGCCTCCATTTTTTCCAATGCAGCCGGTAAAAGCCAGTGTCATTGCCGCAGAGCGGTAAATTAAATTTGAGTGATACCAATGGTTGATGCCGGCACCGATAATTACCATACATTTACCCTTGGTTGTTGCGGCGGTGTTGCCCCATTCTTGGGCAAACTGAATCACCGTTTTTGAGTCGATACCCGTAAAAACTTCCTGCCAGGCAGGGGTATATGAGGCATCTTTGTCGGTATAGTCTTTGGGATATTGACCTTCTAAACCACGGTCAACGCCATATTGTCCCATCATTAAATCATAAATAGTCACTACAGGAACTTTCCCGTTAACCGTATCGAGATATTTTACGGGAATCCCACGAAGGAATTTATTGTCCAAGCCATATTCAATAAACTCAGTTTGTAGCACGCAGTCATTATTTTTTAGATTGGTAAGAACAGGATTGTAGTTTTTTTCAGTTTCTCCACATTCATATTTCATATTCCACTTTCCGCCGGCTTTGTCCCAACGATAACCCATAGATCCTTTAGGGACAATCAATTCCCCTGAATCCTCATCGATATTTAAAAACTTCCAGTCGCCATTTTCAATCGCCTTCCATTTGGGAATTTCATTTGCGCGAACCAATCGTCCTGGTTTGTAATGATCACCTTCTTTTTCAAGATGGACTAAAAATGGACTATCGGTATATTGTTTGGTATATTCAATAAAGTAAGGAGTTTGTTTTTCGTGATGAAATTCTTTTAAGATGATATGCGTAACAGCCATCCAAAAAGCATTATCAGTACCAGGATGCACAGGAACCCATTGGTCGGCATATTTGCAAACCTGACTGAAGTCTGGCGAAAACACCACGGCTTTTGTTCCGTTGTGACGTGATTCTGCAAAGAAATGGCAATCGGGTGTACGGGTCATATTTAAACAAGCACCCATATCTGCAATTAATTTTGAGTTGTACCAATCGGCACTTTCGCACACATCAGTTTGTTCGCCCCACATTTCAGGAAAGTGTGTAGGCAAATCACAATACCAGTCGTAGAAACTCAGATTAAATCCGCCAAAGAGCTGAAGAAAACGTGCCCCTCCAGCATAACTCAACATAGACATAGCTGGTATGGGAGAAAACCCAGTAACCCTATCTGGTCCAAATTTTTTTGCGGTATAAATATTTGCGGCCGCCTGAATTTCTAAAACCTCTTCCCATGAAGCCCTGCGAAAGCCTCCTTTTCCGCGTGCTTTTTGATAGCGTTTGCGTTTTTCAGGGTTGCTCTGCAGATTTTCCCAGGCCATTACCGGATTGCCTCCTGCTTTCTCCTTTTCTTCCCTGAACAAATCAAGAAGAATACCCCGTATTAAAGGATATTTAATGCGCAAAGGGCTATACAAATACCACGAATATGAAATACCTCGCTGGCATCCCCTCGGTTCATATGGTGGAAGCGAATCTTCAAGCAGGGGATAATCCAATTGCTGGGTTTCCCATACCACAATGCCGTCTTTTACATGAATTTGCCAGGAACATCCGCCTGTGCAATTAACCCCATGGGTACTGCGCACGATGTGGTCGTGCTGAAATCGGTTGCGGTAAAACTCTTCCCACTGACGGGTTTTAGGCGAAATAATATCTTCAATCCAACTCATAATTTTATGGTTTCTTTGTGTCTAATTTTATTTTATCAATATAATTTATAGTTAAAAAGACTTTAATTGTCTTTTATAAATGGCATAATTTACCGATTGTTGTTTTCGCTTCATCCAGAAAAATGAAAATAAAATCAACAATGCCACAACACCGATAATTCCGCCTATCAGCATTTTATTTCCCACACTGCTTATGGCTTGTGCTGCGGTAACTTTATCGGCATATTTCAAAAAGGAAGTAATATCTGCAACTTCTTGTGGAGTTAATGGCCTCGTTTCATACGCTTGTTTCATCTGTGGAAACGGCAATAAGGAAACAACAGCGCTCACGCCAGCAACCGTTAATCTTGTTACCGATTGTGTAAGGTCTTTTGCCAAAGAGCCTCCGCTAATAAATCCATCCAAGTTAACATTGTGGCAGGAGTTGCAGGCTGGACCGTTATTTGCAAAGCGAATATTTCCAACAAACAATTCTTGGCCTCTTTTCGCATCGCCCGTTAAAGCATCGGTAATGGTTGTAGATTCAGCAATGGCAGTCGCAGCGCTATTTAATTTGATGTAGGCGATAATCTCCTTAATTTGTGAATCATTCAAGTTGGGGTTATCGGGCATCGGCATTTGGTTGAAGGCATTGAAAAGCGAATCGGCATATTTATCGCCTCCTTTTATGACTGTTTGTGAGGATTTAACAAACCTTATAATCCATTCCTCTGGACGGCGTTGATCAACATTGGCGAGATCCGGACCTACGAGTCTTCCTTTTCCGATGGTGTGGCAGGCAGCACAAATTTGTTTAAAAGTGATTTCGCCATTATCTTGGGCTATGAAAGCGGTCGCAAATAAAAGAAAAACAGCTATTGTTGCATTAAATAAAAGTAGGTGCTTTTTCATGATGTTACTATTGTGTTGTTACTCTGTCAAAATTGAGATTTACGCCATTCACCAATAACCGGTAAACCTTGTTAGGTGTAGGTTGAAAGTAAATTAATTATTGATTTAAAACAATGATGATGAGCAACAAAAAAGATGTTTCGAATCAAAAATAAAATTGATTTATAACAATTAATTGGCTAATTTTACTGAAGAGACAATATATATTCGCTTATTTTTAGTCACTTTTATGACGTAAGACTTGTAAAACAAATAAAAGATATCATGCACAAATATAATATCCAATGTCAATGCATAGATTGTAAACTTCGTGAAAAAACGATATTTTGCGGTCTTGACTCACCTGATTTGGATATCGTGAACCTGAATAAAAATTGTATGACTTTTAAAAGGGGACAAATTCTTTTTCACGAAGGAGGCAATGCCACCGGCATGTTTTTTTTAACAAGTGGGAAGGTAAAAATAGCGAAACTTGATGTCTACGGCAGTGAGCGAATCATTCGTTTGTCGAAAGAAGGTGATATCTTGGGATTTCGCACCCTATTCAGCAGTGAAAAATATCCTTGCTCTGCCATAGCGATTGAGGATTCATCCGCTTGTTTTATCCCGATTGAAATTTTTTATAAGTTAATGGAAAACAATTTGGATTTATCAAGAAAGGTGTTAAAGTTGCTTTCAGAAGAGCTATCATTAGCTGATCAAAAAATCACCAATCACTGCAATAAACCAGTTATGGAAAGAATTGCTGTTGCTTTGCTTAATATACAGGGAGTTTATGGCTTTGAGGATGATAATTTAACGATTAATGCTTCTTTAAAACGTGCTGACATTGCTAATATTATAGGTTCAACTACTGAAACAGCGGTTCGCAGCTTGTCCAAATTAAAAGAGGATAAGATTATTGGATATAAAGGAAAGAAAATTAAAATCCTTAATCATATAGAACTTGTCAAAGTTGCCAACAAGTTAGGTAGGTTTTAAATTTAAGCTTTCTGACAGTAAAATATTGAAAGATTTGTGGTGTTTTTATGAGTATTGGTTATATTGATTAGATTAACTGGAAATGATATTTAAACCCAATCTTTGGGATCTGCCAACACTTCCAATAATTTTTCTTTCTCGCTGTTCTTCGCCAGGTGGTAATTGTAAATCCATTGCGCTTGAGGTGTATGCCTCGGGTGAATCTATCGCTTTTGCCGCTTCTTTTAAGCTTATTTTTTTGTCTAATAATGATTTTTAGCAATATAGATTGTCGCTCTTATTCCGTATTCACAAACTTTTGAAAACAGTTACTTTTTAAGATTAAGAATTACAAAACTCAATAATAATGGATACATTTACTCATTATATTTTAGCCATTTTATCATGGTTTCTTCGGCTTTTTTTAAGGATTAAAATTCACTGAAATGTATGAATATTAGTTCCCCTGGCATTTTTCTCATCCCTTTTTTACATTTACCCAAGCCCAACGACAACTAAATTATCAAACGCATAAAATTTCTTTAAACCAATTTAATATTTTTCTTAGCCATACTTTTAATAGAAGATTGCCAATTAATCACTAACTTTATAGGGTTCAAAATAGAGGGCAAAATATATTAAAACAGCGACTGTAATTCGTTTAATAAACGGTTACAAACAAGAAATGAGTTAGCATAACAGTAACAATAAAATAAATAATAAATGGGAAAAAATGAATTTGACAAAGGGATAAAATTCTCTTTCAATGACAGCATTGCTTATGCAGAAAATGCCGTAGTCAGCAAGCAAATACTTAAAAAGGAAACCGGTAATATCACTTTGTTCGCTTTTGACAAGGGCGAAGGATTGAGTGAACACACTACGCCATTTGATGCGGTTGTTTTTGTGGTCGATGGAAAAGCAGACATTATTATCGACGGAAAATCAAATATTCTGGAAGCCGGAGACACCATTATTATGCCGGCCAATGTGCGCCACGCCTTACAGGCTGTCGAAAAATTTAAAATGGTGCTGACTATGATTCGAGGTAATTAAAATGAGTTTCAGTTAAATTGGGTATTTTTTATAAATGAATTCCACTTAAAATTATGGCGATAAAAAGGCATCACGCATTAAAGGAATTTTCAAAAGACCACCATCAGGCCTTGTTGCTTTGCTGGAAAATCCAGGTTGGTTTTTCAAAAGGAATTGCCGCAGACAGAATAAAAGCTTATTCGGATTGGTTTTATGAAAATCATATTCTGGAACATTTTCAAAAGGAGGAAAAGTATATGTTTCCGGTGCTTGGCAATGAACATAAATTGATTATTCAGGCATTGGAAGAGCACAAAATATTGTTGGCGCTTTTTACCGATACCATTCAGATTGAAGATTCTTTAAAGCAAATTCAAACCTTATTGAAAAACCACATTCGCTTTGAAGAGCAAATTTTATTCAATGAAATTCAAAGTGCTGCCACTCCGAAAGAACTGGAAAAAATTGAGCAATTTCACAGAGATGAAAAATTTGTGGACAATTTAAGTGACGTTTTTTGGAAATGATTTTTAAAAAATGAACATTGACATTTATAAACCCAAAAATTTTAAAACCACCAAATGGGCTGGTGGAAGCACGACCGAATTGTATATTTATCCGCCAGAATCAAATTATGAAACCGGTAATTTTAATTTCAGGATCAGTTCCGCAACCGTGGAAATCGAGAAATCTGACTTCACAATGCTTCCCGGTGTTTCTCGCCAATTGATGGTTTTGTCTGGAAGCATTATAGTGTCTCATAAAAATCACCACACGGTTAAATTGAATAAAAATGAGATTGATAGTTTTTACGGCAGTTGGGAAACTTCCGCTGTTGGAACCTGTGTCGATTTTAACTTAATGACCAAAGGGAAAACCAAAGGAAAAATTTCGTCAGTTTGTGTTTCTGCGGATAAAAGTTTGAATTTTCAGTTGGATGCAACCTGTGAATTTATTATTTTTTATTTGTATGATGGAAAATTGCAATGCCATTTCGTTTCGGAAAAGAGAAGCTTGCATAAAGGAGAATTACTGGTGATTCAGCATCCGTTGAATGAAATTGTAGAACTGCAAAGTTCAGAAAATTGTGCAATGGCTGTGGTTCATATTTATAAAGAAAAGACCGTATAAAAAGCATTTATTTTTAACCGCAAGGGGCGCTAGGTTTTTCGCAAGGAACGCAAAGCGCCAATTTTAAAATTTTAACACTTTGCGAACATTGCGCCTTCTTTGCGAATATTGCGGTTAAACCAATTATTAAATTGCAAAGTCCAGAAAATTGTGCGTTGGCTGTTGTGCATATTTATAAGTAAAACTATGAAAATAAAAAGGATGCCAGAAAAAAGTATAAAAATTGTTTCCGCTATTTTTAGATTCTTTTATAAAGTTAGATGGATTAAAGGCTTGCCAATTTAGAATCATTATGGATGTAATATGCAAATTTATTATTTACCTTTACAGTGCTATCTAAAAAAATTGCAATATCCAAAATCTATAAAACTTGATAAATTTTTATTTATCTAGGAATTTTTATTAAATAAATTGTTGCTACTATAATTTGCTCATATCGATATAAGGAGTTCGTTATGTCAAAATGAAATAATTTATAAAATGATAATAAATATCCACCCTTAATACAATCGAATTATGAAAAAATTAATGATTTTTACAGTAAGTATTCTAATTATGAGCTGTTCAAATGATCAAAATTTAGAGGAAAATAATTTTAATCTCGATGTTAGTGTTGACTTCACTCTTTTAAACGCTAATGGGGAGGATTTACTTAATCCTAAAACATTAGGATATTTTCCTTATGCTGGGATGCAACTTTATTATGAAATAAATGGTAAAAAAATAGCAGTTCAAGATTTTGATCCACAGGCTGGAGGAAATAATGGAATCATGCTTATTACTGAAACTTTGCCATATAGGTTGAGATGCTTTACATATAATCATGGAGATGAAGGCTTAATTAAGAATGAAAATGGTATTAAAACAGGATTAAGTATTGCTTATTTGAAATTAAACGGAGAAGTAACGGATACAATTAAAACAGAGTGGGAATCGAAAGAAGATAAATATTTTATCAATACGAAAGTATGGTATAATGATGTGCTCCAAGAATCTGCCCATAAAGTATTTAGTGTGGTAAAATAGAATTAAAGGTCAAAAAATAAAGGTAACAATTGAAGCCTTTATATAAGCTTTTAAAAAGTAAAACAAATAAAAGCTCCTATTTCTTGGAGCTTTTATTATAATACAATTATAATTCAATATATTTTACAGCCCAAAAGCAGCTTTCACTTGGGCAACAAAATCTAATTTTTCCCAGGTAAAAAGCTCTACGTCGAGGGTAATTTCTGTGCCGTCAACATTGGAGAAAGTTTTTTTGACAATCTCATTTTTCCGTCCCATATGTCCGTAAGCTGCAGTTTCTAAGTATATAGGTTCACGCAGTTTTAAACGTGCTTCAATAAATGCAGGGCGCATATCAAAAAGTTGGTCGATAATAACAGCAATTTCGCCATCCGATTTTTTCACTTTTGATGTGCCATAGGTATTTACGTAAATTCCCATTGGTTTTGCAACGCCAATGGCATAAGAAACCTGTACCAAAACTTCATCGGCAACGCCAGCAGCAACCAAGTTTTTGGCAATATGACGTGTGGCATACGCCCCACTTCTGTCCACTTTACTTGGATCTTTTCCTGAAAATGCGCCACCACCGTGGGCACCTTTTCCTCCGTAAGTGTCCACAATAATTTTTCTGCCCGTCAAGCCGGTATCGCCATGTGGTCCGCCAATCACAAATTTACCGGTCGGATTTACATGGTAAATAATATCATCATTAAATAACTTTTGAATGCCTGTCGGCAATTTAGCAACCATTCTCGGAATTAAAATAGTGACAACATCACTGTTAATTTTAGCGAGCATCGCTTCATCATTCGGCCCAAAATCGTCATGTTGCGTAGAAACCACAATGGTGTTTATTCTAACAGGAACATTGTCGTCAGAATATTCAATGGTTACCTGGCTTTTAGCATCAGGACGCAAATAAGTGATTTCTTTATTTTCCCTGCGCAATTCTGCAAGTTCCAATAAAAGTTTATGGCTTAAATCCAAGGCCAAAGGCATATAATTCTCTGTTTCATTGGTGGCGTAACCAAACATCATTCCTTGGTCGCCAGCACCTTGATCTTCTTTAATTGCTCTGTCAACGCCCTGATTAATGTCGGCAGATTGCTCGTGAATGGCAGAAAATATGCCGCAGGAATTTCCGTCGAACATATAGGCGCTTTTGGTGTACCCAATTTTATTGATGACGTCTCTGGCAATTTTTTGAACGTCCAGATACGTTTTCGATTTCACTTCTCCGGCCAAAACCACCTGTCCGGTTGTTACCAATGTTTCACAGGCAACTTTCGAATCGCGGTCAAAAGCCAAAAAATTATCGACCAAAGCATCTGAAATTTGATCGGATACTTTGTCTGGATGTCCTTCTGAAACGGATTCAGACGTAAATAAATATGACATAATTTTTTTTTATTTTAGGTTTAATTCTAATAAAAACAGCAATTTATATAAATTTTTTGGGCCTGCCCGCTATTTTTTTTGGCGTTACCCTACGGGTCGGGCTTTTCGTTACAATCCGTCATTGCGAGCAGAGCGTGGCAATCTGTTGAATATATTGCTCACAAACTCGCAATGCCGGGATTTTCACTGCAATCCCTAACGCAAATACTGCTATAAATAGAACTTAACCTTATATTATTAATAAAAATTGAGGAAGCTTGCTAATTGCGTTGGTCGCTAAAGAAGTAAATAATTACTGCTTTAGCATTTTTTAACGAGGTTGCAATCAGTTCAAATTTTTCCTCTTGAAATTCAATGGGCAAATTTAGCGAAACTTTAAATTATAACTTGTTAAAAATGCGTTTTTATTTTAAATAAACTTGCGCATTAAAAAAATGTGATTACATTTGTGGCATCAAAAAAATAAAAAATGACAATTAAATTGAACAATATGATGTGTATGATGTGTAAAATTTACGCGGAGGGCGCTATTGTTTAAAATTTAATAAAATATAAAACAACTAAAAACCTCTGATTTATCAGAGGTTTTTTTATAAGCAAAAAAAATGAACTTAAAATTCCAATTTATTAATTCTAGAATTTGTTATATGCAAATGCAAATGATGCAAAGCATCATGAAAAGATATTGCCTAAACTGATTGGAATAAAAAAAAATCAATAACGATTAAAGTCCCTTTGGTAATATCTAAAACCAGAGGGACTTTTTTATTTCAAAAAAATAATAATAAATAAAATTTAAAAAAATGAGCACTCAAAAATTTTCAACACAAGTATTACATGCCGGACACGATGTTGCTAAAAACGCAGGCACCAGGGCAGTTCCAATTTACCAAACCACTTCCTATGTTTTCAATAACTCAGCCCATGCAGCCAATGTTTTTAGTCTTGCAGAAGCTGGATTTATTTATACCCGTTTAAACAATCCGACCAACGATATTTTGGAGCAACGTTTAGCAGCCCTTGAAGGTGGTATTGGCGCGGTGGTTACGGCATCAGGAACTGCCGCCATCGCAACTGCTTTGCTGGTTTTGCTTAAAGCAGGCGACCATATTGTGGCATCCAACAGTTTATACGGCGGAACTTTTAATTTGTTTAAAGTGACTTTGCCAAGATTGGGAATTACCACCACCTTTGTAGATCCTTCCAAACCCGAAAATTTCACCAAAGCAGTCCAAGAAAATACCAAGGTATTTTTTGCCGAAAGTTTGGGAAATCCGAAACTGGACATCTTAGATTTGAAAGCGATTTCTGCGGAAGCCAAAGCCAATAAAGTGCCTTTTATTGTCGATAATACGGTGGCAACATCTTATTTGTTGAATCCAATTGCGCACGGCGCCAATATCGTGATTCACTCCTTGACCAAATACATTTCAGGGAACGGAACCTCTCTTGGCGGTGCCATTATTGATGCGGGAACTTTTGATTGGACCAGTGGAAAATTCCCTGAATTTACGGAGCCATCAGCAGGTTATCACGGATTGGTTTACCACGATGTTTTAGGGAAAGCCGCTTTTATTGCCAAAGTGCGAATAGAAGGCTTGCGCGATTATGGCGCTGCTTTAAGTCCGTTTAATGCATTCCAGATTATTCAGGGATTGGAAACTTTGCCAATTCGGATTAAAAAACACAGTGAAAATGCTTTGGCTTTGGCCGAATGGCTGGAAAATCAGCCGGAAGTTTCTTGGGTAAATTATCCCGGTTTGAAATCGAGCAAATACTATGAATTAGGACAAGAATATTTGCCAGAAGGACAAAGTGGCATGGTAACTTTCGGATTGAAAGGCGGATTTGAAGCAGCCAAAACGGTGGCCGATGAAACCAAATTATTCTCGCTTTTGGCAAATATTGGCGATACCAAATCCTTGATTATTCATCCGGCAAGCACCACACACCAACAATTATCGGAGATTGAACAGGAGACGGCCGGAGTTTCAAAAGACTTAATTCGGCTTTCTGTGGGAATTGAAGATTTGGCAGATTTGAAGCAGGATTTGAAAGCAGCTTTCGGCAAAATTTAAGTTGTTAAGATTAATTTTCATTTAGCCGCAAAGACACAAAGAAATACGCAAAGAGCGCTAAATGAATTTTTAATTGAAGCTGCATTAGGGATTGAGCGGTTTGTTTGAGCACGCCCGTTTTTACGGGCTGCGAGCCGCGAAAGCCCGGCCCGAAGGGAAATGCCAAAATAAAAATGAAAACTAATTTATTGATTTTTTAAACGAAATGTGTCGATTTGTAAAATTAATTAAAAGTATTGTTTAAGAAAAATTTAATGCAGTAATTTGCGGTTCAGTTCATAAACGTATTGAATAGTGTTATTAAGAAAGGCAGAGGGATTAGACCCGTTGAAGCCTTAGCAACCCTTTGCCTACAAAGAAGGTGCTAAATTCTACCAAATTGGATAGATAACAAAACGAAATTAATCCCGTGATTTTTTGCCTTTCTTAAATAATGCTATCAGTTAATGCCAATCAAAGATTTTGTTTTTGGCCATTTTAAAATAGTATTGATGAATTTATTAAAACACATAAGGGTACCTAATTTTACTTCCGAAAAGGGAAAAACAACTGCTGATATTAAGCTTTCTTACCAATTGTTTGGGAAGGAATTGCATTCGGCGCCAGTGGTGTTAATCAACCATGCCTTAACAGGAAACTCTGATGTGGCCGGTGAAAATGGCTGGTGGAAAAGCATTGTGGGCGACTCAAAATTAATTGACACCACAAAATATACGGTACTGGCTTTTGACATTCCCGGAAATGGCTATAAAACATCAGAAATTTTATTTGAATATGATGCGTTTTCTGCAAGAGACATTGCGAAACTTTTCGGGTTGGCAACACAACAATTGCAAATTTCAACATTGTATGCTGCTATTGGAAGTTCTTTGGGTGGCGGAATTGCTTGGGAAATGGCAATTTTGTTCCCCAATTTGATTGAGAATTTAATTCCGGTTGCATCAGACTGGAAGGCGTCAGACTGGGTTTTAGGGCATAACAAAGTGCAGTTTCAAATTTTGGAAAATTCAAAAAAGCCTTTGCATGATGCACGCATGATGGCCATGCTTTTTTACCGAAGTCCGGCCTCATTTCAATCGCGTTTTAACCGAACGGTGAACAGCAATTTAGGTATCTACAATATTGAAAGCTGGCTGCTGCATCACGGCGAAAAACTGGAAGGCCGTTTTACGCTGCACGCCTATAAAGTAATGACACATTTGTTGAGCACTGTGGATATTTCAAAAGAATTTGACAGTGTTGAAGGAGCTTTTGAACAATTAAAATCGAAGGTGATTATGATAGGAATCGACTCTGATTTGTTTTTTGTTGCAGAAGATAATAAGGAAACCGCAAGACTATTGCGTAAAAAAAATAAGGAAGTTGATTATAAAGAAATCAAATCCATTCACGGTCACGATGCTTTTTTAATTGAATTTGAACAATTGGTGGAAGCTTTGCGTGACGTTTTTAAATATAAATTATGATTGTTGTAAAATTTGGAGGAAAATCATTGGCCAACGGAAAAGGTTTGAAACAAACTTTGGCCATTGTTGAAAATAAAATAAAAAATGGAGAAAAAATTGCCATTGTAGTTTCTGCAAGAGGAGAAACTACGGATCAGCTGGAGTCAATTTTAGAAAAGTCGAAAAACGATTTGCCTTATCTGGAAGCGTTCGAGACGCTAAAAAAATATCAATTGGGAACGGAAGAAGACCTTGACTTATCGGCAGAATTTAAACTGCTCGAAGAAATTTTCAGGGGCGTTAATTTATTGGGTGATTACAGTGAAAAAGTGAAAGATCAGGTACTTTCGCAAGGAGAAATTCTTTCCGGAAAATTCATTGTCCATTTGTTGAACAAAAAAGGCATCAAAGCCAATTTTGCCGATGCAAGAACTTTGATAAAAACCAACAATCAATTCGGAAAAGCATTGCCTTTTGAATCGGTTTCCGAAGAAAATGTTGTTGCGCATTTTCAAAAGCACAACGGCGATACCATTCAGGTAATTACCGGATTTATTGGGTCAAACTTACAAGGCGAAACCACTACGTTGGGACGAAACGGCAGCAATTATACGGCATCATTAATCGCCAATTATTTGAATGCCAAAGAGCTTCAGAACTATACACATGTGAACGGAATTTATACAGCCAATCCAGATTTGGTGGAAAATTCCCAAATAATTGAAAAACTCAGTTATCAGGAAGCCAATGAAATGGCGAATTTTGGTGCGAATATACTGCATGCAAAAACCATCATTCCTTTAATTGAAAAAAATATTCCTTTGCGCATTTTAAATACTTTTGATGCTGAAAATAAAGGAACATTAATCGGTTTTGAAACTGAACAAGGCGGCATAAAATCATTGACAGTTCAGGGTGATGTGGCTTTGGTGAATTTAATCGGGCGCGGATTGTTGGGAAAAGTTGGGGTGGACGGACGAATTTTTACGGCCTTGGCAAAAGAAAATATTAGCGTAAGCATTATTTCACAAGGTTCATCCGAACGTGGAATTGGGTTTATTGTGGATGCCAAAAACGGCTATAAAGCCAAAAATGTTTTGGAAAATGAGTTCAAAAATGAGTTTCACACCAAAGACATCAGCCAAATTTATGTAACGGAAAACGTGTCTGTGATTTCCATTATCGGCCAAAGTTTGGAATCATTTAATGAGCCTTATGGGGCTTTGATAAAAAATCGTGTAAGGCCAATTTTAATTAACAATACGGTGACCGGTGCCAATGTTTGCCTGGTGGTCAAAAAATCGGATTTGAATAAAGCGGTGAATGTGATTCACAGTGAAATATTCGGAATTTCAAAACGGATTAACATTGCCGTGTTTGGGAAAGGATTGGTGGGCGGAACCTTAATTGACCAAATTCTAAAAAGTCAACAAAATATTCTAAAACGAAAAAATATCCAACTAAATATTTTTGCGGTGGCCAATTCCTCTAAAGTTTTGTTCGATAAAAACGGAATTTCAGAAAATTGGGCACAGGAATTTGAACAAAATGCGCTTCAAAATTACACCATAAAAGACGTAATTGACTTTGCTGAAAAACACCATCTGGAAAATTTAATTGCAGTGGACAATACTGCAAGTGCTCAGTTTGTGGACAATTATAGGGTATTGGCGGAAAACGGCTTTGATTTAATCTCTTCCAACAAAATAGCCAATACCAAGTCGTATGCGTTTTACAAATCGCTCCGACAAACCTTAAAAGACAACAAGAAAAAATATTTATACGAAACCAATGTGGGTGCAGGTTTGCCATTGATCGACACTATTAAATTGTTGCATGATTCAGGTGAAAATATCACTGGTATAAGAGGTGTTTTTTCGGGTTCGTTGAGTTATTTGTTTAACACTTTTTCGGTTGAAAATCGTTTGTTTAGCGATGTGTTGCAGGAGGCCATTAACCAAGGTTTTACTGAACCTGATCCACGAGAGGATTTATGCGGAAATGATGTAGGAAGAAAATTACTGATTTTGGCAAGGGAACTCGATTTGCAAAATGAACTTACCGACGTGATGATTGAAAATTTAATTCCGGAAAATTTGAGAACAGGGGCGGCGGATTCATTTTTGAAAAGATTGGAGGAAATGAATGCGCATTTTCAGAAAATTAAAGACGATCAAAAGCCAAATCACGTATTGCGTTATATTGGAGAAATCTCTGGCGATTTGCAACAGGATAAAGGAATATTAGAAGTGAAATTGGTTTCGGTGCCAAGCAATAGCGCACTCGGACAAATAAAAGGTGCCGATGCTATTTTTGAAATATATACAGAATCTTATGGTGAAAAGCCACTGGTAATTCAGGGCGCAGGTGCCGGAGCAGCTGTTACCGCGCGAGGCGTTTTTGGAGATATTTTGAGGTTGACGGATAAAAATTAAGCCCCCTAACTCCCGAAGGGAGGACAGAGCGTAAAAATAATGTTCAGTGAACATTATTAGAGAATGTGCCAGCTGGCGCAAGGGCATTAAAAGTTTAAAGTATCTAAAATTAGCCAATATGCCGATTTAAAAAAGTAAAAAGAATAGAAGAAATACCAAAACAACGAAAAAATGGATCACAAAAATTTTGAAACTGAAGCCATCAGAAATCAAATGGAACGTTCCCAGTTTCAGGAACATTCAACACCTTTATATTTAACGTCAAGTTTTGTGTTTGAAGATGCTGAAGAAATGCGAGGTTCTTTCAGTGAAGAAAATACGCGAAACATTTATTCACGTTTCAGCAATCCGAACACGACTGAATTTACCGATAAAGTAGTGCAAATGGAAGGTGCCGAAGCCGGTTTTGCTTTTGCCACCGGAATGGCGGCGGTGTTTTCAACCTTTGCGGCTTTGTTGAGCAGCGGCGACCACATTGTTTCTGCGCGTTCTATTTTTGGGTCAACGCATACCTTATTTACCAAGTATTTTCCGAAATGGAACATCGAAACTTCTTATTTCGACAACAATAAGCCTGAAGAAATAGAATATTTAATAAAACCTTCAACTAAGATATTGTATGCAGAATCGCCAACCAATCCGGGGGTGGACATTATTGATTTGGAATTGTTGGGAAAGATTGCCAAAAAGTACAATTTGCTGCTGGTAATCGACAATTGTTTTGCAACGCCATACATACAGCAACCCATAAAATTTGGCGCCGATTTGGTGATACATTCCGCCACAAAATTAATGGACGGACAAGGTCGTGTTTTGGGAGGCGTGGTGGTTGGAAAAGCGGAATTGGTGCGAGAAATCTATTTATTTTCTCGAAATACGGGTCCGGCATTGTCGCCTTTCAACGCCTGGGTTTTGTCTAAAAGTTTGGAAACCTTGGCGGTACGCGTGGAAAAACATTGCGAAAACGCCTTAAAAGTGGCTGAGTTTTTGGAAAACCATGAAAAAATTGAAAAAGTGAAATATCCTTTTTTAGTTTCGCACCCGCAATATGAGATTGCTAAAAAGCAAATGAAATTGGGCGGAAATACTGTTTCCGTTGAGGTTAAAGGCGGATTGGAAGCAGGAAGAAGCTTTTTAAATTCACTGAAAATGTGTTCTTTATCGGCCAATCTTGGAGATACCAGAACCATTGTCACACATCCGGCATCCACCACGCACAGCAAACTTTCTTCTGAAGAACAATCGGTGGCAGGAATTACGCCCGGCTTGGTTCGGATTTCAGTTGGATTGGAACATGTTACAGACATTATTCAGGATATCAACGATGCTTTAATGCATTAAAATTGGACAAAATGATTTTAAAAACGGAGAGTTAGAAGACGATGGACCGAAGTTCAATTAACAAAAGTATTTTGCGTTAGGGGTTGCAGGGGAAAACCTTTTTGATTCGCCTTATGGCGAAGAAAAAAGTTTGGAACGAAAAACCCGCCCCGCCTTTTCGGCGGGGGAACGCCCTAAATTGAAATTAACAATAAATTTTCAATAACTGTTAAATTATATCAATCAATTAGCCTATTGAATTGGTAGAGTATTGAAAAATATGTATTTTTGTTGCCAATAAAAAGAATAGAACACACAACAAGTATGATATTAGATCAAATTGTAGCTTCATCCAAGGAAAGGCGAAAAAAAGGTTTTGAGTCTGACATAAAATCGGAAAAACCCATTCGTAGCATTGTTAAAGCAATAAGTTGGAGGATAGTGGGGACTGTTGATACAATTATTATTTCCTGGTTTATTACGGGAGAACTTACTATGGCACTATCGATAGGATCCATAGAGGTACTTACAAAAATGGTGCTATATTATGGACATGAACGGATTTGGAATTTAGTTAAATGGAGAAAGCAATGAGAAATTTAGACTTGGTAAAAATTAATAAGGAGCTGGAGAATAAATCGCCCATCGAAATTATTTCCTGGGCAATTGGGATTGCTAAAAATCCGTTGGTTACCACAAATTTCAGGCCTTATGAAGTGGCTATTTTATATGCCTGTACCGAAGTTAAAAAAAATTTAAAGGTAATTTGGTGCGATACGGGCTATAATACGCCCCAAACCTATAAACATGCCAATGAATTAATTGAAAGATTAGATTTAAACGTACATTTATATGTTCCAAAACAAACTGCAGCACATAGAAATGTAACCATGGGAATTCCGCAAATAGAAGATCCCATGCATCATATTTTTACCGAGCAAGTAAAATTGGAGCCGTTTAATAGAGCAATGGATGAGCATAAACCTGATGTATGGTTTACCAATTTAAGAAGCGGCCAAACAGCTTTTAGAGACAGTATTGATATCGTTTCAATCAGCAAAGACGGTGTTTTAAAGGTGAGCCCTTTTTATCATTGGACGGATGAACAGCTAGACAATTATTTAAAATTATATCAATTGCCAAACGAATTCACGTATTTTGATCCAACAAAAGTGTTGGAAAATAGAGAATGCGGTTTGCACTCTTAAAAACTATAGAATGACAGAGAAATTATTAATAAATGCACTGGAAAACGAAGCGATTTATATTTTTAGGGAAGTTGCCGCACAATTTGAAAAACCGGTATTGTTGTTTTCGGGTGGGAAGGACTCGATAACGCTGGTTCGTCTGGCCCAAAAAGCTTTTTATCCTGCAAAAATTCCTTTTCCTTTAATGCATATCGATACCGGACATAATTTTCCGGAAACCATAGCCTTTCGCGATAAACTGGTTGCAGAATTGGGTCTGGAATTGATTGTCAGAAATGTTCAGGACAGTATTGACCAAGGAAAAGTTAAGGAAGAATCGGGCAGATACTCTAGCCGGAATGTGTTGCAAACCACCACTTTGTTAGACGCTATTGAAGAATTTAAATTCGATGCCTGTATTGGCGGTGCAAGAAGAGACGAAGAAAAAGCGAGGGCAAAAGAACGTATCTTTTCAGTTCGTGATGATTTTGGACAGTGGGATGAAAAAAATCAGCGTCCGGAATTGTTTGATATGTTGAACGGACAAATTGAACTCGGACAAAATGTACGTGTTTTTCCTATTTCAAACTGGACAGAATTAGACGTGTGGACTTATATTGAAAATGAGGAGTTGGAAATTCCATCCATTTATTTTGCACATAAACGTGAAATATTTATAAGGGACGGACTTATTTGGTCGGCTTCAGAACATGTGTTTAAAGATGAAGAGGAAAAAGTTGAAGAGCGAATGGTTCGTTTTAGAACCGTTGGAGATATGAGTTGTACCGCCGCAGTGGATTCTTATGCTGCAACAATTAGTGAAGTGGTTGCAGAAATTAGGGAATCCAGTATTTCTGAACGTGGTGCCAGAATTGACGACAAGCGTTCTGAAGCCGCCATGGAAAAAAGAAAACAACAAGGGTATTTTTAAGCCGGCCCCCTAACCCCTGCCTCGCCGGCAGGCAGGCCCGAAGAGGGAACAGAGCGTAAAGAAAATGTCCGGTGGACATTTTTAGCGATGGGGCTGGATGGTGCTTAGATATTAGTTGGCACAAGTGCATTAAAAAAGTTAAATTATAATTAATAATAAAAAACATTCTCCCTTTTGGGGAGGTTAGGAGGGGAAATGGAAGTTTTAAAAATAGCAACGGCAGGCAGTGTGGACGATGGTAAAAGTACCTTAATCGGAAGGTTATTGTACGATACAAAATCGTTGACCGACGATAAATTGGAAGCCATTGAAAAAAGCAGTAAGAAAAAAGGGTATGATTATTTGGATTTTTCTTTGGCAACTGACGGCTTGGTGGCCGAGCGTGAGCAGGGAATCACCATTGATGTAGCCCATATTTATTTTTCAACAAAAACAAGAAGTTATATCATTGCCGATACGCCAGGCCATGTGGAATATACCAGAAATATGGTTACAGGCGCTTCAACATCACAAGTTGCCATCATTTTGATTGATGCACGTCATGGGGTGATTGAGCAAACCTATCGTCACTTCTTTATCAATAATTTATTGCGAATTAAAGATGTGATTGTTGCGATAAACAAAATGGATTTGGTAAATTTTTCGGAAGAAAGGTACAACGAAATCAAAGCCGATTTCGAAAAGCTGGTTGAAAAAAGCGATTATGAAGACCAACATATAACCTACATACCCGTTAGCGCTTTAAAAGGTGATAATGTGGTTGAAAATTCAACGGCAATGCCTTGGTTTACCGGACAGACATTGCTGGAGCATTTAGAGAAATTAGAAACCGTAAATATTTACAACAGTGGTAAAATGCGTTTCCCCGTGCAATATGTCATTCGTCCGAAAACAGAAGAATTTCACGACTTTAGAGGTTATGCCGGTAAAGTATATGGAGGAGAAATAAATGTTGGCGATAAAGTTGTTGTGTTGCCATCTGAAACGAAATCCCGAATTAAGGAAATTTTCTTTAATGGCAAAAAATACCAAAGTGCTGCACGCAGAACCTCCATTTCCGTAACATTAGAAAATGACGTGAATGTTAGCAGGGGAGATATGATTGTAAAAGAAGGGGAATTGCCAAGAGTTGAGAAAACATTTACTGCCAAAGTATGTTGGATGTGCGCCAAACAGTTGGTGCCAGGTTCAAAATACATTTTGCAGCATGGCGTTAATAAGGTGTTGGCGAAAGTAAATGTGATTCATCATAAAATTGCAACCGATTTTTCGGGAGTGGATATACAGGTTCCAAGTTTACAAATAAATGATATTGCCTCGGTTTCATTCCAATTGAACAAACCCATTTTTTTTGATGCATTTAAAGAACATAGAACCAACGGCGCATTTATTTTAATAGATCCGCAAACAAATAACACGGCAGGGGTTGGATTTATTGAATAGGGCAGAGCGTTAAAAAAATGTCCAGTGGACATTTTTAGCGATAGGGCCGGGTGGCGCGAAGGAGTTTTATAGTTAGTCGTTCCTTAAAAACTATTTAACACATTGATTATTAAAAAATTAACTTGATATTTTCTTGTTTAAATCTACAAGATTTTGTATTTTAATAACATAAACCTTGCAATTAAAATTTATGTTAGCCAAGCCAAAAATAAA
>DATCTJ010000055.1:0-46133 GCA_036568005.1 Lutibacter sp. | reverse complement strand
GTTTTTGGCTTAGCTAACATAAATTTAAATTGCAAGATTTACGGTATAAAAATACGAAATCTTGTAGATATAAACAAGAAAATTTTGACTTAAATTATTAATAATCAGTAATATAACTGGTTTTTAAGGGACGACTAATTAGCGATTAATAATAAAAAATTTAACGTTTGGAAAGTTAAAATATGAATTTACATAGCATCATAAAACCCTTTATCGTAAGTATAATATTTTAAAAGCGTTAAAAATTTTTGAAGCCTTGGAGAAAATTTAGCTTTTAAAATATGGTTTTTAAAGAGCGGTTTTTCAAACGATCTTTAAAAATACCTGACGAAAAAGCGCCTTTTCTTTTGGTTCGTTTTCTTTGGGCGTACAAAGAAAATGAACAAGATGATGAAGAAAAAACAAATTTCATTTTACAGAAAAAGACCATCAGACTAGATTTTTTGTTTAGCTCACTCATTTTATAGTTTTAAGCGTTCGTGAAACCTTTAGGTTCAACGTAGTTAATTTCCTAAAGTCGATTTCTTTTTCATTAATGGAATTGGGCAGCACATCGCGTATTCAAATTAAAAAAATAACAGGGATAAGTAAAAAGAAAAGAAACAGGTTATATCATTCCCATTTGCTAATATGCAATTATGACTAATACGTTATTGTAGGGGGTTGAAGTTTGAGAGTTCATTATTAAATAACTAAAATACCAACAACCATTAACCAGCAACCAACAACAATATGGAAATTATTCTTATTTTTGCTTTTCAAAAAAATAAGGACAACAAATGAAACGCCTGCAACAAAATAGTTTGACAGACAAAAAAAAGTTGCTATGCGTTCACTTGACTTTAAAAAAACATAAAAAAACATAAAATGAAAGCATATATTTTTCCGGGTCAAGGTGCCCAATTTACAGGAATGGGATTGGATTTGTATAACAATTCTCCATTGGCAAAAGAGCTGTTTGAAGAAGCCAATGAAATTTTAGGATTTCGCATTACCGACATTATGTTTGAAGGCACTGCTGAAGAGTTGCAACAAACGAAAGTGACACAACCTGCCATATTTTTGCATTCAGTAATATTGGCAAAGACTTTAGGAAACAGTTTTAAGCCTGAAATGGTTGCCGGTCATTCCTTAGGAGAGTTTTCTGCCTTGGTGGCAAATGGGGTTTTGTCTTTTGAGGACGGACTTAAATTGGTTTCAAAAAGGGCGCTGGCTATGCAAAAAGCTTGCGAAATGCAAGAATCTACCATGGCGGCTGTTTTGGGACTGGATGATGCTATTGTTGAAGAAGTATGTGCAAGTATTGATGGTATTGTGGTCGCGGCAAATTATAATTGTCCTGGACAATTGGTTATTTCTGGAGAAATTTCGGCGATAGACAAAGCCTGTGCGGCAATGATTGAAAAAGGAGCAAAGCGCGCCATAAAATTACCTGTTGGCGGTGCTTTTCATTCTCCATTAATGGAACCTGCAAGGGAAGAACTGGCTGAAGCCATCAACAATACCATATTTCACAAACCCACTTGCCCGGCTTACCAAAATGTGGTGGCAGAAGCAGTTAAAGATTCCGTTGAAATTAAAGAAAACCTAATTTTACAATTAACCGCGCCTGTGCGCTGGACACAAACCATCCAACAAATGATTGCCGATGGTGCCACAGAGTTTATTGAAGTTGGGCCTGGTAAAGTATTGCAGGGCTTGGTTCGTAAAATAGACAGAACAGTTGATGCAAGAAGCTTAGGGGGCTGTTAGCTGCCATTTCCAAGCGGAAAGCAAGGCATCTTCCAAAGTAAGTTCGGCTTTCCATCCCAATTCTTTATTGGCGATGGTAGTGTCGGCATAAGCCGAAGTTATATCGCCTTCTCGTCTGTCAACAAATTTATAGTTCAGTTTTTTGCCGCTTACTTTTTCAAAAGTTTGAATCACTTCCAAAACTGAATTTCCTTTGCCGGTCCCTAAGTTGAACACTTCAAATGAGGCCTTATTTTGCTTATTTAACAATCTTTTTAAAGCCACGATATGGGCTTTTGCCAAATCCACCACATGAATATAATCTCTTACGGCAGTGCCGTCTGGGGTTGGATAATCATTTCCGAAAATCGACAATTCTTTGCGAATTCCGGCAGCGGTTTGGGTCACAAACGGAATTAAATTTTGAGGAACACCAATGGGCAACTCGCCAATTTTAGCTGATTCATGAGCGCCAATCGGATTAAAATAACGCAGGGCAATGGCTTTTAAATCGGAAATCTTAGTGCTGTCTTTAATGATTTCTTCTCCAATTTGTTTGGTATTTCCATAAGGGGATTCCGCAGGTTTTATAGGGGCATTTTCCGTAATTGGAAGTTCATCTGCTTGTCCGTAAACAGTACAAGAAGAACTGAAAATAAAATTACCGACCTTGTTAGCGGTCATTTCCTGCAATACATAAACCAGAGAACTGATATTGTTTTCATAATACTCCAAGGGCATTTGCACGCTTTCACCTACCGCTTTGGAAGCAGCAAAATGAATGACGCCATCAATGACATTCTTGGAGAAAAAGGTTTTAACTGCAGTTTTATCCCTTAAATCGATGTTATGATAGTCTGGTTTCCGGTTGCTGATGGACCTTATTTTATCCAACACATCAATGGTGGAATTTGATAAATTATCGATAATAACCACATCAAATCCTTCTTGCTGTAGTTCAACAACCGTATGGGATCCTATAAAACCCAATCCGCCAGTAACCAATATTTTCATAATTTTTTATTTGCTTACAAATTCAATGACTTTAGACGTAATAAATACCAACTGTTCATCCTCCAGTTCGGTATGCATTGGCAATGAGATCACCTCTTTTACCAATTGATTGGTAACTGGGAAATCAGCCTCATTATATCTTTTATCTGTATAGGCCTTTTGTGAATGAAGCGGAATCGGATAATAAACGCCGCAAGGTATGCCATTTTCATTTAAATAATTTACCAAAGCATCCCTGTCCGTATTTAAAACCTTTAGGGTATATTGATGAAATACATGACAGT
Organism: Lutibacter sp.; assembly: GCA_036568005.1. Taxonomy (GTDB): domain Bacteria; phylum Bacteroidota; class Bacteroidia; order Flavobacteriales; family Flavobacteriaceae; genus Lutibacter. Next base: position 43,104 of record DATCTJ010000055.1, on the reverse strand, counting down.
CAAGATCTTCACAAATTACGGGCGTAATGATGTTTTTTTCATTGGCGAAAGCCACATTGTATTTTTCTGCAGCCACTTGTCGTGCCTTATTGTAGGTATCCAAATGAGGAAGCTTAACATTTAAAACAGCTGCCTGAATGCTGTCTAAACGAGAATTCACGCCAACTACATCATGGTGATAACGCACATACATTCCGTGGTTCACGACGCCTCTAATTTTATGGGCCAAATCATCATCATTGGTAAAAATAGCCCCGCCATCTCCATAACAGCCTAAATTTTTTGAAGGAAAAAACGAGGTTGAAGACACGTGGCCAATTGTTCCCGCTTTCTTTTTGCTGCCATCTTTAAAGGTGTAAGTAGCGCCTATCGCCTGTGCATTGTCTTCAATTACAAATAAATTGTGTTCCTTGGCAATTTCCATAATGGCTTCCATATTGGCCACTTTTCCAAACAAATGTACAGGTACAATGGCTTTTGTTTTTGGCGTGATTGCTTTTTTGATGGCATCTATGGAAATATTGAAATCCACCGGATCTACATCAACCAATACTGGCGTTAACTGAAGTAAGGCGATAACTTCAACAGTTGCCGCAAAGGTAAAATCGGCAGTAATAACTTCATCACCGGGTTTTAAGTCCAATCCCATCATCGCTATTTGTAGCGCATCGGTGCCATTGGCACAAGGAATCACATGTTTTACGCCCAAGTAATTTTCCAGTTCATTTTGAAAGGAATGTACTTCGGGTCCGTTAATAAAAGTTGCGGATTTTAAAACTCCTGCTATTTTTGAATCTACTTGATCTTGAATATTTGCGTATTGACTTTGTAAGTCAACCATTTGAATTTTTTTCATGCCTAGAAATTATAATTTTCTGAGGTGCAAAAATACAATAAAAGGCACTTACAACAATCATAAAAAGAAATTACTTAAGGTGCTTATTCAAATAAATCTGAAGATAAATAGCGATCGCCGCGGTCACAGATAATGGCCACAATAACACCTTTTTGAAGGGTTTCTGCTAATTTTAGCGCTGCACATACCGATCCTCCGCTGCTCATTCCGGCAAAAACACCTTCTTCTTTTGCCAATCTTTTTGTCATAGCACGGGCTTCGACCTCACTAACTTCAATCACCTGATCTACTTTTTTGGCATCAAATATTTTTGGAAGAAAAGCCGGAGACCATTTTCTGATGCCCGGTATTTTCGAATTATCATCGGGTTGTGCCCCAATAATTTGGATGGCTGCATTTTTTTCTTTTAAAAAGATAGATGTGCCCATAATGGTGCCGGTAGTTCCCATGGCCGAAACAAAATGGGTTATTTTTCCTTGGGTATCACGCCAAATTTCTGGTGCTGTAGTTTTATAATGCGCTTTCCAATTGTCGGCATTCGCAAATTGGTCCAGCATATAATAACCTTTTTCAACAACCTGTTTTTCGGCGTAAATTCTGGATCCTTCAATGCCTTCTGAAGCAGGTGTTAAGGTTACTTTTGCGCCGAAGGCTTCCATGGTTTGTATACGTTCTTTGGTGGAGTTTTCGGGCATCACCAACTCGATGTTTATTTCAAATTGCTGGGCAATCATCGCAAGGGCAATTCCCGTATTTCCGCTGGTGGCCTCAATTAAATAATCCCCTTTTTTGATGTCATTTCTTTTAAAAGCTGCACCAATCATATTAAAAGCCGGACGATCTTTTACACTTCCTCCCGGATTGTTTCCTTCCAGTTTAAGATACAAAGAAACGCCTTCTTTTTTAAGTATTTTGTTCGCTTTAATGAGCGGCGTATTTCCGATAAAATCTAATAAACATGGATCTTTCATCATCTTCTTTTTGGTTTAAGGTTCGTTTCGTGGGTATGGTAAACAATGGAGTTTTTTGGTACGGATTCCGTAATCCACACGTTACCGCCAATGGTACTGTTTTCGCCTATCACCGTGTTGCCGCCCAAAATGGTAGCATTGGCATAAATAGTGACGTTATTTTCTACTGTTGGATGGCGTTTTGTATTTTTCAAATTTTTATCAACCTGCAAAGCACCTAGGGTAACGCCCTGATAAATTTTCACATGATTCTTAATCACGCAAGTTTCGCCAATAACAGTTCCAGTGGCGTGATCAATAAAAAAGGACTTGCCAATGGTTGCGCCCGGATGAATGTCGGTTCCCGTTTTGCTATGGGCATATTCGCTCATCAATCTTGGGATTAAAGGCGTTTTTAACAAGAAAAGTTCGTGGCTGAATCGATAAATCGCAATGGCATAAAAGCCGGGATAAGCCAAATAAATTTCTTCTATATTATTAGAAGCAGGGTCATTTTCATAGAGTTCCAATGCATCTAAATTTAAATTTTCTAAAATAATAGGCAATTTGCTCAAAAAACTGTTCCAGATTTTTTTGCTAGAGCCATCCTGGACCAAACAAGCCATTTTATAGATTTCTTTGAAATCAATTTCCAGTTTTTCAATATTTTTCGCAATACAGGCTTCTGCATCAAATAAGGTATAAAACAGATTGTCCGTGAATTTTTCGGTCTTGTGTTTCAGACTGTAATTTAAAATCGGCCTGTTTTTGCTTGAGATAATTTGCTGAATAATTTCTTCTGTTGTCATAGGTATATCTGACGTGTTATTTTAAATATAATTACGATTGTTTATAAATTTTTTCAAAAGGAATTCTAAATCGCTCTTTATAAATGTCCTTAGGTTTTCTGATTCCTCTGAAAAAAATCCTTACAAATCAATACCACAACCATTTGGTTACAGTACTTGCAACGACTTGCTTCAAACGGACAATCGTTAAATCTTTTACTGGTGTTTTAGAAACAAGATGATGAAATTCCCACAACTAAATATTGCTGCTGTTGGGAGCTAAGGAAGCTAGCTGAATGCACTTTAACTCCTTGGAATCATCATAAACCCTTACCGATTGACGATAACTTAGTAAATCAATAAGACTTTCCTGTTTTTTAATGATGCAAAATTAAGTAAAAAAACGCCCCCTAACCCCCGATGGGGGAACTGATAATTTACAATCAATAATTAAATAATTAAAGAAAATCGTAAATCTTATAAATTTTTTTATCACTATTCCTTTAATTGCCCTTCGGGGGTTAGATGATCGTCGACTGCCCCAAATCTATATTGTGTTTATTGTAAAAAGTGTTTTCATCATCCAAAATAAAATCGCTGATAAAATTGCCGACACTGGTGGTTGAGAAATGGTTTTTGGTATTTAAATCGGGTGTTGAAATATTTAAATCTATAGATTTTTCAACGGCAACCCTAATATTTTCTGCTTCATCGTACAATTTAAAATGATCTAATAACATGGCTGCAGCTAAAATTATAGCCAACGGATTGGCAATATTTTTGCCTTTTAATTGCGGATAATATCCGTGAACGGGTTCAAATAAGGCGTGATGTTCCCCAACGGATGCAGAGGCCAACAAGCCGACTGAACCTGAGATAACACTGGCTTCATCAGTTAAAATATCGCCAAACATGTTTTCAGTTAAAATAATATCGAATTGTTTTGGGTTCAAAATAAGTTGTGTGGCGGCATGGTCAACAAATAAAAATTCCACTTTTACGTCTGGATAAACTTTTGAAATTTCCAGCACTCTTTTCCGCCATAGACGCGATGTTTCCAACACATTGGCCTTATCAACCAAAGTAAGTTTTTTTCTTCTGACCTGTGCAGCTTTAAATGCCAAATGGGCGATTCTGTCAATTTCTTCCGAGGTATAAGTGCAATTGTCGGAAGCGGTATTTCCGTCTTCGCTTAAATTTTTCTCGCCATAATAAATACCGCTGGTCAATTCCCTATAAATCACAAAGTCAGCTCCTTTAACAACATCCTTCTTTAAATTTGAACGATGAATTAAGGAATTGTAGGTTATTAAGGGATGAATATTGGCGAATAATCCCAAGCTTTTTCTGAGTTTAATCAATCCTTGTTCAGGACGAACTTTGGCATTTGGGTTACTGTCATATTTTGGATCGCCAACAGTGCCGAATAAAATAGCATCTGAATCAGCGCAAATTTTCAGTGTTTCTTCAGGTAAAGGACTCCCAGTTTCTTCAATTGCTTTTGCGCCCACAATTGCTTTTTTAAAGTTAAAGGCATGGTGGTACTTTTCTGCAATGGCATTCAAAACTTTGATGGCTTGTTGGCTTACCTCTGGCCCAATTCCATCACCCGATAGTACGGCTATTTTTAATTTCATGGACTATATTTCTTTTTAAAGGCCCTTGCTTAATATAATTCCAAGACCTTTCGAATCATCCTGTTAAAATAATAATTATTTTGTTAGAAACAATTGTTATTTCCCCTTTTTTTGCTCAAAATTTAAATGGCGATACTTGATTTATGGATACGATTCAATTCCATTAAATGGTGAATGTCCTTATCATTCACTTCTTTGTGATGATCGGCAAACTGTAAAAATTGCGGATAAATATCGTCCAATTCATTTTTCGTTAGGTCGTAACCCACATTTTTAGCGCGGTAAGCCAAGGCAGCCCTACCGCTTCGGGCAGTTAATATGATGGAAGATTCGTTTACGCCAACATCGGCCGGATTGATGATTTCATAAGTTTCCCTGTTTTTGATTACACCGTCCTGATGAATTCCAGAACTGTGTGCAAAGGCATTTTCACCAATAATAGCCTTGTTTGGCTGCACAATCATTCCCATACTTTGCTGCACCAACTGACTGGTCTCATACAATAATCTTGTGTTGACATTGGTGTCTAAATTCAAATATGGATGCTGTTTTAAAATCATGACAACTTCTTCCAAGGCGGTATTTCCGGCGCGTTCCCCAATTCCGTTAATAGTACATTCAATTTGGCGTGCGCCGTTTTGAACGCCGGCGATTGCGTTGGCTGTAGCCAAACCTAAATCATTGTGGCAATGACAGGAAATGGTTACGTTGTGGATGCCTTTAACATTTTCTTTCAAAAATTTAATTTTTGCCCCATATTCATCGGGCAAGCAATAGCCCGTGGTATCTGGAATATTTATAACCGTTGCACCGGCTTTAATGACCTGTTCGCAAATTTTAGCCAAAAATTCATTGTTGGTCCTGCCGGCATCTTCTGCATAAAACTCAACATCTTCCACAAATTTTTTGGCGTATGACACCGCCTGAATGGCGCGTTCAACTATTTTATCCTGCGTTGAATTGAATTTATATAAAATATGGGAATCGGAAGTTCCAATCCCGGTATGAATTCTTGGGCGTTTTGCATATTTTAGGGCAGCGGCGGCAACGTCAATATCTTTTTGGTTTGCCCGGGTAAGTGCGCAAACAGTGGCGTTTTTAATCATTTTTGAAATTTCCAACACCGAATTATAATCGCCCGGGCTGGAAACAGGAAATCCTGCCTCAATTACATCAACGCCTAAGATGTCAAGTCGGTTTGCAATGATTAGTTTTTGTTCAGTATTTAACTTACAGCCAGGCACTTGCTCCCCATCTCTTAAGGTTGTGTCAAAAATTTGAACGTTGTTTATACTCATTTTTAATTTATTTTATCACATTATAGATGCCCAAAAATAGGGGTATGGATTTTTTATCTACTTTTGTAAATAGGATGGTTTACTATATTCAACCCTAAAATAGGGTAGTTAAATATTTGTATTTCAATACAATAAAAATAATTTGGTTACAATGGCTATTGATCAAAAAGATGCGCTTTTTATGTTGGTTAAGTCACTTTCCAAATCAGAAAAGCGACAATTTAAACTGTATGCCGGCAGATTGGGCGGAAATGCAGAAGCAAACTTCATGAGTTTATTTAATTTATTGGATAAAGCGACAAGCTATGATGATGAGTTGATTTTAAGCAAAACCAACATCAAAAAGCAACAAATATCAAATACGAAAGCGCATTTGTACAAACAAATTTTAGTGAGTTTGCGCTTTAATCCCGTACATCAAAATGTGAGGGCACATATTAGGGAGCAATTCGATTTCTCCGCAATTTTGTACAATAAAGGCTTGTACAAGCAAAGCTTAAAAATTTTAGAGAAGGCAAAAGAGTTGGCACTTAACAATGGCGAAAACAATTTGGCCTATGAGATAGTTGAGTTTGAAAAAGTGATAGAATCCCAATACATTACGAGAAGCATGAGCAACCGTGCCGATGAATTGGCCATTCAGGCAAAAGAACTGAGCTTAAAAAACATTCGTATCAGCAAATTGTCAAACCTTTCGCTTCAGTTGTATAGCTTGTTTTTGAAAGAAGGTTACGTAAAAGACGATAAAGGATTGAAAAGGGTGACAGCCTACTTTGAAAAGAAATTACCTAAATATAAGTTTTCTGAATTGGGTTTTAGGGAAAAATTGTTTTTATACCAAGCGTTTTTGTGGCGTAGCTTTATTTTACAGGATTTTGTGTTGAGTTATCGGTACTCACAAAAATGGGTCGATTTGTTTGAAGAAAACAGGGAAATGAAAATTCAAAATCCGGTATTTTATTTAAAAGGTGTCAATTATTTATTGGAATCACTTTACTTGATCAAACATAAAACCAAATATATCAGTGTTCTTGAACATTTAACATCCGATATCAAAGATGAAAATATTGCGCTGAATGAAAACACTAAAACACTGGCGTTTTTATACTTTAATCAAAATAAGTTAAATTATTATTTTTTAGAGGGGAAATTTACGGAAGGCCTCAGCTTTGTAGCTGGTTTATTGAAGGAAATCAATAAATATGAAAGCAATATTGACGCACATCATATTATGGTTTTTTATTATAAAATTGCCTGTATGTATTTTGGTGCCGGCAAAAATGAGGAATGTATTTTTTACCTTGAAAAGATTATCAACAATAAAGAGTTGAAAATGCGTGAAGACCTTTTATGCTTTTCTCGCGTGTTAAATTTAGTGGCTCATTATGATGCCGGATTGGATGACAATATTGATAAATTAATTGTGTCAACTTATCAGTTTTTGATTAAAATGAACGATTTGCATCAGGTACAGCGCAAAATGATTCAATTCCTAAAAAACCTTAAAAATATTTATCCGCAGGAACTTCACAAAGCATTTGTTAATTTGCATGAAGAACTGCTTAAATATGAAGATCACCCTTATGAAAAACGCGCATTTTTATATTTGGATATTCTGTCGTGGTTAGAAAGTAAAATTCAGCATGTTTCAGTTGAAGAAATCATAAGGCAAAAGGCCAAGCAATTGGTAAAATAAAAAAAACGCATATTTTTTTGTGGGTTTTAATAATTAATTCCCATATTTGCCACAAATGAAAGGACTAATTCTAAATATCATTACTATTCGTATCTCTGTGATTATTTCACAAGGAGGTTAGGGATGTTGTTTTAGTTTCATAAAAAATTATATAAACCTTCCTAATAGCCATTAGGAAGGTTTTTTTTATGGGATAATCATTGTAAAAATAAAAGGTTTAACTATATGAAATACAGAGGTATAACGAAAATTAACTATAAGTGGATACTGTAAAATAAGCAAATGTCAAGGGAACATAATAAATACCTGCTTTAAATTTGACGTTTATTAAAAAAACAGCAATTAAAACTGAGGTTTAGAGATAAATTTTTAACAGAATTAAAAAGATTACTAAATAAATGCAATTAAATAAGTACAGTAAAAGGGTCACACAAGACGAAACTCAGCCTGCTGCCCAAGCCATGTTGTATGGAGTGGGTTTGACAGATGAAGACATGAAAAAACCTCAAGTGGGCATTGCAAGCACAGGTTTCGACGGGAATCCCTGCAATATGCACCTGAACAATTTAGCCTATAATATAAAAGCGGAAGTCAATAAAAAAAAACAGGTCGGACTTGTTTTTAACACCATTGGGGTAAGTGACGGTATTTCTATGGGAACATCGGGAATGAATTATTCCCTGCCTTCACGCGATATTATTGCCGATTCTATCGAGGTGGTGATGAATGCCCAAAGTTATGATGCTTTGGTGACTGTTGTTGGCTGCGATAAAAATATGCCCGGCGCCATTATGGCGATGTTGCGATTGAACCGACCATCATTAATGGTTTATGGTGGAACGATTGCTTCGGGAAGATACCAAGGAAAAAAATTGAATATCGTTTCTGCTTTTGAGGCACTCGGACAAAAAATTGCCGGTGTGATTTCAGAAGAAGAATTTAGGGAAATAATAAAAAATGCCATTCCTGGCGCGGGTGCCTGTGGCGGAATGTACACGGCCAATACCATGGCTTCATCCATAGAAGCTTTGGGTTTTGCATTGCCTTACAATTCCTCCATTCCTGCAGAAAATTCACAGAAAGAATTAGAAACTGAAAGAATAGCTTCGGCCATTAAAAATTTACTGGAACTCGATTTAAAACCCTTGGATATCATTACCAAAAAATCACTTGAAAATGCAGTGGCTTTGGTAAATGCTTTAGGCGGATCAACCAATGCCGTATTGCATTATTTGGCAATTGCCCACGCGGCGGATATCGATTTTACCTTGGAAGATTTTCAACGTGTGAGCGACAGAACTCCGGTTATTGCCGATTTAAAACCCAGCGGCGAGTACTTAATGGAAGATGTTCATGGTGTTGGCGGAACACCTGCTGTGATGAAATATTTATTGGAAAAAGGCTTGTTGCACGGCGATTGTATGACGGTTACCGGTAAAACTTTGGCAGAAAACTTGGCAAATGTAAGCGCATTAAGTTTTGAAGAAGACCAACACGTAATTCATACCACTGAAAAAGCCTTGAAATCAACAGGGAACATTCAAATTTTATACGGAAATCTGGCCACAGATGGATCTGTTGCCAAAATAAGCGGAAATGAAGGAGATTTATTCGAAGGAAAAGCAGTTGTTTTTGATGGAGAACAAGAGGCAAATGAAGGCATTGGTTCAGGAAAAGTTGCAAAAGGCGATGTGGTGGTGATACGCTATGTTGGCCCAAGAGGCGGACCGGGAATGCCTGAAATGCTAAAACCTACCTCTATGATTATGGGCGCAGGTTTGGGGAAATCTGTTGCATTAGTAACGGACGGACGTTTTTCGGGCGGTACGCACGGATTTGTGGTGGGACATATTACCCCAGAAGCACAATCGGGCGGCGTAATTGCATTAGTGAGAGATGGTGATGTGATTGTGATTGATGCTAAAAATAAAACAATCAATGTGAAATTGACTGAGGATGAACTGGTTTTTAGAAAAGCAGTATGGGAAGCACCTGAGCCAAAACATAAAAAAGGAATATTGTACAAATATGCAAAAATCGTTTCAACGGCTTCTGAAGGTTGTGTAACGGATAAATTTTAAAGGAATGGAAACATTAAAGAAAGAAGTTGAGGAAAAATCAGCGGTGAAATCGGTGAAGATGACAGGTGCTGAAGCAGTGATCAAATGCTTGTTGGAAGAAGGTTCTACATTGGCTTATGGTTATCCAGGAGGTGCCATTATGCCGGTTTACGATGAATTGTACAAATACCGTGAGCAGTTTCACCATGTACTGTCGCGCCATGAACAAGGCGCCATCCATTCGGCACAAGGCTTTGCACGGGTCTCAGGAAAAGTTGGGGTTGTTTTTGCAACTTCTGGTCCTGGTGCAACCAATTTGGTGACCGGAATTGCCGATGCACAAATTGATTCAACGCCTTTGGTTTGTATCACAGGACAAGTAGGTTCTCATTTATTGGGTTCCGATGCATTTCAGGAAACTGACATTATCGGAATTTCTACTCCGGTGACAAAATGGAATTATCAAATTACCAAGGCCAGTGAAATTCCCGAAGTTTTTGCGAAAGCATTTTATATTGCAAAATCAGGTCGCCCAGGACCGGTATTGATTGACATTACAAAAGATGCACAATTTGGCGAGCTGGAATTTTCGTATAAAAAATGCGAAAAGGTAAGAAGCTACAAGGCGATTCCAACATTAGACTTAGAAAAAGTAAAGGAAGCGGCAGCTTTAATAAACCAAGCTAAAAAACCATTGATTGTTTGGGGTCAAGGAGTGATTCTTGGTGCAGCGGAAAATGAATTTAAAAATTTTATTGAGAAAATCGGAATTCCTTCAGCCTGTACAGGCTTAGGCTTGTCGGCCTTGGAAACAGATCATCCTTTGCATGTGGGTATGGTTGGGATGCACGGTAATTATGCACCAAATGTACTCACAAATCAATGCGATGTATTGATAGCCATTGGAATGCGTTTTGACGACCGCGTTACCGGAAATTTAAACTCCTACGCCAAACAGGCAAAAATTATTCATTTTGAAATTGACCCTGCCGAAGTTGATAAAAATGTGAAAACAGATGTGGCCGTTTTGGGCACCGTAAAAGAATCTTTGGTCCAAATTATGCAATTTGTGAACAAAGGGAATCATCAGGAATGGATGAAAGAATTTCATAAATTGTATGAAATTGAAAAGGAAATAGTGATTAATGATCAATTAAATCCCGCCAAAGAAGGCTTGACAATGAGTGAAGTTTTAGCAGGAATTAATAAAGAAACCAAAGGCGAAGCAGTAATTGTGTCCGATGTTGGCCAGCACCAAATGATTGCCTGGCGTTATGCGAAATTCAACAAAACCAGAAGTAATATTACTTCGGGCGGATTGGGAACTATGGGATTTGGTTTGCCAGCAGCCATAGGCGCAAAAATGGGAGCGCCAGATCGTGAAGTTATTGCCATTATTGGCGATGGCGGTTATCAGATGACTATTCAGGAATTGGGAACCATTCTTCAAACCAAAGTTGCAGTTAAAATTGTGGTGTTAAATAACAGCTTTTTGGGAATGGTAAGACAGTGGCAAGAATTGTTTTTCGATCGTCGTTATGCATCAACAGTGATGACAAACCCCGATTTTGTGAAAATTTCCGAAGGATATAGCATAGCATCAAACAGGGTCTCTAAACGTGAAGATTTGGCCGATGCCATCAAAAAAATGACAGATTCAAAAGAAGCTTATTTTTTGGAAGTTGTAATTGAACCAGAAAGCAATGTATTCCCTATGATACCTTCAGGGGCAAGCGTTTCAGATATAAGATTGACTTAATTATGGAAGAAAAACAAGTTTTTACCGTATCGGTTTATACCGAAAATAATATAGGAATATTGAACAGGTTGTCTGCAATATTTTTAAAACGACATATCAATATTGAAAGCATGACCGTTTCAGAATCGGAAATTGAGAATGTACACAGATTTACTTTTGTGGTGATTGTGCCAGAAATACTGATTAAGAAAGTAGTGCTTCAGTTGGAAAAACAAATTGAAGTGATCGGTGCATTTTTTCATACAGAAGATGAAATTATTTATCACGAAACTGCTATGTTTAAAATATCGGCTGAACATTTATATGATGAAAACATTCAGAATAAATTAAAATTCAGAAGAGCGCACATCATTGCAATTACAGAGCGATATTTTGTCATTGAGGCTTCGGGTTTGAAAGAAGATATCGACAATATGTATCAAAAATTAAAGCCTTATAAATTATTGCAATTTGTCCGTTCCGGCCGTATCGCAATTTCAAGGCCAAGAATGGCAATATCAGACGTTTTGAAAGAAATAGCCCCAGGCTCGTAGGGACAGGTCGCGACCTGTCTCCCCTCTTGAGAGGGTTGAGGGTGTGTTTCCCTTCAAACCATAAATCAAAATTTAAAACACACAAATAAACAATTCAAAAATAAAAAGATAACAATGGCAAATTATTTTAACACATTACCCTTACGTTTACAATTACAACAACTGGGAATATGTGAATTTATGGATTCTTCAGAATTTGAAGATGGAGTTAAAAAACTGATAGGCAAAAAAATTGTAATTGTTGGTTGTGGTGCTCAGGGCTTAAACCAAGGTTTGAATATGAGAGATTCCGGATTGGATGTTTCTTATACTTTGCGCCCGGAAGCAATAAAAGAACAACGCCAGTCTTATAAAAACACAGTGGAAAACAAATTTAAGGTTGGAACTTATCAAGAAATGATTCCTACAGCCGATTTGGTCATCAACTTAACGCCCGACAAGCAGCATACAAGCGTGGTTTCGGCCATCATGCCTTACATGAAAAAAGGAGCCATTCTTTCTTATTCCCACGGATTCAATATTGTGGAAGAAGGAATGCAAATCCGTAAAGATATTACAGTAATTATGGTGGCACCAAAATCACCCGGCACTGAAGTTCGGGAAGAATATAAGCGTGGATTTGGCGTGCCGACATTGATTGCCGTGCATCCTGAAAATGATCCAAACGGAGATGGTTTTGAATATGCAAAAGCGTATTGTGCGGCTACGGGCGGACATAAAGCAGGGGTGTTGCATTCCTCTTTTGTGGCTGAGGTAAAATCGGATTTAATGGGGGAACAAACTATTTTATGCGGTTTGTTGCAAACAGGCTCTATTTTGTCCTTTAATAAAATGACAGAAAAAGGAATTGATCCGGGTTACGCTTCAAAACTGATTCAATACGGATGGGAAGTAATTACCGAAGCTTTGAAATATGGTGGCATCACCAATATGATGGACCGCTTGTCGAATCCGGCAAAAGTTAAAGCGTTTAAACTTTCTGAAGAATTAAAAGAAATTATGCGCCCCTTGTTCCAAAAACATATGGACGATATTATGAGCGGCGAATTTTCTAAAACAATGATGGAAGATTGGGCAAATGATGATAAAAACTTATTGAGCTGGAGAGCTGCAACGGGTGAAACTGCTTTTGAGAAAACAGCTGCAGGATCTATGAAAATTGCAGAACAGGAGTTTTTTGACAATGCCGTTTTAATGGTGGCTTTTGTAAAATCGGGTGTTGAATTGGCCTTTGAGACTATGACAGAATCGGGTATTAAAGAAGATTCTGCCTATTATGAATCGCTTCACGAAACCCCCTTAATTGCCAATACCATTGCGCGTAAAAAATTGTTTGAAATGAACAGAATTATTTCGGATACGGCAGAATATGGCTGCTATTTATTTGACCATGCCTGCAAACCTTTATTGGCCGATTTTATGAAGAAAATTGATACCGACGTGATTGGTAAAAAATATAGCGAAGGAAAAGACAATGGCGTTGACAACAAAGAATTGATTGAAATCAATGAAGCCATTAGGTTCCATCCAATTGAGTTGGTTGGTTATGATTTGCGTGAATCTATGACCGCGATGGCCAAAATTATTTAAGTAATTTGGCTGATGCCAGCTTAAAACTCATATAACCGCAAAGCTCGAAAAGTCGGCGCAATGCTCGCGAAATATAAAGGTTCTTAAAGAAATACTTTGCGTTCCTAGCGAAAACACTTTGCGGCCTTTGCGGTTAAAATTGAATTATTTTTATTAAACAACATCAGTTTATCTAGACAAGCACTACGCTTAAAATTGTCAACTTGTTAAATTTGGACAGTTCAATCCAAATTTTTGTTAATTATATAACAAGTTTCTGTTTGTGTTTATTTTTTATTTAATATTGCACCGATGAAAATATACAATTCAAATATAACTGCAAGAATTCCCAGTCGCCTTTCCGGCTTACGCCGCCGTATGCGCTAATTCTACCTACAAAAAGCAGTTATTAATTTTCATTTACCTAGTTACATTTTGCAAAACTTTTTTAACATAACACCATTTTTAAGCCTGATCTTTTCATTTCAAGATAGAATGCCTGTTCGTGTTATTTTACGTCGCCGCCCCTTGAGGGCATAAGACTTTTCGAAAATGATGCGTTCGTTTTCCCCTTTAAAAAAACATAAAAATTTATTCCAAAATTTAATAATTAAGCCAATGAAAATTGTCATCGCTAATAAATCGCATATTAAATATGCCGAATTAATTTGTGAAACCATAAAAGAATCCGCAAAGGTGAGAGGTACCGGTATAGCAGAAAGGACCCCGGAATACATCATCAAAAAAATCAGTACCAGTCACGCCGTAATTGCAGTCCATAATAATGAATTTGCAGGTTTTTGCTATATTGAAGTATGGAGTAATAATGAATTTGTGGTGAATTCTGGACTTATTGTGCATCCTGATTTTAGAAATCAGGGCTTGGCAAAAGAAATTAAGAAAAGAATTTTGGAACATTCAAAAGAACTGTATCCAAAAGCGAAAATTTTTGGAATCACCACCGGACTTGCAGTGATGAAGATTAATTATGAATTGGGCTACCAGCCGGTTACATTTTCTGAATTAACTGCAGATGAAGATTTTTGGAATGGCTGCAGAACTTGCAAGAATTTCGATATCTTAACAAGAACCAATCGTAAAATGTGCTTATGTACTGGGATGTTATATGACCCAAATCATGAGAAAAACATCAAAAAGCATAAGTATGATTACAAAGTGTTGAGCAGATTGAAAAAAATTAAACAAGCTTTGTTTCTTAAAAAAATAGTAAAAAGCCCCCTAACCCCCGAAGGGGGAATTAATAAAGTTAAGAGAATATTTGACATTGCTTCGCCAGTTCGCTATCGCTCATGTCCGACAAAAGAGGAATCACATTAAATAGCTTAACATGATGTGATTCCTCGTACCTCGGAATGACAAAATAAGGACGTTAAAGGTTAAATGTTAAAAAAATAGTGATTTAAGATAATAAATATCCAAATCAAACTCCCTTTCCTTGGGAAAGGGTTGGGGATAGGATTAATACAAAAAATAATATCATGGAAAAAGTAGTATTGGCATATAGCGGAGGTTTAGACACTTCGTTTTGCGTAAAATATTTAAAAAATGAATTGCATTTAGAAGTACACAGCGTACTAGTAAATACAGGCGGATTTTCAGAAGATGAGTTGGTGTCCGTCGAAAAACGCGCTTATGAATTGGGTGTATTTTCCCATGCCAATAAAAATATTCTGGGAGAATTTTACGAAAAAGCCATCAAGTATATGGTTTTTGGAAATATCCTTAAAAACAATACCTATCCGCTTTCTGTTAGTGCAGAAAGGGTTTTTCAGGCCATTGAAGTGGTGAAATACGCAAAGCAGATTGGAGCGAAATATGTGGCGCACGGAAGTACAGGAGCGGGCAATGACCAGGTGCGATTTGATATGATTTTTCAAATTTTGGCACCTGAAATTGAAATTATTACGCCTATAAGAGATTTAAAATTATCGCGACAGGAAGAGATAGAATTCCTGAAAAATCAAGGCGTTGATTATACTTGGGAAAAGGCGAAGTATTCCATCAATAAAGGAATTTGGGGAACCAGTGTTGGCGGTGTTGAAACTTTAGCTTCACACAAAGCATTGCCAGAAAGTGCTTATCCAAGTCAGTTGGAAAAAACGGAACCTAGTGAAGTGATACTTCATTTTGAAAAGGGGGAATTGATTGGATTTAACAATGAATCTGAATCGCCCGTAAATAACATTTTGAAATTAGAAGCCATTGCTTCAAAATACGCCATAGGAAGAGATATTCATGTGGGTGATACCATTATCGGAATTAAGGGAAGGGTTGGTTTTGAAGCCGCTGCTGCTTTAATCACCATAAAGGCGCATCACACCTTGGAAAAACATGTATTGTCTAAATGGCAGCAATATTGGAAAGAACAATTGGGTAACTGGTACGGAATGTTGTTGCACGAAGGTCAATATTTTGATCCCGTGATGCGAAATATAGAAGCCTTTTTAACCGATTCACAACAAACGGTTTCCGGAGAAGTTTTTGTAACTTTAAAACCTTACCATTTCAATATCAATGGTATTGAGTCCAAACATGATTTAATGAAATCGAAATTTGGAGAATATGGCGAAACCAACAAAGGGTGGTCAGCCGATGACGCCAAAGGTTTTATTAAAATTGTGGGCAATGCCACAAAAATTTATCACAGTGTAAATTCAGAGTTATGATTAAAGTAGGAATTGTTGGCGGCGCGGGTTATACTGCAGGGGAACTGATCAGGTTATTGATAAACCATTCCAAGGTAGAACTGGATTTTGTGTACAGCACTTCAAATGCTGGCAATGAAGTTTATGCGGTTCATCAAGATTTATTGGGGCAAATTGATTTGAAATTTACGGATAAGGTAAATCAGCATGTTGATGTCTTGTTTTTATGTTTGGGTCACGGAAATTCAAAAAAGTTCTTGGAACAGTATAAATTTTCCAAATACACCAAAATTATCGATTTAAGCAACGATTTTAGGCTGAAGAATGATGCTATTTTTCAGGGAAATGAATTTATTTACGGATTGCCGGAGCTTCAAAAGGATAAAATTAAATCGGCCAATTATATTGCAAATCCGGGCTGTTTTGCAACGGCCATTCAATTGGCGCTATTGCCTTTGGCCAAGCAAAATTTGTTAAACGATTCTGTGCATATCAATGCGACTACAGGTTCAACAGGGGCAGGCATTTCACCGAGCGAAACAACACATTTTAGTTGGAGGGACAATAATTTTTCGATTTACAAAGCCTTTACACATCAGCATTTGGGAGAGATTGGAGAAAGCTTGATAAAATTGCAGCCAAATTTTTCAGAGGAATTGTTTTTAATTCCGAACAGGGGAAATTTCAGCAGGGGAATTTTTGTCTCCCTGTATTTAAAGTTTGATGGTACCATTGAAAAGGCTTTTGAATGGTATGAAGATTTCTATAAAGAGGCGCCTTTTACCCATATTTCAAAGGAGCCTATTCATTTAAAGCAAGTGGTGAACACCAACAATTGTTTTATTCATTTGGAAAAGCACAAAAACACCTTGTTAATTACTTCGGTGATAGACAATTTGATAAAAGGGGCATCGGGACAGGCCATTCAAAATATGAATTTAATGCTTGGATTGAATGAATTGGAAGGGTTGAATTTAAAAGCATCCTTATTTTAAAAAACATTATTTATTATGAACCGAGCAAAGAAAAAATTTCTAAATAAGAGGAATCATGATTTGCGAACTCATTTGACCTATTAAAAAAAATGAAAACGAACAAATGAACCGAGCAAAGAAAAAGTTTCTTACTAAAAGGAATCATGATTTGCGAACACATTTGACCTATTAAAAAAAATAAAAAAGAACAAATGAAAATAGCAATAATCGGCGCAGGAAATCTGGGTTATTCAATAGCCATCGGAATTTTAAGCCAAAAAGATTTCAACGTTAAAAATTTGTATTTGACCAAGCGAGATGTTTCATCTCTAAGTTTTTGGGAAAAACTGCCAAATGTTATAATATCTGCGGATAATAAAAAGGCGGTTCGTTCTTCGGATATAGTCATTATTGCAGTTCAACCAAAGCAGTTGCAAGCGGTTTTAGATGAAATAAAAGATGATGTGAATCCGAAAAATCACACCATTATTTCAACCGTGACAGGCAGAAAAATTTTGGAGATAGAAAATATTTTGGGTAAGGATGTGGCGATTATCAGAAGTATGCCAAATACGGCAATTTCAGTGGGGAAATCGATGACTTGCTTGAGCGCGAATAAAAAAGGTACAGAAAATATTAAATTGGCCAAAACCATTTTTAATTCATCGGGGAAAACACTTTGTATTGAAGAAAAATTGATGCAGTCAGCAACGGTAATTTGTGCGAGCGGCATCGCATTTTGGATGCGATTGATCAGGGCAACTTCACAAGGTGCCATTCAGTTGGGGTTTGATGCCAAAGAAGCGCAGGAATTAGCGATGCACACCTGTTTGGGTGCGGCGAGTTTATTGATCCAATCGGGCAGTCATCCCGAGCAGGAAATTGACAAAGTGACCACGCCAAGTGGCTGTACCATTGAAGGTTTGAACGAGATGGAGCACCAAGGATTAAGTGCTGCCTTAATAAAAGGCTTGATTACTTCATTTGAAAAAATAAATCAGATTTAATACATAAAAAATGGAATTATTTGATGTTTATCCGCTGTATAACGTAACACCTGTAAAGGCGAAAGGCGTTTATGTTTGGGATAAAAACGATACAAAATATTTAGATTTTTACGGTGGGCACGGGGTTATTTCTATTGGCCATTCACATCCCGATTACGTTAAATCTTTGAGTGAACAACTGAGTAAAATAGGGTTTTATTCCAACTCAATTATCAATCCCCTCCAACAGGCATTGGCCCAAAAACTAGGAAAATTGTCTGGTTGTGAAAATTACAACTTGTTTTTGTGTAACTCTGGTGCCGAAGCGAATGAAAATGCCTTAAAATTGGCTTCGTTTGAAACCGGAAAAAGCAGGGTTATTTCCTTTAAAAATGCTTTTCATGGGAGAACATCGGCAGCTGTAGCTGTAACCGACAATCCATCGATAAACGCGCCCATAAACCTTCAGCAAGAAGTGATTTTTTTGCCTTTAAATCATATTGAGTTGGTGATTCATGAAATAGGAAAAGGAGATGTGGCTGCGGTAATTGTTGAAGGAATCCAGGGCGTTGGCGGTTTGGATGAAGGAACTACGGCGTTTTTACAGGAAGTCCAAAGCGTATGCAACGAAAATAATGTTGTTTTCATTTTGGATGAAATCCAGTCTGGTTATGGAAGAAGCGGAAAGTTTTTCGCTTTTCAGTACCACAACATTCAGCCTGATATGATTACCCTGGCAAAAGGAATGGGTAACGGATTTCCAATTGGAGGCCTGTTGATTGAAGATAAAATCAAGGCGGAATATGGCAGGTTAGGAACCACGTTTGGCGGTAATCATTTGGCTTGTGCTGCGGGCATTTCGGTACTTGATGTGATGGAAAAAGAAAAGCTGATGGAAAATGTGAAGGAAGTTTATGCCTATTTTCTTCAGGAGATTTCTGCAGTTGCAAAAATTAAAAAAGTAAAAGGAAAAGGATTGATGTTGGGTGTGGAATTTGATTTTGAAGTGGGCGAATTACGAAAAAAACTCATATTCGACAAACATATTTTTACCGGCGGCTCAAACAACAAAAATTTGTTACGGATTTTGCCGCCCTTGAGTGTAAAAAAGAAACACGTTGATATTTTTATAAAGGCCTTAAAAGAAATTTTAGCATAAAATGAACCGAGCATTTCAAATTTTGAAACATAAGGAATTGATTAATGGCAGCATCTGTTACCAATAAAAATTAAAATTTAAACTGATGAGAGATTACATAAATATAAATGATCTTGGAAATCTGCAAAAAGCAGTTCGGGATGCTATTGAAATAAAGAAAAACCCGCTTCAATACAAAGCTTTAGGAGAAGGGAAAACGATTTGCCTGTTGTTTTTCAACAACAGTTTGCGAACAAGGTTAAGCACCCAAAAAGCTGCTCAAAATTTGGGTATGAATGTTCTTGTGATGAATTTTGGAAGTGAAGGATGGGAATTGGAATATGAAGAAGGCGCGATTATGAACGGCTCAAAATCAGAACACGTAAAAGAGGCGGCCAAAGTTATTGCCCAATATTGCGATATTGTGGCTATTAGGGCTTTTGCATCCCTAACGGATAAGGAAAAAGACAAAGCGGAAGTTGTGATGAATGGTTTTAAAAAATATGCTGCAATTCCGCTTGTAAATATGGAAAGCGCTACCGGACATCCCTTGCAGGCTTTGGCTGATGCCATCACGATGGAAGAGTTTAAAACTGCGCACAAGCCAAAAGTGGTCTTGTCTTGGGCGCCACATCCAAAAGCATTGCCGCAGGCCGTGGCAAATTCTTTTGTGGAAATGATGCAATTACAAGATGCGGATTTTGTGATTACGCATCCCGAAGGTTATGAACTGGATCCAGAGATCACCAAAAATTCAACCATAGAACACAACCAGGAAAAAGCATTTGAAAATGCCGATTTTGTGTATGTTAAGAATTGGAGCTCCTTCAAAGAGTATGGAAAAGTGGTGAATACCGATAGTTCTTGGATGATTACTTCAGAAAAAATGAAACTGACCAACAATGCCAAATTTATGCATTGTTTACCGGTAAGAAGAAATGTGATTGTTACTGATGAAGTGATCGATTCGGAAAATTCCATTGTGATTCAACAAGCGAATAATCGTACCTTTTCGGCACAAATAGTGTTGAAGAAAATATTGGAAAGCCATGGTTAAACAACTATTGCATATCGTAAAAATCGGCGGAAACATCATCAATGATGCCGTGGCTTTAGAATCGTTTCTAGGAGATTTTGCTGTATTGGATTCCCCAAAAATATTGGTTCACGGCGGCGGTAAAAGAGCCACTGAAATTGCTGAAGCAATAGGTTTGCAGTCTAAAATGATAGCGGGAAGAAGGGTTACTGATGAAGCAACTCTGGAAGTGGTAACAATGGTGTACGCGGGTTTATTGAATAAAAAAATTATCGCGCAATTGCAAAAATTAAACTGCAATGCTTTGGGTTTATCTGGGGCTGATGCCAATTGCATTGTGGCGCACAAAAGAATAGTTGCGGAGATTGATTACGGATTTGTGGGCGATGTGGATGCAATCAACTCCGAATTTATACAGGTGTTATTGAAAAACGCGGTTACGCCTGTTTTTTGCGCGATTACGCACGACAAAAACGGACAATTGCTAAATACCAATGCCGATACCATTGCTTCAGAAATTGCGATTGCAATGAGTCATTTTTATGAAGTTGAACTGAATTATATTTTTGAATTGAAAGGCGTTTTGGAAAACATAAAAGATGAAAACTCTGTCGTTCAGCACATTAATTTAAAAAAATACGAACAATTAATTGAAAGTGGCATTATTTCAGAAGGGATGGTTCCAAAACTTTATAATTGTTTTAATGCCCTAAAAAAAGGTGTTCAAAAAGTGAATATTGGTGACGCATCATTAATTAAAAACACAGATAATTTGTTCACCTCATTAACAATTGATAATTTAATTTGAATAATTTAAATGTATTTTTCTTTGTGTAACTCTGTGGTTCTTTGTGAACCTTTGTGTAATGTAAAGTTGTAAACTTTCAAAATGAAAAGATTCAAACAAAGTGCTATTCTCTTATAAACAATTGCTTTAAAGCGTATAAAAAAATAAGAAACGACAAATAAATGATTAATAGATTAACAAAGGAAGCTATAGAGCTACTTAAAAATTTAATTGCAACCCAATCTTTTTCAGGCGAAGAAAATGAAACCGCTCTGTTGATTGGGCAGTGGTTTTCCAATCATGATATCAAATTTGAAAGTGACAAACACAATGTTTGGGCAAAAAACAAGTATTTCGACACTTCTAAAAAAACAATATTACTCAACTCGCATCACGATACTGTTAAACCTAATAAAGGCTATACAAAAAATCCTTTTAATCCAGAGGTTTCCGATGGAAAACTATACGGATTGGGAAGCAATGATGCCGGTGGTTGCTTAGTTTCATTGTTGGCAACATTTACCTATTTTTATGATAGAACCGACTTAAATTATAATTTGGTAATGGTGGCTTCCGCCGAAGAAGAAAGCTCGGGTTTAAACGGATTGAACAGTATGCTGCAAATTATTCCACCCATAGATTTTGCCATTATTGGCGAGCCAACATTGATGGAATTAGCCATTGCCGAAAAAGGATTGTTGGTGCTGGATTGTGAAGCGAAAGGAACTTCGGGGCACGCTGCGCACGGCATTGGAGACAATGCTATCTATAAAGCAATTGAGGACATTCATTGGTTTCAAAATTTTGAATTTCCAAAGCAATCTGAAACTTTGGGAAAGGTAAAAATGACGGTAACACAAATTAATGCCGGCAATCAGCATAACGTAATTCCGGCTACCTGCAATTTTGTGGTTGATGTGCGGGTTACAGACGCCTACATTAATCAGGAAGTATTGGATATTGTTAAATCAAAGGTGAAATGTGAAGTAAATGCAAGGTCGCTAAGGTTAAATTCGTCCTCAATTCCTAAAGACCATCCGATTGTTAAAGCCGGAATTAAATTAGGCAGAAAAACCTACGGTTCGCCTACGCTGTCAGACCAAGCAGTATTAAGTTGTCCGTCCTTGAAATTAGGTCCGGGCGACAGTTTTCGCTCGCATACCGCCGATGAATTTATTTATGTGAATGAAATTGAAGAAGGTATTTGGCTGTATGTAAAGATATTAAGTGAAGTTCTAGCCCCCTAACCCCCGAAGGGGGACAGAGCGTCAAGAAAATGTTCAGTGAACATTTTTAGCGATGGGCCAGATGGCGCGTTGGCAGTTAAAAAATCGAAGATTCACGAATACCTATTTATAAAATAATAAGTGTAGTGAGCTAAAATGTTCAGTGAACATTTTTAGTGCGACATAGCGGCAGCTATGGGCGAGATGAAGCGCGGATAACAGATGGCGCGTGGGCTTAAAGTTAAAAGTTCACCGCAATTAATTCCTCTCTGGAGACTTGTGCAGAGGGGATCCGAAGTAAAAGCCAGGGGTGTGTTTTTTGAATTAAGAATTTTAAATTTTACAATTACACGATTAAACAAATAAACGATTGAACGCTTAAACATTAAAATATGAAACTTTGGGATAAAGGATTTTCAACCGATAAAAAAATAGACTTGTTTACTGTTGGAAACGATAGGGAACTCGATTTAATTCTGGCAAAATACGATGTGATCGGGAATATTGCCCACGCAAAGATGTTGTATAAAATAGGCTTGTTAACTGATGAAGAAATTGCTTCATTAGAAAAGGAACTGAAAAGCATCCTTAAGATTATTGAGGATGGAAATTTTATTATTGAAGATTCTTTTGAAGATGTTCATTCTAAAATTGAATTTTTACTGACTGAAAAATTGGGTGATACCGGAAAAAAAATTCATACCGCACGATCAAGAAATGATCAGGTTTTAGTGGATGTCCATTTATATGTAAAAGATGCTTTACAAGAAATTAGTGAAGGAGTCGACGAGCTTTTTGAATTGTTAATTTCACTGGCGGAACAATATAAAAATGTGTTGTTGCCTGGCTATACGCATTTGCAAATTGCCATGCCTTCCTCTTTCGGTTTGTGGTTTTCCGCCTATGCAGAAACTTTGATAGATGATATTTATTTTTTGAAAGCTGCTTACAAAGTGGCCGACCAAAATCCGCTGGGCTCGGCAGCCGGCTACGGAAGCTCCTATCCAATAGACCGAGATTATACCACAAAATTATTAGGCTTCGAGACCTTGAAATTCAATGCTGTAGCTGCGCAAATGGGCAGGGGAAAACTGGAAAAATCGACAGCTTTTGCACTGAGTTCGGTGGCGGGAACCTTATCAAAAATGAGTATGGATATTTGTTTGTATATGAGCCAAAATTTTAGTTTTATTTCTTTTCCTGATGAATTAACAACGGGATCGAGCATTATGCCGCACAAAAAAAATCCGGATGTTTTTGAATTGATCAGGGGAAAATGCAACAAATTGCAAGCTTTGCCTTACGAGTTTACGCTCATCACAAACAATTTGCCAAGCGGTTATCACCGTGATTTACAATTGTTAAAAGAAGGATTAATTCCTTCGTTTTCAACCCTAAAATCGTGTTTGGAAATGCTTACCTATTCTTTAAAAAACATTCAGGTAAAACCAAATATTATTGACGAGGAAAAATACCGATATTTATTTAGCGTTGAAGAAGTTAATAAACTGGTCCAGAACGGAATTCCCTTTAGGGATGCCTACAAAATTGTTGGAAAAAGCATTGATGATGGCACTTTTAATCCCGATAAAAAAGTGGTGCACACCCACAAAGGAAGTCTGGGCAATTTATGTTTAGATGAAATTGTAAACAAGAAAAACAAGGCTTAAATTTAATCAATAATTCAAAATCGTCAAGGTCAATTGTCAATCGTACATTGTACATGCATCCCAAATAGGATCTTTTGGAGGAAGGGCAATAATGGAGATCAGTTCGTTGGAAACTGGGTGGAGGAATTCAATTTTATGGGCGTGTAAATGAATACTAGCATCTTTGTTGCTTCGGTCAAAACCATATTTTAGATCACCTTTTATAGGCGAGCCAATGGCGGATAGCTGGCATCTGATTTGATGGTGTCGACCTGTTTCCAAATCAACTTCCAATAGGTGGTAATTATCTAGTGATTTCAATACTTTATAATGAAGAATTGCTTTTTTACTGCCTTCAATTTCAGTATTATATGAAGTGGATTTATTGTTTTTCGGGTTTTTGATTAAGTAACTTACCAAGGTGTCGGCATCTTTAGCAGGTTTGTTTTTAACCACTGCCCAATATGTTTTGTTCACTTTTTTATCGCGCAGCATTTTATTGAAACGCTCCAAAGCTTTTGATGTTTTGGCAAAAACCACAATGCCTGTGGTCGGTCTGTCTAGCCTATGAACCGTTCCTAAAAAAACAGCACCAGGTTTGTTGTATTTTTCCTTGATATAGGATTTTACAATATCGCTTAATGGTATATCACCAGTTTTATCGCCTTGAACAATATCGCCCGATCGTTTGTTGACAATGATAAAGTGATTGTCTTCAAAAAGAATTTGCAGATTATTTTTGGTTGAAGCCATTTTTAGGATTGTGTGGCTACTTGCTGATTTAGTTCGTCTATAAAATTCAGCAAATCATCTTTTCCGGTCGTGTCAACTGCAGAAGTCACAAAATATGGCGGCATACTTTCCCAATTGGATTTGGTCATCACTTTTTTATAAACCTGGATATTCTTGTTTAGTTCAGAAGGTTTTAACTTGTCGGCTTTGGTGAAAACAATATAAAAAGGAACATTGTTTTCTCCCAGGAACTCCATAAACTCTAAATCTATTTTTTGGGGTTCCAGTCTCGAATCTATCAACACAAATGTACAAATCAATTGTTGGCGAAGCAGCAAATAATCTTTTATAAACTCCTGAAATGTTTGTCGTTTCGATTTAGAAACTTGTGCATAGCCATATCCTGGCAAATCTACCAAAAACCAATCTTCGTTAATTTTAAAGTGATTGATTAACTGTGTTTTACCTGGTTTTCCGGATGTTTTTGCCAATTTGCTTCTTCCGGTAATCATATTGATTAACGAAGATTTCCCAACATTTGAGCGCCCGATAAAAGCATACTCTGGAAGTTGCTCTTTTGGGCATTTTGAGACGTCGGTATTGCTGGTTACAAAATCAGCAGTTTTAATTTTCATGGGTTATAGGTTCCTTTCTTTTAGCCAGTTTTCAAGAATTTTATTAAACTCGTCTGGGTGTTCCATCATGGGTGCGTGGCCACATTTATCAATCCAAAATAAATTGGCGTCTGGTAGTAATTTCTGAAAATCTACAGCAACTTCAGGAGGTGTAACTGTATCATTTTTCCCCCATATAATACAGGTAGGAATATGCATTGATGGTAAATCTTTTGCCATATTATGGCGTATGGCGCTTTTGGCGATGGCCAAGGTTTTAATCACCTTAACTCGATCGTTAACTGAAGCGAAAATTTCATCAACAACTTTTTTTGTAGCGATTGCAGGGTCGTAAAAAACCTCTTGTGTTTTTGCTTCAATGTATTCGTAATTTCCTCGTTTCGGATAGGTATCACCCATAGATTTTTCATACAAACCAGAACTTCCAGCCAAAACAAGTGCCGCAACGTTAATTGGATTTAATTTGGTGAAATACAAAGCAATATGACCGCCCAAAGAGTTGCCAAGCAATATAGCTTTGTCAATCTTTTTGTATGCCATAAAATCTTTTAAAAATTTCGACAAGTTTTTAACATTTGTTTTTAACAGCGGCAATTTATAAATTGGTAGTTCAGGTATTATTACGCGATAGCCATTTTCAGAAAAATAGTTTAAAACACCATCAAAATTACTTAACGCTCCCATAAGTCCGTGAAGCACAATTATAGTTGGTCCTTCACCAGCTTCAACATAACTATACTTGCCATCTTCAATAAGTTTACTGCTCATTTATTACTCGTTTTTATACCTTATTGCAAAGGTAACTTTTTTTTCGAAAATACAGGTTATTTTAAAGCCCAGCAATTAAAATAGTAAGTATCTGAAATTTAAAAATGTAGCCTGTAAATGGGTAGAAGTGGTAAAAGTTATCAACAAAGTGGATAAATGTGGTAAATTGTGGGAAAAAATTTATATTTTTGAATACACTCAAAATTCATGATGATAAATTTAATTGGGACATATGAAGCTAAGGCTGATGCGAAAGGAAGGTTGCTGCTTTCCAACGCATTAAAGAAACAGCTTATGCCAATGTTGCAGGAGGGTTTTGTGATAAAACGATCCGTTTTTCAGCCCTGTTTAGAGTTATATCCGATGTCTGAGTGGAACGCGATGATGGCAAAAGTGAACACCTTGAACAGGTTTGTAAAAAAGAACAATGATTTTATCAGACGGTTCACAGCAGGCGTAAAAATTGTTGAGTTAGACAGTTTAGGAAGGTTATTAATTCCAAAAGATTTGCAGGTATTTGCAGAAATCAACAAAAATGTGGTGTTTTCTTCTGCTGTAAACATTATTGAAATTTGGGACAAAGACAAGTATGAAAAGGCAATTGACGACGCAACGATAGATTTCGCTGATTTGGCTGAAAGTGTTATGGGTAACGTAAATGGAAACGAAGATGGAATATCATAATCCGGTTTTGTTAAAAGAAAGCATTGATGGTTTAAATATCAAGCCAGATGGTGTGTATGTTGATGTGACCTTTGGCGGTGGTGGCCATTCAAAAGAAATATTGAATAGGTTAAATGAACAGGGAAAACTTTTTGCATTTGACCAAGATGAGGATGCCCAACGCAATGTTATTGATGATCCGAGATTTACATTGATACCACAGAATTTCAGATTTATAAAAAGGTATTTGCGTTTTTACGGCATCAAAAAAGTGGATGGTATTTTGGCGGATTTGGGCGTGTCTTCTCATCAATTTGATGAAGCCGAACGTGGATTTTCCACAAGATTCGATGCCGATTTGGATATGAGAATGAACCAATCGGGTGCATTATCGGCTTTTGAGGTTGTTAATAAATATGATGAGGAAAAATTAGCGAACGTACTTTTTAATTATAGCGAATTGCGCAATGCCAAAGATATTGCCAGAAGAATTGTAGAAAAACGTTCAGAAGAAAAAATTAAAACAAGTTTTCAGTTAAAAGAGGTGTTGGCGGCATTTGCGCCAAAATCACAAGAACATAAAGTATTGGCCCAAATTTTTCAGGGCATTAGAATAGAGGTAAACCAGGAAATTGAGGCTTTAAAGGAGTTTTTATTGCAAGTGCCCGAATTGCTGAATGAAAATGGAAGATTGAGTGTGCTTTCTTACCATTCTTTGGAAGACAGGTTGGTTAAAAGGTTTATTAGAAGTGGACTTTTTGAAGGGGAGCCAGTAAAGGATTATTATGGAAATTTTACAGTTCCTTTAAAGAAAGTCGGACGAATGGTGGTGCCATCATTCCAGGAAATTAAGAAAAATAGTAGGGCAAGAAGCGCAAAATTAAGAATCGCAACTTTGGCATAAATGGCAAAAATTACAAATAGCGTTTACGATTTATTAAAGGGGAAATTTTTAATAGATGAGGATTCCTTTAAAAATTGGCGTTTTATTTTTTTTATAGTGGCATTGGTGCTGTTGATGATTGCAAGTGGGCACAGTTCCGACAAAAAGGTCATGGAAATTGCAAAGCTCAATAAAGAAATTAAAGAATTAAGAGCTGAGTTTGTTGATACTCGTTCAATTTCTATGAAATTGAAATTAGAATCAACTATAAGAAATAAGGTAGTGGATTATGGGTTAATACCAAGTGAAAATCCGCCACAAGTAATAAAAGTAACCTCAAAAAAAGCAAATTAAAATTGGCTGCAACAAAAAAAGGCATATTAAACAAACTCTATGTTGTATTTGTGTTTATCACACTTTTTTTGGCGGCTATTATATTGAAGCTAACCGATATTCAATTTGCCGATGGTGAAAAGTACAGAGATATGTCGGAACATCTTACTTTAAAAAATGATACCATTTTCGCAAACCGAGGAAATGTTTTTTCGGCAGATGGTAGTTTGTTGGCAACTTCTATGTCACAATATGAAATTAGAATGGATGCCTACACTGTTGATGCGGAGGAATTTGAAACGAATATTAGAGGACTTTCCAAAGAGCTTTCCAAAATGCTGGGGAAACCTGCTTCAGAATGGGAACGGAAAATTAGAAAAGCACGAACAAATAAAAATAGGTACCTATTTATTACCCGAAAACTTGGATATACTGACTACATGAAAATCAAAAGTTTTCCAATTTTTAAATTAGGGATGTACAAAGGCGGTTTTATTGCAGAACAATCAACCGTTCGGGCTCATCCGCTTGGAAAAGTTGCAGAAAGAACCATTGGCTATGATGATTATAGAGGTGCGCCAGGTATTGAAGGTGCTTATCGCGATTATTTAAAAGGGAAATTTGGATGGCGTTTGAAGCAAAAAATTGCCCACGGTCAATGGAAACCAATTAACGACGCTAATGAAAAGGAACCGGTTGACGGAAAGGATATTGTTACCACCATCGACATTAATATACAGGATATTGCGCACCATTCATTATTGAGACAATTAGAAATTTATGAAGCTGATCACGGCTGTGTGGTGGTAATGGAAACTAAGACTGGCGAAATTAAAGCGATTTCCAATTTGGGTAAAAATGCAAACGGCACTTATTATGAGCGGTTAAATTATGCCGTTGGGGAATCTAATGAGCCTGGTTCTGCTTTTAAAGTAATGGCAATGGTGGTTGCACTGGAGTCAAAAGTGATTGATACAAGTACTGTGGTTGATACAGGAAGCGGGAGATATATTATTCATGGCAGGGCAATAAATGATTCAAAAAGAGGTGGTTATGGTAAAATATCTGCAGCTCGAGCGCTTGAAGTTTCTTCAAATATTGCATTTGCCAGATTGATAGATGAGAATTTCGGTCAAAACCCCGAAAAATTTATCAATTCTTTAAGAGCAATGCATTTAAACAACAAGATTGGGCTTCCGATAAAAGGAGAAGGCACTCCAGAGATACCAGGACCGGGCGATAAAAAATGGAGCAAAAACGCACTGCCATCAATCGCTTATGGTTATAATATTAGTCTTACACCATTACAAATTTTAACATTTTATAATGCTATTGCAAATAACGGTGAAATGGTGAAGCCGAGGTTTGTAAAAGAAATTCGTTCTTGGGACAAACAACATTTAGAATCTTTTGATAAAGAAGTACTTGATCCGGCAATTTGTTCGAAGGAAACCATAGATAAAATGCAGGAAATGCTTAAAAATGTGGTGGTGCACGGAACTGGAAGAAAATTATATGCCGAAAATTTCTCTATGGCCGGCAAAACAGGAACTGCAAGAACTGAATACTGGCAAGCAGATTGGGAAACCAACAGGCGATATATATCCTCTTTTACGGGATATTTTCCTGCAGAGAATCCGAAGTACTCCTGCATCGTTGTCATTCATAAACCGAAAGCGCAAACAGGGTATTACGGTGCCGATGTTTCGGGTCCGGTTTTTAAGGATATTGCCCAAAAAATTTACCTTTCAAAGTCTGAAATTAATAATATTGAGAATAAAACACCAAAATTCAAAAGTGTTGAAAATGACTATAACGCGTACTTTACCATAGCCAATAAAGAAATTGACACAATTCCTAATGTAAAAGGAATGGCAGGCATGGATGCAATTTCCATCCTTGAAAATTTAGGGTTAAAAGTAAGCTATTATGGAAAAGGAAAAGTTGCGCAACAATCATTGAATGCAGGAGAAAAAATAATCAAGGGATCAACCATAATTTTAAATTAAATTTATTGAAATCAGTCAAAGACATATTAGATAAAGTTATTGTAAATGCAATTCACGGCAACACCGAAATAAGGGTGGACGCCATTGTATTCGACTCTAGAAATGTGCAAAAAAATTGCTTGTTCGCAGCTCAAAAAGGTTTGCTGTTTGATGGGCATCAATTTATTGATAAAGCCATAGAGTTGGGAGCTGTTGCCATACTTTGCGAAAAATTACCTGAAAATTTGGCAGAAAACATTACCTATATTCAAGTTGATGATTCTAATAGCGCTTTGGCTTTGATTGCTTCAAATTTTTATGACAATCCCTCTTCAAAATTAAAATTGATAGGAATTACGGGCACAAATGGTAAAACCACCGTTGCTACCTTATTGTATAAATTATTTCAGAATGCCGGTTATAAAACAGGATTGTTATCAACCGTAAAAATTTTGGTTGATACCAAACAATATGAAGCTACCCATACAACACCAAATTCTGTGGCCATAAATTCTTATTTGAACGAAATGGTTGAATTGGGTGTAGATTATTGTTTTATGGAAGTGAGTTCTCACGGAATTCATCAAAAAAGAACGGAAGGACTACAATTTGCTGGTGGCGTATTTACCAATTTAACCCATGACCACTTAGATTATCATAAAACATTTGCGGAATACAGAGATGTTAAAAAAATATTTTTTGATCGTTTGCCAAAAACAGCCTTTGCCTTGGTAAATATCGACGATAAAAACGGACCCGTGATGTTTCAAAACACCGAAGCAAAAAAACAGTCGTACGCGTTAAAAACCATGGCCGATTTTAAGGCTAAAATAATAGAGAACCAGTTTTCGGGCTTGGTATTGAATATCAATAACAATGAAGTTTATACCAAATTAATAGGCCGATTTAATGCCTATAATTTGCTGGCTGTTTATGGAGCTTCTGTTCTGTTGGGATTGAATTCAGCAGAAGCTTTGCGTCATTTAAGCGAGTTGGAAAACGTAACAGGAAGGTTTCAATATCTTATTTCTAAAGGTGGTATAACCGCAATTGTGGATTATGCACATACGCCAGATGCCTTAAAAAATGTATTGGAAACCATCAATGAAATAAGAACCGGAAACGAACAAGTAATTACCGTTGTGGGATGCGGTGGCAATCGAGACAAAGCGAAACGTCCTGTTATGGGACGTATCGCCTCTCAATTAAGCACGCAGGTAGTTGTGACATCCGACAATCCGAGAAATGAAGATCCACAGACAATCATAGAAGAGATTGAAGCAGGTATTGAACCTCAAAATTCAGGAAAATCACTTTCTATTTTGGATAGGGCACAAGCCATTAAAGCAGCGTCAAAACTGGCTAAAAAAGGCGATATCATATTAATCGCAGGAAAAGGACACGAAACATATCAGGAAATAAACGGAAAACGTTCGCATTTCGATGATTATGAGCAAATTACACAGCAGTTAAACCTCATAGAAAATCAATAGTATGTTATATTATTTATTTGAATATCTAGATAAATATTACGATTTAACCGGCGCAGGGTTATTTAAGTATATTTCGTTTCGTTCAGCAATGGCATTCATTATCTCTTTACTGTTTTCTATGATTTACGGAAAAAAAATCATCAATTATTTGCAATTTAAGCAAGTGGGCGAATCGGTTAGGGATTTGGGTTTGGAAGGACAAGTTGAAAAAGCGGGCACGCCAACAATGGGAGGGGTTATCATTATTTTAGCAACCCTTATTCCTGTATTACTGCTTGCGCAAATAGACAATGTGTACATCGTTTTGTTGCTGGTAACCACCTTGTGGATGGGAACTATTGGTTTTTTAGATGATTATATTAAAATATTTAAGCAAAATAAAGCAGGATTAAAAGGCCGCTTCAAAATTTTAGGCCAAATTACCTTAGGAATTTTTGTAGGTGGAATGCTGTATTTTCATCCTAGCGTTACAATGAAAGAAAAATTGCCGACAAAATTTCAATATGTAACAGAAGCCGGAACACAAGTTTTGTTTGCTGATGCCAAAAAATCGACAAAAACAACCATTCCGTTTGTAAAAAACAACGAATTTGATTACGCTTCAATCTTGGCATTTTTAGGGACAGGATATAAAAAATATTCTTGGATAATCTTTATTCTAATCGTCATATTTATCATTACTGCGGTGTCAAACGGCGCCAATTTAACGGATGGAATTGACGGATTGGCAGCGGGCTCATCGGCCATTATGGTACTGACATTGGGGATTTTTGCCTGGGTTTCCGGTAACATTATTTTTGCAAATTATTTAGATGTGATGTACATTCCTGATTCGGGTGAAATGACCATTTTTATCGCTGCTTTTGTTGGTGCCTTAATAGGATTTTTGTGGTACAATACGTATCCGGCCCAAGTATTTATGGGCGATACAGGAAGTTTAACCATAGGAGCCGTAATTGCCGTTTTGGCCATTGCTGTACGCAAGGAATTGCTCATTCCTATTTTGGCTGGCATTTTTTTAGTGGAGAATTTATCGGTAGTGCTACAGGTAAGTTATTTTAAATATACCAAAAAGAGATTTGGAGAAGGAAAACGCATATTTAAAATGGCGCCATTACATCATCATTATCAAAAATCGGGTTATCACGAGAGCAAGATTGTAACAAGATTCTGGATTGTAGGAATCATGTTGGCGGTGTTGGCAATAGTAACGCTAAAATTAAGGTAAAGCCCCTCCTTTAATTCCTCCCCGAAGGGGAGGAGGATAAGTAAAAAATGAAGAAAAAAAATGAAAATATAATTATTGAAAAATCCCTTATCAAGGGAAATAGGGAGTTTTTGGTTGTTCTAGGAGCAGGAGAAAGCGGTGTGGGAACTGCTATTTTGGGGAAACAAAAAGGTTATGAGGTTTTTGTTTCTGATAAAGGAATAATTGCCGAAAATTATAAAAAAGTTCTTTTAAGTAATGACATTTTATTAGAAGAAGGAAACCATACGGAATCTAAAATAATGACGGCAGATTTGGTGATGAAAAGCCCTGGAATTCCAGACAAAGCTGCCATGGTACAACAGCTGAAAAGTCAAGGGATTCCAGTTATTTCAGAAATCGAGTTTGCTTCAAAATTTACCGATGGTCTTATTGTTGGCATTACCGGCTCAAACGGAAAAACCACCACAACTATGTTGGTGAACCATATTTTAAAGAAAGCAAATTTAAATGTGGGAATGGGAGGAAATATTGGTGAAAGTTTTGCGCAACAGGTCGCTGAAAACAATTTTGATATCCATGTGCTGGAATTAAGCAGTTTTCAATTGGACGGGATTGTGGAATTTGCGCCCCACATTGCCATCATCACTAATATTACGCCTGATCATTTGGATAGATACGACTATAAGTTTGAAAATTATATTCATTCAAAGTTCAGAATTACCGAAAATCAGACCGAAAATGATTTTCTGATTTATGATGCGGATGATGAGGTTATTACAAAATGGATACAAAATAATAAAATAAAAGCCTGTTTACTGCCTTTTTCTATCGAAAAAGAATTGGAACAAGGGGTTTTTTTGAAAAACGACAACATAATAATTAAATATAAAACAGAAGATACACTAATGAACATTTCAACTTTAGCTTTAAAAGGAAAACATAATTTAAAAAATGCAATGGGCGCTTCTATGGCCACCTCATTGCTGAAAGTTAGAAAAGATACTATTCGTGAAAGTCTGGAAGATTTTGAAGGCGCAGAACACCGATTGGAATTTGTGCTAAAAGTTAACGGCGTGCAATATATCAACGATTCTAAAGCAACAAACGTTAATGCTACTTTCTATGCATTGGACAGCGTTAAAAAGCCTACGGTTTGGATTGTTGGAGGAGTGGATAAAGGAAATGATTACTTGGATTTAATGCCGTTTGTGAGAGAGAAAGTAAAAGCCATTATTTGTTTGGGATTAGAAAATCAAAAAATAATTCAAACTTTTGGCAATGTGGTTGACTTAATTGTGGAAACTGCAGGTGCTGAAGAAGCTGTAAAAGTTGCCCACAAAATTGCCGAAAAAGGAGATACCGTATTGTTGTCTCCGGCTTGTGCAAGTTTTGATTTATTTGAAAATTATGAGGATCGGGGAAATAAATTCAAAGAAGCGGTACACGGATTGTAAATAAAACGAGCAAGACAAATTTTAGTACAGGAAGGATTGATTAGGGCATCTGTTCCCTAAAAAATAAAATTTACAGATGAGAAAAATTCTTAAAAATATAGAAGGAGATAAAGCGATTTGGGCCATTGTGACCTTTATGGCAATATTGTCTTTTTTGCCTGTTTATAGTGCAAGCACCAATTTGGTTTACGGCACTAATGTGGGTACGCCTTTCTATTATTTATTTAAGCATGTGATTTTATTGTTCCTTGGTTTTTTAATTATTTATGGTGTCCATAAAATTCCGTTTAGATATTTTAGCGGCGGTTCTGTTATTATGTTGCCTCTTGTTATTCTATTGCTAATATTTACCTTATCTCAAGGAACCACAATTGCCGGTTCTAACGCAAGTAGGTGGATTGAAATTCCGTTTATTGGTGTTGGTTTTCAAACTTCTACTTTGGCTGTTTTGATACTAATGGTTTATGTATCAAGATATTTAGCGCGAAAAAAAGAGAGCCAAATCAACTTTAAGGAAAGTATTGTTCAGCTATGGATACCTATTGCGATTACATTGGCATTAATTTTACCGGCAAACTTCTCAACTACGGCAATCGCTTTTTCAATGATATTGATGCTGTGCTTTATTGGAGGCTACCCTTTTAAATATTTAATGGGTGTTGTGGGTATGGGAGTGGTTTTTCTTGGATTATTCATATTGACGGCCAAAGCACTTCCTGGGGTTTTCCCAAATAGGGTTGATACTTGGATTAGCAGGGTTGAAAACTTTTCGAATCCGAGTGCCGAAGAAGGCTATCAGGTAGAAAAAGCAAAAATTGCCATCGCAAGCGGCGGTTTACAAGGCAGAGGTCCCGGTAAGAGCATTCAAAAAAACTTTTTACCGCAATCTTCTTCCGATTTTATTTTCGCCATTATAGTTGAAGAATATGGATTGATTGGTGCTTTAGTGGTTATCCTTCTATATTTTATATTGCTTTTTCGGATTGTGATTGCCGCAAAAAAAGCTAGAAGTATTTTTGCCACGCTCATTATTATTGGTGTGGGTTTGCCTATCATTTTTCAGGCACTTATAAATATGGCGGTAGCCGTTAATTTATTTCCGGTGACCGGACAAACATTGCCGTTGATCAGCAGTGGCGGAACTTCTATTTGGATGACCTGTTTTGCGATAGGAATTATTTTAAGCGTTACCGCTGAAAAAGAAATAAATCCAGATTTAGCCAATGAAGATAACCCTTTAACAGTATTACATGAAGCAATCGGTTAACATCATATTAAGCGGGGGAGGTACTGGAGGGCATATTTACCCGGCAATTGCCATTGCCAATGCATTAAAGGTAAAATATCCCAATGCCAATTTCTTGTTTGTTGGCGCAAAGGATAAAATGGAGATGGAAAAAATTCCGGAAGCGGGCTATAATATTAAAGGATTGTGGATTTCAGGAATTCAACGACAATATATATTAAAGAATTTGTCATTCCCTTTTAAATTGGTGAGCAGCTTGTCTAAAGCCTATCGAATTATCAAAGAATTTAAACCGGATATCGTAATTGGCACAGGCGGTTTTGCCAGCGGGCCAACTTTATACGTGGCAAGCAGCAGAAAAATAAAAACATTGATTCAGGAACAAAATTCTTATCCGGGAATTACCAATAAATTATTAGCGAAAAGGGTCGATAAAATTTGTGTGGCTTATGATGGATTGGAACGCTTTTTTCCTGCAAACAAAATTGTAAAAACGGGAAATCCAGTACGGCAGGATTTGCTTGAAATAGCAAATAAAGGTGAAGAAGCTAAAAAATATTTTAATCTGAACAATGATAAAAAAACGCTATTGGTTGTTGGCGGAAGTTTAGGAGCCAGAGCCCTGAATAATTTGATTGAAAAAAATATTGATTGGTTGGTTTCCAAAAATTTACAAGTGATATGGCAGACTGGAAAATTGTATTATGACGAATTTAAGAAATACGACAGTTTGGAAGGTGTTCAAACATATGCTTTTTTGAATAGAATGGATTTAACCTATTCGGCTGCCGATTTTATCATTAGTCGTGCCGGTGCTGGTTCAATTTCAGAATTGTGCATTGTGGGAAAACCGGTCATTTTTATTCCTTCGCCAAATGTTGCGGAAGACCATCAAACAAAAAATGCAATGGCAGTTGTGAATAGTAATGCTGCTTTGTTGCTAAAAGAATCGGAGTTGGGTGAATTTCAATCCAACGTCAAAGAATTGCTGGAAAATGTAGAATTGCAGCAGGTTTTAAGTAAAAACATCAAAAAATTGGCATTGCCAAATGCTACAAAAGATATAGTTGAAGAGATAGTAAAATTAATAAATAAGTAATTGTGCTGAATTTAGAACGCATACATAATGTTTATTTTGTCGGTATCGGTGGTATCGGTATGAGCGCTATTGCAAATTATTTTAAAAGCAATGGCAAAAATGTTGCGGGATACGATAAAGTCTCAACAAAAATATCTGACGACCTTCAGCATATGGGAATCGCCGTTCATTTTGAAGATTCAGTTGATTTAATTCCATCCGAATTTAAAGACAGCCATAACACAATTGTAGTTTATACACCCGCAATTCCTAAGGATAATTTAGAATTAAACTATTTGTGGGAAAATCATTTTACAGTGTTAAAACGTGCTGAAATATTGGGCGCAATTACAAGAAATACATTTTGTTTGGCTGTTGCAGGCACACACGGAAAAACAACAACGTCCACAATGTTGGGCCATATTTTAAAAGAAGCCGGAGTAAATGCCACTGCTTTTCTAGGCGGAATCTCAGAAAATTACAAGTCGAATTTAATTTTGGGAGGAAGCGAAATTTCTGTGGTGGAAGCCGATGAATTTGACCGTTCGTTCTTAAAATTATCCCCAAATATCGCCTGCATCACTTCTATGGATGCCGATCATTTGGACATTTATGGAGAAAAGGCTGAATTGGAAAAATCGTTTATGGATTTTGCCGATAAAGTTTCAGACACATTGATTGTTAGAAAAGGATTGCCATTAAAAGGCTTAACATTTGGCATTGAAGAAAGTGCCGATTATGATGTAAAAAATATAAAAGTTAAGGAAGGCGCCTACATTTTTGATGTAAAAACACCTTCTGAAACAATTGAAAATATTAAGATTAACCTGCCGGGTAAACACAATGTGCTAAATGCGGTGGCGGCTTTGGCAATGGCAAATAAATTTGGGGTTTCACTCCAGGCCATTGCTGAAGCTTTACTAACTTTTAAAGGAATTGAAAGACGTTTTTCCTACAAAATTAAAACAGACAATTTGGTGCTGATTGATGATTATGCGCACCATCCGACAGAAATTAACGCGGTAGTGGATGCGGTTAGGGAAATGTATCCCACCAAAAAAATAGCGGGAATTTTTCAACCGCATTTATACAGCAGAACAAGAGATTTTATAAATGATTTTGCGGCAAGTTTGTCTCGTTTTGATGAGTTGATTTTGTTGGACATCTATCCGGCAAGGGAATTGCCAATTGAAGGCGTGACATCGGCTTGGCTGTTGGATAAAATCACCATAGGAGACAAACAAATTTCATCAAAAAAAAATTTGGTAAAAAATGTGTTAAATCTTGATTCACAAATAATTGTGATGATTGGCGCTGGAGATATAGGTGAATATGTTACTGTAATTAAAAATGCATTGGCCTATGAAAATTAATTGGAATTACATCGTAGGGGTTTTATTGATATCGTTGGTGGTATTTCTGTACGGCTTTTCAAACCTAAAAAATAGCACTCAAAAGGTGGCAGATATTTCCATTGAATTTGAGCAGGGAGATAACCTTTTTATGGATCGCCAAATGGTTAATAAATTGTTAATACAAAATGGCGGAACTGTTAAGAATCTAAGAAAATCTGTTATAGATTTACATAAATTGGAAGCAAAAATACAATCTCACCCTATGGTAGAAAGTGCTTCGGTTTATTTAACGGTTGATGGTTTTCTGAAAACCAAAATTAGACAGAGAACCCCTATTGCAAGAGTGGTGGATGATAATAGAAGTTATTACATTGACAGACAGGCCAAAACCATGCCTTTGTCTGACAACTTTTCAGCCAGAGTTTTGTTGGTTTCGGGGGGGGTGAAGGAAGAAAATAATGATGATATTCAGGAATTGGCAAGCGCAATTTTGAATGATGAATTTTTAAAAGGACAGATTATTGGTATCGAAAAAACGCCGAAAAACGAATATGTTTTGGACACCCGAGTTGGTGATCAGAAAATAATTTTAGGAAAAATTGAAAATTTGGATCATAAATTTAAAAATCTGAGTGCGTTTTATTTAAAAACAATGGCCGATAGTACAATTTATAAGTACGATTCAATTAATTTAAAATACAACAAACAAGTAGTTTGCACAAATAAAGAAGATTATGGAAAATGATGATATTTCGGTAGGATTGGATATAGGAACAACAAAAATTGTTGCTATGATTGGTCGTAGAAATGAGTATGGAAAAATAGAGTTGTTAGGAATTGGCCAAGCAAAAAGTTTGGGCGTGCACCGTGGTGTGGTGAATAATATTACACAAACTATACAGTCAATTCAAAAGGCTGTGGATGAAGCTATTGCTGTTTCTGGAATTCAAATTAATGATGCGGTTGTGGGAATTGCAGGCCAACATATAAGAAGTTTACAACACAGTGATTATATAACTAGGCCAAATTCTGAAGAAGTTATTAGTGAGGAAGATTTAGAAAAATTGGAAAAACAGGTGTATAAATTGGTGATGCTTCCGGGTGAAGAAATTATTCATGTGCTTCCGCAGGAATTTAAAGTTGACGGACAGGGAGAAATTACACAGCCGGTTGGGATGTACGGCGGCAGGCTTGAAGCAAATTTTCATGTGGTTGTGGGGCAAATTTCTTCCATCAGAAATGTTGGAAGATGCATTAAAAGCGCCGGGTTGAATTTGGCAGGAATTACCTTGGAACCTTTGGCATCTGCAGAAGCTGTTTTAAGCGCAGAGGAAAAGGAAGCCGGGGTGGCATTGATTGATATTGGAGGCGGAACCACAGATTTGGCGATTTTTAAAAACGGAATTATACGACATACCGCCGTAATTCCTTTTGGAGGAAACGTAATTACCGAAGATATTAAAGAAGGCTGTTCAATTATTGAAAAGCAGGCAGAATTGTTAAAAGTAAAATTTGGTTCGGCCTGGCCAGGAGACAATAAAGACAATGAAATTGTTTCAATTCCCGGTTTGCGAGGCAGAGACCCAAAAGAAATTACCCTTAAAAATTTGTCTAAAATTATCAATGCAAGGGTGATTGAAATCATCGAACAAGTGTTCTTGGAAATTAAAAACTACGGACATGAAGAACCAAAGAAAAAACTAATTGCCGGAATTGTTCTAACGGGAGGCGGCGCAGAATTAAAACATATAAAACAATTGGTTGAATATGTGACCGGAATGGATACCAGAATTGGGTATCCAAATGAAAATTTGGCCGGGGATTCAGACGAAAGTTTGTCGAGTCCGCAATATGCAACAGCAGTCGGACTTTTAATGAACGGGTTGAACAAAATTGAGAAAGCGAAGAAAGCCAAAATGACACAACAGCATTTTCAGGAAAAACCTAAAACCGATGAGGTTAAAGAAGAGGCTAAAACAGATACGACTATCGAAGAGGCATATAAAGAACCTAAAAAATCCATTTTTGAAAAGTGGGGTGATAAGTTTAGGGACTTTTTAGACAATGCCGAGTAATCGAAAAAAAATTAATAGTACAATAATTCAATAAAAATATATTATGAGCAGTTCAGACTTTAGCAACATTTCATTTGATTTACCAAAAAATCAGTCCAACGTTATAAAAGTTATTGGAGTTGGCGGCGGAGGCAGCAACGCCGTAAACCATATGTATTTACAAGGAATTGATGGCGTTGATTTCGTAATATGTAATACAGATGCCCAGGCATTGCAAAACAGCCCTATACCAACAAAAATTCAATTGGGCGTTTCATTAACTGAAGGATTGGGCGCTGGCGCAAACCCTGATGTTGGTGAACAGGCAGCCATGGAAAGTATTCAGGAAATTAAACAAATGTTGTCATCTAATTCAAAAATGGTGTTTATCACTGTGGGAATGGGCGGCGGAACAGGAACCGGCGCAGCGCCGATAATTGCAAAAGTTTCTAGAGAGTTGGATTTGCTTACCATTGGCATTGTGACAATTCCTTTCAGTTTTGAGGGTAAAATGCGAAATGACCAAGCTTATAAAGGTATTGAAAAGTTACGTGGTTATGTAGATTCTTTAGTGGTAATCAACAATAACAAACTTAGGGAAGTGTATGGAAATCTAGGTTTTAAGGCCGGATTCTCTAAAGCCGATGAAGTTTTGTCCACGGCGGCACGGGGAATTGCGGAGGTAATTACCCACCACTACACACAAAATATTGACTTGCGAGATGCAAAAACGGTGCTTTCAAATAGTGGAACAGCCATTATGGGATCTGCAAGTGCCTCTGGAGAAAATAGGTCGGAAATCGCGATTTCCAAAGCTTTGGATTCTCCTTTGTTAAACGACAATAAAATTACAGGCGCAAAAAATGTGTTGTTATTAATCGTTTCAGGATCGGAAGAAATTACAATTGATGAAATAGGCGAAATCAATGACTATATTCAGGCAGAAGCCAAGTCTAACGTAAATATTATTATGGGAGTTGGCGAAGATGAATCGTTGGGAAATGCCATTTCGGTAACGATTGTGGCAACGGGTTTTAATAAGGACCAACAACATGAAATTTCAAATACCGAAGCCAAAAAAATAATTCATACACTTAATGATGAGCAAGAGGCCACGTATGATTTTTCCGAAAGCAACACTTTACAATCTTCTACCAATCCGAATAAGAATAAAACTATTGAAACACCCATTATTGAAGATAAAATTATCTATGATTTAGGGGAGGAAATTGAACATGATTTTGAGATTATATCAACAACTGAACTAATCAAAAATATGGATGTTGTTTATGAAGAAGTTTCCCGACAAACCGATAATGATTTTGTATTTACCTCTTTTAATCAAGAAAAGGAGGAGCCAATCCTCCAAGTAAAAGAAGAGAAACAAACTTCATTTACCTTTGATTTGCCAATATCAGAATTTAAAAATAAGCCCAAAGTTGAAGAGGCTAAAGCAAATATCAACAATATTGAGGTTAAAGATCCCAAACAGCTTAGCGCCATTAAAAAGGTAGATGAAGATATTTATTTTACCTTGGAAGATTATACAGAATTGGAAGATAATTTGGCAAAAGCTTCAAAACCGGTGATTATTGATGATAAATCAAATGATGATGAGATGAATTTTACACTTAGCTCAAAGCCCGAAATAAATGTGAAAGATTATGAAGTGGTTGATCATAAAGAGATATCTCCCTTAGATTTAACTATCGCCGAACTGCAGCAAAGAGCTGCTGACAGAAGGGAAAAAATGAAGAACTTTAATTATAAATTCAGCAATAAACTAAGCAAAAATATTGATGAAATGGATAAAGAACCCGCATATAAAAGAATGGGAATTGAATTAGACCAATCCACTCACTCATCAGAATTTTATCAATCCAGAACAACATTGGAAATAGATGATAGTGACACAATTCAATTTCGTTCAAATAACTCTTTTTTACACGACAATGTAGATTAAAATGTAGCCCAAAGACAAAAACCTGAATTTTGTTTCGAGGTTTTAAACTCGAAAATCTTCTTGAAATAATGGAGATTTTCGAGTTCTTTTTTTTTATCTTTGCCCAATAAATATTAAGGTTATGAGTTTACAGGAAAAGATTATGGATAAAATGAAAGAGGCGATGAAAACTAAAGATAAAGTTGCTTTAGAATCGTTAAGAGCCATCAAATCTGAAATTTTATTGGCTCAAACTAAAAGCGCCGCTTCTGGTGAATTGACCAAGGATGAAGAAATAAAATTGCTTCAAAAATTGGTAAAGCAACGTAGAGATAGCGCTGCCATATATAAAGAACAAGGTAGAGAGGACTTATCAGAACCTGAATTGGCGCAAGTTGAAGTAATTTCTCAGTTTTTGCCAGTACAAATGAGTGAAGAGGATGTGAAAAAAGCCGTGGCTGAAATTATTAAAGCAGTGGGCGCCACTTCCATGAAAGATATGGGAAATGTGATGGCAGAAGCCTCAAAACAATTGGCTGGAAAAACCGATGGAAAATCAATTTCTACCGCAGTGAAAGAGTTATTGGGATAAAAAATAAATAAAGGCCTCGTGGCGCAACTGAATAGCGCACTGGATTTCGGCTCCAGCGGTTGTAGGTTTGAATCCTACCGAGGTCACGAATAAATCAACAAAAAGTTGAAAACAAAGCAAGCTAAAAAAATAAAGCTTGCTTTGTTTTTTTAGGGCGCGTGGTTTTCTTTTGTTGATTTTCAAAGCGGAGCTTTGTAGGCTCATCGCAGATAATCCTTCAGAATGAAATAAAGCATGAATTTTTAATTGGGTTTTTTATTAAGCAAGGATTGAATGTCTTTATTTGCGCCATAAACTACCAAAACATCATCTTTTTCAAGAATCAAATCTGCAGATGCAACGCCTTGAACTTTGTGTACCTTATTGCTATAGCCAATACTGCTTTTAACCTGTGAGCTTTTTATAGTTGTTAACACCAAAAGGTTGTGTTTTTTTCTAATATTAATCTCCGATAATTTTTTGCCTTCATATTTAATAGGAAGATTTATTTCCACAATACTATAATCATCACTTAATTCAAAAGAATCTACAACGCCTGTCAAGCATAATTTTTTCGCCCATCGCTCGGCTGTTTCTTCCTCAGGATGCACAATTTCGTCAACGCCAATGGCTTTCAAGACCTTTTCGTGCAAAGGATTAATGGCTCGACTAATCAATCTCTTTACTTCCAGATTTTTAAATAAAGCCGTTACCATAATATTTGCACCTTGGTCTTCGCCAATAGCAACAACCACAACATCAGTATCTTTGAGAGGCAATCCCGATACCGTAAATTCATCTGTCGCATCCATACAAATTGTATGAGAAATCTTTTCCTTTAGTACATCAACTTTATTCATCTTTGTATCAATACCAATAACTTCATTGCCTTGAGATGTTAATTTTTCAGCAAGTGAAGCGCCGAAATTACCAAGTCCTACAATTATATATTTCATCTGTTTATGATTTATTATTTTAAGTGCTGATTATCAATATTTTAATTTTTATTATTTATTTTTTAGCCAATAAAAAGCTACCCCTAAAAATAAGGGTTTTTGTAATTTTAATATTTTAGTTGCTCAACGCTAAGT
>DATCTJ010000054.1:0-35829 GCA_036568005.1 Lutibacter sp. | reverse complement strand
AGCTGCATTTAACTTCAAAAGAATGATGAATAAATGGAAATTATCTTATTGTCAATTTTTTCAAGAACTATATTCCTTACTTGAATTTATGATTTATAAAATATTTTTGTTAAAAAGAGCTTTTTAAGGCTCGACTAATTACCCATTAATCGGAATTTATGAATGCAAATAAATTCTTAACAATTTATGCTCAAATCGGATTTAGCACAAACCGACCAACCATCAATAAAGACATTATTTGTTTTCGATAAATTTTCGGCAAAACAGCATAAAATAGATTTAATCAACTGTTTTATAGCCTTTTAAGTCTTATTCAGAGTGTGGGCTACAAGCCTTCCCTCGGCTGCGCCTGCCTATCGGACAGGCTGGCTCGGGATAAACTTCTCGTCTCTCCGCTACTACCATCTTTCTAATATATATTGGAAAATAAAAAAGCTTCCCGTTTCCGAAAAGCTTTCTGTGCGGGCGGAGAGACTCGAACTCTCACACCTCGCGGCACCAGATCCTAAGTCTGGCGTGTCTACCAATTCCACCACGCCCGCATAATTGTGGGTGCAAATATACACAATACTTGCAATTCGCAAAGTACATCTTTATTTTTTTTCAATAAATTCAATAAAAATAAATTCCGTAAATTTGAGCTAATAAATTTAAGTAAAATGAGAGATATAAAATCATACGTAAATCAGCACAAAGACCGATTTATCGCCGAGTTAATCGAACTCCTTAAAATACCTTCGGTGAGCGCCGATTCCGCTTTCAACAAAGATATTTTAAAAACTGCCGATGCTGTAAAAAACGCCCTCGAAAAAGCGGGTTGCGACAAGGTAGAAATCTGTAAAACTCCTGGAAATCCAATTGTTTACGGAGAAAAAATAATCGACAAAAAACTGCCGACAATTCTTGTGTACGGCCATTATGATGTGCAGCCTGCCGATCCTGTTGAACTTTGGGATTCACCACCTTTTGAACCAGTAATCAAAAAAACTGAAATCCATCCCGACGGCGCTATTTTTGCCCGCGGTGCCTGCGACGATAAAGGTCAGTTGTATATGCACGTAAAAGCCATGGAATATATGACATCAACCAACCAACTCCCTTGTAATGTGAAGTTTATGGTTGAAGGAGAAGAAGAAATCGGTTCCAGAAGTTTGGCCTGGTTTGTCGAACAAAACCAAGAAAAATTGGCCAACGATATTATTCTAATTTCTGATACAGGGATGATTTCAAACTCACAACCCTCAATAACTACAGGTTTGCGCGGTTTGAGCTATGTTGAAGTGGAAGTTACCGGTCCAAACCGAGATTTACATTCTGGTTTATACGGTGGCGCTGTTGCCAATCCGATCAATATTTTAGCCAAAATGATTGCTTCATTGCACGATGAAAATAACCATATCACTATTCCCGGTTTTTACGATAAAGTAGCCAATTTATCTAAAGAAGAAAGAGCAGAAATGGCTAAAGCACCATTTTCATTGGAAGACTATAAAAAAGCATTGGACATTGAAGAGGTTTACGGGGAAACAGGCTATACCACCAACGAAAGAAATTCCATCCGCCCAACCTTAGATGTCAA
This sequence comes from Lutibacter sp., assembly GCA_036568005.1. GTDB lineage: Bacteria > Bacteroidota > Bacteroidia > Flavobacteriales > Flavobacteriaceae > Lutibacter. Next base: position 34,250 of record DATCTJ010000054.1, on the reverse strand, counting down.
CGGAATTTGGGGTGGCTATATAGGTGAAGGTGCAAAAACAGTGATTGCCAGCAAAGCACACGCTAAAATTTCTATGCGTTTGGTGCCTAATCAAGACTATAAAGAAATTGCAGAATTATTTAAAAATCACTTCGAAAAAATAGCCCCAAAATCGGTGAAAGTAAAAGTGACACCGCATCATGGCGGCCAAGGTTATGTGACTCCAATTGACACCATTGGCTACAGAGCCGCAAGCAAAGCTTACAAAGAATCGTTTGGAGTTGCTCCAATTCCGCAACGTTCAGGTGGAAGTATTCCTATTGTGGCACTTTTTGAAAAAGAACTGAAAAGCAAAACTATTTTAATGGGATTTGGCCTAGACAGTGATGCCATCCATTCCCCAAATGAACATTTCGGAATTTTTAATTACCTGAAAGGCATTGAAACCATTCCGTTGTTTTATAAATATTTTACGGAAATGTCTTAAAAAAAGAAGCTCAAATTTGCAAGGTAAATTTGAGCTTCTTTTGTTTATTTGTTGAATTGTTTAATCGTTTATTTTTTCTTCCAACTTTTTGAACGGACAGGTCGCGACCTGTCCCTACTTTATCACATTTTCTTAACGTATTTCGTAATAATCACAATTTGGATTCCGTCCACTTTACCTTCAATATGCTCGGCATTATTATGATCTAAAGAAATTCTTCTCACTGCCGTTCCACGTTTTGCAACCATACTCGATCCTCTAACAGGCAAATCCTTTATCAAAACCACGGTATCACCAGCTTCTAAAATCACGCCATTACTGTCTCTGTGCACAATTTCCGTAGTATTTTCTTCAATAACTCCCAAAGCTTTCGCCCAAGCCAAGGTTTCTTCATCCAAATAAAGCATATCCAACAAATCCTGCGGCCAGCCCTCTGCTTTTAAGCGTGTTAACATACGCCAAGCCACTACCTGAACCGCCGGAATTTCGCTCCACATACTGTCGTTTAAACAACGCCAATGATTTGCCTCAACCGCATCCCCATTCTCAATTTGATTGCTGCAAGTTCCGCAAACAACCACACAGTCATCCTCATTTCCGTTTTTTGTAGGTTGCACTTCAAAAGCGCTTAAACCCTCTGTTGAACCGCATAATTCACATTTTGATCCGCTGCGTGCGGCTAATTCTATCGATATTTCCATACTGTATTTTTAAAAATGCAAAAGTACGGTTTAAAAATAGCAATCGCAACCTCATCAATAAATCGTGGATTTTGGGTGTTCCCCCCGCCGAAAAGGCGGGGGGCGCGCTGTTCGTTGCAAGTCCTCGCCACGCCCAAAAGCGTGCCTGTGGGCTTTCCACTGCCATCGCTAACACAAATTGATTTACGATTTAAGAATTACGATTTAGCAATTTTGTCTGGCGCAATCAAATGTTAACCAAAACAAAATTGCCATTTGTGGTTAAAATAGAAATTGGCCAATAATTAATTTATTGCGATTTAATACTTTGTGAATTTCCGTATAATAGCTTTTTATTACCCTGAGTTTCTCAGAGAGTCACGAAGTTACACAAAGAAGATTTTAGCCATCTAGCGAACTTAGCATAAAACTTTGCTCTTTGCGTATTTTCTTTACGTTTAGTTAGCGGTTAAATGCAAACTTTAATTGAATTGATTTTTATGATTTATTATTTGGTTTTTATCATAGAATACGCAAAAAATCTATCCCAAGTCTCTACCACGGCAGACCAGAGGGTGTTTGATTTAGTCATTAGAGAACGATATTTCTTAAAAACAACAACTCATTTATTAACTTTTAGAACATACAGCTCGCAAGCCATCCCTAATTAAACTTTTTATCAAAGGATACACAATAATACTCCAATTCTGATGTTGATTTTATTCTCCCGTCATTTTAATATTTCTTTAATAAAATAATTTAAATTTTTTTTCGTTATTTGCATAACAAACTACTATGTTATGCTTAATCAATTCTTTTGGATGTGCTCTGGCGCAGACACCAACATTTTAAAAACCAGCTCAAAAGCCGAACAAATAAAATTTGCAGGGATTGGCGGAACCGTGTTTTTTACAGCAGTAATGGCTTTTATCGCTTCAAGTTATGCCTTGTATACCGTTTTCGACAATTATTACACATCCGTTTTTTTTGGGCTCATTTGGGGATTGCTCATTTTTAATTTAGATCGTTTTATCGTATCAACCATCAAAAAAAGTGATTCTAAATGGAAAGAAATTATGCAAGTAAGTCCTAGAATTATGTTGGCTATTATTATTGCGATAGTTATTTCAAAACCATTAGAAATGAAACTGTTTGAAAAAGAAATCAACCAGGTTTTATTAAGGCAAAAGAACGCGTTAACCTTGGCAAACAAAGAACAAATCGCCAATCAATTTACACCTGGGATCACAGAACTACAAAATGAAATAACGCGCTTAAAACAGGAAATTGAAGCCAAGGAAGTAGCAGCAAATGCTTTATATGAAACCTATATTGCTGAAGCAGAAGGACGAAAAGGCACCAAAATTTTAGGAAAAGGGCCTGTTTATAAAGAAAAACGCGAAAAACATGATGCAGCCTTAATAGAACTTCAACAAATTAAAACAGAAAATAAAGCAAAAATCTCTGAAAGGGAAGCCCAAATAATAAATTTAAACAACAAACAAACGGCTCAAATTAATGCTACACAGCCCATCATTAACGGTTTTGATGGATTAATGGCAAGAATAGACGCCTTGAATAAATTGCCTTGGCTACCTTCGTTTTTTATTTTCTTGTTGTTTTTAGCAATTGAAACCTCCCCTATTTTCTCAAAATTGATTGCACCAAAGGGTGAATACGATTTCAAACTTCAAGATCTTGAAAATTCAGTAAAAACTTGGGTGCAACAAAAGACAAACCAACGTGAAAAACTCCTAAATACAGATCACGCGATTAATGAAGCCGTGTACAACGAATTGGCCGATGAAAAAGAATTGTATAATTATAAAAAACAAAAAGCACGCGAAATTTTACAATTTCAGGCAGATGCCTTTCATAAAAGTCAGAAAAATATTGTTGGGTAGTTTTTAATGATATTTTTTTGGTTTTTTAGACTTTTTAATATCAACCTTATTCCTGTTTTTACTTTTGCTATTATAATTCAAAAACTTAATCTGACATATTTTATCAGGCTCTTTTCCTCCTTCGGGGGTTAGGGGGCTTTTTCCAACGGATAAATCGTAACGCTGTATCCCAACCAGTTTTGTAATTTATCGTAAATAAGTTTTTGGTCTTCTTTAGAAAAATCAGCTATTCTTGTTTTATGGGAACCTTCTTTTAAAACCATTTTTAAGGCATTCACATGAGGTTTCGGATTTGGGGCACAAGCACCCCAAGTATCGTATTCTCCATAAATATAAAGAATTTTATTTCCTTTATTTTCCACAAAATCGCGCACCTCATTTATATAATCTTGGTTGTAAGTTAGATCCACATTTTTAGGTGCAAAACGCTTATTTGTTGGTTGGTGGACAACTTTTAGCAAATCTTTTACTGGCGTGGTGTCAAATCCGTAATAGCCCAATTCTGTCATATGCTGGTAGTATGAAGGAAGCAAATCGCTATATGTTTGATCATTGTAAAAGGAAACACCTACAATGTCATTAATATAATTAAACATAGCTGAAGTACTTGCATTTTCGGATGGAATCTCATCGCAATTTCCGCCCCACTGCCAAAAAGAAAAAGGAAATTCCATGACTGCATATTCCAAAGCTTCTTCCAAAGAAAGCTCCGTAAAGCTCATATTTTTGACAGCTGCATAGTTTGTAAATTCAACTAATATTGCATCGCTATTTTTGAGTACATTTCTTTGAAATTCGGTAATTTTTTTCCTGCAAGCATCACTTCCAACAGTGTTTATATGCTCTTCAGTTCTTTTATCTTCCTGCCCATTAATAAGTGGCGCCACATAAGGCACAGCCACATTAACATCCCAGGGATATTTTGTTTTATAAATTAATACCGTTTCACCGCCTTTACTAATTCCGGTTGAAATCCATTTCCCTGTGTACAACCGTTTTAATTTGGTCACCAAATTATGATAATCTTCAATGGCTTGGTCATTTTTCAAATATTGCCAGGGAATTGTATCAGGTCGCGATTTACCGTAAAACCTATATTCTACCTGAACCTGGTTTCCCATAAATATTTTGCTAAGTTCGTAGGTTCTCGGATTCGCATTATAGCCTTCGGTCACTAAAACAGTCGGCATTTTTGTGTCGGTATGTGATAAATAAACATAATGTTTAAAGGTTCCAGCTGAAGGATTCTTATGATCCAATGGTTCATCTAAAACAATTTGGAATGCTTTTGAAAAATGATCCTTAGCTTCCATTTCTGTAATTTCAGCCGTTGGGAAAAGGTTTGTTAGTTTTTGCTCAAAAGTTAAAATTTCAACGGGGTCTAATGCAACAACTTTGCAAGAAACCATGAAAACACTTAAGAAAACAAATAAAATCAGGGTTTTGTAAAACTTCATTTTGATCAATTAATTGTTACCAATGGGGCTATTTTTTTTTAATATATTTACCTATCAAGCCCGTCAATTCGATTTGGCTGTAGGGTTTTGAAATATAATCATTACATCCGGCCGCAATTGCTTTTTCCTTGTCTCCAGGTAAGGCATAGGCTGTTTGTGCAATAATAATAATTTCTTTGTTAAATTTCCTAATTTGCTCTGTGGCTTCATAACCGTTTAATTCAGCCATTTTAATATCCATTAAAACAATATCAATATTGGGATTGTTTTTACATAATTGAACTGCTTCCAATCCATTTTTAGCAAATAAAGGGAATTCGCAAAAATCCTCAATCATAATTTCAAGCATCTTTGCAGAAGTAAGATCATCTTCAACAATTAATATTTTCTGACCTTTATTTTGATTTGCTTTTTCTGTTTTTGAAATTTTATTTGACATGATCGTTTATTATTTGATATTTTTTACATCTGATGGAATAGTAAAGTAAAATACAGTTTTTCCTATTTTACCTAAAGCGAGATTTTCTTCTTCACTTTCAACCCAAATTTTACCGCCTAACAATTCCGTATAAGCTTTAGAAATAGCCAATCCCAAACCAGCACCCTCGTAATTTCTACTAAGAGATTCACTACCTTGCCTAAATCTTTCGAAAATAAGCTCCCTTTTTTCCTGACGAATGCCTCCGCCAGTATCTTTCACAAAAAACTCTAGTTCGGCAGGCTCACTATTCCTTTTTAAAACATAGCCAATTTTAATGCTACCGTGATTTGTGAATTTTATTGCGTTTTTAACCAAATTAGTTAAAATAGCACAAATTTTCTCACTATCCGATTTTATAAACGCTTCCCTATCTGGCAAAGCATTTATATAGCTAAAATCGATTCCTTTTTGAGTAATTTCATCTTTAAATAATTGATAAACACTCACTAATTGCTCGTTTGCGTTAATTTCAGAAATATTGATATCCACCGTTCCTGTCTCTATTTTCGAGATTGCAAGAATGTCATTAATAATATTAAGCATTCTATTTCCGCTATGTTCTATGGCGCCAATATACCTCTTTTGATCGTCATTAACCAAGTTTGATTCCTTCAATAAATCTGAAAACCCAAGAATACTGTTCATTGGAGTGCGAATTTCATGGCTCATATTAGCCAAAAAGGCAGATTTTAAACGCTCACTTTCCTCTGCGTGGTCTTTCGCTATCCTCAATTCTTGATTTATCTTTTTGTACTCTTCATTTTGGGCTTCTATTTTTATATTTTTTTCTTCTAGCATTTTTTCATGCATTTTACTATCTGTAATATTAACACCAATGCTTGCCATTCCCACAATTTCATTAGTATCAGACTTTAAAACAATATTGTACCATGAAATATATAATTCCTCCCCAGATTTTGTCAGAATAGTGTTTTCATAATTTTTAGAAAATTCTTTTATTATTATACCGCCAAAAAATAACTCCTTCAATTTTTCTCTAATATCACTTGGTATAAATAAATCAAACCAGTTTTTATCTAAAACTTCTTCTAACTTATAACCCGTAATTCGTAATAAATAGTCGTTACAAAAATTTATACTTCCATCATTATTTAACATAATTGACACAACATTCCCGCTTTCCAGTATTTGTGAAAATCTTCGTTCAGCTTCCTTTAATTTTAATTGTGCCAATTCATTTTGCCAGTTTTTATATTGTTTAAACATTAAAACGCCTAGTAACATTGTTGCTGGAGAATAAATAAATATAAGTGGTAGGGCAATGGTTTTTAAGATTGGTATTGTTTTATCAGATGGAAGAAAAACAGTGCTTGCCATCATAACAAAATGTACAACCAAGCCCATAGCTAGCAATTCAAGGTAATAATTATTGAATTTCCATTTTGGCCTATATCTTCGCCATAGCAAACCAATTGAGCCCGAACTGAAAATCACTGCCAAGCCCATCCACAACCCTTCACCTCCAGTAGTAAACCGCACAATTCCTGTTATTATCATCGCAATTATGGTAGGAATTGGTCCAAAAAACAGACCTGATACCGACAGCAATACAGAACGCATGTCGAAAGAAATACCTGGAACCATCATCCAAGGCGTAGACATCAAAATGACACCTATACTGCTTAAAACAAAACCTGTGAGAATTTTAACTGATGTGCTTCTTGTGGCTTCATTCTTAATCCATACACTTTGATAAAGCATTGAAAATGCTATTAACAAGGCGGCGTTTTGCAATAATCCTATAAGAATGGGCTCCTTCATTATTTGTATTTTGATACCAAATACTTCAATTATTTGGATTTTTTATTTCCTTTTCAGTTCACAATAGTATTGCATAAAGCTTTAATTGCTTTTCCTTTACACTAAGAAGCAGGTAAATTTATGCTTCCTAAAAAGCTTAAAACGACAAAAGATTTAAGGTTAGAACGTTAAATTAGTTTTTTTATTTAGTCCTTTTGATGATATCCTGAAATTTGAACATAATTAATTACGCAATAATATTTTAGCTAAAATTGACCTAAAACTTAAAATTTCTAATATGTGACTAAATTAAGCATTTTTGCGATAGAAGCTAAAATTGGGAAGCATTTTATTTTATGCTGCCATTTATCCTCTTCTTAATATTTTTGGGTGTTTAATTATTCATGAGGGCTTCAATCTCATCAATTTCAATAGGCATTTTTGCACTTAAGTTGAAATTTCCTTTCGGTGTTATTAAATAATCATTTTCTAAGCGACAGCCAATACCTTCTTCTGCAATATAAATCCCAGGCTCGCAAGTAAGTACCATTCCCGCTTCCAATGGCCTGGTGTACAAACCAACATCATGAACGTCTAAGCCAATAAAATGAGCTGTTCCATGCATAAAATATTTTTTATAAAGCGGATTTTCAGGATCTTGATTTTTAACTTTTTCGGTATCTAGTACCCCCAAATTAATCAGTTGTTGCTCTACCAAACTTGCCATTTGCTTCTCATAATCGGCAGAAACAACTCCGGGCTTTAACAATTTTGAACCTTCTTTTAAACAATATAACACGGCATTATAAACTTCTTTCTGTCTTTTTGAAAATTTGCCATTTACAGGAAAACAACGGGTAGTGTCTGAATTGTAATTTGCATAACACACACCAAAATCCATTAAAATCATATCGCCATCTTTACAAACTGCATCATTTGTGTTGTAATGCAAGGCGCAGGCGTTTGCTCCGGAAGCCACAATTGGCATAAATGCGTGGCGTTTTGCGCCCATTCTGATTAATTCATAGGTCAATTCTGCTTCCAATTCGTACTCCATCATACCCGGCTTCACGGCTTTTAAAACCCTTTTAAAACCTCCAACACTAATGTCGGATGCTTGTTGCATTAATGCTACTTCTTCCTCCGATTTAATTTGACGAAGTTCGCGGGTAATTTTTGCGGCACGCATATAATTATGCAAGGGATATTTTTCTTTGCATTTGGCAATCATCCGGTCCTGTTGTGTCAACATTTCGGCAGTCAATGTTTTTTTATGTTCATTGTGACCCAAATAAAAAGTGTCTGCTTCAAAGGCCATATATTGTAATGTCAAGTCAAATTCTTGCAGCCATTTTACATTTTTAACACCAGAAACTTCAAACGCTTTTTCTTTTGTTAATTTGTCGCCTTCCCAAATCTTTATCAATTCGCTGGTTTCTTTCACAAATAAAATTTCCCTGTTGGCAGGCAATACGGCATCGGGATATAACAATAAAATAGATTCCTCCTGATCAACCCCACTTAAATAAAACAAGTCATTGTTTTGGGTAAAACCCATTACATCATCTGCATTGTTGGGCATTACATCATTTGATGTTAAAATAGCAATGGAATTAGGTTCCATTTTTGTCGTAAAATTTTGTCTGTTTTTTATAAATAATGTTGAAGAAATTTGAGGATATCTCATACTGTCTAATTTTTTAAATTTTATGCTGAAAAAGTCTAAATTTAAGGAAGTTTTTCTTCTTTGAAATTAATTTTGAAGAAAATTTAATAACATTATATACCGTTCGAACCACTCTGGAGAGAAAGCAATACATTATACCAGTTTTTTATCGATATAATCGGAGTTCATAATGCGCAAGGCGCCCATATATTTCATTTTAAAACTTATCAAATCACCGACTTTATATTTTTTTTTGGTACTGCTAAAATCCACCACCAGCATGTCTGAGCTTGCGCCAACAAAAGAAATATTTTCATCAATAGGTGTGATAAATTCGGTTTTGGAAATATCCAAAAGTCCAATATCCAAAATTCCCCTGCTGTGTTTTTTTCCATAATCATCAGGATTAATTTCCAAGGTTTCTCCCGATGGATTTTCTTCTAAATAACCATAAGGGACAATTGGTTTTTCAGTAATTTCGATGATTTCAGCATAAAGTATAAAAACATCATCCTTCATTTTAGGGATGGTTTTATTCTCAAAAAGATCAACCCCAAAAAACAGGGTTTCCCCAATTCTAAAATGATTTACGCCCATTGGAATTTGCTTTTTCATTAAAAGCGGAATCATTACAGAAGATCCACCCGACACATAATCTATTTTCTTGCCGAATTTTGCTTCAATTAACTGCTCATACAAACTCAGTTGAATCAATTTGTCTTTGCTTGGCATCACGCCGCTTAAACAATTGAGATTTGCGCCAATACCAGCCACATGAATATTGGGTAACTCAAATATTTTTTTATAAAATTCCATTAAATGCTCACCCATAATGCCTTCGCGCAAATCACCTAATTCAATCATAATAATGATTCGGTGGATTTTTTTCTGTTTAACGGCTTCTTCAGACAACCATTTCATGGTCGTAAATTCTGTATTAAAGCTCACATCGGCATATTTTACCACACTGGCGATACTTCGTTTTGCCGGAGGTTTTATATAGATGGTTTCTTTCTTTGGATTTATGGCTTTAATTCTTTTTAAATTGCTCAGTCGGGCATCACAAACCTGTTCATCACCTAATGATAAAGCGTATTCCAAAAAAGTTTTATTTCCGCAAAGCATCTTTAAAACAGGCGCCCATTCTTTTTTGTGATTGGTGAATAAAGTCTGTAAAAACGAATAATTTTGCGCTAAAGATTTCTTGTTAAGCGTTATATATGCCATCTTGTTATTTTTTAATTGTTAAATAGACAATGGAAGATAATGAAATTCCGATTAATATTGGGTCAAAACCGAAAGGAATTTTTACTTCAAGAAATGTTAAAATCAATGTTGATGACCCGCCTATTATCATAGAAAATAAAGCTGCCAAAGGTTTTCTTTTTTTAGACAATAATATTCCCAATACTGGCACTAAAAGTCCGGAAACCATAAATGAATAGGACAATAGCATAAGTGACAAAACACTTTGCATAGAAGTGGCAATAATTATTGCAGCACCGCCAACCATAAAGGTAACAATCTGAGAAATTTTCATATTGTTTTTATTAAGGTGCTTAAGACCTAATATATCGGTTACAAAATTTCCGGATGCTGCCAACAAACAACTGTCTGCCGTTGACATAATTGCAGAAAAATATGCTGATAACATTAAACCCATAAGGCCTACCGGCAATGCATGTTTTAATAGCAAGGGCATTCCCATTTCAGGATCCATCCCTATTTCACTTTCAAATCCGTCCGCAATAAATAATCCTTTTGCGGCGGCTACTCGTGCAAATAGTCCAAGAATTACCCCCATAAAAGCCATGATGGGATATTCAAAAAGTCCAGCTATAAACCAAGCTTTCTTGGCTGTTTTTTCATCTTTGCAAGCGTATATTCGTTGATAAAGTGTCATTCCAACAAACCAAATAGGAACAATAATCACAAACCAATTTACAAGTTGCACCCAAGAAACGTTTTGCAATGAAAAATATTTATCGGGAAGCACATTTACAATGGCATCATAACCACCTAAATAGTTATAAGCAATAGGAATTCCAACAAATATTAACCCAACCATTAAAATAATCCATTGAAAAGTATCTGTATAAATTACAGCTTTCATTCCGCCAAAAACAGTATAAACAAGCGCTATACCACCCATTATCATTAAAGCTTGATTCAAATCAAGAGAAGGGAATGTGCCAACTGCCAACTTTGCTCCGGCTAGAAATTGCGATGAGGTAAAACCCAAATAGCCAATAAAAGAAATAATACCCGCAACCATAGCTACAGTAGTTCCGTAACCGTGCTTCAAAAATTCGGGAAATGTTAAAAATCCATGAAGATTGCCAAGTTTAACAACCTTTGGAATCAAAAAAACAGCGCTTAACCAAGCGCCTATAAGTCCGGTAAATAGCATCCAGGATCCGGATATTCCCATCACAAAACCCAATCCGCCCAATCCAATTGAAAATCCACCTCCAACATCTGTCGCAACAACAGATAAGCCCACATGCAAACTACTCATTTCCCCACCACCAATGTAGTAATCTTTGACGGTTTCATTTTTTTTAAAAAAATAAAATCCAATCCCTAAAACGGCGGCCATATAAACAATAAATACAACAATGTCTAAAAAAGCCATAGAATTTATTGTTGTTTTTTAAGTCGCATTTCTAGATATTTATTTTCAAAACCCAATTTTTCATATAAAAATTTTGCGGGATTGTTAGGCTCAACATGCAAGGCAATATCGCCATCGGCTAATTCAATGGCTTTATTCATTAATTTTTTGCCATAACCTTTACCGCGGGCATTTCCATGAACGGCAATATAAACAAGGATGTTTTCAGGAATATATCCGGCCATTCCGGTTTTGTTAACGATGGTAACACCTTTAATTTCGTTATTTTCCAGAAGAATCAATACAAATCCGCCAAGCCCTTCATTTGAATCCCTAATTGCGAAATCAAAACATTTGCTAATGTCTTCTTTTTTATCGCCGTATTCCTGTAGGTGCTTATACAAAAATGAAATAGCCTCCTCCTTGTCTTCAGGTGAAGGGACTGTAATTTTGTTATATATTTTAAAAATTTCCATATCTATCTTTCCTCTTGATCTCGCAGTGCCTGTATGTAAACCGCCTTTGCCATTTTCATTCTTTTCTTAACCGATTTTTTAGTAAATTGTTTTTGGTCTCTCAAATTATTTATCAGTTTTGTTCTTCTTGTTTTCTGTTTGTATCTTTTTAGCGCTCTGTCAATGTTTTCGCCTTCCTTTACTTGTATAATGAGCATATTTCTTGTTTTATTTTAATGATTATGGTGCAAAAATACGAAATAGTTTCTATAGAAACTATTTATATTTTATTAATATAATACAATAAGTGATGAGCAAATACGTAATTAAGCTCATTTTTTGGCGATTTTTTTAAATAAAAAATATACAATATTCATAATTTCTACAGAAACTGTTTTTTAGAAAAATCAATAAAATATTGCTAAATCTTTCTATAAAAATTCTTCTGAAGTGATAATCGGTGAGGTATCAATTTCATCAACTTCCATAAGGTCGGTTAATAGGTCGATGCCATCAATAATTGTTTTAAGTTTATCCGGCGGAAGGGCTTGCAGTTTTTCACTTAATTTTTGCTGAAAAGTAATTGGCGCATTATGGATAAGTGCCATTCCTTTAGTTGTTAAAGAAATCAAAGTGATACGCTTGTCTGTTGAATTAGGGAGTTTTACAACCAAATTTTTTTTCTCCAACCTAGAAATAATCCCAGTAATGGTGCTGGCATTTAAATTTAAAAAGCTTTTTAATTTTGACGCATTTGCCTTAAATTCATCTTGTTCCGCCAAAAATTGAAGGCATAGCAATTGGGGAATGCTAACGCCCAATTCTTTATCCACTCGCTTGCTTTCCAAGTTTACGGAACGAACAATTCGTCTAAGCTTTATTAAAATTTCAATAAAATTCATGACTCAAAAGTAACCAAAAATATATTAACCTTATTTAAATTTATTACTGTTGCTTATTGTTTTATTTCCCACAATCAACTCCCTTACAAGTTTCCCTAATGCTGGTGCCAAGCTCAAAACCAGGCCATGGCTATATTTTTTCGGGTAGGTCAACTTTTAGGTTCTTATTTTAAATATTAAAAATGATTTTAAACAATTCATAGAAAGTTTTTATAGTTTATCAGTTGTTTTTTGCCAGATAATTAAGTAGCGCTCAATCCAATAATCCTTCACCAATAATTAGTGCTTCTTTACTCATTAATTCGTCCAATTAAAATCCCATATAGGCGTATTTCCTCCCAAATATTCAACAAAATAATTCCATCTTTTTTTTGTGAAATAACTTTGATGTTTTCCAAGATACCCATGTCTCTGACTTGGAAGTATCAATAAATCAAATTCCTTATCGGCATTTATTAAAGCTTCTGCTAATTTAAACGTTGCAGATGGGTTAACATTCTCATCAATTCCACCATGGACCAATAATAATTTTCCTTTTAAATTTTTAGCATTTGTTATGTTTGATACATTTTGATATGTTGAATCAACCGGCCAACCTTGATACATTTCTGGCCACCATGCCTTTTCCATTCTAAAATCATGGTCTGCAGAACTTGCAACTCCAACTTTATAAAAATCCGGAAATGCTAGCATAGCTCTTCCGGTATCGAAACCTCCAGCTGAATGTCCAAAAATTCCAACCTTATCAATGTCAATCCAATTATATTTTTCTCCTAAGTATTTAATTGCCAACACATGGTCTTCCAAATTATTACCCATATTTTTATAAGAATGATTATGAAACTCCTTAGAGCGGCCAGAAGTGCCCAAACCATCAACCATCATTACTATAAAACCTAATTCTGCCAATGATTGATTCATAAAACCCCTATCAAAGGATTTTGGAAACATTTGAGTGTGTGGACCTGTATATGTGTGATCAATTATTGGGTATTTTTTTGAGGCGTCAAAATTGCTTGGCTTCCAAATGGCTCCATAAATTGTTGTTTTTCCGTCTTTAGCCGTAAGATTGAACACTTCTGGCGTTTTCCATCCTTTAGAAATTGCTTCATCAACATTTGCCTGAGTTAATTTTGCGATACTATTTCCTGTAGAAGTTTCTCGCAATACTGTTTGTGTCGGAATTTCAATGGTTGAATAATTATCGGCAAAGTATTTTCCATCTTCTGAAAAAGACACGCTATGATGTGCATTTTCAGGAGTCAATAATGTCACTATCCCGTTCAAATCTGCCTTATACAACTGCTGGTGATAAGGATTGTTAGTAGTTTCTTTTCCTGATGCTAAAAAGTAAATATCTCCAGTTTTTTCATCGATATGTTTAATATCATTTATATAGTAATTACCAGTAGTCAGCGGGGATGTTTTGCTTGTTTTTAAATCTGCTATATACAATTGTCTCCAGCCACTTCTTTCGGATAGGAACACTATTTTTTGAAGCTTCTCTAACAACCTAAAAGTAAAATTATCAATATTGGTTTCACTTTCTTCAGTGATTAAAGTTTGTTCAGTATTTGTGTTTAAATCTATTTTTTTTACATATTGTTTTTGAAAACCTCTTTCTGGATAGTCAGCGATAAGTACTCCCGAATCTTGGGTCCATTGTACAGAAACACTATTTATATGGGTGTTTTTTGGAAGATTTGTTTTTACTTCTTTTTTAGTGTCAACATTAAAAAAAATTGGCTGTACATGCACCATTGTTGTATCTCCCGGTGAACCCCGGTAATAAGATAATAATTTCGGCCTGTATAATGAATCTATGCTCCAATCTAAAAGGTACATTTTTTGGGCATTTCGCAAATCAACAAGGTTTGTTGAAATCCATTTTGAATCTTTAGACCATTCTGCATAAAAGTTTTTTGGACGTTCTCCATTTTCACCTTCCATTTTATCGTACCAGCCATAAAAACTGGCATATTCATAATTTATTACCCCATCATAACTTAATTGATGCGATTCATTAGTTTCAGTAGATTTAATAAATAAATTATAATCTTTTGAATAGGCTATCCATTTACCATCTGGCGATTTACTTTCAAAAGGTTTGGCTTCTTCTTTTTTATCTTCTCCTGAAACCTGTAGCACATTCGTTTTTGTGTTATAAACATATTTTTTATTTTTTACTGTTATTATTAAATTTCCGCTTTTTGTTCGCTCAATATTGTTTAAAGAAAGATTGTTTGCCTTTACTTTTTCTTCAAGAAGCTTATTTAATTCATTCGCTAATTTTATGTGATTAAATAATAATTCGACTTTGTTGTTTTTAAATGAAACTGTTTTATATGTTGCGCCATCTTTACTAAAATCCACAAACCAAATTCCAGAATTATCATCAAACCAATTAACTTTAGTGTCAAGATTAAAAGCTGTTTTGTTATTATAATTGTCATACATAAAGCTCACTGCTCTTTTGTAATCTTCTTGCGTTAATTTTTGGGCATAAATTTGTGTTGGCAATAGCAGCAATAGTGTAATAATTGTTATCCCGTAAAATGTTTTCATAATTGATTTATTTAAATTTCAACTTTAAATGATTGGTTGATAGGTTTGTTTGAAGTACTTATTTTTTATATTCCAATACCTGAAATCCGTGTGCGTAAGGCTCATTTTCATTGTCAATAATGATGGTACTGATATATTTTTGCCCAACCTTGTACAGCAATGGGGTTTTTAAAAAAATCCTACCCATTTTTCGCTTTTTCAATATAGTTTTGTATTCTTTTTTCTAAAATGGAAAGTGTTACAGTTCCCTCTTCTAAAATAATCTCATGAAATGCGCGAATTTCAAATTTAGGTCCTAATTCATTTTCAGCCAATTTTCGAAGATCACGAATTTTTAATTCACCTATTTTATAAGATAATGCCTGTCCTGGCCAAGAAATATAACGATCAATTTCCGTATTTACTTCGTGAAGTGACAATGCCGTATTCGATTTTAAATAATCTACCGCCTGTTCTCGTGTCCAATTTTTAGAATGAATACCCGTATCAACTACCAATCTGCAGGCGCGCCACATTTCATAGGTATACTTTCCAAAATTTTCATAAGGTGTTGTGTAAATTCCCATATCATTTCCTAAATATTCTGAATACAATCCCCAACCTTCTCCATAAGCAGATAAATATAAATCTCTTCTAAATTTCGGAATCTCTCCACCTAATTCGCTGTTTAAACTCATCTGCAAATGATGTCCCGGAACGGCTTCATGCAGCGTTAATGAAGGTAAAATATAGAGCGGTCGGCTCTTTAAATTATAAGTATTTACCCAATAATAACCTGGTTGAGTTTCATCTTTTGATGGACTATATCTTCCTCCTGTGTATTTTGGGGCAATTACCTCTGGAACTGGTTCAACACCATACGGTTTGCGCGGTAATGTGATGAAATATTTTGGTAATTGCGCATCTATTTTTTTAGCAATATTTCGGGCTTCTTTCAATAAATCATCACCAGTTTTAGCATAAAATTGTTCATCAGTCCTTAAAAAAGTTAAAAATTCTTCAAAAGAACCTTTAAAATTTAATGTGTCAATTATTTTTTGCATTTCGGCTTTAATTCGTGCAACTTCTTTTAAGCCAATTTGATGAACTTCTTCTGCCGAAATAGTTGAAGTTGTATAATAATTTACCCTGTTTTGGTAATACTCTTTTCCGTTATACTGATTTGAAACACCTCCTGCTGCTCTTGTTTTTACAAAATATTCGTTATCAAAAAAATCTTTAATGACTTTAAACTGTGGGATAACATTGGTTTCAATAGCAATTTTGGCAGCTGACAACAAAGAATCCTTTTGTTGAACAGAGAAAATAGAAGGAATATTTTTAAAAGGTGAATAATAAAAACTTTGCTGATAATTGTCAACTATCTGACTATTATAGGTGTCTTCAAAATTGTTGAAAATAATTTTAGGTTGAGAGATTCCTTTCTCCAAACCTTCACGCATCAATGTTATGTTCTGAGAAACAAATGTTGGAAGAGCATTTAATTTATTTAAATACTCAACAAATTGCTTATGCGTTGAAAAATCACGAACTTCATAAGGCAAACTTGTGTGAAAACCTGCATCAGACAACAAAGGATTTAAATAAGCCTCAAACTCATATAAATCAATCGTTTCTTGTAAGGTAAATTGCAATAATTCTATAGAAATTTGTTCGGATTCAGACAAATTGCCCAACTTCATTTCCCTCAACTTATTTAGTTGGCTTTGCGCAAAATCAGCCTCATCTTTAAAATATTGCTTTGTGAATAAACCTAATGGATATAATGCTTTATCATAGCCTTTATGATTTTCAATAGTTGAAATAATTTTATTTAATTCAACTACTGAATTATTTGTTTTTTCATTACAACTTATCAATGCAATGAAACCTAATAGTAAAAATGATTTTAAACAATTCATGAGAAAGTTTTTATAGTTTATCAGTCGTTCTTTTGCCATCAACAACTCTTGAAATCCCAAGTGGATTTTCATTTTTTAATTCATTTGGAAGCAACTCATTTGGCCAACTTTGGTAGCTAAAAGGTCGAACCCAGCGTTTTATGGAATTTATTCCAACTGCGGTAAACCTGCTATCGGTTGAAGCAGGATAAGGGCCACCGTGAACCATTGCGTCACAAACCTCAACACCGGTTGGAACACCGTTAAAAATAATACGGCCAACCCTGTTTTGAAGTGCACTAACAATATTTTCATAATTCTCAAGCTCCCCATTTTCGGCTAAAATAGTGCCAGTTAATTGTCCTTCTAAATTTGAAATAATGTTTTTCAATTGTATTACATTTTCACATTGTACAATCATGGAAAATGGACCAAAAACTTCTTGATGTAGATTTGTATTTGCTAAAAAAGTAGCGCCTTCAACTGTTGTAATTGTTTGGCGACCATAATTCTTTGAAACCTCGTTTTCAAAAGTTGCAATTGTTTGCAATCCTTTTTGAGCTAACATTTTTGATTTATTGCTTTCAAAAGCACCAATAATATTTGGATGTAACATACAAGTTGGTTCAATTTCAACAATTTCTGCTGATAATTTTTTAATGAATTTTGTTAATTCATTCCCTTTTATGCCTAAAATTAAACCTGGATTTGTACAAAACTGCCCGGATCCTAATGTAATTGAAACCGCATAGGTTTTTGCCCAATCGGCACCCTTACTTTTGCTTGCTTCCGGTAAAATGATTACCGGATTTATACTTCCCATTTCGGCAAAAACAGGAATTGGCTCTTCCCGTTGTGAAGCCAAGTTGTATAAGGCCCTGCCGCCTTGTACGCTGCCTGTAAAACCAACTGCTTTTACTTGTGGATGCTTTACCAAAGTTACACCTACTTCAATTCCGCTACTGTTTAAATTTGAAAATACGCCATTAGGCATTCCTGTTTTTTCAGCAGCATTTATAATGGCTGAAGCCACCAGCTCACCAGTTCCTGCGTGCATAGGGTGGGATTTTACAATAACCGGACAACCAGCAGCGAATGCCGCAGCCGTATCTCCTCCTGCCGTTGAATAGGCTAAGGGAAAATTACTTGCGCCAAAAACCACTACTGGCCCAAGTGGAATTAGCATTTTGCGTATGTCAACTTTTGGAATCGGTTGTCGGTTTAAATTGGCTTTATTAATAGTTGCTTCAACCCATGAGCCTTCATTTACCAAATTAGCAAACGACCTTAATTGAAAAACAGTTCTTGCTCTTTCGCTTATCACTCTGCCTTTAGGCAAACCTGTTTCTGAGCAATATGTTTTTATTAATTCGTTGCCCAAGGCTTCAATTTGATTGGCGATTTCATTTAAGAACTCACTTTTTTTGGCTCCGGAAACTGATTTAAAAACAGTGAACGCCCCAGCTGCCAATTTAACTGCTTGTTGAATTTCAACATCAGAAGCTTCACTATAAAGAACACTGTTTTCAGTATTCGTTTGTGGATTGAAGGTTTTATAAGTCTTATTTCCTATGGATGATAATAAATTTCCTATGTAATTTTTTCCTGTTATCATATGTTCCATTTTCTATCCGTTTTTTAGTTTATCAGAAATTGTGTTTTGTGTTAGTGATTGCGGCGATATCCTTTTTACATGGTAAAAAGATAAAGCCAAAAGCACGACCCGCCAGTTGGCGGGTAACACCCAAATTGAAAAACCACAAATTAATATTTTGCACTAATTTAGTGTTTTATCCAACTCCAACAAAGGTAAAAACCAATTGTAAATGATGGTGGCTTCTTTTTTTTAAGCTATTGCCAATTTATATATTCTAAACTATGTCACCAGCTTTTTTTTATCTATTCATAATAGTATTTTACCTTATATTTATCGTTTAATCCTAAAAAATAGCTTATTTTTGATGCATATTTAGCAGATATGAAGGTATTGCCATTTAAAATTCCGAAACCTGAGAATGTAACTTTATTCATCCAAAAATATGATGAAGATTCATTTTATGAAAAACTACACCAACATCAGGAAATTCAAATAAGCATTTTTGTTGAAGGTGAAGGCACTTATATTATTGGGGATTGTGTAGGGGAATTTAAAAAAAATGACATTTTTGTAATTGGTGAAAATTTGCCGCATATTTTTAAAAGAGATACTGCTTTTGAGCAGGAAACTGTAATGATATCCCTGTTTTTTACAAAAAATTCGTACGGTGAACATTTTTTTAATTTACCCGAATTTGAACATTTTAACAACTTTTTTTATGATGCTGTCTTAGGTTTTGAGGTACTTTCCAACAAAACGGAACTTTCCAAATTATTGACAGAAATGGATACTTACTCAAAATATAAACAGTTTACTTCATTTTTAACTATCCTGTCTTTAATTTCGGAAGCAGAAAAAGAAACATTATCATCGTTGATTAACCTAAAAAAATATGATGGGGATGAAGGTAAACGAATGAGTGATATTTTTCAATATACGATGAGTAATTTTCATAAAGAAATTACCTTAGACATTGTTGCCGATATTGCAAATATGACACCCAATGCCTTTTGCAGGTATTTTAAACAGCGAACCAACAAAACTTTTGTGAATTTTTTGATTGATATCAGAATTGGAAATGCCTGTAAATTGCTTACCCGAAATAATGATTTAAACGTCACCGAAATTTCCTACAAATCCGGATTTAACAATCTGGCCAATTTTAACAGAAAATTTAAATCGATAAAAGGTGTTACACCTTCAGATTATAGGAAGAAACAATTTGCCCCCTAGCCCCCGAAGGGGGACAGAGCGTTAAGAAAACAGCCGGTGGCTGTTTTTAGCGATTGGGCCAGCTGGCGCGAGGGCGTGTTAAGAAAACAGCCGGTGGCTGTTTTTAGCGATTGGGCCAGCTGGCGCGAGGGCGCGTTAAGAAAACAGCTGGTTTACATTTTTAATGCAACATAGCGGTAGCTATGGGCGAGATGGCGCACGGATAAAAGATGGTGCGTTGGCATTAAAAGTTAAAAATAAATATCTACAAACATTATTGTCCGGTTAAATTTTTAAAACAAACAGACCGCCCCGATGGGGCTTAAATAATCGAAGTTTCTCATTTTTCTGCAAACATTTAGCTCCTACGGAGCTGTTTCAGTCCCTGAGGGGCGAACTGTTTATCAAGTCCCATTTTGATTGAGATAAATCATTTTTTATGAATTTTTATCGGACAACAATGATCTACAAATAAACAATTCAACGATTAAACAGTTAAACCTCCCTCCAGCTAGCGCGAGCTTCCAGTTCGTGACTCCGTAAATTCCACTTTAACAATTTGCCCCCTAGCCCCCGAAGGGGGAATTCTTATTGGAAAGTGAGAAAGAATAGAGACTAAAAGCACGAGCGTGACGCTCGCGCCAGCAATGGGCTCTCATATAAATTGACTTTTGTGGTCAACCTATATCAGGGACGCACACCTTTGGGCTTTAGACTTTCAAACCCAAAATCTTTTTGCTGCTTTTTTGATAGGCCTTTTACCACCAAATTATAAGAATCCTCTATTAATTCCCGAACTAATTTATTCGATAAACCGCCATCAATAATTACAGTATTCCAATGCGCTTTGTTCATATGATATCCGGGCGTAATTTCATCGTATTCTTCCCGCAGCTCCAACGCTTTTTCGGGTTCGCATTTTAAACTTGCCTTTGTAGGATGATGTTCCAAACCCGCTAAAGCAAACATTTTGCCTGCTACTTTAAAAACCAAGGTCTTGTCATCAAAAGGAAAACTTTCTGTAACGTGGTTTTTAGACAAACAATAATCTCTAAATTCTTCAATATTCATCCCCAATTATTTAAATATTTAAGCCCCAAAAGTTTATAAAACCCTAAATTTACCAAAATATTTTATGTTTTGCACATAAAAAAAGCAGCTTTTAACAGCTGCTTTTTTATTAAGTTTATTTAAACTATTTTTCCAATATCGGATTTAAATTGGCAATCACATTAAATGTTGGAGGTTCAGCCAAATGACGTTTAACAGGACATTGTGCTATTACATTTTTAATTGCACTCACGTATTTTTCAGGAAAATCCACTGGTAAATCAACAACCATATCAATATCACTTACCATATTGGTCATTCTGTTGTAATTCATTTTTTGCGTGATTCCCACTTGCTGAAAAGGCAATCCTCTTTGCTGCATAAACGACCTAACAAACACAGCCGAGCACATTCCTGCAGTTGCCAAAAATATTAAAAAAGGAGATTCATTCATGGTAATTTCTGTGCCATTCATAAATGGAACTATTCTGCCATTTTCATCAAATTTAATTTGTATTTCCATAATTAACTATTTAATTTTCAGCAAATTTATTGCGATAAAAAATAGCAATGTGTAACTATAATTACATATAAATCAGGAAGTTATTTTAAATAAGTCCGAAGCAATTCCATCGGCTAAAAATTTACCTTTTTTGGTAGTGACCAAAACATCACCCGAAAAGGAACGCTGCTCAATTTCTAGCAATCCCGATTTAATATGACGTTCTGCGCTTTTTTTCAAATCTTGTAAATACATTGCGCCAAATTCTTTTTCAATCTTTTGAAAAGAAACCCCCCAAATAGTGCGCAAACCTGTCATAATATATTCATTAAACCTGTTTATTTCTGTAAGCTGTTCTTTCTCGGAAGGCAATTCATTGGCAAGTAAAGCTTTTATGTATTTTGTATTGTTTGAAACATTCCAACTTCTTTCAAAACCGATAAAAGAGTGTGCGGAAGATCCGATTCCCAAATATTTCTCTCCAAGCCAATAAGAAGTATTGTGTTTTGAAAAATAGGCCGGATTTCCAAAATTAGAAATTTCGTAGTTCACAAAGCCGCGTTTCTCGGCTTCTGCAACCAAAATATTATAATGTTCCAAGGCCAAATTTTCATCAACCGGAGGAACTTTTCCTGTTTCAATCAGTTTATGCAAAACTGTTTTTTTTTCCACAGTTAAGGCATAACTGGAAATGTGTGGAATATTAAAATCGAATGCCTGTTTTAAATTCGATAGCCATTTTTCATTGCTCATATTGGGAACTCCGTAGATTAAATCGATGGTTATATTATCGAAATACTTGGTGGCTTCCATTAAGCATTTTTTAGATTCTTCGGCGGTATGTGCGCGATTCATAAATTTTAAATCATCGTCAAAAAAAGACTGAATCCCTATGCTTAATCGGTTTATTGGAAGTTGTGCGAGTTCCTTAATTTTTTTGGATGATAAGTCGTCTGGATTTGCTTCCAAGGTAATTTCAGCGCCTACAACCACTTCATAATTTTCATAAATGGTGTCAATCAGTAATCGCAATTCCTCAATGGTCAATAAAGACGGCGTTCCTCCACCAAAATATATCGTTTCAATTTCCTCCTTATTTAGTTCGTCTTTTCTAAGCTCCAATTCACGTTTAAGTGCAATCAGCATATCTTCTTTTCTTTTTAATGAGGTAGAAAAATGAAAATCGCAATAATAACATGCTTGCTTACAAAACGGTATGTGTAAATAAATTCCTGCCAAAACATTGTTTAATTATTTTATAAATGTACGGATTTTATAAAAACTTAAAAAAGTGATTTTTGTTACCCTTTTTTTGAGAAAGGAGTTGTAAATTTGAGAAAACCGACTAACTATGTATGCATATATCGTTTCATTTAAGGTAAAAGACGGGGAAGGAATTACATTTGTTGAACTTCAAAAATTCGAAGAATTGACTGAGGCAAAACCAGCAGGTTTAGACCATTTTCACATTTTTAAAGACAGAGTCGAGGAAAATAAATATTTTTTGGTTGAATTTTGGAATTCTAAAAAGGATAAAGATAAATTAGAATCGACAAAAGAACACCAACTTTTTAAAGAACATAGAAAATTGGTGATTGAGAAAAAATGTGAAACTTACGAATGTGATGTGATTATTTAAAAGCTATTTAATTCGATTTCCGTTTTGTTTTACGAAAGCATCCCAACCAGTATAATTTTTTTCTGAAGTGATATTTCCGGCATTGTAAAAATGACAAACCGCCGCGGCTAATCCGTCTGTGGAATCAAGATTAGTGGGCAATTCCTTTATTTTAAACAAACTTTGTAACATTTTCGCCACCTGTTCTTTGCTCGCATTTCCATTACCGGTAATGGCCATTTTAATTTTTTTTGGCGAATATTCGGTTATCGGTATTTCTCTTGATAAACCCGCAGCCATCGCAACGCCTTGCGCGCGTCCTAATTTCAACATAGACTGAACGTTTTTGCCGTAGAAAGGTGCTTCAATGGCTATTTCATCTGGATGATATTCTTCAATAATATGTATGGTGCGTTCAAAGATTAGTTTTAATTTTACATAATGGTCATCATATTTTTTGAGTATTAATTCGTCCATTCGAATTAATTCCATTTTTTTATTAATAATTTTTATCAATCCAAAACCCATAATTGTTGTTCCAGGATCAATTCCCAATATGATTTTTTCTGTGCTCAATTAGTTGTTTATTTGTAAAACCAAATGTACAATATCTTGTTTAAATATAAACGCCTCATTTTTTTGTTGCTAAAATTAGCGATTGTAACGGGTGCTTTTTATTTTATATTTCATCAATTGTCTACCAACCAACTTTTGTCGCTTACACAGTTAAATCAACAAATAGCTTTCCTCCTTTCTAAAAATAATTGGTTGCTTTTGTTGTTGCTTTTATTCACAGATATGAATTGGTTTTTGGAAATATTTAAATGGAAAACACTGCTTTCTTATGAAAAGAAAGTCACTTTTTTTGAAGCTTATGAACAGTGTTTCGCTTCCTTAACCGCCTCTATAATTACACCCAACAGAATTGGGGAATACGGTGCAAAAGCCTTGTTCTTTGAAAAGAAATTACAAAAAAAAATCATGGTTTTAAACCTGATTGGAAATTTAAGTCAGTTAACCGTTACCGTATTTTTCGGAATGTTCGGAATCTTTTTTTTGAATTTTTATTTTGAAGTTGAAATATTCTCATTTAACACAGCCAAATTCTTTCTGCTTTTTAGTGGTTTGCTATTACTTTATTTAATTGGAAAAAAATTTGGAATCACAAAAATATTGAAAGCATTAATCCTTAAAATTCTCAATTATTCAAAAGAATTATCAATTAAAATTAAGGTGAAAACACTGACTTATTCTTTGTTTCGCTATCTGGTTTTTTCACATCAGTTTTATTTATTTCTAATGCTTTTTCAAGTGGATGCTGATTATTTTACACTCATAAACCTGATTTTCTGCACGTATTTTATCGCTTCTATTATTCCGAGTTTGGCTATTTTTGACTGGGTGATTAAGGGCTCTGTTGGGGTATTTATTTTTAGTTTCATCCATGTAAATCCATTAACAATTGTAACCATAACTACCTTTATGTGGCTTTTAAATTTCGCAATTCCTGCACTTTTAGGCAGTATATTTGTATTGAACTTTAAAATGTTTTCTGAAAAATGATTTTCTTGTCAATTCTAATTTCAATCATTTATTTAGCATTAATTATTGCTTTTATTATTGGTTTTGAAAAAGTTGACTTGCTGAAAAACAGCAATAAAACTCCTAAAAATAGATTTTCGATTATAATTCCCTTCAGGAACGAGGCACACAATCTGCCTAATTTATTGCAATCGCTTTCGGCACTGAATTATCCTTCTGAATTATTTGAAATTTTATTGGTAAACGATGGTTCCCAAGACAATTTTAAACCGATTTTGGAAGCATTTACAAAACAACATCAACAGTTAAATTTACTTGTGATACAAAGTAGAAGAAAAACCAATTCGCCTAAAAAAGATGCCATAAATACTGCCATAAATTTGTCAAATTTTGAATGGATTGCCACCACCGATGCTGATTGTGTTGTCCCAGCAAATTGGCTACAGCTATTTAATCAATTTATTGAAGATGAACAACTCGCATTTATGGGTGCTCCGGTAAAATTTAGTGCCCAAAAATCATTTTTGCATCATTTTCAACAACTAAATTTCACAAGTTTGATGGGAAGTACCCTTGGCGGATTCGGGATTGGAAGTCCAATTATGTGCAATGGCGCCAATTTGTGTTACAATAAAGCTGCTTTTTTTAAACTTAAGGGCTTTGATGGCAATACCAATATCGCCAGCGGTGATGATGTTTTTTTGATGGAAAAGATGCTCAATTCCTACCGCAATAAGGTGAAATTTTTAAAATCGGAAGCAGCAATTGTTGAATCGAAATCGGAAAATACTTGGAAACTGTTTATAAATCAGCAAATACGATGGGCATCCAAATCGGCTTCCTACAAAAGCTTTTTTGCGAAATTTGTTGGAATTGTGGTGTTTTTGGAAAATCTGACGGTGCTGGTTTTAGGAATTTTCGCATTTTTTTTCCCTGAATTTTGGATTTATTTGATGCTAATTTTCGCTTTAAAAGTCATTGCCGATTTTGTGTTGATAGCCCAAACAGCCCTATTTTTAAAAAATACAAAATCTTTAAAATATTATTTACCGGTAAGTTTATTATATCCTTTTTTTATTGTTTTTATTGGTTGTTTATCCACCTTTAAAACCTATAATTGGAAAGGTCGAAATTTTAAAAAATAAAATCTTATAAATTAATTTCAATTTAAGGTTTAACACCAAAAAAAGTATTCACAAGACTTTCCAAATTCATCCATAAGTAGATAATCACCAGCAATAAAATTACCAAAATAATACCTCTTTTGTAATTCGGTTTTTTTCTTTTTTTGAATCTGTGTTCCATTGTTTAAATATTTAGATTAAAGCAAAGAGAGAGGATAATAAAAACTCTTGTATTTCAACATTGCACTTCCCTGATTAGTGTTGACCGTTTTTCTTATTTTCAAATTCCTTCACATATATTTTTTACACATCCCTAACCCTCCCGCAGGAAAAGTGGGACAGGCTTCTCGAGAGGGGAATATTTTGAATTTTAACTTTATTAAAGCCTAATATACCAGTTGTTATCCATTCGCCATCTCGCCCATAGCTACCGCTATGTCGCACTAAAAATGTATACTGGCTGTTTTCTTAACACGCCTTCGCGCCAGCTGGCCCTATCGCTAAAAACAGCCATCGGCTGTTTTCTTAACGCTCAGTCCTCCCTTCGGGGGTTAGGGGGCTTTTGTTCCCCGTAACATTTCTCTTTTTCCCGGTGGGCCAGACAGTTTTTCAACTAAAAATCCGACTGCCAACATGGCTCTTCTAACACTTCCTTTTGCGCTGTAAGTGACCAAAACACCATTTTCTTTTAAAGATTTATGCATTTTTTCAAAAATTTCCTCAGTCCACAATTCGGGTTGGACCCTTGCGCCAAATGCATCAAAATAAATAAGGTCGAATTTGTTTTCGTCGTTAATTTCGTTAAAAAACTGCTTGCGCTTTGTGAGAAAAAATTCTGGTGAAATTTCCCCTTTTATTTTCCAATCCTGTTGGTGCATTTTGTTAAAAACATCAGTAAATGCAAGGGCTTCCAATTGCGCAACGAAATTCATTTTTTCAACCTCGTCCGCTACTAACGGATACGCTTCAACACCAACATAATCGATCGCCAAATTCAGTTTTTGCGCCTCTAAAAAAGTGATGAAACAGTTGAGTCCGGTTCCGAAACCCATTTCCAAAACAGCAATTTTCTGATTGGAAAAAAGAGACAGTCCATTTTTAATAAACACATGCCTCGCCTCTTGGATTGCACCGTGTTTTGAGTGGTATTGTTCGTCCCATTCCGCAAGATGAATGGTGGTGGAACCATCGGCAGTGATTATTATTTTTCTTTCCAAATTTAGGGAATTATCAACTTTTTAATTTTAGGAATTGGACCTATACAAGTGGTTTTATGACAGGCAACACAAGAATTTATCATCATATTAAACTGTTCCTTTTTATCAACAGTTTTTTCAGAGAAAACTGCTTGTTGGTTTAGTAGAAATGCTTTTGAGAAGCCTTCAAATCCAACATTTCTATCTGTAGGATCTGTTAGAATTGCAGAATGTATGTTTAAAAAATTTGTTGGAAATTCGCCTAAATCCTCATTTTTAATAATTTTTTCTTTAGTTTTTTCATTAAAAATATACATCTCATTCATAAGCAAGGCCATTTCAGAAGGCTTATACATCACCAATGCGGTGTCTTTTACAATTTCTCCTTTTTTGGAAGTATCACAAGAAAAAATAATAAAACAAAGTAAAATTATTAAGAGTATGCTTTTCATTATTCTTTCATTAAAACACCGTCTGCCTCAAAAGCTAAAGTGTATTTTGGCTCTGTAATTTTTGCGATTTCTTCTTCTGAGTTTCCTGCATCTTTTGCCAAATGCTGTAATTCATTAACTGTTGAAATTTTTACAAAAGCTTTTCCGTTTACTATGACTTCTTTTCCATCTGCATTCATTGGCATAAAAAACCCATAATCCTTGAAATTCACATAAGATTCCAGGCCGTTACCCAAATCCAACTTCATCCAACATCCCTTTTTCTTGCAAACTTCTTTTATTGGCGCACTAAATTTAATATCTAAGGTATCTCCCTCTTTTAAATTCTTATATTTCTCGCTCATTTCAGCTATTGAAATACTGTTTTCCGCATCGATATTTTCCCCGAAAGAAAGATAGGTAACTTCCTGTTTTTCAATTTCTTTTCCCTCAGGTTTTGCACCCTCATTTTTACAGGAATAGAACATAAAAACCGTTAGAATTAGCAATACTACATTTTTTCTCATTTCAAATTAATTTAATTCAACATTTTTCACAAATATATTAAAAATAAGACATTATGCCCGTATAAAATTAAAACTGTGGATTAAAAAAATTGAGTAAATTTGCGTAAACAATACAGATTAACTATGGCTTTACATATTGAAAAAACAACAAAATCGAAAATTTCAGAAGTTGATTTTAATAATTTAACCTTTGGAAAAATTTTTACCGATCACATGTTTGAATGTGATTATGAAAATGGCGCGTGGCAAAAACCTCAAATTGTGCCTTACCACCCTTTAATCTTGGACCCTTCTGCAAAAGTTTTTCATTATGGTCAAGCTATTTTTGAAGGTATGAAAGCGTATAAAGATGACAATGATGCAATTTGGTTGTTTAGACCAGAGCAAAATCAGGAAAGAATCAACAAATCAGCAGAACGTTTAGATATGCCTGCTTTCCCAAAAGATTTATTTTTTGAAGGATTGAATGAATTGTTGAAATTGGACAAAGAATGGGTGAAAAAAGGCGGTGATAACGCACTTTATATTCGACCATTTATCATAGCAACTGAACTTTGTGTATCCGCATCAACTTCAAACAAATATAAATTTATGATTATTTGTTCTCCTGTTCAATCTTATTATTCAGGAGAAGTAAAAGTGGTTTTTGCCGATAAATATAGCAGAGCTGCCAATGGCGGAGTTGGCGCAGCAAAAGCCGCAGGAAATTATGCCGGATCCTTTTACCCAACCAAATTGGCAAATCAGCAAGGATTTCAACAGGTTGTTTGGACAGATTCATGCACCCATGAATTGTTGGAAGAAGCCGGAGTAATGAATGTGTTTTTTAGGGTAAATGACACGTTATTGACTGCACCAGTGAGTGACAGAATTTTAGATGGTGTAACACGAAAAAGTATTATTCAATTTTGTGAAGACAAAGGGATTAAAGTTGAGGTTAGGCCAGTAAAAGTTACTGAAATTGTGGAAGCAGCCCGTAAAGGCGAATTGCTGGAAATGTTTGGCGCAGGAACAGCCGCTGTAGTTAGCGTTATCAATGCTTTTTCAAATAAAGGAGAAAACTTTGATTTGCCAAAAGTGGAAAACAGTTTTGCTGCAATGATAAAAAAAGGAATTACAGATATCCAACGTAAAAAAACGGAAGACAAATTTGGCTGGACCTATAGAGTAAAATAAATCCAATTAGGATAACTTTGTCAAAAAGTATACTTTTATCACATTAAAATTATAAAACAATCGGATGTTATATCCGATTGTTTGGCATATTATTTGGTCTTAATCCATCAAAAGAAATAAAGCATGACTGCATTAGAACAAGCAAAGAGCGAGATTCAACAAAAAGGGTTTTTAGATATTAAAACTCCAAATATTGATTACGTAAAAGAAATAAATCAACTTAGAAAAGAAAAAAATGCGGTTATTTTAGCGCATTATTACCAAGAAGATGGCATACAAGATATTGCCGATTTTGTAGGTGACAGTTTGGCTTTGGCACAGCAAGCCGCTAAAACCAGTGCCAATATTATCGTTTTTGCGGGCGTGCATTTTATGGCCGAAACCGCAAAAATTTTAAATCCGTCCAAAAAAGTTTTATTACCCGATTTAAAAGCAGGCTGTTCGTTGGCCGATTCTTGTCCGCCCGCCGATTTTGCCGCTTTCAAAAAACTTCATCCAAATCATTTGGTGGTTTCTTATGTAAATACTTCTGCCGAAATAAAATCGATGACCGATATTGTTTGCACTTCCTCAAACGCCGAAAAAATCATCAATTCCATACCAAAAGACCAACCCATTATTTTTGCGCCAGATAGAAATCTAGGCGCATGGCTGATTAAAAAAACAGGGCGTGATATGCTGCTTTGGGATGGCGCCTGTATGGTTCATGAAGCTTTTTCAATTGATAAAATATTGAAATTATACGCTGAAAATCCGGATGCGGAAATTATTGCACATCCTGAATCCAAAGAACATTTATTGAAAGTTGCAAAATATGTTGGCTCAACATCAGGATTGTTAAATTACGTAAAAACAAGCAAGGCTAAAAAATTTATTGTGGCAACTGAAGTGGGTATTTTACACAAAATGCGTGAAATTGCTCCTGGCAAAATTTTGATTCCTGCCCCTGTTGACGATGATAATTGCAATTGCAGTGAATGTATGTACATGAAAATGAATACAATGCGAAAATTATATTTGTGCCTAAAATATGAATTGCCAGAGGTTACCGTAGATATTGAATTGAGCAAGAAAGCATTGGTGTCAATCGAACGTATGCTGGATCTTTCTAAATAACATACTATTAAATGAATGCCGAAAAAAAATCATACAATTCCGATTTTCTAATCATAGGTTCGGGAATCGCAGGTTTGAGTTTTGCTTTAAAAACGGCAAATTACTTTAAAGAAGCTTCAGTTACGATCATCACAAAAAGTGAAAAGAGCGAAAGCAATACCAAATATGCCCAAGGAGGCATTGCAACTGTTTGGAATGAAACTGTCGATTCATTTGATCAGCATATAGAAGACACTTTAGTTGCCGGTGACGGATTGTGTGATGAAGATGTGGTTAAAATGGTAGTTGAAGATGCTCCTTCCCGACTCAGAGAATTGATGGAATGGGGAGCCATATTCGACAAAACTTCAAAAGGAGATTTTTCTTTGGGAAGAGAAGGCGGACATTCACAAGATCGGATTTTGCACCATCAAGATCTTACAGGTGCTGAAATTGAGAGAGCCCTTATTGCACAAGTTGACAAAACCAAAAATATTCAGTTTTTAACACATCATTTTGCTATTGATTTAATTACGGAACACCAAGTTAAAAAAAGACAAACCTCGGTTTCAGAAAAAATTACCTGCTATGGCGCTTATGTATTGGACGAGAAAAAAAATGTAGTAAAAACATTTGCGGCAAAAGTTACTATGTTGGCTTCAGGAGGAAATGGCCAAGTTTATTTGACCACTACAAATCCGGAAGTTGCTACTGGTGATGGAATTGCGATGGCTTATAGAGCGATGGCAGAAGTTTCAGAAGTTGAGTTTATTCAGTTTCACCCAACTGCTTTATACAATCCGGGTGAATACCCGGCTTTTTTAATTTCAGAAGCCGTGAGAGGCGCAGGAGCCATTTTAAGAGATTATTACGGCAATAAATTTATGCATAAATATGATGAGCGTGAAGAATTGGCTTCACGCGATATTGTTGCAAGAGCCATTGACCACGAACTTAAAATAAGCGGAATGTCCAACGTTTATTTAGATTGTACGCATTTGGAACATGAAACTTTTAAAAAACATTTCCCAAACATTACCGAAAAATGCCTGACTTTGGGCATTGATGTACGCAAGGATTTTATTCCCGTATCACCTGCTGCACATTATATTTGCGGCGGCGTAAATGTGAATAAAAAAGGAAAAACCTCCATTAAAAATTTATATGGTGCCGGCGAAGTTACCAGAACCGGACTTCATGGCGCCAACAGGCTGGCTTCAAATTCATTGTTGGAAGGCATTGTTTTTGCACACAAGGCTTTTGAAAATTTAACCCAGAGATTCTATAAAATTAAAGCGCCAAAAAATATTCCGGATTGGAATGACAGCGGTGTGGTAAAAAATATGGAGAAAATTTTAATTACGCACGACAGAAATGAGGTGAAAACCATTATGAGTAATTACGTTGGCATTGTGCGTTCCAACGAACGATTGTTGCGCGCAGAAAGAAAACTTCATGTATTGTTTGAAGACAATAAACGTTTATATGATCATTCTGAACTTTCGGTGGATTTGTGTGAACTCAGAAATTTAATCACCACCGCATTTTTAATTACACGCTTTTCTAAGGCGAGAAAAGAAAACAGGGGTGGATTTTATAATGTTGATTTGGTAAAAAAAGATGGCTAAAAGTTTGATGACTTGCAGGCTTGCTTCTGACTTTTCTATTTATAATTTGCAACTTTGTTGTTTTTTACCTCGAAAAACCCCCATTTAATCTTCGATAATGGCTGCAATATTCGGTTTAAAATAATTGGGACCTTTCAACACTTTGCCGTCTTCTCTATAAATTGGCTTGCCGTCTTTACCTAATTTGCTCATATTGCTGCGTTGAATTTCATTAAAAATTTCTTCTATTTTATATTGCATGCCGTGCTCTAAAATAGTGCCGCATAAAATATAAAGCATATCGCCCAAAGCATCGGCCACTTCAACTAAATCATTGTTTTTGGCGGCTTCCAAATATTCTTCATTTTCTTCAGCCATTAAATCGAAACGCAATTTTAATTTATCGGCATCTAATTTCGCAATAGGTTTATGCTGAACCCCCAATCCGAAGGATTCATGAAATTCCTGAACGGCTTTCAGTTTATTTATCATTTTAGCAGAAAATTAATTTAGTTGAATTTAAATAACAAGGAAGACGGTAGTATTCTCAACAGAATCGCTACCAATCGCCAGCGTTTTGTGATATACGATTTTTTCTTTTTCGATTTAATTGCTGCATATATTTGTTGGGAAGCTTTCTCTACGGAAGCCATCCAAAATGTTTTGCCAATTGCCATCGAAGTATCCACAAATCCCGGCTGAATATCGGTCACATAAATTTCGGCTTTGCTTCTTTTACCTTTCATCCAAAGCGATTCCAAATAATTTGCCTGAAACGCTTTTGAGGCGAAATATGCCGGTACGTGCCTGTTTCCTCTAATGGAAGCTATGGAAGAAATTCCCACCAAATGCCCATACCCTTGTTTTCTGAAAAGATTGTAAGCAAGTCCGTAAATTTTAACGGCAGCAATTACGTTGGTTTGCAAAGTAGGTAACTCCTTTTCATAGGCCAAGTCATAATTTGGATCGCCAACGCCAGCACTGTAAACAATTAAATCGATGGTTTTGAATTCCTTTTTTAAATCTGAAAATAGCGTTTCACAAGCTTCCAAATCGGTTACATCGTGCTCTTTAACCTCAAATTTGTTTGGATTTGTCGCTTTAATTTCTTGCAATAAATTTTCCCTTCTTCCTGTGATGATAACCTTATCATAATCCACCACCAGTAATTTAGCGAGTTCTTTTCCAATTCCCGAAGTTGCTCCAATAATTAATGCATTTTTCATTGATTTGCTTTTAGAATGAAATGTAAACCGAAATTTACGTATTTTTGAGGCTCAATATACATTTAATATGTTTAGTAAAGGACAATTAATCTTTGCGGTATTTTTTGTAGTTGCTTTTATCATAGCGATGGTTTGGAGTTACAAAAAGGACATTAAAATTCACAAAAAATATTATAAAAATGCATTTCTTGTGCTTATTTCGGTTATTTTAATTATTATAATTTTTACCTTAATCACCTTTTCCTTACACTAAAAAAATCCGCTTCAATAAATTGAAACGGACTTTTATAAAAAAATTCTTTTTATTATTAATTTACATCTGGCAAATTGGTGTACCTCTTTGCATAATCCAACATTTGCTCAGCAAAACTAGCAGGTTGCACTATTTTTACATCAATAATATTTCCGTCGGCATCTAATTCGGCTGTCAACACAGGATTCACAAATCCACTGTATGGTGCCGATTTAAATTTACTGTTGCGATCCAACACTTCTTTATGAATGGCTTGATCAACTTTAACGCCGTAAGTGTCAACCAAAGCTTTTCCTGCTTTAAAATCTCCTTCCGATTTAATGCGTTGAATTTCGCTCAACAATTCACCAAACAAAACTCTTAATTTTACATAATCCCGAACAACAAAATACGTTTTATTGTCTTTGGTCACTTTTTCAATCACATTGTCTTTTTTGCCTTTTTCAAAAGCCCAGGCAGCCACCAATTGTCGGTTTCTCATATGTGACTCTTCAATATCATCTCCCAAGTTTAAACGGATCAATTGCGTCATCATACCATTTCTGATATAACTGTCATAAGCTGCTTTTCCTATTCCTTGTGCATCGGGAGAAATTTTCATTTCAACCAATTTTGCATCAGGTAAATAGTACAATCCAACCAAATCTGCACGTGCTTCTTCCAAAGTTGACGCATAATTTTTTAGGGTTTCTTTTGGTTGTCCAATACCATCATTTATTTGTCCGCTGGCGTGCCCAATAACTTCATGCAAAGCTGTATGCAATTTATCGGCTTCCTGTCCATATTTTATTTCAGTTTCAACTTCAGATTCATCAAAAGCAAATTCTTTTAATCGATCAGTTCCTCCAGCCATATCGTAAGCTTCAATAATATTTCCAAGAGAAACAGATTTTGAACCGTGTTGTTCACGAATCCAGTTATTGTTTGGCAAGTTGATGCCAATTGGCGTTGATGGTGAAGAATCACCTGCTTCTGATGCCACATTTACTGTTTTATATGAAACACCTACCACATTTTTCTTTTTATGAGAAGCCTGCAAAGTTGAATTGTCTTCAAACCACTGGGCATTTTCTGCCAAAACAGCCATTTTTTTAGACATGTCGAAATCTTTTATTTGAACAATGTCTTGTCCTGATATAGGTTGACCATTTTTTGGTTAAAAATTAATATTAAAAATAGTCAAATAATCGGAACATTGATAAGTTTTTTTAAAAAACACCCTGCGGGTTTTAAAAAACTTACCAACATTCCTACGCTGATTTT
>DATCTJ010000053.1:0-14449 GCA_036568005.1 Lutibacter sp. | reverse complement strand
TTTTTGGCTTGGCTAACATAAATTTTAATTGCAAGGTTTATGTTATTAAAATACAAAATCTTGTAGATTTAAACAAGAAAATATCAAGTTAATTTTTTAATAATCAATGTGTTAAATAGTTTTTAAGGAACGACTAATTAAATTCATTATATTCATAATTATAAGTTCCTTCACTATTACCAGTTATATTTTCATTAGTATAATTTCTAGTTTGGTAATGCTTAAAATTATTAGTTGAACTAGAAATCCCTCTAAAATCTATAAGTGAGAAATTTGAAAAGGGGTTTAATCTATTGTCATAATCTGAGTATTCGGAAATAGTTTGAAAGGTATTTCCATATTGTTCTTTTTTATAATCAATTTTTGTTAAATTACCATTGTTGTCATATTCGTAAATTGTTGTAATATCAAATTCGTAATTTGGTTCATTGTAATCAACAACTGTCCTAATTATTCTGTTTTTATTATCATAATAAATATCTTCTGGATATATATAAGTATGGGTAGAATTTGGATAGTTAAAAACAGATATTTCATTTCTTTTATGTGGTAGAGAATTTGAATTATCATATATAAACTCCGAATAAGTGTAATTATCATTTAACGGAATTTTATAAATTTTTGAAATTCTTCCTAAGTTATCATAAACCAAACTATCTCGTGAGATTTCCCCAAGAATATATAAACTTGAATTTGGGGCAACATTATCATAATTTATTCTAGTCGTAATTTTATTGCCAGAATATATTAATTTATGTTTATAGCTTGGTTCGGAACTACCTATAATAGATACTTTTTCATAGTCTAATAATTTACAATTATATGATTTTTCTGTTGGTGTTTCATCTTTAGAACAGCTAATCAGCGTGATTCCAATTATTAAAAATATTAAATTTTTTTTCATTACTAATTCAATTTTTAATTTATAGCCAACTAGTTTTATAAGTTTGGGCTATATAGAAATTGGATATTTTTCCGATGAAGCAATATTATTATTGAATGATTGTTGTTTGTACTGGTTCAAATTTAAGTATAAAGTTTATGAGGTGTTGCCAACTGTAATTTATCGTACTAAATTATATTGTTCAAATCTTGCCTACCAATAATAGTCATTATCTCAATAATGTCATTATCAATTTTGTAATAAATACTATCAGAACCACAAACGCAACGCCTATATCCATCTTTTATAAAATCAACCGATTCAAATGAAAATGGTCGTTGGGCTATAATATCAAAATGCTCAAAAAAGGAGTTGAAATATTTGTCTGCTTGTGCTATTCCAAATTTCTTAACTCCGTAATGATGAATTCTAATTAAGTCCTCTCTAACTACGTTGCTTAATTTGTATTTAGTCATTAAGTAAAGACTTTGATTTTGCTAATATTTGTTCTTTACTATCATTTGTAAATCCACTATTTTCAGCTCTTTCAAGTTTAGAACTTATCCAATCAATTTGTCTTTGTTGTTTTCTAGCTTGTCTTATTAAATCATTTACAAGTTCACTCTTGCTAGAATACTCATTATTATCTACTTGGGTTTTTAACCATTCATCATTTGGTTGTGTGAATGAAATACTTTGTCTTGCCATAAGATTCGTTTTTGATGTAAATTTACACCAATTTAATTCATTTGCAAATTTAATATCAATTTTAGTTTTCGTATCTTATAGTTGCCAACGTGTTAGAATATGAAACGTTGCGATTTTGAAACGCAATTTTCCGATGTTTAAATTTAGTTTTTTTAAATTAACTAACATTGTATTTTATTGAATTGAGCAATTTTTTATATGCATTGTGTGTGTTGCACAAGCCGCTCAGATCTACACAAAATACTTGCAAAAAAGGAAAGAATTTATTAATTTCATGCCTTGCAAGGAAAAAAAGATTACCAAGAAAAATTATTCGCGCACTTTCAGTTAAGTGAGCGCGTACCTAAGCACAATTATTATAGGAGATTAAAAGAAGTGCTTGATTTAGATTTTTTATATGTTTTAACCAAACAGTATTATGGAGAAAGTGGACAAAAAAGCATAGACCCCGTTGTGTTCTTTAAACTATGTTTGGTTGGTTATTTGGAAAACATTATCAGCGACAGGGATTTGATTGTTCATAGCCGTATGCGACTGGATATACTTTATTTTTTAGGTTATGATATTGATGAAGAATTGCCATGGCATTCTACCATCAGCCGTACGCGACAATTATTTCCTGAAACGGTATTTGAGGCAGTATTCGCAAAGATATTTGGTATGTGTGTTGAAAAAGGAATGGTAAGCGGCCATACCCAAGCGATTGATTCGGCGCCAATAAAAGCGAATGCCTCTATGGACAGTTTAGAGCTTAAAGTCCCAAAAGAAGATTTAGAAGCACATTTAAGAAGTATTCGCCACATCAGCTCAAAGGATAAGCAAGATAAGCCCATAAGGCAATCGAAAATAAATAAGGCCTCAAAAGAACAGCAGGAAATTACGGCAAGCAAAGGCGAATTGCAAGCCATAAAGAGCAGGAATAAGAAATGGTCAAAGGATCAGGACCAACGACCTGGTTCGGGCAATAAAGGTTCAAAGTACACGAGTAACAAAACACATTACAGTCCAACAGATCCCGACGCCCGCATTAGCGTAAACCCTGGGAAAGCAAGAAAGTTAAATTATCTAAGTCAATTAAGTGTAGACACAGGTCATCACGTAATTACAGACATTAAATCTTATCATGCAGATAAAAAGGACAACCAGTATTTACATGATATAACCACTCGGTTAAAAAACAGATTACACCAACATGGGCTTATATGGAGAAACTGTGTGGCTGATACAGGTTACAGCAGCGGAGAGAATTACTCATTTTTAGAGCAAGCGGGATTGGAAAGTTACATTCCGCCACACAGCACCTACAAAGGAGGTCCGGAAGGCTTTACCTACGATGAAGAACAAGATTGCTATAGTTGTCCACAAGGACATTTAGTTACTTTTAAAAAAGTATTTAATGATTATAAAACAGGAACAAAAAAGAAAGAATATCGAATATCCTCAACAATTTGTAAAACCTGTCCAATAAAGCAGCAATGTTTAGGAAAAACAGCACAAGAAAAGACGTTTTCCGTAACCTATTACCGGGAATATTATGAACGAAATAACAAAAGAGTAAACAGCAAACAAGGACGATATATGAAATCAAAACGCCAAAGCACGGTTGAGCCCGTATTTGGGACGTTGACACAGTTTATGGGGCTTCGCAAAATAAACACCATTGGAATTACACAGGCCAATAAAGTCATGCACTTGAGCGCAACTGCCTACAACATTAAAAAATATCTAAAATTTATTGCAAAAACTGCAAAAAGTGATGCCAAAGTAATGCATTATTTTTTCGATTGTTTACAAGCCTTTTTCAGTCTTCAAATAAAGCCTTTAGCCGATTTTTGAATTATAAAAAAGTTAAGGTTATTAAAATCAAAAGTTCCTTAAAAAGAAGCTTTTTCATTTAATTTTAAATTTTTTTGGAGGCTTGTGCAACAGCTACCATTGTTAGCCAAAGTACTTATCCTTTTAGAGTCAGAATTTTAATCAATTTCTCATTAATATAATAATTTCCTGTTCCTAATTTCTCTTTTTTAAGTAATTTGTCTTTTGCTAATCTATTAAGATATTTTGAAGCTGTAATTCTCGAAACT
This sequence comes from Lutibacter sp., assembly GCA_036568005.1. GTDB lineage: Bacteria > Bacteroidota > Bacteroidia > Flavobacteriales > Flavobacteriaceae > Lutibacter. Next base: position 10,774 of record DATCTJ010000053.1, on the reverse strand, counting down.
CCTAAATCGTTCTCAATAAATTCAATTTTTGTATAAGGATGTTTGAATAAATTGTTTAATAAATCTTGACTATAAAATTTGTAATTGTTTCTTAACAAGTTTTTGTACTCGTATATTAAATCTCTAATTTTCCCAATGAGTATAATTGTCTCTTTTGCAATTTGCTCAACGCTATCTAACATATATAACACCCAATTTTCCCAATTGTCAGTTTCCCTAACTTCTTGTAAAAGTTTATAATAATCTGCTTTGTGCTCAATAATGTAACGACTTAAATACAGAACAGGTAAATTTAGTAAATCGTTCATTACGAGATATAATACATTAATAATTCGCCCAGTTCTTCCATTTCCATCATAAAAAGGATGAATACTCTCAAATTGGAAATGAATTATAGCCATTTTGACTAGTATGTCAAACTCAGACATACTTTCATCGTTGATGTATTGCTCTAGATTTTTCATTAGATCTAGAATTGTATCATAATCTTGTGGCGGTGTGTATACAATTTCTCCAGTTGTTGAATTTTTCAAAGCTGCCCCAGGAACTTTTCTAAATCCGGCATTATTTTTCTCTAATTCAGATTGTATTGAAATTATATCATTATTAGTTAAAATTTTATTTTTTGTAATTAATCCAAATCCTTTTTTTAGTGCGGAGATATAATTTTGGACTTCTTTGGCGTTTAATGATTTGAAACCGCCAAGATTCAATTCGGCTTTAAATATGTCATCGTGAGTTGTTATAATATTTTCAATTGCTGAGCTGTCTTTAGCCTCCTGAAGGCCTAAAGTATTGATCAAAATATTTTCATCCGGAATGCTTGAAACAATTCCTTTTAACTCAGCTAATGCTCTGTGAGCTGAAGCTAATTTCTTAAGAATTTTTTTAGTCTCAATATCTTGTTTAAAAGGTAACTTTTTTAATTTTTCAGATTCCATTATGTATAGAAATATTAATTTTCTTTACAAAGTTAATTCATTATGATAAGATAATCGTTTTTTCTTATCATAACTTTGTTAAATGATAAAATATTATGATTTATTTATCATTGTATTTTTCAGCGGTCGTATTTTGGCTAACTTGTTATAAAAATAGAAATAAATATTATCCCATTATATAAGCCATTATAAAGATATAATCAACTATCCTTTATTTTTCGAAACTTTTATTACAGGGAATATTTAGCAATTTTTCACAAGTATTATAGTCAAATATAATATATTATTTTGAAAATTAAAATATTACTCCGAACTTGTTGGGAGTTAAAGTATTATACGTGTTCTAAAAGAATAATTATTTATAAGTTTTAATAAAAAATAAATAAATTATATTTGAAAAGAGGATTTTTAAAGACCTTTATTTTCATAGCAATTTTTTTACCTCCAAAAAGTTTTATGGCATTGCAGAGGTGGGGGTTTATCTAGCTATTTTATGTAAAAAATTAAGAAGGATGTACCAAAAAGCGAATAGTTGAGGCATAGTGAAAATAACAGTAAACAATTCCCCCTTAAATCGGGTGGTTTTATAAAAGGTATTTGTGGAAACTTATAAGGATGATAAAGGGAGAAAAAAACATGGTTATAAAAGTGCTTATATAATATAAAGGGTCTTCGGGATATTAAAAGAAGACTTAAGCCGCGATTATAACTTTAGGTACACAGCACCTTCCAAAAGAGCAACAAAAAACGGAATCAAATTATACAATGAAATAAGATTATAACTATTTTTAACTTTTAAAACATTGAATATGATATTATTTAACTTGGTTAATAAATTTTTGCCAGTAGTCGTATTTTATAATGCTTGAACCTGATATTTTACTGAAAATGAATTGTAAATTTGCAAACAAAAAATAACAATTAAAATGGAGAAAATAATTTTAAATAAACTTGATTATGCACGGATTAAAAAGTGCATTAGCGACGCTAGAAATTTTAAATCGATTAATGCGGCAGAAGCTGAAAAATTAATAAATGAATTGAATTCGGCCAAGATTGTTGAACCTAAAGATGTTCCCTCAGATGTGGTTACTATGAATTCAATAGTGAAGTTGAGTTTTTTAAATAATAATAAGCAAGTTCAATTTCAAATAGTTTATCCTGATCAGGCAAATTTAAAAGAATATAAAATTTCAATTTTTTCACCAATCGCAACAGCATTAATTGGTTACAAGGTTGGAGATGAGATAGAATGGGTTGTTCCTGCTGGTTTAACGCAGTTAAGAATTGATGAAATAATTTATCAGCCCGAGGCTGCAGGGGACTTTAATCTATAATTTTATGTGCCGTGGAAATTATTTGGGAATTTAGCGAATCGGACATTAAAAGAGTCGTTAGTTTTGTTAATGTCAACAAAAACTTTTTTGTAGAAAACAGAATTAGTCGCAATATCTACGGAAAGGACATTCACCTAGACAAAGATGAGATCTTAAAGACCATGCTTATGTGTTTGTTGACATCTCACCAAAATTCAGGTCCCGACAGTAATTTAAATGTGTTTTTAAGAAATAAACCATTTTTATTAACTGATAAATTTTTATCAGAAGAATATGATATTGAAGATGCCGTACGAGAGGTTCTAATTTCGAATGGATTGAAACGATATTTCAATAAATTACCAAATTATTTTAATTTTAATTATTTTTATTTGGTACAATCAAGCTGGGAATTAAAAAATGAACTTGAAGATTGTTTTAGGAAGGATTTGACAAAATCGGAAGAAAGAGCCTTAGCTGATAAAATTGACCAGAATTTCAAAGGTTTTGGCTCAAAACAAGCAAGAAATTTTTTGCAATCACTAGGTTTAACAAAATATGAAATTCCAATTGACGCGCGAACAATAACTTGGCTAAATAATTTCGGATTTCCAATTTCGTTTACACCAATAGCACTTCAAGACAAAGCATTTTATCACTTTGTATCTGATGCCATCCAATTATTATGTGAAAAGGCAGATATTTATCCCTGTGTGCTTGATGCAGCTATTTTTTCATCAAACGAAACAATAGATAGGTCAAGAGCGAACCTCGTTTTTTAAAACCTAAGTAGAGCACAGCACACAACTAAGCCCTAATTTAGAAACAAAATTTTCATGATAAAGTGAACAAGATTTTTTCATTGTTGCTGTTATCATTTAACAAAGCAAAAACTACGATTCATAATTTACCTATTTGTTTAAAACAAGTTAATGAAAAAATTAAGTTTGTGAAATGAATGAAAGTCAGCTTGGTTAAATATGATTAATAATTCAAGTTAAGAACTTTCCATTTAAATTGATGGTTTCACTCTTACTGAAGTCCTTCAATAGCGGCCTCTACCCATTCCTTGTTTTTGGCCACTGCCTTTTGAACGCTGTCCGCTTCCTTGCATTTGTGGATTTTCAGTAGTTTTGGACCTTATTTCATTGTGCTTTTTTTCTTGGTATTTAAGCCACGTGCTGTATTGTTTAGGCGATAGCTCTTGTTCAAAAATGGTGTTTATCAACTTTTTTTGTTCCTGAACTTTTTCTTGGATAGGCAATAGCATTTCGTTTGCCTGTATTTTGGCTTCTATCATGGTAATGTTATCACGATTTAGCATAGCTTCGTTTTTATTCTTGTCTAAAAAAGTTTTCACCTTCGAAAATGTTTCGAAATTAAATGTTTTTATTTCATGTATTTTGTTGTTATACTTTGAAATAGCTTTTACTATTGTGGTTTGTTGAGATGTATTTTTTATTTTTACTTTCTTTATGACTTCATCAGAATCATACACTATAATTCCCGCCATAGCTTCCGGATTTATTTGGGTTTGTATCATTTTGTCACCCTGCCCTTGTTGAGAAGAATTTTGTTTATTTCCTCTTTGTTGGGAAAATAGTGAAGTTGCATTTACTGTGATGCAAAGAATAATTAAAATTAAAACTTTATTTTTCATTTATCGAAAATCAGGACTTTAGAAGGATTAAGGCTTTTATGATTCTTTATTTTATGAGCACTTTCCTTAATTTCCAAATTTAAGGTTTATTTGGAAAGTGAACCATAATATTGTTCTATTTAACTTTTTTTGTAGCAATTATTTTTTTTCTTTTTTTTGTAAAATCCTACTGTAAATTGGCAATTTTGTATTAATAAATTTAGTAAGTTAGCCTGCTAATCTATATAATAGCTAAATAATTTAGCTTCGTTAATGAAAGAAATTGACTTTATCAGCTCCGAAAACGTTGTAAATATAGAATCTCCAGGAAGAATTAATATAATTGGGGAACATACTGATTACAACAATGGTTTTGTTTTGCCTACAGCAATCGATAAAAAAATTAAGTTTAAATTCAAAAAAAATAATTCTGGGCATCTTTGCAATGTTTATAGTAAAAACTTTGAAGCTGGATTTGTAATAAATCTCACTCATATTGAGCGAAGTGAAAATCAGTGGGAAAATTATATTTTGGGTGTTTTGCACGAAATACAAAAACTTACAGACAAAGTTAAGGGTTTTGACTGCGTTTTGGAAAGTGATATTCCAATCGGTTCGGGAATAAGTTCTTCTGCTGCATTGGAATGTGGGATGGCTTTTGGCTTGAATGAGTTATTTGAGTTGGGACTTTCCAAAAAAACGATTGTGGAATTATCTCAGCGTGCTGAGCATAATTTTGTGGGAACAAAATGCGGAATCATGGATCAATTTGCTTCAGTAATGAGTAAAAAAGGACATGTTATTCTGCTGGATTGCCAATCCTTGGAATATGAATATGTTCCAATAAAAATTGAGCCTTATAAAATACTGTTGTTAAACACAAATGTTACCCATAGCTTGGCCTCAAGCGAATACAATACGCGCAGGAAAGAATGTGAAACTGGGGTTGCCATTATCAAACAAAAATATGTGGAAGTAAATTCTCTTCGAGATGTTTCTGAAGGGATGCTAAAAGAATTTAAAACTTTAATGACTCCGAAGGTTTTTGACAGATGCACTTATGTGATTCAAGAAAAGGGGCGTGTATTGAATGCTGTTAAAGCGCTTAGAAACAACAAGTTAACTGTAATGGGAAATTTAATGTATGAAACACATAATGGTTTACGTGATTTATATGAAGTAAGTTGCCCAGAGCTTGATTTTTTAGTGGATTTTTCAAAAAAATATGAAGAAGTTATTGGAGCGAGAATGATGGGCGGTGGTTTTGGCGGCTGTACCATAAATATCATTCACGCTAGCAAAGTTGAAGAATTTGTGTTAGCTATTTCAAAAGCCTATTTCAACAAGTTCAATAAAAATTTAACCGCTTTTGAAGCTATGCCAAGTGAAGGAACAAAACGAATCAACTAATAAAGATTAATAATATATTATGACTGCACATTTTGGATTTTGGGATTATTTTGTTTTTATAGCCTATGCTGTATTAATTTTAGGAGTGGGTTTATGGGTGTCTAGGGATAAAAAAGGACATCAAAAAACTGCAGAGGATTATTTTTTGGCTAGCAAATCATTGCCATGGTGGGCCATTGGAGCTTCATTAATTGCAGCCAATATTTCTGCAGAGCAGTTTATTGGAATGTCGGGTTCCGGTTTTGCTTTGGGATTGGCAATTGCTTCTTATGAATGGATGGCAGCCATTACCTTAATTATTGTTGGAAAGTATTTCTTGCCTATTTTTATTGAAAAAGGATTATATACCATTCCTGAATTTGTTGAAAAACGATTTTCTACCAACCTAAAAACCATTTTGGCTGTATTTTGGATCGCACTTTATGTGTTTGTGAATTTAACTTCGGTATTATATTTAGGATCACTTGCTTTAGAAACCATTATGGGTATTCCTATGGTTTATGGCGTTATCGGATTGGCGCTGTTTGCCGCAGCTTATTCTTTATATGGCGGACTTTCAGCAGTGGCGTGGACAGATGTGATTCAGGTGGTGTTTTTAGTCTTAGGTGGATTGGTTACAACATACCTGGCTCTAAATATGGTTTCTGATGGACAAGGCATGTGGGCTGGTTTGAAAACGGTTTATGAAGCGACTCCTGAAAGATTTGTGATGATTTTTGATGAATCGAGCAAATATTATAAAATGTTGCCAGGCATTGGCGTATTGCTTGGCGGTATGTGGGTAGCAAATTTATACTACTGGGGTTTCAACCAATATATCATTCAAAGAACTTTGGCGGCAAAATCATTAAGAGAAGCGCAAAAAGGAATTTTATTGGCGGCCGGATTAAAATTGGTGATTCCTTTAATTGTGGTAGTGCCTGGTATTGCCGCTTATGTGATGGTAAACGATCCTGAGATAATGGAACGTTTGGGTATGGCCGGACTTACAAATTTACCAACTTTAGAACAGGCAGATAAAGCATATCCTTGGTTGTTGCAATTTTTGCCTACCGGATTGAAAGGAGTTGCTTTTGCGGCTTTGGCTGCAGCCATTGTGTCATCTTTGGCATCAATGCTAAACTCAACGTCAACCATTTTTACTATGGATATTTACAAGCAATACATCAATAAAAATGCAAGCGATAAAAGCACCGTGAATATGGGAAGAATTTCTGCGGGAATTGCTTTGGCAATTGCAGGTGTTTTAGCACCCTTATTGGGCGGCATTGACCAGGCTTTCCAGTTTATTCAAGAATATACAGGCGTTGTGAGCCCGGGAATTTTGGCCATATTTATTTTGGGATTGTTCTGGAAGAAAACCACCAATAAAGGCGCGATTGTCGGGGCTTTGGTTTCCATACCAATTGCCATGTATTTTAAAGTGGCGCCGAAAGGATGGTCTACAAGTTCTTTATTTGTTGATGTTCCTTTCTTGGATCAAATGGGCTATACCGCTGTGCTTACCATGATTGTTATTGCCATTGTGAGCTGGACACAAAATAAAGGAAAAGACGATGAAAAAGGAATTCCAATTTCAAAAGAATTGTTCAAAACAGGTCCGATATTTAATATTGGCGCGTTTGCCGTAATGATTATTTTAGTGGCACTTTATGCGTTTTTTTGGAAATAACTATTTAATATAATTAAGCGAGCCGGTAAGTTACCGGCTTTTTTTTTAGTAATAAAGACAAATAATTTATTTAGTTTATTGTACATTTATATCTTAAAATAGTTATATATGAAAAATAAAATTGCATTTTTAATAATTTTTATTGCAGGAACAATATTTATAACTGCTCAGGAGAGTCCTTGTAAAGTTTTAAAAGAAGGTATTGAAAAAGAATATGCTGGCAAATGCAAGAAAGGATTGGCAAATGGAAAAGGAGTAGCTAAAGGTAGATTTTTGTATGAAGGCGATTTTAAAAAAGGCTTACCCCACGGAAAAGGAATATTGAAATTTTCTCAGGAAGAATATTATGTTGGTGAATGGAAGGATGGACTACAAGACGGAAAAGGTGAGTTGCATTATAAAATTAAAGGCATCGACTCTGTGAAAGTTGGCTTATGGGAAAAAGGAAATTATATAGGTAAAAAAGCGATAGCACCTTATATAATTAAATATACAAGAGGCGTTGATAGATATACATTGATGAAGATAAGTGATAGTGATGGAGGTAAAACCAATAGAGTTACTATTAAATTTATGCAAAACGGCGGAACCAATAGTGGTGTATCAAATATTAGATTGGAAGGAGATAGTGGCAATAGGGTAAACATGAGTAATGCAGATGGATTTGAAAATATTACTTTTCCATTTTTATGTAAAATAAATTATGATTCTCCTAATAAATTTAGGACAAATATAAATAAAGCTACTTTTGAATTTATTATCAATAAACCGGGAGATTGGGAATTAATTTTAAACAACTAAACAAGTAATGCTTAGAGTCTTTTTTACTTAAAAAGTTTTATTCTTATTAATTACTTAATTTTATATTTTATTTTCAATTTTTATATGGGGTATTTGGTGTTATGCTTATCTCGGCAGCATTTTATGCATTATTCTGGAAATTATAATACCAATATAAGTTAAAAAAGAGTTGCTGATAATCAACTCTTTTTTGTAAATTTGAGATGAATTAATCTTTTATTAAATGATTCTGGAAAAGAACCTGTCAAACCTAACAAGAACCTACAGAAAACTGTTTGAGTGTTTGATGTTTTTTCTATTTACTTCATAATTACCTATCTAAATAAATTCAATTATCATATCATTATTTTCAGTTGATTAAACTGAGTTATATTTAACAACCTATACTTATGGAAACGTTAAAAAATGTATTAAATCCTGAGAGGCCAGCTTCAGCTCAAGGTAATTTTTATGAACCATTAAAAAATAATATTGGCCCCGGAATGAATGAAAGAATTCAGAAACTTAGAAAAATGAGCTATGAGGCCGAACCTTCTTTATCTATTGAAAGAGCTTTAATTCAAACCAATTTTTATAAGGAAAACTTCGGAAAATATTCAATACCTGTTCTAAGAGCCCTTAATTTTTTAGAAATTTGTAAGCAGAAAACTATTTATTTAGGAGATGGAGAATTAATCGTTGGGGAACGGGGACCAAGTCCTAAAACTGTCCCTACATTTCCTGAATTAACCTGCCACAGTGTTGAAGATTTTCATGTATTAAATACGCGTGAAATGCAGCGTTATACGATTTCTCAACAAGAAATTGATACCTATGAGAAAGAAGTTATTCCATATTGGAGCGGGAAAACAATGCGCGAACGTATTTTTAGCCATGTGCCAAAAGAATGGTCTAATTTATATGAAGCAGGCTTGTTCACCGAATTTATGGAGCAACGCGCTCCAGGACATACAGCCTTGGATGGAAAGATTTATGAAAAAGGAATGTTGGATTTTAAAAAAGAAATTCAAACACAATTAGACAAATTAGATTTTTTAAATGATCCTGAAGCTACCGATAAAAAAGAACAGCTTGATGGAATGTCCATTTCTTGTGATGCGGTGATTGTTTTTGCTGAACGTCATGCAGCATTGGCAGAAGCCTTGGCAGAAAAGGAATCTGATATAATACGTAAACAGGAACTGAAAAAAATTGCAGAAGTATGCAGATGGGTTCCTGCAAATGCACCAAGAAATTTTCATGAAGCAATTCAGATGTATTGGTTTGTCCATTTAGGCACTATTACCGAATTGAATGGCTGGGATGCTATGAATCCAGGTCATTTCGACCAACATTTAATGCCATTTTATGAAAAGGAAATAAAAGATGGAACTTTAACCAGAGAAGAAGCAAAGGAATTACTAAGCTGTTTTTGGATTAAGGTAAATAACCATCCGGCGCCACCAAAAGTTGGAATTACAGCCAAAGAAAGCGGTACTTATAATGATTTTACAAACATCAATATTGGTGGCGTCAAACGCGACGGTTCTAATGGTGTTAGTGAAGTTTCTTATATAATGCTTGAAATTGTTGAAGAGTTGCATATTCTTCAACCGGGAAACTCTGTGCATATCAGTGCCAAAACACCAGATCGGTTTTTGAAAGAAGCCTGTAAAGTCATTCGTCAAGGTCACGGTTATCCTTCCATTTTCAATCCGGATATTTATATTCAGGAAATGTTACGTCAAGGAAAATCGTTGGAAGATGCCCGGGAAGGTGGCTGCAGTGGTTGTATAGAAGTGGGTGCTTTTGGGAAAGAAGCCTATATTTTAACAGGGTATTTAAATGTTCCAAAAATAATTGAAATTACCCTAAACAACGGTATGAATCCGCTTACTGGAAAACAAGTAAGTATTAAAACTGGTGATCCAAGAGATTTTAAGAGTTATGATGAATTGTACCAAGCCTTTAAAAATCAACTAAATTATATTGTAAATCAAAAAATTTTGGTAAGTAATTATATCGATAGAATGTTTGCAAAATATAGTCCAGCAACATTTTTATCGGTGGTAATTGAAGATTGTATAACCAAAGGAAAAGATTATTACAATGGTGGCCCAAGATACAATACAAACTATATTCAATGTACAGGTTTGGGAACGGTTACCGACAGTTTATCAACCTTAAAAAAGCATGTTTTTGAAGACAAAACTTTTTCGATGGAGGTGCTCTTAAAAGCCATTTCAAAGAATTTTGAAGGAGAAGAAATATTGAGGCAAACCATTATCAATAACACCCCTTTTTATGGGAATGATGATGATTATGCAGATAACATTGCCCTACAGGTTTACAACGATTTATTTGATGCCATTGACGGAAAACCAAATACAAAAGGCGAAATGTTTCATTTAAACATGCTGTCAACAACCTGTCACGTATATTTTGGAAAAATAATGGGCGCAACACCAAATGGACGTTTGGCATACAAATCAATTTCTGATGGAACTTCACCCTCACACGGTTGTGATACCAACGGACCTTCGGCGGTTATAAAATCGTTGACTAAAATAGATCAGGTTAAATCGGGCGGAACTTTATTGAATCAACGTTTTTTGCCAAGTTTATTAAAACGCGATGAGGATATCATAAAATTAGGCCATTTGGTCAGAAGTTATTTTGCTTTGGGTGGCCATCATATTCAATTTAATATTGTGGATACCGCCACTTTGCTTGCGGCTCAAAAAAATCCGGAAGATTATAAAGATTTATTGGTGAGAATGGCTGGCTATAGTGACTATTTTAATGATATGAATGCCGATTTACAACAAGAAGTTATTGATAGAACTGAAAATGAATCAATATAAATGACTACAGGTTTAATCAATAGAATTCCCCGACGCTTGCGTCGGGTGTAGCGTAAAGATATGTAATTTTGGATTTATGAGTGAGCATATTCATAAAAGCCATAATAAGAGTTTGTTGTTGTATCATTTGGTTTGTCCAATTAAGTATAGGC
>DATCTJ010000052.1:0-2142 GCA_036568005.1 Lutibacter sp. | reverse complement strand
ATGTATTATACTAAAATAGGTTGACCTTTTTTGATGGTTAATTCGTTTTTTATTTATCCAGTTAAACCATTTTTTTAGCCTTTGAGTGGCAAAAAATGATTGAACTTAAAGTTCGGTTTTAAATTTTAAGTTCGAGTAAATTTACTTTATTTTTTCGATACGTTTTATATTTGATGTTAGGATTATTATGCACTTCAAAAGGTTTTCTTAAATCCAGGCTAAAATGTGTTCTTAAATGATTGTAAATGTATACGGCATTTTTGACCATTTTTTGAGCTAAAGCTGTGTTTTTAATAGTTTTCTTCAATGCGTATTCGTATTTTAAAGTCCTGTTAACTCTTTCAGCAACTGCGTTTTCATAAGGGTCGTATTGCTCGGTCATACTCATTATTATTCCATTTTGTTCAGCAAACTCGGTATATTTAGGATTGCAATATTGAAACCCTCTGTCTGAGTGATGTATGATTTTTTCATTAGGATATTTACGATTTTTAATAGCTATTTTGAGTGCATCTAAACACAATGATACTTTCATATGATTATCCAGTTTATAACCCATTATTTGTTTAGAATAAGCGTCAGTGACTAAAGCAAGGTAATTGTGTCCATTTTGTGTTTTAATGTACGTAATATCGCTTACCCAAAGCTGTTCAGGTCTTGTTGGTACTTTGTCTTTTACTAAGTTTTTGTATTTATGAAATAAATGATTAGAATTGGTTGTTGTGTGATAGTTTCTTCGTTTAGGAACGAGTAGGTTATGAGCTCTTAAGAATCGATAGAACTTGTCACGACCTATTTTAATATTAAGGGTTTTCATTTGAGATTTGAGTTCATGATGTAACTTAATTCCACCCGTTTTTTGACTAACTAGCTTACGATAATCTCGTACTAATTGGATAAGGATTTGTTCTTGAATTACTTTAGTTTGCTGAGATTTTAAGCGCTTATAGAAGGCTTGTTTGCTAATCCCAAAACACTCGATTAACCATTTTCTTTTAAACGGTTTTGTTTCTTTTTTTGAATCTCGTCGGCTAATGTTTTGGGCAATGACTTTTTTGATAAATCGACTCCTGTAATGAGTTCCATATCAGCAATTATGTCTTGTTGAAAGTCTTTTACGAACTCCAATTCTTCAATGCGTTCTTTAAGTTTCTTGATTTCGTCTTTTTTACTCATTCCTAATTTTTTTTGCTCTAAAGTACTGTATTTTTTTAACCAATAATCAATAGAAGATCTGGAAACAGCATATTTTTTAGCAGCATAATTTACAGATATTCTACCATTTTGAATTTGATCAATAATGAGTAATTTTAAATCAAAACCTACTTTTTCATAGGATTTTTTTCGGCAGGGTTGTTTTTGTTCTTCCATACTTTCGTTGTTTAAGTTGTCTAATTTTTAGTCAACCTATTTCAGGAAAGTACAATATAATGCATTATTTTTAATTAAAAAGCTGTAATTCTTCATGTCGATTGTTTCTCCATTTAATCGAAACGTTTTTTGAGATACGTTTGAATAATTTAAAACGTCTCCTGTTTTATCAACGACAATTTTCGATACACCCATATTTAGAATTAGGTTAGTAACGTTCTCGGTTGTATTTATAACCTTTAGTTGTTGAATAAGTTCGAATTTGTTAAAATCAACAGAAGTTTCAGAAATTTCATTTTGCTCATTGTTTGAACAAGAAAAAAATAAAGTTAAAAATAAGAAGCCTAATAAAAATGATAATTTTTTCATAATAATAATTTTTTTAATAATTTTTTCATAATAATAATTTTTAAGAAAATATTTAACTATACTTAATAAATATTTTCATTTACCATAACAAAGGATGTCAACCTTAAATTTAATTTATTGGTTTCATTTGACACTAATAAAATTATTTTGAATAGATAAAAAATTAAATATTTAGCAATTGATTTTATCAAATGTAATAATTAAATCAATACATTTTAATAATATTTTTGTTGTTTCTCATTTTTCGTTCGTAATTTTTGGCAACGAGTTTGTATATTATTTGTGCGACGTAAAAATCGGAGATTTTTCCGCCGAGCAATATTATTATTGAATGTTTTTAAGTTTGTATTAGTTCAAATTTAAGCATAAATTATATACGGTGTTGTGTAATGTGGTTTTGAG
>DATCTJ010000051.1:0-3202 GCA_036568005.1 Lutibacter sp. | reverse complement strand
AAAAACGCTATTTCGCCAAACAAATATCTTAAACAATCAAGTCTTCGTTTTAGGTTTAGATGACAAAACCAAATAAGACTAAAAACCCTTAAAGAACTTTTATAAAAAATCGCAATCCACCAATATTTGCCAACGTGTTTGAGCATGATTTGTGCGACTGGAAAATCGGAGATTTTTCGGCTGGAGCAAATCTTTTGTTAAATGTCTGTCGGTTTGTATTTAGTTTAAAAGTAAGCATAAATTATGCGCGGTGTTGTGCATAGTTTTATACTAGTTCTAATCTTGTTTTTTGTCTACATTTAAATTGTCATCCCAAATCATTATTGGTTTCATAAATTGAATCCAAATCATTGCTAAAATAGGTGAAACAAATCCGAAAAATCCCCAACCGCCTTCACTTCGATTAAGTTTTTTAGCTTTGTTGACACATACTATTACACCAACAATTCTTAATGCAAGTTGAAAAATAATTACTCCTGGTTCCATAACTTTTTTTTTAAAGGTTAATATTTAATTCGTTAATTGCTCTTTGCTTTAATGCGATTAGTTTATTGTAATTTCTTTTATTTTTTGATATTTCTTGAAATATGTTTTCCGCTAGGTTTTGCTTATCAGAATTAATAAATCTATCTGGATGGCAAGTTTTACTTAATGTTTTGTAAAGTTCTTTTGAACCATTAATACTGTTCATTAGGTTGTCCATATCAACATTTGTTGATTGAGCTTTTTTTAACTGTTCTTTTGATAAATCGCTGAATGCGAGATTGTTTTTTTTCTTTAATAATTTTATTATAAAAAAAATTATTATTAAAAATTCGACCAATGAAATCCAAAACCAAATTGAAGTAATTATTGAATTGGAATTTGCAATGCTCTCTTTTACTAAACTTTCATTTTGAATAATTGTCATAATTTGTCTCATAGCTTTCTAATTTAAAAACCCACCAATATTTGCAAAATCTTTTAAAGCCCATTTAGCTCCTAAATATCCTTCATTGGCGTGAACTTCTAATGTATCCCAACCAAGGCTAATCATTCTTCGAGTTAATTCTTCGTTGTCTAAAACAACACGCCCAATTTCGATTAACTCGTGTTTAGGTAATGGTCTTCCAGATAATGCTTTAATTCTAAATCCTCCTCCCATCCATTTTGAGAAATTGTGACGATATGAACTGTCTCCTCTTGTTATTTTAGCCTCTAATAGAGTAGGTGCATTACCTGAAATGAACGCATTTTTTGCTGCTCTGTTGAAATCTTTGACTAATCTATAACGTTCAGCCATTTCTCCAAACCACTCTCTTATTTCAATTATTTTATACCACATTTATTTTTATTTTAAACTATTAGGAATTACAAATTTAGACCCACAAGATGGACAACGTGGATTGTCAAATCCTTTTCCAATATTTTTACCAAAAATCCCACCTAAAATTGCTCCGGGAATTGTTCCTGCAATCGCTCCTAAAGGTCCTCCAGCAATTCCGAATTTTGCACCTGTTAAAGCTCCAGCAATAACTCCACCAACACCACCAGTTGCTGCTCCTTCAATTTTAATATTATGAGAAAATTTATAACCACAACTCGGGCAATGTACAGTAACTATATTTTTTCCAGATTGATTTTTTAAATCTAACTTATACATAAAAATTAATTTTTATCAAGGTTATTAAAATGGTTAAATTGATATTTTGCAAAATGTAATTTATCTGCTATTTTGTATGTTAAATAAAAAGATATTGTATTGAATAAGAGTAGGGTAATAAAATATGAATCAATTACTAATTTATTATCATTATAATAAAACTGGTAATATGAAAGTAAAAGGAGAATTACATTTAAAATCCATATCAAGTAAAATGAAATTTTTAAAATTTTCATTTTCTTTTTTATTTCTGCAATTTTATTCATTTTTCAAGCAATAATCTTTCCTCAATATTATTATTTTTTTTTGAAACTAAAAAGTTTGTTTAATAAAATTATGCACAACGGATTTTTATAAGATTTGTGCGACTGAGAAATCGAAGATTTTTCGGACGTAGCAAATCGTTTGTTGAATGTTTGTCGGTTTGTACTAGTTCAAATTTAAGCATAAATTTTATGAGGTGTTGTGCGACGTTTTTTTAAATTTCAACTAGTTTTTAGTCAATCTAGTGTTCAAACTTATTTCCAAGTCTTAAAAGTTTATTTCTCATAATCAGGTAGAAAACCCCAGAAATCCCAGGGATTATAAACATCGACATAATCCAAAATGTTTTATTATAAATTTTATTCATTGTCATATCGCTCAGAATAATTATCCAAGTTGAAAAGAAGAAAACTATTCCGACTGTCAATAATAATTGTGAATATTCCCAATGCTGTATTTTAGCTAAAGCTCCAATAGTTGTCATAAAAATATTTCCAATTACTAAAATCCAAACGATTTTCGTGTTTATTCTGAAGTCTTGTTTTTCCATTTTTTTATTTTTTTATCGAGGTCAATAAATATTTTCAATTTTTTTCGGCAATGACGCACAACGTCTTAGAGCATGAAAAGTTGCGCTTATGAAAACGCAATTTTCCGCTGTTTAAAAATAGGTTTATTATTTGTTTTAAATATCATATTTGTTAGAATTTAGCAATTTTTTATGCGCATTGTTGGCAAATGTTAATCCTTTTAGTTCGCAGACACAAAAATGCGAAAATCAGGTATCGTAAACATTCAAGTCTCCGTTTTAGGTTTAGATGACAAAACCAAATAAGAGAACGACTTAAATAATTCCCATTTAAAAAATGGATTTACCATATTGATAATTTAGGTTCTTTTCAAGTTCAATTTTTGTAATTATTTTCTAATTTAAATTTTTTAAAAAACACGAATTCGCTAAACAGCCATTTTAAACAATCAAGTCTTCGGTTGAGGTTTAGATGACAAAACCAAATAAGACCAAAAACCATTAAAAAACTTTAACAAAAAATCGCAATCCACCAATATTTGCCAACGATTATTTATAAGATTTGTGCGGCTTAAAAATCGGAGATTTTTCCGGCGTAACAAATTTTTGTTGAATGTTTGTCGGTTTGTATTAGTTCAAATTTAAGCATAAATTTTATGAGGTGTTGCAAAATGTAGTTTTTAGTTCAAATTTTGTTATTTAAGTTCTAAATTTAATCTGTCCATTTTTCAATCAGTTTAATGATTGTAAAAATCTGGAATGTTTGT
>DATCTJ010000050.1:0-9331 GCA_036568005.1 Lutibacter sp. | reverse complement strand
GAAGTTACGAAAAAATGGACTTTGCCTATTAGAAACTGGGGATTGATTTTAAATCAATTTATTACTATATTTGAAAAAAGGGTTCAACCTTAAAAAATTGAACCCCGAGAATTATGTTTACACACTTTTTAGGATAGTGTCGAACTGAAGCTCAAAACAAAAAGATTGCTTCAGTTTTTTCAAAACCTCGCAATGACAAAACTCCAATTTATTTATTAAACTTCTTATTAAACACGGCCAAGGTTAACAACATACTTACAGGATGTGCATAATTAACAGTGTCCTTTTCCTTAAAATTGGTATAAAATTGTTGAATTATTTCATTTGGAATTAAAGAACCCAAATCAGATTTAAATAACCATTTTTTTAACTGTGCATCATTCTCTTTCCCTATAAATTGCAATTCCCAATTTCGTTGAATTAAAGGATTTCCCAATATTTTATTCAACGCTCGGTTCAACTTCCATAAAACGCGATAGGGCAAATTATAGGGCGGTCTGTTCCATTGATAGGTATTCAAATTAAATGGTTTTTTTTCTTGCCAGACAATTTTGGCCAATTTAGGAGCCTTTTTTTTAATATATGCGATTTGAAGTTTCCGGTCCTTTAAAAATTCTTCCGGAATCGTACATATAAATTCACACATCCTGTCATCATAATAAGGCAATTCAATTGGCGCAAGCGTTTCAAAAATGGATAAGTTGATACTAGTCCAGCGAGGTGCCCAATATTTTGATTTAAAAGCTCTTAATTTGGCATTGGTATCTTTAATTTGAATAGTTGTCACTAATTTTAAAATGCGTTCTTCTAAATAACACTTAAATGTACCCTCAAGTCCGAAAGATTGCCATAAAGAAGTTGCCAATTCAAGGCCTCCCTTTTTTATTATTTTTTTCAAAATAACGTCTGCTTCTTCTTTAGCAGTCAATTGCGGCAAGTTCATACTATCAAACAACACATCGCCCCAATGCCCTAAGGAAAATACGTCTCCTTTATTTTTTAAATCTTCCACAAATGCCATTTGACGTGGATGTGTAAAATCTGAATAGCATTGATTGATATTGGCCAATTCATCAATACAATCCCATAAATACCCCTCTTTCACTTCAAAAGATTCAAACTTAAAACCTACTTTTTTTGCGATTCTTTTTGCGATTTTATGTTCAGGATATCCATTTTTAAAGGCATAACTATAAGAAAAAACGTTGGTGTTTTTTTGTAAAGCGACAGCTTGCGTTCTGCCGTCCAATCCCCCAGACAATGGTAAAATCACTTGTTTACCACGTGTTTGTTCTTCCATAATCTGTTCAAACAAGATGCTAAATTCTTCTAATGCTTCATTAAAAGTAATATCCCTCGGCGTATAATGCCATTGAAACCAAGGCTTGGAATCAATTAATTTATGGGCGGCATCAAAAGTATGTATAGATGCAGGTGAAAGTGCTTTTTTATGTTGGAAATAGGTATCTGTATCTAAAAAAAAACCAGTGGCTGCAAATATACATATCGCCTTTAAATCTAACTCTTTTGGCGCTTCAATTTCAACATAAGTTGGAGACGTTGGGATGATATTGGTTTTAATGGTTTTCATTTTAATAACGACATCTTAGTATTTATTTTAAAAGTACTTCTCGATACAATTTTTCTCCATTGCATTTCAAAAAATCACTCGAAGTGACGTTGACGATGCAATTTTTCTCCATTGCATTTCAAAAAATCACTCGAAGTGACGTTGACGATACAATTTTTCTCCATTGCATTTCAAAAAATCACTCGAAGTGACGAACAAAAATACCGTCAGTTCGAGTGGTTTTAATAAGAATGAAATTCTTATTAAAATTGTATCGAGAACCCCTATTCAAACTTCTTCTTTGCTAAATTAATTAAACAATCAAACTCTCCGTTAATTAACGCTTTTTTTTTTACTTTAGACCACTTTTTCAGTTGCTTCTCTTTATCAATAGCAATAGTAATATCTGTAAATTCAGTATAAAAAACCAACTCTAAAGGTCTTCTTTTAAAAGTATAACATTGCTTATAAAATCCTGATGTATGCTTAAACATTCTATCTTCTATATTGCTTGTAACTCCTGTGTAGTACGTATTATCTGAACATTTTAAAATATATACAAAACTCTTTTTCATTCAGTAGTATTAATTTTTATAATAATTCAGATTCATAGCGCTTCTCGATACAATTTTCTATCGAAAATCACTCGAAGTGACGTTGACGATACAATTTTTCTTCATTACATTCCGAAAATCACTCGAAGTGATGAACAAGAATACCGTCAGTTCGAGTGGTTTTAATAAGAATGAAATTCTTATTAAAATTGTATCGAGAACCCTTCACCTCATCACTTCTTCATATAAATCATTGAATTGACCAATCACTTTTTTCGCATTGAACTGCTCTTTTACAAAAGCATGTGCATTACTTATTATTTCTTGACGTTTTTCTATAGAAGTATTTTGGACTTCCACCAAGGCATGGGCTATTGCCTGAGGATTTCGAACAGGCACCAACCAACCAGTTTCTCCCTGTTTAATTACTTCAGCCATTCCTCCACAATCTGTTGAAATTACAGAAACACCCAATGCCATTGCCTCTAAAACAACGTTAGCAA
The DNA here is from genome assembly GCA_036568005.1 of Lutibacter sp. Lineage (GTDB taxonomy): Bacteria > Bacteroidota > Bacteroidia > Flavobacteriales > Flavobacteriaceae > Lutibacter. The sequence goes on along the minus strand of DATCTJ010000050.1, from coordinate 6,704 downwards.
TTCCTTCGTTCAAACTTGGCAACAACAATACATCAAATTTTTTAATTTCCTGAAACAACACATTTTGTTCCATTCCTTTTAAAAATGAAACTTCCTTTTGTAATCCCATTTGATTGACCTGAAATAATAAATTTTCAGAAATTTCTCCTTGAGCAATGATAGCATACTCAAAGTCAATACCTTCTTCTTTTAATATTCTTATTGCTGAAATGGCATAATCGTAGCCTTTGACCCAATGGTGTCTTCCTACGGATACAATTTTAAAAGGCGCTATACTTTTTTTTTGTATGTTTTTAAATTCCTCAAAAACAGCACTATTAAGTGGTGAATGAATTAACTTAATTTTTGCAGAAACTGCTCCATATTTTTCTGCTTCCAAGGCTATTGCTTCAGATACTGCATGAAAAACATCTATTTCAGGAAACAACTGTTTGTATTTTAGTGCTAATTTATTGTCAGTTATTGGTGAATAATTTATATGAGAGCCTAAAAGGCTTAGCACTATTTTACATCCCAACTTTTCTTTTAAAAAGTGCCATTTTTCTAAATCTTTTGCCCATTGAATATGAAAAATATCAGGCAAATATAACAAAACAGGTGCATAACGTGACCACCATTGGTACTTTGTATACAAACCTTTGAATGATTTTACTTCTGTCCAAAGTATTTGAAATCTTTTAGGATAGAGCACTAGCAATAAAAATGTGCGCCATTTGGTAATTCCCAAGTTTATTATTTTGTTTGAAAATGTTGGGAAGCAATGAATGTTTTTCGAGGTATATTCTAGCTTAGATTTTAATTTACCAAAAAGTAGCACCTCATGTTTATTTGAAATCCCTTTTATTAAATTTTCAATAAAAGTAGTACTTGGAATGTTCCCTGAATAAATGGCTATGTTAATTTTTTTATTCATCCTTCTTTGCAAAAATACATTGATGAAGCCCAAAACCTAATTTTCCCAAGATTGCTTCTCTTGTTTTTCGTAAACCCATCCTGTTTATTACCCCAATCACATATCTTGAATTAATAATTTTGAAATATCCTTTATCTCCAAAATTAAATACGATGCTATCATAATTTAATATTCTAAATTTATTTGAAACTAATTTTTTAAGACTAGCTGGAGTTACCACTTTTTCGATTGGTTGATTTGACCATTTACTCCCCTCTTTCATGCTTTCAAGCACCTTTTTATTTGGTGTTGTTAAAATTAAATAACCACCCTTATTTAAAACTTTATGACAAACATCAATATATTGTTCTATTTCTTCAATATGTTCAATAACTTCTTGTGAGATAACTACATCAAACTTTTTTTCACCAAAATTATGTGTTAATACATCTCCTTGTAAATAATTAACATGGGGATATAACTTATTAGCCCTTTCAACTGCATTTTGAGATAACTCAATGCCTTCTACAAAACCAAACTCCCCTATAAAAGCAGTTAACCTTCCTTCACCACATCCCAAATCTAATACCGTGGGATCTTTAAACTCTTTTTTAACCTTTACAAAATATGTTAATATTTTAATTGAACGTCTCAGTTTTAAACTATTAAGTTTATTATTTTGCAACCAAAATCTATCGTAAAAATCCTTTTGTTCTTCAATATTCATATCGAAATATTTAGTTTTATCATTTTCTTAAATACTTAAAAACTCTTATTTTTATATACTTTAAAAAGTAAGTATCAAAATACACTATAAAATAATATATGCTATATACTATAATTTCAACTTTAGATCGATACCCCAATTCAATTTTACGTTCCATTTTTAGAGCATCTCTATAATCTTTCCTTGAAATTAAACTGGGGAATTCCTCTTTAAAATCTAGTAACAATTGCCTTGAAGTTTCAAATTGTTTCCATTTATCAGTTGTTACAGATTGGTTAACAGACCTTCTATTCATACTCACCAGTTTTTTAGGAATCCCATATACTTTTGACACTAAGGAAAAGCGCAGTACATAATCCCAATCAACATTCATATTGGGGTATTTATCTATAAAAGTTAACTGATGATTTTGATGCACCCTTTTACGCAGCATCATACAGGTATTCACCACCTTTAATTGATTGATATATAAAAATCGAAATAATTCTTCACCTTGTGGAAATTGTTTTCCCTGCACCAACAAACCCGGAAATAAGATGTTGGAAGTATCACTTACAAATTCTGCAATCCCCGAAACGAAACCAACTTCAGGTTGTTGTTCCATGACCTCTACTTGCCACTGTAATCGATCAGGTACATAGACATCATCTTGTTCAGCCATGGCGATATATTTACTACTGGAACTGGCTAAAGAAATCAATTTATTTACATTGGGTCCTAAGCCAATATTTTCAGCATTTTCAAAAATTTGAATGCGTTCATCTTTAAATGCTGCAGCGATGTCTTTAGAACCATCTTTTGTGCCATCAATACCAATTAGTAGCTCAAAATCAGCAAAGGTTTGCTGGAGCAAACTTTCCAATGTTGCTTTCAGTGTTTTCTCACCGTTGTACACTGGTAAAATGACCGTAACCAGTGGTTGTTTATTTGGCATTGAATTGTTGTTTTAGTTTAACCAACCATTTGAATAAGGGATGGTATAATTTTAATAATTTTAATTGATTTTTTGGGTGTAATTGCCAAAAAATGTTTTTATAATAATTTTTATATACCAGTTCCTTATCAGGAAGAACTCTTCCTTTATTAATACTGCTCGCTTGTTGCTCGTGCAATCTAAATGACACCAACGTTTTATCAATAAATCCAACATCATAATACTTCATCACACGATACCAATAATCGCTATCCAAGGCTTGCTGCAATACTTCGCTAAAGTACCCAACTTTGATAAAACATTCTTTTTTTAATAAGACATTAGTAGGCTCACCAATTTTGTTCTTTGGCGAATTTAGCAGTTGTTTGTCTTTTAAATACACTTTACCTGATAAAACACCTTGCTTCAAATTTATACTTTCCCAATACCTATGTACATTCCCATAATAGGCGATAAAATCCTTTACCTTATCTGTTAATACTGCATATAGAAACTTACGTTTGCAATACACCAAACCGATAGACTTATCGGTTAATGCCATTTCCATCATTTCTGAAATGCAGTTTACCTCCAATAGATCATCTTGGAATAAAAATTTAATATAGTCTCCTTCTGCCTGTTTTACACAATGATTCCAATTAGCGCCAATTCCATTCGGTTCATGATGATAAATATGAATTGGAATATTCGTTTTATTCTGAAAGGACTTTATAATCTTCAATGTATCATCACTAGAAGCATCATCAGAAACTACAATTTCCAGATTGGGATACGTTTGTGAAATGGCTAATTCCATTGCTGATGCAATATATGCTGCTCCATTATATGTTGGAATACAAATTGAGACCAATGGTTTCATTTTTGAACTTTTTTAATTTTACGCAATACTTGAATTACCAAAATAGATAGCTTTTTTAAAAACGTGTAGTTGTAATCCATCATGTTTTTTCGTTCTCTATATTCCTCATAACCATGTTTGTGATAAACTGAATACCTATTATCAAAAATATTATCTTCAAGGATAGTTACGTCTTCATTCGTTTTATATAAAGTATATGCCAAAGATAACTGATCTCTTCTACTAAAATTATTTACTTGATGCCACCAAAAAGAAAATAGAATAGTATTTTTGTATTTAAAGTTTTTTATTAAAATCCCGGTAGAATACATACCTTGTTGAGCTGGCATACCATTAAAAAAGCAGACAATAGCTTGTCTTAAAATTCGTAAAGAAAAATCCTTTCCAACTCTTACACAAGTCATAGCTTCACTATAAAAACAATCTCTGTCGGGATGAATAAATGTTGTTAAAAATGACTGTTCAGCTTTTTTAATAAGATTTTCAATCTCAGTATGAATTAACTGAATGTTCGCGTCATGCCATATCAATACATCATATTTATTTAATATTTCATCTCCTAAAATTTTAAAATAACGTGCGTTTTTGGTGACATCATCATACATAGCAATTCTTTCCTGTGTTTGATACGGAAAAACAGCATTGTTTATATTGTCTGTAAATAATAGATAATCAATTGCACTATGCTCATCAAATCCAATAGGTGATTTTAAGCAATCCTTATCTCCATAAATGGCTGTATAAACACCTATTTTCATTATTTAAGCATCACTTTTATTTCATTAAAAAATAATCTAATCACATGGTAAAAACCTTTCATTCTATATTCCTTTATAATAGCCTTTAATAATACTCCTTTATATCCCTCATAAACTTTAGGGTGTTTGTAGGCTAACATAAAACATTTATACACTAAAAACTTATGAATCTTTATATCCGAAACCTCTTTTGTATCTTTATAGGTATGCCAATACGTTTTAAAAAAACTCTGATAACTTGCAATTCTATCCTTCCTTAAATCACCTCTAATTGAAGCTTCATGAAACCTCCTAAGTGTAATAACTTCCTTTATAAATATGGCATTTGTTGAAGCTAGCGTTAGTTTACTAAAATAATTGTACTCTTGGCCAGCTTGTAATGCTTCATTAAATTTGATTGACTTTGCGAGGTTTGATTTTATACAAACATCATAGGTTAACCAATTAATTTTTTGAGTTATATAATTATATGCAGATATTTCGTTTGATGAAAAATCATAATTTTTCTCAAGAAATTTATTATCTTTCTCTTTATTAAAAAACTTCGTTTTTGTAATTACATAATCATAATTTCCTGAAAGAACATATTTTATTTTAACCTTCACATGTTCAGCCAGCATCAAATCATCACTGTCAAAAAAAATCATATAATCTCCATTGGCTTTTTCCAAACCAATATTTCTACAAGCATTGGCTCCTTTAGGATAGTTTTTGGGGCGGTGGCGGTATTTAAATCGTGTGTCCTTATTGCAATACACCGCCATCAACTTATCCGTTTCATCTGTTGAACCATCATCAACCACAATACATTCCCAGTTGGTGTAAGTTTGTGCCAAAACACTATCCAAGGTTTCGCCTATTAGGTGCGCTCGGTTGTAGGTTGGAATGATAATGGAGACTAATGGGGTTTGCATACTAAATAGTTGTTTTTTTGTAAAATGCTAAGTTACTAAATGATTCATTATGTAGATTATACTAGTTAAAATTCATTTTTATAATATCAGAGATCTTCTCAGCTATAATTTTTGATGCTTTTGGAGACCAGTGGCTATCATCTGCAAAATAAATATCCTTAACCCCTTTACTTAACTCCTCACTTAATAAGGCTTTTGTATCAAGATAGAAATAATCTTTATTTTCCATATTCAAATAGGTGAAAAACAAGTTTTTTTGATATTTATTATCCCTAATATAATCACTATAAAGGTCATATTTATCGGGGCTAGGTAGTACTATTAGCGTAATTCCTAATACTTTTAATTCTTTTGATAATATATTTAAATCCCTATTTAAATTTGTAATTGCTTCTTGTGTATTTCTTTTTATAGTAACAATATCTCTAGCGTAAAACAGGACTTTATTTTTATTAGCTGAAAATAAAGGCTTTGTCAAATTCATTTGATATACATCAGAAGAAAACGCCCTATCATTAAAAAAATAACCAATATTGTATATATAAAATAATTTTGCATCATTTAAATATGTAGATAAACTAAATTTCTTTTCATTTGCATTTTCATTTTTGTTTACGGTTGAAACTCTACGTTTACTGTTGATTTCCTCTATTGTTAATACTAAGGAAGTATCTACCTTTTGATGGTACTTAATAAAGTCGCGTTCAACTACTTGTAATACAACATACTTTACTTTCAATTTACTAAATATATTTCCATTAGTTATTTTAAAAAGGTATTGAAGCGGATTATAATCTTCAAAATCAAAGGCCTCCTCATTAAAATTTAAAATGCTAAAATGATATGAACTAGCTAGATAGTTTTGATACCCATATTTTTTTTGATTAGAATAAGAATCCCCAATAGTTAAAACATCAATCTTGTTATCTAGCCCCAAATCTAAATCAGATAAATTTAAGTATTTAATTTCTTGATTAAAACCATTATTAAATATTCGTCTATAATCTTGTTTAATTGGCACTTTACCAATTCTATTCAAATCACCACCAGACTTAGTATAATATTTACTAGCAATAATTATTAAAATTAAAAAAGGAATTGTAAAATAAATTAATTGAACTATAAAACGTTTCATTATTTTGATAAATTATTTTTTAACTATTTATAATCCTTTTAATTCAATATATATTACTAATTGGCATAGGTTTATGCAAATACACTCTCCAGCATTTCCCCAATTAAATGCGCCCTGTTATAGGTTGGGATGATAATGGAGACTAAGGGATTGCTCACGTTGCTTTTTTTTGTAAAAATAGGAATTTACATTGGGTATCAAAAAATTAATATCAATAAAATTGACAATTGGTATGCATTAAAAACTGATTTGATATTTGTCTATTTTTATGTTTTTTTATAAAAATTAAATGAACTACCCGAGGCAGAGCCATCGGGATAGTTCATTGGGCTTTTTCTTAATGATGCGTCTTTGCGAGTAAAACGCAGTGGAATGAAGCAATCTGTTTCTTATTATGGTTACTGAGCTTGTGATTGTGGTAGTTAGGGACAGGTTGCCACGTTGTCTATCCGCTATCGCTACTAGACGCCTCGCAATGACGCGGT
>DATCTJ010000049.1:0-35152 GCA_036568005.1 Lutibacter sp. | reverse complement strand
TTTCAGTCCCAGAGGGACGACCTATTTGTAGAAAAATAGATTTTTCCCAAAAACAAGCCCCAGCGGGGCGAACTGTTTATCAAGTCCCATTTTGATTGAGATAAATCATTTTTTATGAATTTTTATCGGACAACAATGTTTTAGATTATAATTAATAAACAAAGTGCTTTAAAAGCTATGTATTTTATTACTGATTGATTAAATAAATAATTAATCTAGTTCATCGGTCAGCACCTTAAAAATTTGTTTTGGGTTTTTATTTTGGTATAATATTTCATAGACAGCATTAATAATGGGTGTTTTTGCCTTGTTTTTTTCATTTAATAAATAGGCACTTTTGGTTGCGTAATAACCTTCTGCAATCATACTCATTTCCATCATCGCACTTTTAACGGTGTATCCTTTACCAATCATATTGCCAAACATCCTATTTCGGCTAAAAATAGAATAGCCAGTCACCAATAAATCGCCTAAATAGGCCGAGTTGTTGATATTGCGTTTCATTTTATGAATTTTTCGTATAAAACGCTTCATTTCACGAATAGAATTTGACATTAAAACCGCCTGAAAATTATCTCCATAACCCAAACCATGCGCCATACCGGCCGCAATGGAGTAGATATTTTTAAGCATTGCGGCGTATTCTGTACCAATAATATCGTCTGATGTTTTTGTTTTTATGTAATGGCTCGATAAATATTTGCTTAAAAGAACGGCTTTCTTGTCATCCTGGCAAGCGATGGTTAGATACGAAAGGCGTTCCATCGCAACTTCTTCTGCATGGCAGGGCCCAGCAATAACGCCAATATTTTTATAAGGAATTTTATACTTCTTATGAAAATGTTCGCCTACAATCAATCCGCTTTCAGGAACAATTCCCTTTATGGCAGAAAACACAATTTTTGAAGAAAGGTTTTCTGTAATTTTATCCAATTCTTCTTTTAAAAATGCAGATGGAATGGCAAAAATTAAAATATCACCATATCGAACCAATTCATTTATATCACTTAATAAATATAGCTTTTTCTCGTCAAGGGCTGCAGAGCTCAAATAATTTGGATTGTGTTCGTTTTCCTTGATATAATCAATGGCACTTTGATTTCGCATATACCAGCCAACCTGTTCCGAATTTTCACACAACATTTTTACGATGGCTGTTGCCCAACTTCCACCGCCAAAAACGGCTATTTTAGGGTTTGTACTCATTTTTTAACCTTTTTAGAGACCAAAAGTAAAAAAACTAACTTAAATGCCCTCCTAAAATTATGAAACTAATATTTTAAACATTCAAAATTATTTTACTGATACAATTTATATCACTTAATATTGAAAGTTTATAAACTTAAACTTAAGTTTATTTAGACTTAATATGTATTATCCCATAAAACATAAATTGAATAATAAATTTAATATCTTTACTAGATTAACAAAATTCTTTTTTGTTATCAACCCCAATCTTTTTCACAGCAATTTTCCCTTATCGTTTTCGGTGAGGGTTTTTTTATTACATTTGATCTTGGTTAAAAGAGTCTATATAGATAAATGTTTTCCTTATCAATAAAAAGGGAATATTAGAGAGAAATCACGAACAAATCGTAAAATCCTTGAATTAATAATGGTTTATGTGAACAGCCCACATAGTTATTACTTTTGTACATTTATGCTTTAATCAAATTACATTAAAATTCATCATTGAGCGCACTTAAACGATTTTTTAAAGACACTATTATTTACGGAATTGCTGCGGTTTTACCGAGAGTGATTAACTTTTTACTGGTTCGCATACATACCGATGCTTTGCCGGCCAGCAATTATGCCGAAAATACCAACTTTTATATTTGGATTGCCTTATTTACCGTGGTGATAACCTTTGGTATGGAAACCGCATTTTTCAGATTTTACAAGGCTGAAGAGAAAAAAGATACCTTAATTTCAACCTCATTTATAAGCGTATTTGTTGCCACGATGGTATTTGTGCTAATCGCTTTTATATTTTCCGGCTTTTTTACGAATATATTCGACTTCAGCGAAAACCCTTTGCAATTTAAATTATTAATTGGCATTTTGGCGATTGATGCAATTTCTGTAGTTCCATTTGCTTATTTACGCGCCTCAAACAGGCCTATAAAATATACGGCAATCAAAATGATTAATGTGGGTATAATTGTGGCTATAAACTTGATTTTTTTGAAGTTTATTCCCGAAATTAAAGCCAGTGAAAAACATATACCAGAATTTTTAAACACCATATTCGAAAGCACTTCCATTGTTAATTTTATATTTATTGCCAACCTTATTGGAAGCGCCGCTTCATTAATTTTACTATTGCCGTTTTTGCTGAAATTTAAATGGCATTTTAACGGCGCACTGTTAAAAAAAATGCTGAATTACAGCTGGCCGATTGCTGTTGCTGGAATTGCTTATGTTATTAACGAAAATTTAGATAAGTTTTTAATCGGGCAAATGATGGATAAAACAGCGATGGGAATTTATTCGGCCTGTTACAAGCTGGCCATTTTTATGAATTTATATATTATGGCCTTTCGTTTGGGTGCGGAACCGTTCTTTTTTAACCACTCCGACCATAAAGATGCCCGGGAAACTTACGCACGAATTTTAAACTACTTTATCATTGTTGGTGCTTTGGTTTTTGTGGGAATTGTGGTTTTTCTCGATTTTATTAAACAGTTGTTTATCAATCAGCAATATTGGGAAGCCATTGCCATTGTACCCATTGTTCTATTGGCCAATTTATTTTTGGGCATTTACCATAACTTGTCTGTTTGGTACAAATTAACCGACAAAACTCGTTACGGAATGCTATTTTCCATCATTGGGGCAATAGTTACCATTATTATCAATGTTGCTTTGATTCCTATAATTGGTTATATTGCATCGGCTTGGGCAACACTTTTGGCTTATGGAAGTATGATGGTGCTGTCCTATTTTATTGGAGATAAGCATTATCGGGTTCCATACAATTTAAAAAAATCAGGCAGTTATCTACTGGTTTCCATCGTGTTGTCATTTATATCCTTTACCTATTTTAGGGAAAATTATTTTGTTTCCATTTTATTGGTCTTTGTTTTTGCAATGCTCATTTTTTGGAATGAAAAAAAGGAAATTTTAGCCATGATTAAACGATGATTTTTAATATAGTATAAATAACTTATGGTAACAGCAAAATTTAATCAACATAGTAAAATTCTAGAAGCTACATTTGAAGGAAATGTGATTTTATCTGAAATTGTAAATTATATTATAGCAACAAAAGAAAACGACACCTACCCCAGAAAATTAAAGATTTTAACAGATTCTCGCGGTGCAACCTTTAATTTTTCTATTAAAGATTTAGAAATTATCGTGGAAGAGAATTATAAATCTCTAGAAAAATATGAAATGATTATTGATGCCATAATTATTGATGACCCCAATAACACGGCACTTTCTATGTTATATTTGGAACTTGTAAAAACAAATAGATACAAATTTGAAATCTTTGCCACTAAAAGTGCTGCGCTAGATTGGTTAAATAACTTTTAAGAATGAAATGCTATTTTTCCTTACTTATAACTACAATTTTTAGTGTTTCGATTGTTTTTTCCCAAAATACTTCCGAAAAAAAATCAACTGCCACTTCAAATGTTTTCTTGCTAAAAAAGGAATTTATAATTCCCAACCTTAACAATATCAGCCATAAAATTTGGATTTATTTACCGCCAAATTACGACAGCACTTCAAAAACATATCCGGTAATTTATATGCATGATGCACAAAATTTATTTGATGCATCAACATCTTATGCCGGAGAATGGGAAGTTGATGAAACCTTAAATAAATTGTACGAAAAAACGGGAAAGGGATTTATTGTTGTGGGAATTGAAAATGGAGGAGAAGAACGCATCAACGAATATACGCCTTGGAAAAACGAAAAATATGGCGGCGGAAAAGGGGAAATTTATGTAGATTTTATCGTAAATACACTAAAACCTTATATCGATAAAAGTTATAGAACTAAAGCCCAGCAAAAATATACCGGATTAATTGGAAGCTCCTTGGGTGGATTGATTTCGTATTACGGCGGACTTCAATATCCCAAAACCTTCGGAAAAATTGGCGCATTATCCACTTCATTTTGGTTTTCAGAAAAAGTTGTAAATTTCACCAAAGAAAAAGGGAGTTTAAAAAACGTAAAATTATTTTTGTTGGTGGGCGGAAAAGAAGGTGCTAACACAGATAAAGACACGCAAAAAATAGAAAAATTGTTGTTAAATACCAGTTTTAAATCCAAAAACTTAAAAACAAAAATAAATCCGGAAGGTGAACACAACGAAGCCTTTTGGCGGAGTGAATTTTTAGAAGTTGTTTCCTGGCTTTATCATATAAAATAATAAAATATCATGCAAATACAAATTACCAACAAATCGAAACATGCATTGCCTAACTATGAAACAGATGCTTCTGCAGGAATGGATTTGCGCGCCAATATTGATGAATCCATCATCCTAAAACCCTTGGAACGCACCATTGTAAAAACGGGATTGTTTATTGCGCTTCCTGTTGGATATGAAGCCCAAGTTCGCCCAAGAAGCGGACTCGCAGCAAAAAACGGCATTACAGTTTTGAATGCCCCTGGCACTGTAGATGCCGATTATAGAGGCGAAATTGGTGTGATTTTGATTAACCTTTCCAATGAAAATTTTGTGATAAGTGATGGTGAACGCATAGCGCAACTGGTCATCGCCAAACACGAACGCGCCAATTGGGAAGAAGTGGAAGTTTTAAGCGAAACCAAACGTGGTGCTGGCGGATTTGGAAGTACGGGGAAATAGCCTCCTAATTAATAGTTAAAAACGCATCTTTGAATGTGATTAATTGGCCTTTGAAAAAGAATATTTCACTAGGATTCACTGAGAAGCAACTTTGAGCCGCTTTGTTAAACTTTGCGTAAAAGTAATGCCAACAAAATTAAATTCTTTAAAATGATTTTCGCCAAATTTCAAGGAAAGTTTGAAATTAAAAGTTTAAAGGCAAATGGTTCAGAAATCGTAAATCAAAAATCGTAAATAAATAATTAATGATAGATATTGACGTAAAAACATTATTTATATTCACCGCGGCAGCAAATATATTTATTATCTCACTTTTTGCCACTTATATTAAATTATATAAGGTAAAAAATCCTATCATTTATATTTTCATGCTGTCGAGAATAATAGGCATTATTTTTTTAATTATGCTTGCCTTAAGAAAAAGTGAACCTACGCCAACAGGAATTATTATCAATAGCACCATAAATTTATTTATTGTTTTTTATGAAATTTATTGCATTTCCTTTATAGAGCGTAAATTTGATTCAAAACATTTTAAACGATTTCTGTTAATTCCTGTGTTTTTTTCCATAGCAATAAGTTTCTTTAGTACGTCTACAATTGCAGAAAGAATGACTGTTGCCTCTTTAAGTGTTTCTATTATTTATGCATTTACCTCATATATTCTATTAACGGAGAAAGGGAAAACTAAAATTCAGTTTCTAACCGGTTACATATTGGGATTGGCCGCCTTGTCGCTTTCAATGCGTGCAATAGGCGCATTTTTAGAAGTTGATGTCATAGTATATTCAACAAATTTTATGCTCGTTATTCCGCTTATATTTTTCTTGATTCTTAACCTGATTATTCCTTTACTGATAATTTTTATTTTAAAAGAAAAAGACAATGAAATTATAGAAAAAGACAATCAAAAACTCTCTGAATTAAACAAAAGTAAAAATAAGTTTTTCTCAATTATTGCGCATGATTTAAGGGGACCGTTAGGGGGTCTTCATCAAATTGGAGAACTTCTTTGGCTAAATAAAAATAAAATTAATGATGAAAAAAGAGAGAAATTAACTGAAGTCCTTTACCAAAATAGTAAAAACACCTTTAATTTATTGGATAATCTATTAAAATGGGCTAGCGCCAACGCCGGATTGATTAGTTATGAACCCTCAAAATTAAATCTTAATGAAATTGTGTTTAACAATATATGTCTTTTTAATTCTCAAGTAAAGTTGAAAAACATGACACTGAGTTACAATTTTGAAAAGGAGCTAATTGTTTTTGCCGATTCTGATATGATAGATACGGTGATTAGAAATATTATATCAAATGCCATAAAATTTACGCCAAATGGCGGAAAAATTGAAATTGTTTTAGATAAAATTAATGAAGCCAATAACACTTGCACCATAGCAGTAATTGATAACGGAGTTGGTATGGCAAAGGATTCTCAATTAAAAGTTTTTGAAATAGATACTACAATATCAACTTTAGGAACTAACGAGGAAACCGGAACTGGATTGGGTTTAAAACTTTGCAAAGAATTTTTGACAATAAATAAAGGATCAATTTGGATTGAAAGTATTGAAAATAGGGGAACTGGCGTTTTTATTTCATTGCCAATTGAAAATGTATAAATGACTATTTCGCTTCGATGTTTGCCAATTTTAAAAATATTTGTTGATTGATTTCCAAGGCTGCATGGTGTTCAAAAAATAAGGTAGATTTGTTTAAGATTGCTTCAATTAAATAATTTTTTCCTTTAAAATATGAAGCAACAACTGTTGCTTTAATCCCTTCCTTTTCTGTCAATTTAATCTGATTTGGATATAACAAAACTGATTTTTTTGAAGTGTCATTTGAATCAATTTCATTTAATGGGATTTTATTAATTTCATCAAAAAAAGAAGCTATATAGTCACTTTTAGGATTTGTATATAATTTTTCAGGTGTGTTATTCGCAATTAATTTTCCGTTTCTGATTACCAAAATTTTATCTGCAAAAGAAAGTGCATCAGTAGTATCGTGGGTTGCCACAATACACATTATATTTTTCGATTTTAAATAGTTGAAAAGATTTCTTCGAAGTATGTTTTTTCTGAAATTATCTATGTGGCTAAAAGGTTCGTCGAGCAATAAAACCTCGGGTTCTTTTGCTATCACTTTGGCGATGGCTACACGTTGTTTTTGTCCGCCGCTCAGGTTGTTGACTTTCGTTTGGGAAAACTCGGTCATATCTACAACTTTTAGCAATTCCTTGATGCGTTTGCCTTTGTTTTTATCCTGGCTCGAAATGTATTTTCCTATATTTTCTTCAACTGTGGTATAAGGCATTAAATCGAAATCCTGCGGCAAATATTTCATAAAATCTTCGCCTGGAATTAACCTAAAATTGGGACCAAGCAACTTTTCATCGTTCCAATAAACAGTTCCTTTTTCGATATGTAAGAGTCCGTAAATAATTTCTAGTAGCGTGCTTTTTCCAGAGCCGCTTTCGCCGATAATGGCAATATAATCGCCCATTTTGGCCTTAAAGCTAATGTTTTTTAAGACTTCTTTTGAAGTGTAGCCAAATGATATGTTTGCTAATTTTAACACCTATTTATTCAAAACCGATATGAAGAATCGCATCACCTTGATTAACAACTGGAGCATGATTGGAATTTAAAATATAGCCCTCTTGGGTGCATTTAAATATGCTTTCAAAATCTCCGAATGGATCTGAAATACTTCCTAATTTCACTCCCTTTTCAACTTTTTGACCAGCACTAACATCCGATCTGTACATACCCGAATGCTTTGCCCTAATCCATTTTGAGCTTTTAATAATGATGGGTGGTTTTTCATCAACTGGAGTTGAAATTTTAGAAGAAAAATCTCTTAAACCTAACTCATGCATGATATTTATTGCTCCTTGAATACCTATTTTTGTAACTACTTTATCTAAATTAAGTGATTTTCCCCCTTCAAATAGCAATACTTTTTTTCCCATTTTTGTCATAGATCTTCTAAACGTACGTTCTTGGCTTTTGCTATAAACAATATAAGGTGTGCCGAAAATTTTTGCCAACCTTAGAGTTTCATCATCGCCTTCATCAATTCTTATTTGGGAATAATTAAAACGTTGTGCCCCTCCTGTATGATAATCAATGCAATAATCTATATGTGGGATAACTTCTTTCATAATATGATAGGCAAATCGACTTGCCAAAGATCCTGTATTGGAGCCCGGAAAAACCCGATTTAAATCTCTTCCATCAGGAAATTCCCTAGTTTGATTTAGAAATCCAAACACATTTAAAAGTGGAATGCAAATAACAGTTCCAATTTCCGGTTTATTCAATCCTTTGGAGACTATTTGACGGACAATTTCGACGCCATTGGTTTCATCACCATGAACTCCGCCAATTAACAATAAACAAGGGCCTTCTTTTTTACCTCTTGAAACAATGATGGGCACTTCAATTTTAGAGCGTGTGTTTAGTCTTGCAAAGTCCATATTAACCTGCACAGATTCTCCTAACCCAATTTTGTGATTTAGAATTTTCATCTGTTTAAATTTTATTTTCTATTGGTACAGATGCGACCTGCCTGCGGTAGGTAAATTCGCCATTAACATTCTCTTTTTTTATCAAAATTTGTTTTGCTCGTTTCATCTGTATAATTTATAGGTTTTTATTGGTCAGATGTAATTTATAGAAAACAATTAAATGTTCATTTTATATTAATCAACATCAACATGGCGCTCAATATAATGAATTATTTTTCCTGCAATATCAACACCTGTAGCCGCTTCAATACCTTCTAATCCTGGAGAGGAATTTACTTCTAAAATAAGCGGGCCTCTGGCCGATTGCAGTATGTCCACTCCTGCAATTCCCAGTCCCATAATTCTAGCAGCTTTTAATGCAGCATTTTCTTCATCAATAGATAATTTTATGATTTCCGCCGTTCCGCCTCTGTGCAAGTTCGAACGAAATTCACCTTCTTTTCCCTGTCTTTTCATAGCGCCGACAACTACGCCATCCACAATAAATACTCGTATGTCTGCGCCTTTTGCCTCTTTGATGAATTCCTGTGCAATTACCCTTGCCTGAAGTCCGTTAAAAGCTTCCAACACCGATTCGGCAGCATTGTCGTTTTCAGCCAAAACCACGCCCAAGCCTTGTGTTCCTTCCAATAATTTAATCACCAAAGGCGTTCCTCCAACATCCTTAATAACGTCTTTAATGTTTTTTGAATAGTTGGTAAATACTGTTTTAGGCAAACCCAAACCTGCTCTAGACAATACCTGTAAACTTCTTAATTTATCTCTTGAACGCATTAATGCCTGGGATTCAATAGCGGTAAAAACTTTCATCATTTCAAATTGTCGCACCACCGCTGTTCCAAAAAAAGTGACGGAAGCGCCAATTCTTGGGATTACAGCATCAATATCTGTCAGTAATTCGTGTTTATATCTTATTGCTGGTTTCTTTTTTTCAATAATAATATCGCATTTTGAATGATCTACTACCAACATTTCGTGATTTCGAACCTTTCCTGCTTCAACAAGTCTTTTTGTGGAATATAAATTTGGATTTCTAGATAAAACAATAATTTTCATGCTTTGTATTTAATTAAATTTTAATGATGATATTTTTAAATGACAGATTTTTTTTTGCAGGATCTACTATAAATTTCTTTGATAGAAACTTTCTTCCTAACAGAACAGGAAATTTCATTGAACCCCTTTCTGTTAAAGAAAGTTCAATGGAATGAATTTCATTAAAAATAAGTATTTTCGTTTTAATCAGATACCTGTTTTCGGTAATTCCGTTAGAACTTTTTACCTTTTTTTGGCTGAACTCGGTGAATGTAAAATATTTTTCGTGATATTTTTCATGTTTCGGATCTAAAAACTGACATCTTAACACATCGTTTTCTTCTTGAATGCTATGGCAATGAAAACTAGATGTATAAGCACCAGAATCGACTTTTATATCAATATTAAACAACTCTAGTTTAGGAAAGTCGACAATGTCTGTTCTACCGAGCAACGTTTTTACGTTAGTTTTTTTCAAATGAAATATTGGAAGGGCTAATGTTAAAAAAAATTGAATTGTATTTTATTTTTGCAAAGTTAAACTATTATTGGCTAATATGACTTTTTTTGTTTTTCAGATATTTATAATTGGATTTTTAGTTGCCTTTTTTGAGTTTTAAGCCAAAAAAAGGAAGTGGATTAATAGTCACTTCCTTCTCTATTTATTCAAATTATAAAAAAATAAGTTTTTAATCTTTTTTAATCAGGGCATTGATGTCTTCTTTGATTTTCGTTTCCAATTCTTCGGACAATTCTGGATTGTCTTTTATCAAAACTTTCACAGCATCACGACCTTGACCCAATTTTGTTTCACCATAGCTAAACCAAGAACCGCTTTTTTTCACTATACCTAATTCTACACCCAAATCCAATATTTCTCCATCTTTAGAAATACCTTCACCGTACATAATATCAAATTCAGCCGTTCTAAAAGGAGGGGCCACTTTATTTTTAACCACTTTTACTTTAGTGGCATTTCCTATTACTTTTTCGCCATCTTTAATTTGCGTTTTTCTTCTGATGTCTAATCGAATAGACGCATAAAATTTAAGGGCATTACCTCCAGTTGTTGTTTCAGGATTTCCAAACATTACGCCAATCTTATCACGTAATTGGTTGATAAATATAACGGTACAGTTTGTTTTATGAATAGTTCCTGTCAATTTACGCAGTGCTTGCGACATCAATCTTGCGTGCAATCCCATTTTAGAATCGCCCATTTCACCTTCAATTTCGCTTTTTGGCGTAAGTGCGGCAACAGAGTCAATCACCACAATGTCAATAGCGCCTGAGCTGATTAAATTATCGGCAATTTCCAATGCTTGTTCTCCGTAATCAGGTTGAGAAATAATTAAATTATCAATATCAACCCCTAATTTTTTAGCGTAAAATCGGTCAAAAGCGTGTTCAGCATCAATAAATGCAGCAATACCACCAGCTTTTTGGGCTTCAGCAATGGCGTGCAAAGCTAAGGTTGTTTTTCCCGATGATTCCGGTCCGTAAATTTCTACAACTCTTCCACGTGGATAACCCCCAACGCCTAAAGCTATATCTAATCCCAATGAACCTGTTGAAATGGCTTCAATATCACTTATAGCCACATCGCCCATTTTCATTACCGTTCCTTTTCCGTAGGTTTTGTCTAATTTATCTAGTGCTAATTGTAATGCTTTTAATTTCGCTACTTTTTCTTTGTCGTCTGCCATAATTATAATAAAATGAGTTAAAATAGTTTGTTGCTAAATTATAAAAAAGTATGGTAGCTTTCACCATATTAAAAAATAAGTATGAACAAAAAATATGTTTTATACCAAGTTGTTCAGTTTTGCATATTGTAACAATACTACAGTTTTTGCATCGTTTATTTCTCCTTGTGTCACCTTGGTCAGAGCTGTTTCAAAATTAATTTCAAGCACCTCAATTTCTTCATGTTCCGCTTCTAAACCACCGCCATCGCTAATTTTCATTTCATCACTGTATTCTGCAACAAAATAATGGATTTTTTCGGTCACTGCTCCCGGTGTTGAAAACAATTTGAATACTTTTTTTGGATTGCCAATTTTAAAACCAGTTTCTTCTTCTACTTCTTTTATGATGCAAGTTTCTGGATGGTCTTTATCCAATAAACCAGCGCAAACTTCAATCATCATTCCGGTTTTATTGCCGTTTAAATAGCTTGGCATTCTAAATTGTTTGGTAAGAATCACCGTTTTTTTAGTTGGGTTGTAGAGTAAAATCGCTGCACCGTCACCGCGATCATAACATTCCCTACTTTGGGTTTGCCAATCACCGTTTTTTGTTTGAAACTCAAAATCTACCTTATCAAGTTTGTAATGTGCATTCGATAAATTTTTAATGCCAATAATTTTAACTTTTGGATTGTGCATTTTATTGGTTTTTTATCATAGCAATATGCGGAATATCATCTTCTAAATAACCATCGCCAACTTGAACAAATCCATGTGATTCGTAAAATTTTTTTAAATACAATTGTGCCGATATTTTTATGGATGTTTCTTGGAAATATGCTGTTACAGCTTCAACCGAATGTTGAAATATGATGTGCCCATAACCAAATTTACGTTCGTTGGAAGCAACCACTACCCGGCCAATACTTGCTTTTTCAAAATAGTCGCCAGATTTAAAAATGCGGCTATAAGCTACAATTTTATTATTTTTAAAACCGATTACATGCAGTGCTTTTTGATCTTTTCCGTCTATATCCTGATACACACAGTCTTGCTCGACTACAAAAACTTCTGCACGTAATTGCAAAATATCATAGAGTTCTTTGGTAGATAATTCAGTAAATGATTTTGTTACAATAGTGAGCATTTTTAGTCTTGTATTATTATTTCTTTTAGATCATTTCTGTTATATTCTGGCTGTAAATTAGAATGTTGGATTTGAAATTTTTCTAACAATAATTTTTCAACCTCTTCACAAACCAAATCAAATTCAGATAATTTAATATCTCTTTCAAATTCTATATGCGCTTCAAAATGACATTCATGATCGTTCAGTTGCCAAATATGGATATGATGAATATTTTTTATTCCTGACACTTTCTGTACTTCTTCAACAAGCTCTTCAATTTTTATGTGTGATGGCGAAAATAGCATTAAAATTTTTAAGGAATCTCTTAAAATATCCCAGCTCAAATAAACTAAATAAATTGAAATTATTAAGGTTAAAAAGGCGTCAATCCAATAAATCTGGTAATATTTCATGAGTAAGCCACCAATTAAAACGGCCACAGAAGTTAGCATATCTGATAACAAATGAAGATAGGCGCTTTTCATATTCAAGTTGTGTTTTGCATCATTTTTTAATAACAAAACACTCAACCCATTTGCGAAAATTCCTAAAATAGCCAACCATATCACCAAGCCACTTTTAATTTCATGAACTTCAGAAAAACGTTTTATTGCTTCAATACCCAAAAAAACAGCAATTACAATTAAAGTTGCCGCATTAAAAAATGCTGCTATCATTTCAGCCCTTTTATAGCCAAAAGTATAGGCTAAAGTTTGCTTTTTTCTACGCGTAAGTATATTAGCGCCATAACTTATTATTAAGGAAATAACATCTGAAAAGTTATGGACCGCATCAGAAATTAAAGCCAAACTTCCTGAAATCACTCCACCAATAAGTTGCGCAACAGTAATTACAATGTTTAAGATGATGGAGAAAAGTAAATTTTTTCCTGTTAAAGTTTGGTGTTCGTGGTTGTGGTTATGGCCCATTTTGAATTACGATTTACGATTTTTGAATGGACAGGTCGCGATCCGTCCCTACTTTCCGGTTAACAAGGTATTTTATCAATTCTTGCTTGATGACGTCCGCCTTCAAATTCTGTTGTTAAAAAAATATCAACAAAATCCAAAGCTTGTTGAATGGTAACAAAACGAGCCGGAATACTCAATATATTGGCATTGTTATGCGCACGGGCAAGCGCCACCAATTCATTGTTCCAGCAAAGCGCAGCTCTAATTCCCTGATGTTTGTTGGCTGCCATTTGTGCGCCGTTTCCACTGCCGCAAATGGTAATTCCAAAATCTGCTTCACCACATTCAACCGCATTTGCTACAGGATGAACAGTATCTGGATAATCCATGCTTTCATTAGAGTCAGTTCCAAAATTTAACACTGTGTGCCCATTTTTTTCCAATCGCTTTATAATTTCAAATTTAAGCTGGGTTCCTGCGTGATCATTTCCTATTGCGATGGTCATAAGTATGTTTTTTTAATATTATAGGTTACAAAAATACGAATTCATAGTTATTAACCTTGGAAAATAAAATTGTTAATAGGATTTTTTAATTATTTGATTTACAAATGCTTTATCAAAAAATTGAAATGTGAATAACTTGATGTTTAATAATGATAACTATATTTTGAAATGTGGAGTGAATATTGTAATGCCAAAATTGATAATTGTTGTGCAACTTTATTTATCTTTTTTTAAATTTAGTTTTAAACAATTTTTTAGGCTATTATCAACATTTTGAATAGAAATACTTATTAAAAAAACGTAAAATTAAACTGTTTTAAAGATTGTTTATAACCTATTTAATTTAATTGGTTTTTAATGTATTATATTTTGATAAACTGTTTATATCTTTTAATAAGTGAATCTTAAAAATTAAAAACCATATATTTATTGTACTTATAAACATACTATAATCAACACCAATAGATTTTAAAATTTTAAAAAATATTTTTATTATAATATTAAATGTTGATAACATTAAAGATTAAATTTTATTAATCAATTTTAAAAAGTTTGGCAATAGCAAACATAGCATTTTGGAGCCATAATAATTTACATATTTTAAATTTGAAAAACACAAATTGAGCTAATATAACCTTGTAATAATCAGTTTAGGGTAAAAAGCCGTACTTTTGAACCAAATAAAAGTAAAATAAATCTATGTCGAAAAGAAAAGAATTCCACAAAAATAGAGGAAATGGGGTTAAGGATTTAACCCAAAAAATATCAAAAATATTAAACCAATCTCCTAATAACAGTTTTAATTACCGCCAAATTTGCGCCAAATTACAAATTACTGATGCTAAGGGAAGAAATCAAGTTATTAAGAATTTAGAAGAATTAAAAGCCCATAAAAAGATTGAGGAAATTGAACCTGGAAAATATAGAATAGCGGCGCTTTCAAAATATTATACAGGTACCATCGACGCAACTTCAAACGGAAATGGTTATTTTATTTGTGATGAATTTGATCATGATATTTATATTCCTGCAAGAAATTTAAACAGGGCTTTACATAAAGATGTTGTAAAAGTATATTTATACAATCGCAAAAAAAATACTAGAGAAGAGGCTGATGTTGTTGAAATAATTAGGCGTGCGAAGACCGAATTTGTGGGTGTTTTGCAATTGAGTAATAATTTCGGATTTGTGGTGCCGGACGACTCAAAAATGTATGCTGATATTTTTGTGCCAAAAAACAAACTTAATAATGCAGAACACGGTCAAAAAGTATTGGTAAAAATGGTTGATTGGCCCGAAAATTCAAAAAATCCTTTTGGAGAAATTTTAGATGTTTTAGGAAAACCAGGTGATCACGATACAGAAATTCATTCCATTCTTTTAGAATATGGCTTGCCTTACAAATTTGATGAAAAGGTTGAAAATGAAGCGGCAAAACTTATTGTAGAAATTACAGAAGAAGAAATTGCCAAGCGAAGAGATATGAGAAAAGACCTAACTTTTACCATAGATCCAAAAGACGCCAAAGATTTTGATGATGCTTTATCGTTTGAAATTATGGAAAACGGTAATTATGAAATTGGAATCCATATTGCAGATGTTTCTCATTATTTGCATGAAAATACTTTTTTAGATGATGAGGCTTACAACAGGGCAACTTCTGTTTATTTGGTAGATCGCGTTGTTCCAATGCTTCCGGAAGTATTATCGAATGGCGTTTGTTCGCTGCGTCCAAATGAAGAAAAATTAACCTTTTCTGCCGTTTTTGAAATTAACAATAAAGCCCAAGTCATCAATGAATGGTTTGGAAGAACAGTTACTTATTCGAACCAACGATTTGCTTATGAGGAAGCCCAAGAAGTAATTGAATCAAAAGAAGGGATAATTTCAAAAGAAGTTTCATTAACAGGTGAATCATATACTGTTAAACCTGAAATTGTTTCTGCCGTATTAAAAATGGATGAGTTAGCTAAAATTCTTCGTAAAAAAAGAATGCAACAAGGAGCTATCACATTTGACAGGGCAGAAGTAAAATTTATTTTGGATGAAAATTCTGAACCTACTGGCGTTTATTTTAAAGAAGCAAAAGAAGCCAATAAATTAATTGAAGAATTTATGTTGCTGGCAAACAGAAAAGTTGCCGAATTTGTGGGTAAAAAAAGTGGTGCTCCTACTAAAAATACCTTTATTTACAGGGTTCATGACGAACCAAATGTTGATAAATTAGCCGCGCTTCAAACCATAGTCAGTAAGTTTGGTTATTCTAATAAAATTGACATGACCAGCAAAGAATCAACCGCAGCCTCATTAAACAAATTATTGAGTGATGTGAGCGGAAAAGGTGAAGCAAATATGATTGAAACCTTGGCGGTAAGAACCATGAGCAAGGCAGTTTATACCACTGATAATATTGGTCATTACGGATTGGCTTTCGATTATTACTGCCATTTTACTTCCCCAATCAGAAGATACCCAGATGTTATGACGCATCGTTTACTACAACATTATTTGTTGGGAGGAAAATCTCCAAAAGCAGAAAGCTATGAAGAAAAATGCAAGCACTCTTCTGAACGCGAGCAACTTGCTACCAGTGCAGAGCGAGATTCCATCAAGTATATGCAAGTTAAATATATGGAAAAGCATATGGATCAAGAATTTTTAGGTGTTATTTCTGGCGTTACAGAATGGGGAATTTATGTTGAAATTATCGAAAATGGCTGTGAAGGGATGTGTAGAATTCGCGAAATTACCGATGATTTTTATATTTTTGACGAAAAACAATATGCTTTGGTGGGACAATCATCCAACAATCTTTACCAACTTGGCGACCAGGTTTTAATTAAAGTAAAACATACTGATTTAGAACGAAAACATTTGGATTTTACGTTATTGGAAAAGATTAATAAATAATTAACAAAAGAGGTACAATTTTTGTATCCATTGTTGGTTATTAACAAAAATGATTTTAAAATGAAGAAATTGATATTATTCTTTATGTTGTTTTCCGTAACATTGTTTGCGCAAGATGCCATTACCACAAAATTAGGAGATTTTAACACTGTTAAAGTATTTAATGGTTTGACCGTTGAACTGAAAAAATCGAATAGTGCTAAAATAGAAATTTCAGGACCTCAGGCAAATGATGTTTCGGTTAAAAATTCAAACGGAATCTTAAAAATTCGTTTAAAATTTCCCAAAGGATTTATCGCTGATAAGGTAAAAATTGTACTTTATTATGACAGTGATATTTCGGTTTTAGATGTAAATGAAGGCGCATCAATTATTTCGGAGGAAACCGTAAATCAACAGCATTTGGAATTAAGAGCTCAAGAAGGGGCAAGAGTACAATTAAACATTGACATAAAATATTTAGTGGTAAAAAGTGTGTCCGGAGGCTTAATTTCATTAATCGGAGAATCTGTAAATCAAACTATTGAAGCTACAACCGGTGGTTTTTATAATGGATTTGATTTGAATAGTAAACAAGCTATTGTGATGTCCTCTTCCGGTGCAAACGTAGAAGTTAAAGCATCTGAAATGTTAGATGCCAATGTTCGTTTTGGTGGATCCATCTATTACAAAGGAACTCCAGAAATATTAAAAACAAAAATAACTATTGGAGGAACCATAAAAGATAAAAATTAAGGTTGGTTTTGAATTTATTACTATCTTTGTAACTCTAAAATTTAAAATTATGACTGCATTATATATTTTTTTAGGAATGGTTGGTCCTTGGCAATGGATTATTATTGGTTTGGCAATATTATTATTGTTTGGAGGAAAGAAATTACCAGAGTTGATGAAAGGTCTTGGAGGCGGAATTAAAGAGTTTAAAAAGGCCACAAAAGACGATGCTGATGAAGATAAAAAAGAAGAAGAAAAAAAATAAACTGATACTTATATTAAAAAAACCTGTGCCAACGCACAGGTTTTTTTGATTTTAAGAACCCTATTTTTTAGGTTTTTTCAAATCATCTTCTTCAGAAGATTTATTTATTTTATTGGCAGCAACCATACCAGAAACCATATCTGTTAACATAGAACTCGCTGCACTTGGATTATTAGGTAATAATATTAGATTGGATTTAGAGTCTGATCCAATGCTTTGCAATGTGTCATAATGTTGTGTAACAATTATTAATGCAGATGCTTCTTGGTTGCTAATTCCAGCTTTATTTAAAACATCAACACTATCAACTAAGCCACGCGCGATTTCTCTGCGTTGGTCTGCAATACCTTTTCCCTGTAAACGTTTACTTTCAGCCTCAGCCTTTGCGCGTTCAACAATTAAAATACGTTGGGCATCACCTTCGTGTTGTGCTGCAATTTTTTCACGATCAGCAGCATTGATACGGTTCATGGCAATTTTTACTTTTTCATCTGGATCAATGTCGGTAACCAATGCTTTAATGATATCATAACCATAATTAAGCATTGCTTCTTTTAAATCCCGCTGAATAGCCAAAGCAATCTCTTCTTTCTTTTCAAACACATCATCCAAGATCATTTTAGGAACTTCAGCACGTACCACATCAAAAATGAATGCAGTAATTTGTTCATGAGGATTTTGAAGTTTATAAAATGCGTCATACACGTGATCCGGTCTGATTAAAAATTGTACAGAAATTTTAAGGTGTACAAAAACATCATCTTTAGTTTTGGTTTCAACTATGACATCTAATTGTTGTACACGTAAACTTACACGTCCTGCGACTTTGTCAATAAGCGGTATTTTAAGCTGTAAACCCGGATTTCTGGTACTTTGAAATTTACCAAAGCGTTCAATAATAGCAATTGTTTGTTGTTTTACGGTGAATAATCCAGATGCCACAAGTACAACCAGAATAAAAATAGCAATATAAGTTCCAATCATTTTTTAAATTTTTAATAGGATTAATTAATTGATTAAAGATACACTGTTTTATTTTTAGAATCAAAACTATCTTTATGGATAATTATATTTTAGATGTGTTTTTTATATGAATTTAATATCTTTAAAAAATATTTAAAATTGAACGCATTTTATGGTTGATATATTTAAAAGTAGTGATGATTCTGAGATTATATTAACAGAACTGATGCTTCCATCACACTCTAATTTCAGTGGAAAAATCCATGGAGGTTTTATTTTGTCATTAATGGATAAGGCTGCTTTTGCATCAGCATCCAAATTTTCTGGCCACTATTGTGTGACGGCTTCTGTAAATAGAGTGGATTTTTTAAATCCTATAGAAGTTGGGGAGTTGGTAACCATGAGAGCCAGCGTAAATTATGTTGGTAATTCTTCTATGGTTGTTGGTATAAGGGTGGAATCTGAAAATATTAGGACAAGTATTATTAATCATTGTAACTCTTCCTATTTTTCAATGATTGCGAAAGATGAAAATGGTAAATCTGTTAAAGTTCCCGGGCTGATAATCTCAAATTTTGATGCATTGCGTCGGTTTTTGCGCTCTATTAAACATATAAAAATGAGAAATGAACGTAAAATTGAATTTAGCAGGGAAAAATTTGAATTAAAAAATTATAGTGAAGTTTTGAAAAATTATAATGTGAAGATTGAAATAGCATAATACTCATTGCGAGTAGTGAACAATCTCTTAAAAAAAGATTGTGTCACTACTTTAGTAATGATTTATTTACAGAAGCTTTTTTAAAGCGTTTGAATTGCCTTATTAATTCGGTGAATTGTTTCTTGTTTACCAATCATTTCGGCTATATCAAATAGGTGCGGACCTTTTAATTCCCCAACCAAGCAAAGTCTAAATGGTTGCATTACTTTTCCAAAGCCAATTTCTTTGGCTGTAATCCATTCTTTAACAATATTTTCACTATTTTGGGAAGTAAAATTATCTATAGTTTCGAGTACGGTAATTAGTCCTCTCATCAATTCAGCGGTATCTTCTTTCCATTGTTTTTTGACCACTTTTTCATCGTAAGCAGCTGGAGTTTCAAAATAGAAACTGCTCAGCTCCCAAAAATCGTTTACAAAAGTGGCGCGTTCCTTAATTGCAGAAACTACTTTTGTCGCAAATTTCATATCTTTTTTGATACCTTTTTCTTCTAAAATCGGCATAAAAAGCCCAGCCAATTCTTCATCCGATTTTAACAACATATATTGTTGATTAAACCAGTTGGTTTTATCCGGACTAAATTTTGCACCACTTTTGCTTACGCGCTCTATGGTAAATGCCACACAAAGTTCTTCCATGGTAAAAATTTCCTGTTCTGTTCCTGGATTCCATCCCAAAAGCGCCAGCATATTTATAAAAGCATCGGCAAAATAGCCGTCTTCTCTATAACCACGGGATATTTCTCCCGATTCTTCGTTTTTGTATGCCAATGGAAATACTGGAAATCCTAGTTTATCACCATCGCGCTTGCTTAATTTCCCTTTTCCTATAGGTTTTAAAATAAGCGGTAAATGCGCAAATTCTGGTGCTTTCCAGCCAAAAGCTTCATATAAAGCAATGTGAAGCGGTAGCGAAGGTAACCATTCTTCTCCACGAATAACGTGGGTAATTTCCATTAAATGGTCGTCCACAATATTTGCCAAATGATAGGTTGGCATTCCGTCGCTTTTAAACAAAATTTTATCATCTAAAATGTCTTTTCTAAAAGAAACGTTTCCCCTGATCATATCAATAGTTTCAATGGTGGCTTCTGTTTCTTCAAGTAATGGTTCGTGCATTTTAAAACGCACCACGTATTTATCACCCTTAGCAATTCTTTTCGCAACATCTTCTTTAGTTAGAGAAATTGAATTGGTTAGTTTTGCCCTGTTGTGCCAGTTGTATATAAATGTTTTACCCTTTTCTTCGTGGTCAATTCTGTGAAAATCTAGTTCATCGTTGGTATCAAAAGCATAATACGCTTTTCCTTTTCCTATCAATGTTTCTGCATATTGTTTATATATTTCCTTTCTCTCTGATTGGCGATAAGGGCCAAATTTTTCATTTTTTCCCGGGCCTTCATCAAAAGGAATATTGCACCAATTTAAAGCATCAATTATGTATTGTTCCGCATTTGCGACGTAGCGGGTTTGGTCGGTATCTTCAATGCGCAAAATAAAGGTACCCCTATGTTTTTTAGCAAATAAATAGTTAAAGAGGGCAGTTCTTACACCACCTATATGTAATGGTCCTGTTGGACTTGGAGCAAATCGTACTCTAACGTTCGTCATATTTGTTAAGTTTTGAACTGCAAAGATAATTTAACAATGTAAACAAGAGAATTTTATTCTTAAAAAAGGCTTCTTCTATGTGATTTTAAAAAAAGTTAAAGAATATTTTTTTAGTAACTGTATAAATGTACAAGGAAGAAATTATCTTAAAAGTGATCTAAAGACCATATGAAAACTCTAAGCTAGACAGAATTTACTTGTATGAAAGTTAAATTTCTGATAGCCTAATATTATTTTGAGTAATTTTAACTTCTCAAATAATGTAAAAATATAGTATTGAGCAATATTGAATACATACAAAATAAACTACAGGAGTTTATTAGAAAATATTATTTTAATGAACTTATTAAAGGATTGCTATTGTTTCTCACAATAGGAGTACTGTATTTTATTTTCACACTTTTTATTGAATATTTTTTATGGCTCAAACCCTTAGCGCGTACTCTTTTATTTTGGTTCTTTATTTTTATTGAGCTAGCGTTGTTTACGGGCTACATAATTTTTCCACTAATTAAAATTTTAGGATTCAAAAAAGGAATTACTGAAGTTGAGGCTTCCAAAATTATTGGAAATCATTTTCCTGAAGTTAAGGATAAGTTATTGAATATGTTGCAGTTAAATGAAAACAAACTAAATTCAGAACTAATTGAAGCAAGTATTGATCAAAAATCAAAAGAATTACAACCAATTCCGTTTAAAAGAGCCGTTGATTTTACTAAAAATAAGAAATATATAAAATATGCGCTCATTCCTTTTATTATTTGGCTGTTGGTTTTTGTCACTGGGAATATTTCAATTTTTACAGAAAGCTATTCCAGAGTGGTAAACTACAACAAAACCTACTTGCCTCCGGCGCCTTTTTCTTTTTCTATTTTAAATGAATCTTTGTCCGTAGTGGAAGGCCAGCCATTTGTGCTACGTGTAGAAACTATCGGAAATACAGTTCCGGAAAATGTTAAAATCAATTTTTTAAACGAAAGTTATTATTTGGAAAGCAAAGCTTTGGGGAGGTTTGATTATTTCTTTTCAAGGATCCAAAAACCCCTTAAATTTTACTTAGAGGCCAATGGTGTGATGTCTGAAGTTTATAAAATAAACAGCATCTCAACACCAGTCATCGACAATTTAAAAATGGTTCTGCAATACCCTGTTTATACTCGAAAAAAAAATGAAGTTGTTCAAAATAGCGGTAACACCAGCGTGCCTCAAGGAACTAAGGTCACCTGGCAAATTGAAACACAAAAAACAAACAATGTTCAGTTTATAAGCGAAAATAAGACTGAAAAATTTACACAAAATGGCATTGATTATTTTAGCTATTCAAAACAGATATCTAAGGCCATCAATTACAAAATCACTACGTCTAACCAACAACTAAACGATTATGAATCGCTTAATTTTCTAATTCAAGTGATTCCTGATGAGCATCCTCAAATTGTTGTAAGTTCTGATATTGATTCTATTACCCTTGGACCTGTTCAGTTTGTTGGGCAATTAAGTGATGATTATGGGATTAATAAACTTCAAATGGTATATTATGACAAGAGGAATTTAAAATCGCTTAAATCGCATCTAATTTCCGTTGAAAAAGTTGCTATTTCAGATTTTTATTATGTTTTTCCTGAAGGAATTTCTTTGGAAGAAGGTATCGACTATGAGTTGTATTTCGAAGTATTTGATAACGATGCGGTAAACGGGAATAAAAGCACGAAAAGTCGAACTTTTTCCTATTATAAAAAAACAGGGAAAGAGATAAATAAGCTGCTTTTAGTTGAACAACAGGAGGCTATGCAAGCGCTTTCTAAGCTTGTAGAAAAATCTAAACAATCAACTGAGAGCTTGGAAAAGGTGCAGAATGAAATTCAGAAAAAGGAGAATATCGATTGGAATGATACGAAGAAATTAGAGGATTTGTTGAAACGGCAAGCTCAATATCAGGAAATGATCCAAAAGCAAACAAACCTACTTCAAAATAATTTGAAGGAGCAAAGAGACCAAAAGGAAATAAAAGAAACCAAGGAAGAAATACTTAAAAGAATTCAAGAGTCCAAAATGTTGGTAGAAAAGGACAAATTGCTTGAAGAACTAAAAGAACTTTCTAAAAAACTAAATAAGGAAGATTTGGTTGATAAGTTAAAGAAAATGGCCAAAATGAACCAACGTAATGAACTTAGTTTAGAACGTATTTTGGAACTCACTAAGCGTTTCTATATCGAACAAAAGGCACATCAAATAAGAGAAAAACTGGAAACTTTTGGGAAAAAGCAGGAAGATTTATCGAATGAAATCCCCCAAAATAATACTCCTGAAAAGCAACAAAATATCAATAAAGAATTTGACGATTTAAAAAAGGAGGGCAAAGAATTACAAAAGGAGAATCAGGATTTAAAGCGACCAATGAAGCTTCCTGAAAATAAGGAAGAACTTGAGGACATTAATAAAGACCTCAATAAAGCTTTAAAAGAACTAAAGGAACAACAATCTGGTAATGCAAAAAACAGTCAAAAATCTGCCGCTAAAAAAATGAAGGCATTAAGTAAAAACATGGAACAGTCTATGATGAAGATGGAGGGGGAATCTATAGATGAAAACATTGAAGATTTGCGGAAAATTGTTGACAATATGATTGTTTTTTCTTTTGAACAAGAAGATTTACTTGACCGTTTTTCTATTGCTGGTATTGGGCATCCGGAATATTCAAACAATTTAAAGCATCAATATGTTTTAAAAGAATACTTTAATCATATTGATGATAGTTTATATGTGCTGGCTCTTCGTGTAGTTCAAATGAGTACTATGATTCAAAAGGAAGTTTCTGAGGTGCATTATAATTTGGATGAGTCATTATCGAATTTCACTGATGATAACGCTAATCTTGGAATTTCGAATCAACAATTTGTGATTACTTCCGCAAACAATCTAGCCAGCTCGCTAAGCGATTTGTTGGAAAAATTAATGAATGCCTCACCAAGTTTTGGACAGGGAAAAGGAAAAGGAAATTTACCACAATTTAGTTTGCCAGACATCATTAAAAAGCAGGGGGAATTAAATCAACAAATGAAGGATGGTATAGAAAAGGGGGAAAAGGAAGGCAGGAAATCTAATGAAAATGGTGATGCTCTGAACGATGAATTATATGAAATATATAAACAACAAGATGAACTCAAAGGAATGTTACAAGATATTTTAGGGGAAAAGCAAGAAAAGTCAAATGGTGCTGGAGATGCGTTAAAGAAAATGGAAGAATTGGAAAAGGAATTGCTCGAAAGAGGTTTTACAAAAGCTTTAACACAAAAAATTATGGAACTGAATTATGAGTTACTTAAATTGCAGAAGGCTAAACTTGAGGAGGGGCAGGATAATAATCGTAAATCGGAAGTTCCTAAAGTGATATTTGAAAAACGTAATATTGAGGCAATCAAGGTTGAAAATTCATATTTTAATACCAATGAAATATTAAACAGACAATCACTACCTTTGCAAACTATTTATAAAAAGAAAGTGCAGGAGTATTTTAAAACTGAACAACAATAAGTGGAAGATGATTGAATTCAATTACGAAACTGATTTCAAATTGGAAAATGAAGAGGTGATTCAAAAATGGATTTCTGCCTGCATAGAATCCTATAACTTTCAAGAAGGGGAGTTGAATTATATTTTTTGTGATGATGATTACTTGCTCAAATTGAATGTTGAGTTTTTGGAACACGATACACTAACCGACATTATTAGTTTTGATTATACCATGGGGAACTTAATAAGCGGAGATATCTTTATTTCTGTGGAGCGTGTACGTGAAAATGCCCTAGAATTTAATCAAACTATTGATAATGAGATATGTAGGGTAATGATTCATGGGATTTTACATTATATGGGATACAAGGATAAAAATTTAAAGGACAGAAAGATAATGAGGGAAGAAGAGGATAAGTGCTTAGCAATATTCGATACTTTATAAACGTTCCACGTGGAACACAATTTTAAACTATGTTTAATACAGTATATGATATCATTGTAGTTGGAGGCGGGCACGCCGGTAGCGAAGCTGCGGCGGCAAGTGCCAATATGGGTGCACACACACTTTTAATTACAATGAGTTTACAAAATATTGCTCAAATGAGTTGCAATCCTGCTATGGGTGGAATTGCAAAGGGACAAATTGTTCGCGAAATTGATGCTTTGGGTGGCTATAGTGGAGTGGTAACCGATAAGAGCGCTATTCAATTTAAGATGTTGAACAAGTCGAAAGGACCTGCAATGTGGAGTCCACGGGCCCAAAGTGACAGAATGCGTTTTTCTGAATGTTGGCGGTTAATGTTGGAACAAACAAATAACTTAGATTTTTATCAGGATTCCGTAAACGGATTATTGTTTGAAGGTGATAAAATTGTAGGGGTAAAAACGGCGCTCGGGATTGAAATTAAAGCAAGAGCTGTAATTATTACAGCCGGAACTTTTTTGAATGGATTGATTCATATTGGTGATAAATCTTTTGGTGGCGGAAGGGCTGGAGAAAAATCTTCAACCGGAATTACCGAAGATTTGGTTAAAGTTGGTTTTGAAGCGGGAAGAATGAAGACTGGAACGCCGCCGCGCGTTGATGGTCGGTCTTTGGATTATTCCAAAATGATTGAACAACCAGGCGATGAGAATCCTGAAAAGTTTTCCTTTTTGTCAAGTACCAAACCTTTGGAATTACAGCGTTCTTGTTATATGACATACACTTCTCAGGAAGTTCATGATATTTTACGGGAAGGGTTTGACAGGTCACCTATGTTTAATGGTCGCATACAAAGCATTGGTCCACGCTATTGTCCTTCCATTGAAGATAAAATAGATCGTTTTGCGACTAAAACACGTCACCAAATTTTTGTGGAGCCAGAGGGTTGGGATACTGTTGAGGTCTATGTAAATGGTTTTTCAACTTCATTACCAGAAGAAATTCAGGATAAAGCATTGCGAAAAGTTGTGGGTTTTGAAAATGTAAAATTTTTCAGATTTGGATACGCTATTGAATATGATTTTTTTCCGCCAACACAATTAAAGCACTCCTTAGAAACAAAAAGAATTAAAAATCTTTATTTCGCCGGACAAATTAATGGGACTACAGGGTATGAAGAAGCGGCAGCGCAAGGATTGATGGCTGGCATAAATGCAGCGCTAAATCTTCAAGGAAAAGAACCTTTTGTGTTGAAACGCGATGAAGCATATATTGGGGTTTTGATTGATGATTTAATTACTAAAGGGACGGAAGAACCATATCGCATGTTTACTTCGAGGGCTGAATACCGAACTTTATTGCGCCAGGATAATGCCGATTTAAGATTAACTCCTAAAGCTTATGAAATAGGAATGGTTTCAAAAGAGCGGATGAACAGGGTGGTGGAAAAGCAAGATAAAACCGATTTGTTTGTTAAATTCTTATTGGAAACCAGTGTGCTTCCTGAAGAGATAAATCCTATTTTAGAGGCTAATAATTCTGCTAAAATTGACCAATCTATGAAGATGTTTAAGATAGCGGCGAGACCACAATTAAACTTTACAGACCTTAGAAAATTGGCTAAAGTGGAGGCCTTTGTTATCGACAATAATATCGATCGTGAGGTAGAGGAGCAAACCGAAATCCATGTAAAATACGCTGGCTATATTAATAAGGAACGGAATCAGGCCGATAAAGTTAATCGATTGGAGAATGTTTCAATTCCTTCAAATTTTGATTATTCAAAAGTGATATCCTTGTCAATAGAAGCACGTCAGAAATTAAGTAAAATTCAACCAATTTCCATTTCGCAAGCGAGTAGGATTAGTGGTGTTTCACCAAGTGATATTGCTGTTTTACTTGTATATATGGGACGGTAATTATATGCGTTCCACGTGGAACACCTACAAAAATTATTCTTGAGATATTTCAATATTATATAAAATGAATTCTGAAAAAGCGCATTATCTAACTTGTAAAGATTATACGGTTTCCTCCAAAAATTTTGATTTGTTGTATCATCCATCATTGGAAATGCTTGAAACTTTTCCTCAGCCAAAAGCCGAAGAATTGTCAGAATACTATGAAAGCGATGATTATATTTCTCATACCGATTCAAAAGAAACGGCTGTAGAAAAGCTGTATCAAATTGTCAAAAAATATGCCCTAACCAATAAATTGAAACTCATTAATTCTTTCAAAACAACTGATAAAAATTTATTGGATATCGGTTGCGGAACAGGTGATTTTTTGCTTATTTGTAAAAATGATGGATGGAAAATTACCGGAGTAGAACCAAATGCAAAAGCTAAAATTACCGCAGAAAAAAAATTAAGGAATGAAGAAGCTTCAGAAATTTACGCTGAAATTAATCAGTTGAAAATTGATTCGCAATTTGATGTCATCACTTTGTGGCATGTTTTGGAGCACGTTCCAAACTTAGAAATATATATATTGGCTTTGAAAAAACTTCTAAAACCCAATGGTATTTTAATAGTCGCTGTTCCAAATTTTAAAAGTTATGACGCTAACTATTACAAACAATTTTGGGCTGCATTTGATGTTCCAAGACATTTATGGCATTTTTCAAAAAAATCAATTCAATTGTTGTTTGCAAAACAAGAAATGAAGGTCGTAAAAATTTTACCGATGTGGTTTGATTCTTTTTATGTTTCCTTATTGAGCGAGAAATATAAAAATGGGAAAGGTAATTTTTTTAAGGCTTTTTACATCGGTTTAATCTCAAATATAAAAGCAATGAGCAGCAAAGAGCATTCTTCCTTAATTTACATCCTAAAAAAAAGCTGAATATTAATTTTAAGATGAATTTAAAGCGATTTTTACCCTCAGGTATGTTGTGCCATTTATTTTCACTAAAACAGCCTAAAATCGGGCTTTAAATAAACCGTTTTTTATCAAAATTTACTATAATAATACTTTTTGTGATAAATAAAATCAATATTATAAATTAATTTATAAAACATTGTTTTTTGTTTATATATTCGCACAAAATTAAATCCATTATTCAAAATTCCAAAAATGAAAAAAATACTCATTATCGCTTTTGCCATTTCATTGGCAGCTTGTAACCAAACAAAAATAGCCTATATTGATGTTGAAGTTATTATGAAAGATTATAACGCCACAAAAGATTTAGAAACAAAATTAAAAGCCAAACAAGAAGTGTTCGCAAAACAATTGGACAGCTTACAAGGTCCTTTTCAATTAAAGGTTCAAGAGTATTATAAAGTTGCCCAACAAATGACACCTCAAAAAAGAGCGGAAGCAGAAGGTATTTTACAACAGGAACAACAATTTTTACAGGCAAGACAACAACAAGCTTCTGAAGAGCTTCAGAAGGAAAATTTAGAAAACAGCGAAATTTTAACTAAAAAGGTAGATAGTTTTGTGGCAGATTACGCAAAAACTAAAGGATATCAGTTAATTATTGGAACATCAGGAAAAGGAACAGTTATATATGGTGATGAAAAAATGGATGTAACCGCTGATATTTTAGACTTATTGAATAAAGATTATTCAAAAAAATAAATTTATACGATCAATAAAAAAATCGCCTGAGAAATATTTCTTAGGCGATTTTTTTTTCAATTATAATCTGGAAAAAAGGGATTTAAATTAAAGTTCCACTTTGGTATAAATCACATTTCGGTCCTTTAAGTAATTAAGGAAATAATTAAAGCAATTTTCTTGTTTACCAACCAGTTCTGGAGGGAAAACACCCTTTTCGGAAAACAAACCTTCTAAAAATAAATTTGCCGCAGCCGTGGCGGTATAACCAGTGGTTCTTGCCATAGAGGAAGTATTTGTTTTTGGGCAAAATTCATCATGTAAATTATAAACTATCGTTTTGTTTTCGCCTTTTTTATTGGTTCCTGTTAGGGTAATTCTCATCACCGTAATCTCTTCTTCCGTATCGCCTAATTTCCATTCATTAAACAATATTTTTGAGGAGAATTCTAAAGGAGAAATATCAATTCCATTAATATTTACTTTCTCTTCATTAAAAAAACCACTTTTTTTCAACACATTAATATATTCAATATGACCCGGATACCGCAGCGTTTTCTCTTTCATATTTGGAATATGTTTCATGGTATAAATGATAGATCGCAATCCGTCTGAATTAAAAGACTCCAAGGTTCCAACCCCATTAAATTCAACCAACTCAACATCTGATAAAGCGTCTTTTACAATAACATTTCCATTTTCCACGTAGCGGGCCGGACGCGTATATTCTTCAATAACATCAACAGGAGAAAAAGGTGCTTTATAATTAAAAGGCCATTTTTTTATTTTTGGTAATCCACCCACCAAACATTCAAAGTCGCTAATGTATAATTGCTCGTTGTAATAGCCTAAAATAATATTTCCCATTCCTGGAGCTACCCCGCAATCAACAATGGCTGTAACCTTTTTTTGTTTGGCAAGTTGAGATAAATCCAGAGAGTTTTCAGGAAAAAACGAAATATCTATCACATTTTTTCCAGCTTCAATAATGGCTTTTAGCGTTTCAAAACCCAAAAAACCCGGAACGGCACAAATCACCAAATCGAAGGGACTTATCGTTTTTTGAAGTGTGGCTTTGTCGGTCACGTCCAATACAATTGGCATAAGTTTGTCGCACTTTTTAACGGCATTATCCAAAGCATTTTTATTAAAATCTGTTATGGAAACTGAATGATTTTTTGCCATATCAATGGCCATTGTGGAACCTACCATACCGGCACCTAATACAATAATTTTGCTCATAATATTTTTAAATTTGAAAATGAATGATAAATGAAATTTGGGAAGAATTAATCAATACTTAGGTTAAGTATTTGATAATAAACGCATTACAATCCCGGAATTAAAATCCAAGGCATTTCAGAGAGTTGTTTTGTGATAATAAATGTCATAGGCTAAACATACAATATATTTTGCAAGGAATTATGGTTCGGCCTAATTATTTAGGGTAAAATCTTGGTCAGGGCATTCAACTCAATATTTTTAGAAGGTAAACCTTAGCGAGAGATTAGGCGTAAACTCCAAAGATTTAATATTTATTTTTGTTGCTTTTGATGAATCGTTCTGATTCACAACATAATAAGAATCTAAAATTTGTTCTTTATTAAGCACATTTAGGATGCCAAATTTTAAATTGGAGCGAAAGGTCTGCTTTTTCAAAAGAAGGTAATTTATGGAGAAATCAACTCTGCTGTATGCTTTCAATCTTTCTGCATTTAAATCAGTATAATTAACAAGGATGAAATTTCCATTTTGAACAGTTTCTTGTGCATTGTTTATTGAAGTAATAGGTTTTCCTGATTTTACAATACCGCTTATTGAAGTATTTAAACGCTCGTTAAAATGAAAATTAAATCCGATGGTTGAGGAATGTCTGATATCATTGTTGGCAGGAAAATAGTTTTCGTCAAGCTGTTTAAATAGTAAATCACTGGTACTTAGGGTGTAGGATAACCAAAATTCAGCTTTTTTATTTCTTTGGTTCAATAAAACTTCAAGACCAGTAGTTTTTTGTTCGCCATCCAATCTTTTATTTTGGATTTGATTTTGAAACCCTTGCCCTGAAATTAAAATTCCTTTTATATTTTTATGAAATAGACTTAAATCTACAAGAAAAGTATTCTTTTTAAAAGTGCTTCCTACTGAAAATTGTTCGCTTTTTATTAATGGTATATGCTCATCGGCCATAACCCATCTTCGGGTTTCAACGCCTAAAAAATCATCCAAATAATCAATTACTTGAGAGGTATATTGTGATTTTGTTTCGTACCTGGCGTTAAAATTCAGGTTCTTATTAAAAGTATAGCTTACATTAATCCTAGGTTCTATGGTAGTTTGGTTAATTTTATCAAAATAGTTAAACCGTACACCAGCGCGCACAAACCATTGGTCATTCGTGAAATTTGTTTCTGTAAAGGCACTATGGTTAAGCATTACACTTCTTTGTACCCTATTGTACAAAGGGTCATTTACGTTTGTTCTGCTCAACACACCAGTTTCATTTAATTGATAGCCGGTTTCTAAATTTAGATAATCGTTAAAAGTGTAATTTAAAGTTGCTTTAACGGAGTTTTCAAGCACTTCATTTTCTTGAATCACCAATTGTTGTTGATTATTTTGATAGTTGTTGGATAGCAATGAATATTCAGAATAGTATCCGGAAATTTCAACCTTTGTTTTACTGTTAATTTTTGAATTGTAGGTAAGTCCAATGGCATCTGAATGCTGCTTTATTTTATCTGCCAAATTACTTCCAACAGCTTCATAATAGTTAAGATCATTGTTAATTTTAATGTAATTTACTTTAAGATGGTTGCTGGTATTTAGGTTGTACAGCAAACTTACGTTTACGTCGTAAAAGCTGAATTCGGAATTTGAAATACTTGTGCCAACTGCGCTATTTTGAAATGTTTTGTTAAAGTAGGATTCATAAGTTGGGGTATTGAACCAATTGTTGTTGGAGTTTCTAAAAGATGTTTTAAGCTCCAGTTTATCATTAACAGGCACTGATATAAACCCATCATAAGAAATAAAATTAGCACCAATTCCGCCACTCAATTTTTTTTGTAGGGCATTATCGGTTTCTAACAAAATAGTGCTTGAAACGCCATCATTATATTTTGCGCTGGTTCCGTTTTTTATAATTGTTATTTTTTTTGTTAAGTTTGGATTTATTGCAGAAATAAGTCCGAAGAAATGTGTTGGATTATACATTTTTATGTTGTCCCAAAAAATAACATTTTGGTCGCTTACGCCATTTCTCACATTTATATTGGAAATAGATTCGTTCGGACTTTCAACTCCTGGAAGTATTTGTGAGGTTTGTAACAAATCTGGTTCGACTTGGCCAGATAAAATATTGAAATTTTTGGTATTTAATTGAACTGTTCCATCTTTTAATTTGGATAAACTATTGGTAATATAGTTTTTAATAAAAACTTCACTTAGTTCAATTTCTTCTTCAATCATAGTCAATTTTATGCAGTCAGCTATTGGAGAAATCAACTCATTTACATTTTTTAGGATTGATTTATACCCTAAATAACGAAATTCTATATTGTCGGAAATTTTTAAATTTTCTAAAGTAAATTCACCACTATCATTGGAAATTGTGCCATAAAATTTTCCGGAAATAATAATTGAGGCATTGTTTATTGGCAGGGCATCTTTATCGAATAAATAGCCGCAAATTTTAATATTTTCCAGTTTTGGTGCAATGGAAAAAAATCGCTCGTCAATTTTAGTGGCAATTAAAAATGTTTTGGAATTTATATAGGAAATTATCTCATTTAAAGTAGAAATGTCAGAAATTTTTTCTTGAAGCTGGATATTTTCAATATTTGAAATCACATAAGAAAATTTGACATCAAACTTATTTTCAACCAGTTTTAATTCTTCCAGAAAAGAAAAACTATTTTGTGAGTTCACTTTTACGGATGAAAAAAAAATAATAAAAAGTGCCAGCCAAATTTTATTTCGATAAAATAATTTCATTATCTATTATACGATAGTTAATATTCAAAGGTAATGTAATGGATTTAATTGCTGAATTTAAATCGTTATTTCTAAAACCTCCAGTAAATAGAACATCGGTATTTATAGATTTTGAAACAATTTTCACTTTAAATTGCCTTTCAAATTCAGCTAAAACTTCAGTATAAGGTTCTCTTATAAATTCACTTTCGTTGTTTAACCATAAAGGCGAAGAAGATTCAGGCTTAGGTAATTTTATTAAGGTGTTGTTTTCTGTTAGCTGCAAACCCTCACCTTTGGTTAAAATAACTTTAGTATTGTTATGTGAAACGGCCACACTGCCCTCGTAGCAAAATACTTTGAAGGAATTTTCTCTGGATTTCACATTAAATTTTGTGCCCAAAACCTCTATAGTTCCCTGTTCGGTTTTAACATTAAAAGTGCTGCCTTTTTTTACGCTAAAATAAGCTTCACCATCCAATTTTAACTGTCTGTTTGTTTTGAAAGAAGTTTTGCTGTAGGTTATTTCTGAAACTGCATTTAAAGTAACGGTAGATTCATCGGGTAAAACAAAACTCTTGTTTTCAGCGAAATCGGCTTTGATGGTTTCCTGGTTAAAGTTGAAAAGAAAATAAGTTATTCCAACCAATAGCGCAATTGAGGCGGCCATTTTGAAAGCCAAGTTTCTGTTGAATGAAATTACTTTTGCTTTTTTCTTTTTACGATTTGCAATTCGGGCTTTAAAATCTTGTAGCGCCACCGTTTCGTTTACCGAAGTTAAATTAATATTTTCAGCTTCTTCAACAATATTTTTATATAATTGATAGTCATCAGTTTTGTGAAATGCAGCCAATTCTTCATCGGTCATTTCATCATTTAACCATTTTGATATGTTTTTTAAGTCCTTCATTCTAACTATATGACAACTAAATTATACTTTACCCTACTTTCAATTAAATTCTTCAATCTGTGACCTTAAAGCCAACAAGGCTTTACTCATTCTTTTTTCAACAGCTTTTACCGAGATACCTAATAATTCAGCAATTTCTTTATATTTTTTACCTTCAATTCTATTTAATAAAAACACTTCACGACTAGCATCAGTTAAGTTGGCAATGGCTTTTTCAAGTTTATGCTTAAACTCCTTTTGCCTTAAAGTATCTTCTGGTGATTCTGTGTCAATATATAAGTTTGTGGAATTATTTTCATAATTTCTAACCACCTTTTCATGTTTCTTAATGTTAAGAAATAAATTGCTGGCAATAGAAAATAAATAAGATTTTGCCTTTAGAAGGTCGAATTTATTGCAATTCTCCCATATTTTTATAAAGGCCTCTTGTACAATATCAAATGCCTCATCTTTATTCTTATTCTTTATAAGGATAAACCTAAAAACATGATTAACCTGCTGTTTATAAAAAATATCAAATTGTTTTTCATCACATAAATCTGTAAAATTCATAAGCATTCTATTCTTTAAAGAATTTAAACAAAAATAGAAATAAAATATGAATGATTAATCCTCATAAAAATAAAGGAATTTATGTTTTTTGTGAAAATAAATTAAAAATTTAGGTAGGGTACTTTAAAAGTGTGTTGTCTTAATAGTGTAATTCGGAACTATTTCGAATTAATTTTTAAAAACAAATAACAATTTAAAATTTACAATTATGAAAACTAGAAATTTTTTTAAAGCAACAATTTTATTATTATCGATCACTTTTTTCGCATCTTGCTCTGATGACGACAGCACATCGTATGGCGATGAAAAAAGTAAAACAAACTTTCACATTACAGATGCTCCTACAGACAATACTAATGTTAAAGGTGTAATTGTAACGGTAGCAGATGTAAAGATTAATGGTGTTTCCA
The DNA here is from genome assembly GCA_036568005.1 of Lutibacter sp. Taxonomy (GTDB): domain Bacteria; phylum Bacteroidota; class Bacteroidia; order Flavobacteriales; family Flavobacteriaceae; genus Lutibacter. The sequence goes on along the minus strand of DATCTJ010000049.1, from coordinate 979 downwards.
TAGAAGGTTTTACAAAAACAACCATAGATTTAATGCAATATCAAAACGGTATGACTAAATTATTAGGAAACCTAGAATTAAATACAGGCACCTATTCAAATATTACTTTGGTTTTGGATAACCAAACCAATGCAAGCGGTGATGCTCCTGGATCTTATGTGTTAATGACTAACGGAACAAAAAAGGCAATCCAAAGTTCATCAAATAAAATTGATATCAAAGGTTCTTTTGAAGTATTGGCCTCTAGTGAAAATAATATTATACTAGATTTTGATGTTAGAAAAGCCATAGTTGAAAGCGGAAGCAGTGATTTTAAATTTGTTTCGGCAAGTGAGCTTTCAAGTAGTGTAAGAGTTGTGAATGAGGCCAGTGCCGGTGAAATTAAAGGAACGGCAAGCGATACTCAAAATACATCAGACAGAATTATAGTGTATGCTTATGCCAAAGGAACTTTTAATGCGAATAAAGAAACAAGCGCTCAAGGAAGTGGTGTATTGTTCGCTAATGCAGCAAATAGTTCAAGCGTAAATAAATTTACAGGCAGCTACCAATTGAATTTTTTGGCAAAAGGTGATTATGAATTGCATTTTGTTTCATACACAGATTCCAATAACGACGGAAAACTTGAATTTAATGGAATTTTAGATGCAGAATCTACTACAGGTATTAATTTAAATGATATTTCAATAGGTTCATCATTAAAAGTAAATATTGCTGTCAAGTTAAAAGGTAAAGTATAATCAAGTAGAATTATTGAAAATTAACCCCAAAACAAACTGGTTGCATTAAATTTCTAATGCAGCCAGTTAATAAAAAATTGTATATCCGCTTTTACTCAATCAAGTAGAAAAAACTTAATAAATGAGCCGAATTTTTGTTTGCCCCAGCCCTAAAGGGTGCAAAAATTCTTTAGTACTGAGAATAAGCCACCCTTTAGGGCTGGAGTAAGGCTTATTCGGGTTTTAATTGAACGATTTTA
>DATCTJ010000048.1:0-118451 GCA_036568005.1 Lutibacter sp. | reverse complement strand
TGATAAAGCTGAAACAGAACAACTGTCATTTTTTTGACACCTTGTTTTTAAAAAAGTGAAATTTTAAAAATCAATCAGCTGAATAACAATTAGATAAAAAATAAAAATAATTGTTTTTATTTTTTATCGGACATTAATGATATTAAATATTAAAAATTTAATTTTTTTAACAATTCCTAAACAAACTCCCTGTCTCCCGAGCTATCGGGATGGAAAGTTTACCTACCGAGGTAGGGGTTGGGGATAGGATTAAAACATCTCTCTTCCAGAAAAATGAAAAGCGCCTTCAATGGCTGCATTTTCATCACTGTCTGAACCGTGAACAGCATTTTCACCCATAGAAGAAGCATACAATTTTCGGATGGTACCTTCTGCAGCATCGGCAGGATTGGTTGCGCCAATCAATACGCGAAAATCTTCAACGGCATTGTTTTTTTCTAAAATAGCGGCTACAATTGGTCCGCTCGACATAAATTCAACCAATTCTCCAAAAAATGGACGTTCACTGTGTACTGCATAAAATGCTTTTGCATCAGCGACGGTCATTTGTGTCATTTTCATGGCTGCAATTCTAAATCCTGCAGCAGTAATTTTTTCCAATATCGCCCCAATATATCCATTTTCAACGGAATCAGGTTTTAACATGGTAAACGTTCTGTTTGTTGCCATTATTTATTATCTTTAATTTTATAAATCGGCGCAAAGATACTATTTTCTATATGTAATTGCCAAATTACTGATAACTTTGCGTATAGGTTTCAAAAACCACATTATTTTCGCCCCTAATTTCCATAGTGACGGTTTTATTTTTAAAATCGAAATTTAAAATCCCATAACTCTTTTTTGAAACCACACTCCCCAAACGGTATTTGTTTGGTTCTCCATTAAAACCGCTGTAGGAATGCGTAAGTCCACTCGATGTAAAATCGATAATAGGATAGGCTAAACCATCAATTTCCTTTTTTGAAATTTCGGAAATATGACGGTCTCCGGAAAGTATAATCGTATTTTTTGCACCGCTGGATTTAATCAAGCTTTCCATTTTATCTACTTCGTGAGGCATATTTCCCCAACATTCAAATCCGTGCTCCTCAGATAAAAACTGAATACTGCTTACAACAATATGATAGCTTGCTTTTGAGTTTTCAAGTTCGTTTTTTAGCCATTTCCACTGTGCTTCACCTAACATAGTTCCTGCTCCATACACATTTGGTTTGAAGCGTTTTTCGGTTTCATCATCTACAGTTAATGCCGTTCTGAAATAGCGGGTATCCAATAGAATAATTTTAATTATGTTGTTATCCACTTTATAATCTTTGGCAAAATAAACGCCTTCCTGTTTTCTTCTTATATCATTTTCTGTAACACCAAGAAAATTTAAAAACAGCTGTTGCGCTTCGGCTTTTTTGGAATATTCAGCACCGCCGTCGTTTATGCCATAATCATGATCGTCCCAAGTGCCTAGCACTTCCACCTTTTTAGTAAAAGCGGCATAATCAGCATTGTTTTTTTGTTTTTGATAATTTTCTGCCATAAACGCCATATCATAAGTGTCGGTATAAATGACATCGCCACCCCAAATCCACACATTAGGTTTTTTTTTTTCAATTGCTGTCCATAAATTATTTGGAAGTGTTTGGTTGTTGCAAGACCCAAAAGCAATCACAAAATCATGGTTAATTTCCTTTGAAATAACAGCATTATTTTTTTGTTTCTCAATTGTATTGCAGGATAAAACGAATAAAAAAAGGATAAAGATGGAGTTGAAATGATTCATATGTAATTTGCGATTTCTAATAATTATTTAAACATGTGTTTTACAGATATTTAGGCGTGTATTAATAGTCTAAATAGATGATGCGCCCCAGTAAAATCTATATAAGTAAATTTGCAACAAATGTACATTTGTTAAAGAAAATAAATATACTATATTTTTGTATATTTGCACCCTTATGAATAAAAGCGATATTAAGGAAATAAAAGAGTTGTTTTCTACAGCTCAAAATGTGGTAATAGTGCCTCATAAAAACCCTGATGGCGATGCTATTGGCGCTTGTTTGGCTATGTATCATTATCTGAAAAAAACGGGACATCATCCAACGGTGGTTTCCCCTAATGATTATCCGAATTTTTTAAAATGGCTACCGGGTTCAAAAGATGTCTTGAAATTTGATATGCAAAACAGGCAATCAAAAAGAGCCATTAAAGAAGCTTCTGTTATTTTTTTATTGGATTTTAATGCCTTAAACAGGGTAGGAGACGATATGCAAAAAACTTTGCAGAAATTTAAGGGTATTTTTATGATGATAGATCACCATCAAGAACCGGATGATATTGCAAAATACTTATTTTCAGATACTTCTATTTGCTCAACCTGTCAAATGGTATATCAATATTTAGAGAAATTAAATGATGTTGAAGTGATTGATGAAAAAATTGCAACCTGCATTTATACTGGAATTATGACCGACACAGGTTCGTTTCGATTTCCCTCAACAACCAGTGAAACACACAGAATTGTTGCTGATTTAATTGATAAAGGTGCTGACAACGCCAAAATCTACAACAATGTTTACGACAATAATTCCTATGCGAGTTTACAACTTTTAGGAAGAGCATTAACCAACTTGGTGGTTGTACCCAAACTAAAAACCGCTTTTATTACCTTGTCACAAGCAGAATTGAATGAATTTGATTTTCAAAAGGGTGATACAGAAGGGATTGTTAATTACGGATTGTCTATTGAAGGCATTATTTTTGCCGCTATTTTTATAGAAGATATTGAACAAAAAATTATTAAAATTTCCTTTAGGTCAAAAGGCAGTTTTTCAGTAAATAAATTTGCCCGAAAACATTTTAATGGCGGTGGACACGATAATGCTGCAGGAGGTAAATCGGAACTTTCGCTTGAAGATACTATTACGAAGTTTTTAAATATAATTCCGAAGTTTAAAAACGAATTGCTAAGCTCTTATGAAGAATAACCTTTTTCTTTATATTTTTTTATTTTTGATGGTTTCTTGCGGAAACCCAGTTCCGCGCAAACCTATTTTAAGAAAAACGAATACGCTTTTAAATGAGTCTGTTAGGTTTAATAAAGTCATGAATGAAAATGAAGAAAATGCTTTTGCAGCCTTCATGGAAAAAGATTCGCTTACCCATTATATAGCTTCACCAAACGGGTTTTGGTATACTTTTAACCAAAAAAAATCTGTTTCCGAATTACCACAAGTTGGAGATCAGCTTTTTTATACTTTTGCAGTATATGATATTAATAATACAATTATTTACAGTGCCGAAGAAATAGGGGAACAAACCTATATCGTGGACAAACAGGAAATTGTTGAAGGTCTTAGAAACGGATTGAAACTGATGGGTACTGGAGATGAGGCAACTTTTCTGTTTCCTTCACATAAAGTTTATGGATACATAGGAGATGCCAATAAAATAGAAATTAATCAACCATTAATATATAAAGTTCAATTAATTAAAATCAATAGAAAAAAATGAAAGCAATTAAAATTTTAGGAGTAATTACAGTAATTTCAATGATGATGTCCTGCAACAACAAAGGAGCAGCTCAAAAATCATTAAAAACCGAAGTGGATTCGGTAAGTTATACATTAGGAATAGATATCGCGTCTAAATTAAAAGCAAATTTCCCTGAAATCGACAAAGATATTTTCATCCAGGGCGTTATGAACGGGTTAGATTCTACAAATATGCTAATTACTGTGGAAAATACAGAGCCAATATTAAGAGCGTTTTTTCAAAAAAAGCAGGAAGAAGCTATGAAAAAGCAACAAGAAGACCAACAAAAACAAATGGAAACAGAATTTGCTGACGTAAAAGCAGAAGGTGTTAAATTTTTAGAAACAAATAAATCGGCCAATGGGGTTCAGGTTACTGCAAGCGGCTTGCAATATATTGTTTTGAAAGAAGGAAAAGGTGAAAAACCAAGTGAAACTTCAACAGTAAAGGTACATTACCACGGAACTTTAATTGACGGAACCGTTTTTGACAGTTCAGTTGACAGAAAGGAACCAGCTGAGTTTCCTGTAAATAGAGTAATTGCAGGTTGGACAGAAGGATTACAATTAATGAGTGTTGGTTCAAAATACAAGTTTTTTATTCCTCAAGAATTGGCTTATGGCGCATTTCCACGTGAAGGTGGTCCAATAAAACCATTTGCTGCTTTAATTTTTGAAGTTGAATTGTTAGAAATTAAATAATAATAACTTATCAGTTTTGCATCGTTGATTTGTAAAACTAAAATTGATAAAATGTCCTTTAAACAGCTAGCTATTTAAAGGCATTTTTATTTATTGGCAATATTTGTATTTTATAAAATTTATCTTATGATTGTTTAACTAAACAATTTATATTTACAGTTAAATAGAATAAGCTATAACAGTTTATAATTGGTAATAATATCTTGTGAATTTTTGATTAAATACAATATATTGTGCCCATCAAAACAATTAAATTAGATAAAAATGAAAGCCAAATTAATTACGATTATACTGACATTGCTGGTTTTTTCGTGTAAACCAACCAAATATGCCGATTTGGATGATGGTTTATATGCAAATATGGAAACCAATAAAGGAGAAATTTTATTGAAACTTGAATTTGAAAAAACGCCAGTAACGGTGGCCAATTTTGTTTCTCTTGCAATGGGTACAAATCCCTATGTTGTTGGGCCAAAAAAAGGTAAAAAGTATTATAATGGTATTGTTTTTCACAGGGTAATTAAGGATTTTATGATTCAAGGCGGTGACCCACTAGGCACTGGAGAAGGCGATCCCGGATATAAATTTATCGATGAATTTCCTAAAGACAGTCTTGGTAACCTTTTGTTAAAACATGACAAAGCAGGTATTTTGTCAATGGCAAATTCGGGCCCTGCTACAAACGGAAGTCAATTTTTTATCACACATAAAGAAACTCCTTGGCTAGATGGCAAACACTCTGTTTTTGGTAATGTAGTTTCTGGACAGGCCGTGGTGGATTCCATTATGCAAAATGACACCATCAGAAATATTGAAATCATAACTATTGGAAAAGTTGCCAAAAAGTTTGATGCGAAAAAAGAATTTTCTTCATATTTTGAAAAATATCAAGAAGATTTAAAAGAGAAAGAAGAAAAAATGCAGCAGGCTGCAGCGGCTACTTTAACAAAAATAAATAAATATGCTGCCGAAGCTGAAGAACTGCCCTCCGGATTAAAATTAGTAATAACGGAAACAAAAAATGGCGAATACCCGCCTAAAGGCAGTAACGTAAAAGTGAATTATGCTGGCTATTTTACAGATGGAAGATTGTTTGATTCCAGTTATAAGGAAGTTGCAATAGCTTACGGAACCTATGATGAAGCAAGAGACAAACATAACGGCTATGCGCCTTTTACTACCATTTACGGCCCAGATGCCAGATTGATTGGCGGTTTTAAGGAAGGCTTACAAAAAATGAGAATAGGCGATAAGGCGATGATTTTTATTCCGTCTCATTTAGGTTATGGTGAGCAGGGGTCGGGTAAGGTAATTCCTCCGAATACCGATTTGGTTTTTGAATTGGAATTGGTTGGCTTAGCAAATTAAACCTTTAACAAAACAAAGATAATTCAATGATAGATTCGCTTATTAACAAAGACATTGAATTGCTTATTTACCTGAATAATTTAGGAACTACCCAATGGGATGGTTTTTGGTTGTTTATGTCAAACAAGTATAGCGCCATTCCATTATATTTGTTTTTGCTTTATTTCACCTACAAACAATACGGAGTAAAGAAAACTTTTGTTGTCGTTTTATTTGTTGTTCTATTAATAGCCTTATCAGATCAAACAAGTAATTTATTCAAATACGGCTTTAAAAGATTGCGACCTTGTCATAACGAAAATATTTCTGCTTTAATTCGATTGGTGGGCAATCGTTGTGGCGGTTTATACAGCTACTTTTCTGCTCATGCAGCCAATTCTATGGCCGTTGCCGTATTTTTTGGCTTGCTTTTAAGGAAGAAAATTAATTATTTGTTTCCCATACTAATCCTATGGTCTTTGGTAGTTTCGTATAGCCGTATTTATTTAGGTGTTCATTTTCCACTAGATGTGTTTACAGGAATCTTCTTCGGACTTATTTATGCCTCCTTAACTTATATATTTTATAAAGCTTTTTTGAAAAAGTTTATGAATTAGATGCGTAAATTTCTTTATTAAAAGGATTAATAAAAATCAATAAGAAAATTACGCTAAAAGCAAATTCATAGACTTCCCATTTTCTGTCTGATGAAATAAATACCAGCAATGTAGTACCTGCCAAAAACGCAAGGGTATGATGCCACTGTACAATTGGCACAGCAAACTTATTAGCTAAGTTTTTAACCCATTCAAACTTTCTGTATAAAAACGGCGTTATAATTAAATAAATGACCAAAACACCAGTTAAAAGCTGGCTGAAAATTAATTTATTTATTTTGGTTCCTCCAACCACCATATTGTGTAAATTGGTTTCTCCTTGAGCATTATTTTCTATAAAATATTGGGAAGATTCTATATTAAAAATGCGCTGTCCCCATGAAATTTCTTCTCCTGCACCAAAAAAGAATACAATTGCCATCGCCAAAATCCCAAGCTTCCAAAATAAATCCTTGTACTTAAATAAATTAAAAAAACGGTATAGCAAAATCACACTTGAACTTAAAAGAAATATGGCAGATCCGTTTTCAACAAAACCATCTTCTACTGTATAAACTTTATCAAAATATTGGAGGTCGGTATTTGCATAATATATTCCCATTCCAAATATCACTATTAAAAATAAATATGCTGTTTTATCAATGTTGGTGAGTGTTTTCATAAGTGTTTGTATTTTGCTATTCTCGGTGTTTAATATATTGGTTAAAAATACTATTTTTTTGACACTAAATAAAACTCTCTGATTAATCGTTCTTTATTTTTTGAGCCAACATTTAAATTATAGGTCTCAATTAATTTGAAATTATAATCCTGATCCAATTGAGTTTTAAGCATTTCTTTATCATCACTCATTAGTAACAATCCAAAATTTGTTTCAGCAGGAATTTTCAATAAGCCATTTTTATAAATATCTTTTAAAATTCCATGATAGTCCCACAGCAATTCAGGCGCAGGCTCTCCAATAGAGTAGGTGGTTATACCATTGGTTTTTTCAAATTGATGCAGGGAATTGATGGATTTAAATGCGATGTTTTTATTAAGATTTTTTGAGAGTGGCAATCCAATAGCGGCCAAAGAAACCATAAATAAAATGGTCAAATAAAATACGTTCTGGAACTTCTTAAAATACAAATTTCTAAAAAGTAAAATTCCTATTAAAATTGTTGCCATTGAAGTTAATACATAACTAAAAAGATGGTTCTGTAACGCGTCTTTTAACAAAAAGAACAAAGCAAAAGGTACTGAAAGGCTTATGCTAGCAATCAATCCAAAATTAAAATAAACCGGAATAGTTTCTGATTTTCGTTTTATCTCCGAAAAATTTGAAATCAAATAGTGTATATAAAATCCGGTATTTATGGCTAAAGGAATAAGTACGGGAACCAAATAGCGTGCTTTTTTTTCAGGAATCAGCGACAATAAAATCACTGCCACAATCGTCCACCAAAAAGAGAATTGATAGACTTTCTTATTTTCTACCCGTTTTATTAAATAAGGATAAAGTAAACTTATTAATGCTGGAATTGCCCATAAACCAGACTGGATAAAAAAGTTCCAGTAATAATAAAATGGTTTGACATTGTAGCTACTCCAATTTTCAGTTTCTCTGGTGGCAATTTCCAAAAATGCTTTGGGATCGGCCAACCTTACATATAAAAACCACCAGCCTCCAATCGCTATAAATAAAATTAAGAAGGCCAATAATGGAAGAAATCTTGCTTTTAGGTTTTTAAATTTAAACACAATTCCGAAAGAAATCAAAAAAGGCAAAAACAGGGCGTATAATGATACCGGACCTTTACTCATTATAGAAAATCCGACAAAAAATGCTGCCAATAAAGCGTTTTTCCATAATGCCTTATCCTCTTCAAAAAAGAGGAATAAAAAGTAGAGGCCTGCAAGCATGAATCCGTGGGCAAAAATATCCCAAGGCGCTTCAATTATAATGGCAAAAATATAAAATGAAGTCACTAAAATTAAGCTGTTATTTAAACTTTGTTTTTTTGTTAGCTTTAGTTTTAATGATAAAAAGTAAATGAAAAACCCTGAGAATAGCACCATCAATGCTGCCGGGAGTCTTAAAGCCCAAACATTGTTTATGCCCATAAGCATCCCGGAAACGGCGGTTAACCAAGTAGGCAATGGTGGTTTCTGATAACGGGCTTCTCCATTCATCGTTGTTAAAATCCAATGATTATCTTGCACCATTTCACGAGCCGAAATAAAATTACGGGCTTCCATGATAGTAATATTTGGCACTTCTAAATGTATCAAAAGCATTAGTAAAACAACACTGGATAATAGCAGTAAAGGGTATTTTTCAAAAATCTTTATCATTTTAAGGTATGGTTGACTAAGGGATTAATAATATACTTCGAATTTTTTAAAATCTTTTTTATGTTTTAAGTGTTGTTGAAAAAATGCCAAAGTATCAGGAAGTGTTTCTTTTTTTAATTTGATTAGAAAGGTAGTTTTTTCATTGGTTGATTTAGATAATAACCTGTTTCTGTCCTTTTTATCAAAATAATTAATCAAATGTTTTTTCCAGTTGTCATTTTTCTCAAATTGAACTTCTCTTTGAGTTGTATAACGTCCGTTATTAATGGTTGTTATTTCTTCATCTAAATAAAAAGAAAGCGAAGGCAATAAATAATTATAAACAAGCACTTCACTATTATTGTTTGAACGAGCCTTGATAAATTCAGCCATTGGTTTTACAGAGTTTATTTTGAGCTCATTTTCTTTAAAGATGTGAATTGAAGTGAATAAAATAGAAAGGATAAACAATACGCCTAAATAACCAGGTTTTAAATAATTGGTATTGTACATATATTTGTTCAAAAGCAAGGAAAGCAAGCCGAATACCAGCAAATTAATTAGCGCATACATTAAATTTATTGAAATATCTGTAGCTAAAAAATACAGTATAATTACAGGTAAAGCAATTAAAAAGATAAGTAATACATATAAATTTGAAATAATTTTTATAACCTTTTCATGGCATTTGCTTAAAAAGTTAGCCGAGTAAATGGCCAATATAAAAAACAGGGGCAAAACGTATAGGACAAGTTTTGATGTTGATACTGATAATATTATAAAAAATACAAGGAAAGTAATAAGTAAAACTAAGTTTGTTCCTTTTTCTTTAATGATGGATTTTAAGTTACTTTTTAAATAAAATATCAAATAAAACAACCAGGGAATCCCAATAAATGGCATTATTAATAAGTAATACCAAAAAGGCTCACTTCTCTTGAACTTATTTTCTGAAACTCTTTCTACCAATTGGTTGTAGAAGAAATAATCGAATAATCCTTCGTTTTTAACAATTACAGCAATATACCAAGCCGATGAAATTCCGAAGAATAACAGTAAACCAAGAAATTGATGAATGGAAGTTTCAATTTTTTCTTTATTAATTATTTTATATGAAGCAATAAAGGATACTGGAATTATAAGTCCGACCGGACCTTTGGTTTCAACAATTAACCCTAAAAAAAAGTAAAAGAGGTATAAGAAATATGTTTTTGAATTTTGTTTATATCGCAGCCAAAAATATCCGCAAGCTAGCATAAAAGTTGTTAAAAAAGCATCTGTTGTTAAGGTTCTTACCGCAATAATTGTAATAGGAAAAGAAAAATAAATCAAAGATGCCGCAAAAGCTATTTTTATATTTTTATAGAGAAGTAATGTTATTTTAAAAACCAAAAAAATTTGAAATACCAATGCCAACTCCATAAAAAAGCGAGCACCAAATTCGTTAATTCCAAAAATCTTATAAGACAATGCGGTTAAATAATAAGTTACAGGTGGTTTATGAAAATGTTTGATACCCAATAAGGTTGGGTTTAAAAAATCATTATTTAAAACCATTTCTTTTGTTATTGTTGCGTAACGGGCCTCACTGCTTTCCGTGAGTCCCCAACTTCCCAACATTATAATAAGTGACAGAAAAGCAATGGTTAAAAATATATATAATTTATTACGCATAAGAACATGAATAAACTTCTAAACTTGTTTTTTTAGGATAATAATATTTCTGATGTAAATAATGGAGCCTAAAAAATGTCCTAATAACAATACAGGATCCCTTCTTAAAACGGCATAAGTTAAAATTAATCCTGAGCCTATTAAACTGAGTAACCAAAATCCGAATGGCAAAACAGATTCTTTGTTTTTTTCTGAATAAATCCATTGGTAAACGAATCTAAGCGTAAAAACAATTTGTGCAATACTTCCAAGCATCAGCAACCAAAGTGGAATTGCTTCATTTTGAAATAGTTTGGCAATATCGTAGGTGTTATTGTTATAGGAATAAATAACCAGTAATACAGGAAATATCCATAAAAATATTCGCAACGTTTGTGGTGCTTTTTCCCATTCACCCTGCAGTTGTAAATTCCTTATATAAATGAAATAGGTAAGTGCCTGGCCTAACATAATGGAAAAGTCCTCACGTAAATAGCCATATATAAATAAAAGAAATGAGGCAAACAGACTTAATTTCCAAAATAGGGAAGGTGTCAAAACTTTTTTGTTTTTTTCAGATAAAAGCCATTGCAAAATAAGTCTTCCCGAAAATATCAGCTGTGCCAAAAATCCAACAGAATAAATAATCCAATTACTCATTATCCTTTTTTAGCTATTTTATAATTTAAGTATTTTTTCTTCATCCATAAATAGGCAAAACAATCGATAAGTGGCCCAAGCAATCGGTTCCATAAACCATATTTTGCTTCTCCGGCAATTCTTGGAAAATGTTGCACGGGAATTTGTTTTATTTTGCCGTTTTGCAATAGAATCATCGCTGGTAAAAAGCGGTGCAGTCCATTAAACATTGGAATATTTTTGGCAAACTCAGTCTTAATTACTTTTAATGGACACCCGGTATCGTCCATACCGTCGTGTGTAAAAGAGCGTCTTATTACATTGGCAATTGTGGATGACATATTTTTTACAAAGGAGTCTTTTCTGTTGGCTCTCACACCAGTTACCAAGTCGTATTCGCCAATTTCTTCCAATAATAAATTAAAATCTTCTGGGGATGTTTGTAAATCGGAATCAAAATAACCAACCAATTCAGTATCAACATTTTTAAATCCGGCAGCAATAGCGGCACTTAATCCACAGTTTTGTTCAAAAGAAATATAGGAGAAATTGGGGTTGTTGGCGCAAATTTCTTCGATTAATTTCTGACTATTATCCCTGCTTCCGTCATTTACAAAAAGGATTTTAGTACTTTTTGCGGCTATTTTTATGTAGCTGGAAAGTTCCTGTTCCACGCGCTTTAAATTATCCTCTTCATTATAAACAGGAACAATTATGGTAAATTCGTATTTCATTATTTTTAGGCCAATTTTAGTAATTCTTCGGCAGCTTTAAATGGGGTTGTTTTTAATTTTTTGATGTCTTTCAAGTATTTTTTTAATGCTTCCTTAACGGCTGGCTTGTTGTAAAAGTTATTTTTTAGTTGTTGGTTTATGGTTTGTAGCAGCCAATAGCTATTTTGTTCATTTCTTCGTTTTTCAAAATAACCATTCGACTTTGTTAAACTCAAATAATCTGCAATTATTTTATAGACGGCATCAATTCTTTCATTAAAAAAAGCACTGCAAGTGGTTACTTGTGGTTGCCAGTTACTTTCTTTTAAAGGATAAAGGTGCAAGGCTCTCGAAAATTCCGCCTTAGCTAAATTTGCTTGCTTTATATTGTTTTGATCAGCTTTGTTAATAACGATGGCATCGGCCATTTCAATAATTCCTCTTTTAATTCCTTGTAATTCATCGCCGGCTCCAGCCAATTTTAACAATAAAAAGAAATCGACCATAGAATGTACGGCAATTTCACTTTGGCCAACGCCCACTGTTTCAATAATAACAGTATCAAAACCTGCAGCTTCACATAAAATAATTGTTTCACGGGTTTTTTGTGCTACACCGCCCAAGGATTCGCCGCTTGGAGAAGGGCGGATATAAACATTTGGATCTTTTACCAGTTCTTCCATTCGGGTTTTATCGCCCAAAATGCTTCCTTTATTAATAGAACTGCTTGGATCGATGGCCAAAACAGCAACTTTTTTTCCTTTTTCGGTAAAATATTTTCCAAAAACTTCAATAAAAGTGCTTTTCCCGACCCCTGGAACGCCTGTAATACCAATTCTTACCGATTTATTTGCAAAAGGTAAACATTGTTCAATAATCATATTAGCTTTTGCCTGGTGTTTTGGATTGGTGCTTTCAATTAAAGTAATGGCGCGACTTAAATAAGAAATATCACCTGCCAATATTTTTTCAACAAACACTTTTTCAGTGGGTTGCACACTTCTTTTGAGCTTTATTTGTTTTATGGAATGGTCACTAACGGAAGAAGGCGGTTTTATGCCTTCAACCTCATGCAAGGCAGATTCTAATAACTTTTTTTTACGCATTTATTGACTGTTCAATATGTTGGTAAATTTAAAATATTTATTTGGAAAAAATAATTCGAATAAAGTTATAGAAAATTTGTGATTTTGCGTTGTTAATTTATACTTATTCAGGCTTTAATAAATAAATAGAACTTTTAAAATTGGAGTCTAAACGTTTCATTTTATCAAAATATTCTATCGGAAAATCCTTTTTCTTTTTATTTGAAAGAATAAAAAACAATTTACTGCCACTTTCTAAAATGGAATTTATTTCCTTTCTGTCTGCTACTGTTTTTGCTTTTCCGTTGGAATAAAACTGTCCGGAATAGGATTTTGATTTCCAATAATAAAGACCCTCATTTTTGCTGAAATCAATCTGTTGGTTTTCAATAAGATATTTATCAGAGTTCATATAATAATCCAACTTACCGGTTAAAGAAGCGCCAAAAAAAAGTAAAATTACCAAAGCTGGAAAAATGGAGCTAACAATCAATAAAGTATTTTTCTTCTGATAATTATTCCACCAATGTACCATTAAAAGAGCAATAGGAACAGTTACTGGAAGAATGTAGGTATGCAAGATGTTTTTTGAAATCGTAAAAAATAACGGTGTCCAAAGCAGCCAGAACACCAAATAAGAAACATAGTTATCTTTAAAAACTGTTTTTCTTTCTTTCCAAATTTTATACAAAACAATTTGAATCCAGGGAAATGTAAAAACAAGTAAAAATACCCAAATCATACCGAGTGGCTGGGAGTGGCCACTGCCATATAGATCGCCTTTCCATCCCGGAACCAAAAATCGATTAAAATGTTCGCCAATGATGAAGTAATTCAAAAATCCGGGAGATCTATTTTCTGCCAAAATATACCAGGGAATTGAAATTACTGCGGTAATTAAAATTCCGATAAACCAAGGTAATTTAGAATAAATCGATTTAATTGATATTTTTTGAAGCAATACCCATAGAAAAATAGGAGGAACCGTTAAAACCAAAATAATAGGGCCTTTTGCTAAAAATCCCAATCCGAGTGCAATAAAAAATAAATAATTCCAAAAGGAATATCTTTCATTTTGCATGGCTTTCCAAAAGGAAATCATAATTAGTGCAATGCTAAAAGCCAAAGCGCTATCGGTTGAAACAACGCCTGCATGAATCAAAAATTCCGGCATAGTCAACAAAATGAATGCAGGCAAATAAAACGATACACCTACTTTTTTTGCAAGTTTTCCAAGAACAATCAGCAAAATAATTGCCAATAAATAGGAAGGAAGCCTTGCAGCCATATCGCTAAGGCCAAAAACTTCAAAACTTAAAGCTGAAAGCCAGGTTGACAATGGTGGTTTTGCCCAAAAAGGAACTCCGTAATCTATTTGTAGCACCACCCAATTTTGGGTTTCGTGCATGATTCTGGCAATTTCTCCGTAGCGCGACTCGGTTTTGTCCAATAATGGAATTGCATCAGTAAGAAGAAGTCTGAATATCGCTATGATGATAACTGAAATTACCAAATAAAATGAGGTGTTTTTATGATTTTTCAAGAACATTTTACGAAGTCTTTACCTATTTATTTATGATAATTTCCGATTTACTATTTTGTTAATTTGGTATAAATCAACCCAAAGTTTAAAAAAATAGGACGTTTTTACTTTTGAATCCCCTGCGTCTATCCATTTTACCAATGGTACTTCCAGCATTTTTTTTAATAAATTTTTGCGCCCGTAAAATTTGATAACTCTGTCAAAAATTTCCACATCAAACAGCCATTTCGAAATAAATACATCCTTAAAAGCAACTTCAGCCAATTCTTTGGAGAAAATCTTACATCCGCATTGCGTATCGTAAACATCTAATTTTAAAATATAGGAAATACTTGTGGCTATAATTCTTCCAGCTAAAAAACGAAAGTAATTTCTTTCAATAACAGCGCCAATCCTTTTTATTCTTGAGCCAAAAACAAACCTGATTTCATCGTTTAAATAGGAGGTCATAGACAGGCATTCTTCAAGTGAAGTTGCCAAATCAGCATCTAAATAGGCGATATAATCAAAATGATGGTTTTCATTGATAAAATGCATGCCGCATCTTATGGCTTCGGCTTTTCCCACATTTTTAATATATGATTGGACAACAACCTGTTTAGGAAAGCGAGATTTCAAGTCCTCAAGAATAGATAGGGTATTATCGGAAGAACCATCATTGACAAAACAGATTAAGATGGCCGGATTTTCTTCCAAAAAGTGGCAGTATTCCTTTACAGCCAAGCCATTTTCTTCGTTATAGCATGGAATTATGATGCAAACATTATTTTTTAAGATGGACAAATTTGTCATTTAGGCTTTCTGCTTATTTGAAATCAGGTATAGATGGAATTTGAGATTCGCGGTAAATTTAATTTATTTATTAAGATAAATTGATTGTACAATAAAAAAATTGTTTACCAAATGTAGAAGAATATAAGAAAAGAGTAATTTATAAATTAAACATTATCAATTTGAAATTTGTCAATAATCATAATCTATTCCAAATGCGTTCAGGAATTTTAGTATATTTACGCTTTTAAATTAAGGGAATTTTTAATGGAATTATACAAAACAAATCAACTTAAAATATACAATTCTTTAAGTAAATCTAAAGAAATTTTTAAACCCGTTGTTGAAGGAAATGTAGGGATGTATGTGTGTGGACCAACAGTTTACAGCAACGTGCATTTGGGAAATGTACGGACTTTTATGTCTTTTGATTTGGTTTTTCGTTATTTGAAACACTTGGGCTATAAAGTGCGCTATGTTCGCAATATTACCGATGCAGGGCATTTGGAAAACGACGCTGATGAAGGTGAAGACAGAATTGCCAAAAAAGCAAGGCTGGAAAAAATTGAGCCGATGGAAGTGGTGCAACGCTATACGGTCGATTTTCATGAAACTCTTCAAAAAATAAATAATTTGCCACCAAGTATAGAGCCTACAGCAACCGGACACATAGTGGAACAAATTGAAATTATTAAAGATATTTTACTGAAAGGAATGGCCTATGAAGTTAATGGGTCGGTATATTTTGATGTATTAAAATACAATGAAACAGAACATTACGGAATACTCTCCGGCAGAAATATAGAAGATTCCATTCATAATACACGGGAGCTGGACGGACAATCGGAAAAGAAAAATCCGCAGGATTTTGCACTTTGGAAAAGAGCTGAAGAAAAACATATTATGCGTTGGCCTTCGCCATGGGGAGAAGGTTTTCCTGGCTGGCATTTGGAATGTACGGCCATGAGTACTAAATATTTGGGAGAAACATTTGACATTCACGGTGGCGGAATGGACTTGAAATTTCCGCATCACGAATGTGAAATAGCCCAATCTAAAGTGAAAAACAAAGTAAATCCGGTAAATTATTGGATGCACGCAAACATGCTGATTTTGAATGGCCAGAAGATGGCAAAATCAACAGGAAACTATATCTTGCCCAATGAAATTTTTACAGGAGAAAACAATATTTTAAGCAAGGCTTTTTCGCCAAGTGCCACACGGTTCTTTATGATGCAGGCACATTATCGAAGTGTGTTGGATTTCTCCAATGATGCCTTGGAAGCTGCCGAAAAAGGCTATATAAAGTTAATGGAAGCTTTAAATAAATTAGATAATATCGAAATAGGAAAAGAATCATCTATCAATATAGGCGATTGGAAACAAAGATGTTACGAGGCCATGAACGATGATTTTAATAGCCCGGTGTTAATTGCCAATTTATTTGAAGGAGTTAAATATATTAATTTGTTGCTTGAAAAAAAGGAAACCATTTCGGCAGCCGATTTTAAAGAATTTCAAAATACCCTGAATACTTTTGTTTTTGATGTTTTGGGATTGAAAAACGATTTGGAACAAAATGCTTCCGAAAAATTAAACGGTCTTGTTGAAATACTGATTAAAATGCGTAAAGAAGCGCGAGACAATAGGGATTGGGCACTTTCCGACAAAATTCGCGATGAACTTGCGGTTTTAGGAATACAATTGAATGACGGAAAAGAAGGAACAACATTCTCCATAAATTAAATTGAAGACAATTACCAAAATATTGGCAGTTCCGTTTATTTGGCTTGTTCGGTTTTATCAGGCAGCAATTTCGCCTTATTTGCCATCTAGTTGCAGGTATTCGCCAACATGTTCGCAATATACTGTTGAAGCTTTAAAAAAGCATGGAATTATTAAAGGAGGTTGGCTGTCCATTAAACGAATTGCCAGTTGTAATCCCTGGGGTGGGCACGGGCATGACCCGGTTCCATAGACCTTTAGGATAATATTAAATATTAAAAGTTGAGTCCACTATGAAAAGTGGCTAATGCTAAAAAATCAGTTTTCCTCAACCCTAAAGGGTAACTGATTTTCAGCAACTTCTCCCTTTAGGGTAGGGGTATAATTTGCTAAAAATTGAATATTAAGAATTAAACTAAAAACAAACTCCCTTTCTCCCGATATCGGGATGGAAAAGCCTGCCTACCGCGGTAGGGGTTGGGGATAGGATAAAAGTAAACACTTAAACATATAAACAACACAACAAATATGATACTACTTCAAATAGATTGGAATCCAGCACCTGAAATTTTTAAAATTGGCTCATTTGCTGTTAGGTACTACAGTTTAATGTTTGTAATTGCCTTTATGCTAGGGCTTTATTTAATGAAAAAAATATTTATTAATGACAATATTCCCATAGAAAAATTAGATTCTTTATTTATTTATACAATTGTTGCTACATTATTGGGTGCAAGAATAGGACATTTTTTATTTTATGAACCTGAGTTTTTATTTAGAAAACCATTGGAAGTCTTGCTTCCTGTCCGTTTTTCACCAAAATTTGAATTTACGGGTTATGCCGGTTTGGCAAGTCACGGCGCTGCCATTGGGATTATTACTGCCATGTATTTTTATAGCAAAAATGTATTGAATAAACCAATACTGTTTATTCTGGACAGAATTGTGATTCCTGTGGCCATTGCAGGCGTTTTTATCAGATTGGGAAATTTAATGAATTCTGAAATTATAGGAAAACCGACAAATTCAGATTATGGATTTATCTTCAGAAAATTAGGGGAAGATTTTCCGCGTCACCCTTCGCAATTGTACGAAGCAGTTGGTTACCTTTTTGTTTTTATCCTACTATGGTTCATATATTGGAAAACTGACAAAATGAAGAAATCGGGTTACCTTTTCGGATTGTTTTTTGCCCTGCTGTGGTCGGTCCGATTTTTTGTTGAATTTTTCAAAGAAAAACAAGTTGAAGGCGGCGAAAATTGGATGTTTGATCTTAATACCGGCCAGGTTTTAAGTATTCCTCTTATTCTTATTGGTTTGTATTTTATGTTTCGTAAAACCAAAGAAACCAAATAGCCTTGAAATTTCTAAAAGATGGACGAATTTATTGAAAGCGAAGTCTTCGAAAACATCGATTATTCAAAAGTAAAACTGGAAACAGGTGAATATGATGATTGTTCTTTCAAAAACTGTCTGTTTCTAAATGCTGATATTTCTGGGATTACTTTTATCAATTGCGAATTTGTAAATTGTAATTTTAGCAATACGTATTTCAAAAAAACCTCTTTTAGGGAAGTGGTTTTCAAAAACTGTAAACTATTGGGACTTCAATTTAATGATTGCAATCCCTTTTTATTGTCGTTTTATTTTGAAGAATGTCATTTAAACATCGTTTCTTTTTATAAATCGAAACTCAAAAACACGAAATTTATCAAATGTAAACTTCAGGAAGTAGATTTCTCTGAAACCGATTTAACAAATTCAACATTTAACAATTGCGATTTAGTCGGGAGTATTTTTACAAATACAATTTTAGAAAAAGTTGATTTTAGATCTTCGTATAATTACAGTATTGATCCAGAGATAAATCGGATTAAAAAAGCCAAATTTTCTATGCAAGGCTTGGCTGGATTGCTGGGTAAATATCAAATTGAAGTGGAATAACCTAATAAAAAAACGTCGCAATTACGACGTTTTTTTTATCTTGTTTATATTACTTAACTTTTCTTTTTAATTGATCCTGACCCTGTAGATTTTAATTTCTCAACAGGCGGATTTCCGGTATAAATAACATCTCCTGAACCAACAATTTTGGCATGGATTTCAGAAACTGCATGAATTTTCACATTACCTGATCCTACAATATTTATATGGGAAATACTTGCTTTTATATCGTAACCGTTTAAGCTCCCTGAACCCGCAATTTCACAATTTAAAACTTCTGAATTTCCAGATAATTTTATATTCCCTGATCCTGTAATTTGTGAACTTATTTTTTTTGTTGAAACTGGTAAATCAATTTCACCCGAACCTGCCAGATTTAAATTTAAATCCGAAGAACTTAAAACATCCGCAGAACTCACATTTCCTGAGCCTGCTAACGAAATTGCGTCAATCATTTCAAAAGAAACCGTAACTGTAATTCTTTTGGAAGGTCTTAGTTGATAGCCTTTTTTAGGCCGAATTTTTAATTGGCCTTTTACAACTTCGGTTTCAATGTATTCCATTAAATTTTCTTCTGCATTAATTGAAATGGCACCTTCTTTTCCTTTCACCAATTTTACATCAAACGAACCTGCAACATCAATTTTATGAAACTTGGACAGACTCCTGTTTTCTGAAATAAGATTATGGTTTCCGTTTATTTTTGTTGAAAATACTTGGGCATTAAGGTTGACGCCAATAATTAAGAATGCTAAAATGTTAATAAATGTTTTCATGGATGTATTTTTTAGTTGTTATTAAAGGAAACGCTTCCGTAACTCGATTTTATTGAAACCTGAGCGCCTGAGTTTGGCGAATTGTAATAGCCCTCATAATATTTTGAAGTGGGTTTTTCAATTTCCTTGTTGAATTTAAAACGATCTCCGTGTTTAAATCCGCCATAACTTAATGAAGCTGTAATATCAAATGCAGCATTTTGATGTACACCAAGTTTTATGTGGGTGTATGACGATTGGATTTTTAATTCTTTTAAAAGCTGACCCAATTCCTCAATTTTTAATGAACCATAATCTAAATTAAATATCCCGGAAACAAACAATTTCCCAATGGTTAAATTCATATAATCACTTGTTCCCCTTAAATTTTTAGCCTCGCCAACTTTTAAGCTTCCGTAATCACAACTATAATTTAATTGGTTAATTGTCCCGAAAGAAATGTGGGAGTAATCTGCATTTAAATCTATGTTCTCCGCTTTTTCAACTCTTAATGTAGAATAATCTGCGTTTATACTGCCACTTTTCATATAAGAAATAGTTGAATTATTGGTATAATCAATATTAATGCTGTTTGATGCATTTAACAATTCACCGATATTTAATTTGCCATAATCACAGTTTATAGTCGCTTTTCCTTCCAATTTATTGAGATTAATGCCTCCATAATCATTGCTTAAATTCACATGGTTGCTTATAGGCATTTTAATTTGGTAATTAATTTCCAGGTTCACATTATTGCTATTTCCCCACCATTTCCAGGAGGATGAACTTTTCTCAATCATTGTTTTTGCTGAAACATTGGTAGTGTTTGCATCGAATTCAACAGTAATTTCTTCCAAGCGTCTTTTAACTTTTTCTTCATCATCGCCCTTGGTTGTAATTTTTACAATCACTTCTATTTTATTTTCATTCCAGGTAACAATATCGATATTTCCATATTTGTTTGAAACATTTAAAGTTGCGTCTTTACTAACGTTAAAGGTCTTGGAAATCGTTTTGTATTTGGTATATTTTTCTTTTTTTTCCGCAGCAAAAATAACCATGGGAATCAGTAAAAAAAGAAGGAATAGCTTAGCTGTATTTTTCATTGTCTTGTGTTTTTAATTGTTTAACGTCTTCTATTTGAATTAATAAACTTTGCAGCACCTCAATACGCTGTTGAAAATTAGCAATCATCGCGTAAATAATTCTTTTGTCAGCCGTGCTTTCTTTGAGCTCAAAAGTAAGTGCCTGATATTGAAGTTCAAGTTTATTTAATTGCTGTAATCCGTCATTGATAATTTGTTCAGTATCTATATTTCTTTCTTTCTCAATGGTTTTAAGTTCCTTTTCAATGGTGGCAATAAAATAATTTTGGGTTTCATCCATTTCAGATGAAACTTTGGCCAATTCCATTCCTGAGTTCGAAAATGATGAGCCAATCCAAATACCAAAAATTAATATAATGGAAGCCGCGACAGCAATAAAAGGCCATAGCTTAAAAAAAATATTTGGTTTTGTGCCTTTGTGTAATTTTTCTTCAAACCTTTTAAAATGGCCTATATTTGGCTCCTCAACATCAAATTGATTTTC
The DNA here is from genome assembly GCA_036568005.1 of Lutibacter sp. GTDB lineage: Bacteria > Bacteroidota > Bacteroidia > Flavobacteriales > Flavobacteriaceae > Lutibacter. The sequence continues at coordinate 97,518 of DATCTJ010000048.1, read as the reverse complement.
TAATTCTTTAAATATGTTTTCTAAATTATCTTGCATAAGTTTCAGATAAAAGTTGTCTTAATTTGCCTTTTGCCCTCGAAATGGTCGTTCGTGTATTTTCATAACTAATCCCCATAATTTGGGCAACTTCTTCACAATCATACCCTTCAATTAAATTTAAAGTCAGCGCCACTTTATAGTTGCTTTTTAGTGTTGATATTTTATTTAAAATCTCACTTACATCAAGTTCGCTGTAGTCAGCGCAATCTTCTTCAATTCCTTTTACGGCAACTTTTTCAAGTGGAACCATTTCAAATTTTTTATTATTTTTTAAAGCGGTAATGCTGTTGTTAATCACTATTTTTTTTAGCCAGGCGCCAAAAGCCACTTGCCCGCTAAATGAATCCAATTTTGTAAAAGCTGATAAAAACGAGTTTTGCATTACATCTTCCGCTTCAAAAGAGTCGTTCACAATTCTAAAAGCAGTATTATACATAGCTTTATAATAAAGTTTATAAATTGCAAATTGCGCCTTGGCATCACCTTTTTTACAATGTTCAATAAGCTGGTTAATATCTTGATTCACCTCGTTCAAAATGGATTTCTATTAAAAAGACTTCATGAAATTTCAAATGTTACACTTTTATTTAAAATTAGATAATTATTTGGGTGTTACCACATTTTTAGCGGAGAAAATCCGCTTAAAATGCGGTCGGGCTATCCGCTGCAATCTTTTTTTCAGCGAAAAGCCTCAAAAAAGGATTTTCGCTACTATCCCTAACACAAAATAATTTATGCTATCAGAATTTAAAAAATAAAACTTTTTTAGTGCGCTTTGCGATTAAGTTTTTGGTTCATAGTTTCTACTACTTTTTATCATAGCAAACAAATATAATCGCAATTTAGGATTTTAAGATTCTAACTAATTTAGCTTTCAGTAAAGTGTAATTACCTCAAAATCTTTGTGTATTTTTGCTAAATACAATATCTGAAACTTTCTTTTTTTGCCATGGATCACGAATTATAATACCTCACAATTATAAAAAAATGGATGGATTATAATTTATTTTAAATTACTTTAAAAAAATCAGGTTGAATCGGATTTTTGGCATAACAATTGAAATTTATAAGGAGATAACACAGCTGTTATATGTATAAAATATTGAAAATCAGACATATAAATTAATTTTGCATGATAAATTTTTTAAGTTAAGAAATTATTAATGACAAAATGACCCATTAAAATACTATGAGTAAATCGAAATTTTTTAAACTGGACAATCTGTCATTACAGCACATTTTAGATGAGGATGCTGATTTGATTCCGTTGATGACTCCAGAGGATGAAGAAGAAATAAATAATGAGGACATTCCGTCTGTATTGCCCATATTACCTTTGCGCAATACGGTATTATTTCCCGGTGTTGTAATTCCAATTACCGCCGGTCGCGATAAATCAATTCGTTTGATTGAAGAAGCCTATAAAGGAAATAAAATAATTGGGGTTGTCGCTCAAAAAGATGAAAGTATAGAAGATCCAAGCACTAACGATATTTATAAAGTTGGAACTGTTGCGCGTATTTTAAGAATGCTTAAAATGCCCGACGGAAATACAACAGTAATTATCCAAGGTAAAAAGCGTTTTGAAATTGACAGCTTTGTGCAGGAAAAACCTTATTTACAGGCAACCACACAACCGCGTATCGAAGATCGTTCCGAAGAAAAAGAACCGGAATTTGATGCTATTATCGATTCTATCAAGGAGATGGCCGTTCGTATTATTAAAGAAAATCCGAACCTGCCTTCAGAAGCCACTTTTGCCATTAAAAATATTGAGAGCAATCCGTTTTTAATCAACTTTGTTTCTTCAAATATGAATTTGAAAGTAGAGGAGAAGCAAGAATTGTTGCAATCTGATAATCTAAAGGAAAGAGCATTACTGACTTTAAAAAGGATGGATGCCGAGTTACAAAGATTGGCTTTGCGTAACGATATTCAGTTAAAAACACGTTCTGATATGGATCAGCAACAACGTGAATATTATTTAAACCAGCAATTAAAAACCATTCAGGAAGAACTGGGCGGTGTTTCTTATGATGAAGAATTGGAAGAAATGCGCACTAGGGCAAAAGCTAAGAGATGGAACGATGAAGTTAAAGAAACCTTTGAGAAAGAATTGGGGCGTTTGCAACGTATGAATCCACAGGTGGCGGAATATTCTGTTCAGCGAAATTATTTGGATTTACTGCTTGAATTGCCTTGGAATGAATTTTCGGAAGATAAATTCGACTTAAAACGTGCGCAAAGAATATTGGATAGAGACCATTTTGGGTTGGAAAAAGTCAAAGAACGTATAATTGAGCATCTGGCTGTTTTAAAATTGAGAGGAGATATGAAATCTCCAATCATTTGTTTGTACGGTCCTCCGGGCGTAGGGAAAACCTCACTGGGAAAATCGGTTGCAGAAGCGCTTGGACGAAAATATATTCGCATGTCTTTGGGTGGTTTGCGCGATGAAGCCGAAATTAGAGGCCACAGAAAAACATATATCGGCGCTATGCCAGGTCGTATCATTAAAGATATGAAAAAGGCAGGAACTTCAAATCCCGTTTTTGTGCTGGATGAAATAGACAAAATGGGCTCGTCTAGTCATAATGGAGATCCGTCTTCTGCCATGTTGGAAGTATTGGATCCAGAACAAAATACTGCTTTTTACGACAATTATTTGGAGTTGGATTACGATCTTTCCAAAGTGTTGTTTATTGCCACAGCAAATAGTTTATCAACCATTCCTTGGGCCTTGCGCGATCGAATGGAAATTATCAATGTTTCTGGTTATACCACTGAAGAAAAAATAGAAATCGCCAAACGACATTTGTTGCCAAAACAATTAAAAGAACACGGATTGACAAGTGCCCATCTGCAAATTGGCAAGAAACAATTGGAAAAAATTGTTGAGGCTTATACCCGTGAATCTGGGGTGAGGGGATTGGAAAAACAAATTGCAAAAATTGTTCGTTATGCCGCAAAATCAATTGCGATGGAAGAAGAATATGCGGTAAAAATTACCTCAGAAATTGTTGAAAAAGTTTTGGGTACTTCTCATTTAGAACGCAGTAAATACGAAAGTAACAATATTGCCGGCGTTGTAACCGGATTGGCTTGGACAAGTGTTGGTGGTGATATTTTATTTATAGAATCCATTATTTCAAAAGGAAAAGGCCTTACCATTACCGGAATGTTGGGTGATGTGATGAAAGAATCGGCTACAATTGCCATGGAATATATCAGGGCCAATGCAAGCGATTTTGGTATTGACCCCAAATTGCTGGATGAATACAAAGTGCATATTCACGTGCCGGAAGGCGCCACGCCTAAAGATGGGCCAAGTGCTGGGGTTTCTTTGCTAACTTCAATTGTATCCGTATTTACACAGCGTAAAGTCAAAGCAAATTTGGCTATGACAGGTGAAATAACACTGCGTGGAAAAGTATTGCCGGTAGGCGGAATTAAGGAAAAAATATTGGCTGCAAAACGTGCCAATATCAAAGAAATTGTTCTTTGTTTAGAAAACAAAAAGGATATTGAGGAAATTAAGGAATCTTATTTAAAAGGACTGAAATTTCATTATGTGAGCAATATGAAAGAGGTGATTGACATTGCCCTGACCAACGAGAAAGTTAAAAATGCTAAAAAATTAATGATTACAACTGTTCCTAAATCAGCCAAATAATTCCTTATAGATTGATATATTTAAAAATAGGCTGTCATAAATTTATGACAGCCTATTTTTTTAAACATTTCTGACATCTAAAATCTGGCCGCTTTTTAGTTCCCCATCAGCATCCAAATAATAAATTTTTTCGGCAACCTGCTCTGGTGAAAATAAATCTCCGTGTTTATAGAAATCGATAAATCGTTGTACTGCTTTAAAATTTTCTTTTGGTGTATTCCTTATTTTCCCCTGCATATTGGTATCAACAATTCCCGGATAAATGGAAACGATTCCAACTCCATTCCGTAAATCTTTTTGTTCTTTTGAAACCACTTTGGTCATCATATCCAATCCGGCTTTTGAGGCGCAATACATCACCCAGCTTTCATACGGATTTATGGCAGCACCTGATGAAATGTTAATAATTTGCTTTTTGCAGTTCCAGTCTTTCGATAATTTAATAAACTGGGAACCTAAAACCATAGGTGCAGTTAAATTCACCTGGATGGTATAGTTTATATCTGAAGGTGCTAGGGTTTCAAGTGTATTGACAGTCCCTAAATCGCCAGCATTATTAATGAGTGTTAATTGTTGGGTGTTTTTTTTGTCGAGATGGGAGAAAATTTCTTTGATAACATTTTCTATAGTTTCGGTTTTGCTTAAATCGCATTGGTATTGCTCCATGAAATATAATTTTTCATTTTTACTTCTGGAGATTGAACAAACCCGATACCCATTTTTGTGATACTCTTTTGCCAAACCAAGGCCTAAACCTTTGCTGCCACCAGTAATGATAAGTGTTTTTTCCATGTTGCTAAATTGAAACACTAAGATAATTAACAATTGATAATTGACAATGGAAAATTAAAATTAAAAAGTCTAAAGGCTAATTAGGGGAGGCATTATTTAACAATTCAACAATTAAACAGAATTAATTATCTAATTTTTTTGCTTCGTTCCAAAACACATCCATTTCGGTAAGTGACATATCACGTAATGATTTGTTCATTTTTTTTGCTTCGTTTTCTAAAAACTGAAAGCGATTGATGAATTTTTTATTGGTGCGTTCCAGTGCACTTTCAGGATTAACCTTGATAAAACGCGCATAATTAATCATGGAAAACAAAACATCTCCAAATTCTGATTCTATGGCATCTGTATTTCCTTTCAGCAGTTCCGCATTTAGCTCATTAAGTTCTTCCTGAACTTTTTCCCAAACTTGTTCCGGTTTTTCCCAGTCGAATCCTACTCCGGCAACTTTCTCCTGAATTCTGCTGGCTTTTACCATAGCCGGAAGCGCTTTAGGAACACCTTCCAATACAGAATTTTTTCCTTCCTTAAGTTTTAACTGCTCCCAGTTTTGTTTTACTTCTTCATCATCTTTTACAACCACATCCCCATAAATATGCGGATGGCGATGAATCAGCTTTTCTGAAATTGAATTGGCAACATCGGCAATGTCAAAATCATTGGTTTCAGAGCCAATTTTCGCATAAAAGACAAGATGAAGCAATAAATCGCCCAACTCTTTTTTAATTTCTTGTAGGTCATTATCTAAAATGGCATCCCCCAATTCATAGGTTTCTTCAATAGTTAAATGCCGAAGAGATTCAAATGTTTGTTTTTTGTCCCACGGGCATTTTAGGCGCAACTCATCCATAATGTCCAGTAATCGGCCAAAAGCTTGGAGTTGTTGTTCCCTGGTATTCATCATTTATGCTTCTTTAGTTTCCTCATCTACCTCTTTAATTGAAACAAAATCGAAGTTTCTTGAAGCCAATAAATTATACCATTGCACTATTTTTTTAATGTTTGAGGTATAAACGCGTTCTTCATCAAAATTTGGTAAAATTTCTCTGAAATAAGAAGTCAATACTTTACCGTTTTCTTTGTGGCTCAATGCTTCTTTTCCGTTTTCTTTCTCTCCAATTGATTTTAAAACAATACGAAGTGGAATTTCTTCTTCATAGGTGTAAATGGCAATTTCATTTAAGGCACTTACGTTGTGAGTTACGGTTATGGGAAATCTTTTTGAGTCAATTAATGACTCAACAATGATTCCGCCTTTAGATTGTGCTTTAATCTCATACAATCCCGGTTTTCCGTTGATGGCTACAATGTCTTTTAATTCCATATTTTTTTGTTAACTGTTTAATTGTTTAACTGTTTGTCTGTGTGTTTTTTAACTTTTTTTTGAAATTTAATTCCAATTTTATTTACGCTCCTTCGCGCTGGCTGGCCCATCGCTAAAAATGTCCAGTTGACATTTTCTTAACGCGCCATCGCGCCGGCTGGCCCATCGCTAAAAATGTCCACTGGACATTTTCTTAACGCTCTGTCCCCCTTCGGGGGTTAGGGGGCTTTAACGCTTTTTCAACAAAGGAAATTTCATTTTGTAATCAGTATTTACAAGCCCTTTTGAAATATTTTCTAATTTCTTTTTAATCAGCCTTTTTGTCAATGATGCTATTTTATCTATAAATAAGATACCTTCAATATGGTCATATTCATGTTGCACAACTCTGGCAGCCAAGCCATCAATCACTTCAATATGTTTCTCAAAATTTTCATCAAAATATTCGATTGTGATTTTTTCTTGTCTGAAAATATCCTCCGTAATTTTCGGAATGCTTAGGCATCCTTCATTAAAAGCCCATTCATCACCTTCTTCTTTAAGAATTTGAGCATTGATAAATACCTTCTTAAAATTACCTAAATATTCGCGCTCTTCATCACTTAAATCATCATCTTCCCCAAAAGGTGAGGTGTCAACAATAAAAAGCCTGATTGCTTGACCTATTTGCGGCGCTGCCAATCCAACACCTCGGGCATTTATCATGGTTTCTTTCATATTTTCAATGAGCTCTTCTAAATTTGGATACTCTTTGTCAATATCAACTCCTATTTTCCTTAAAACAGGGTCGCCATATGCTATAATTGGTAAAATCATACTTTTTTTTTGGTTTGCAAAAATACAAAAGATTTAAGGAATAATAAAATAGTAGCTGGATACTATTTTTGATAAAGGTAAGACTGAAGTATGATAGTTGCGCTGATTTCATCAACCAAAGCTTTATTTTGTCGTTGCTTTTTTTTCAATCCGCTGTCGATCATAGATTGGAAAGCCATTTTTGAAGTAAAACGTTCATCTACGCGTTTAATGGGAATTTTAGGGAAAGTCAACCTTAATTTTTCGACAAATGGTTTTATAAATTGCTCGCTTTCACTGGCGGTATTATTCATTTGTTTGGCTTCGCCAACTAAAAATAATTCAACTTTTTCTTTTTTTAAATAGTCGGTTAAAAAGGAAAAAATATTTTTGGTTTCAACAGTGGTTAAGCCGGAAGCAATAATTTGCAATTCATCCGTTATAGCAATCCCTGTTCTTTTTTCACCGTAATCTAAAGCTAAAATTCTCGCCAAAATGTTAACATAATTTATAAAGTTGTGCAAATTTACGAATTTTGGACGGTATTTTTTTTTAAAGCAATATATTTGTGCCAAACAGAAATATAAAGGAATGAAACGAGCATATCAAATTTTGATACACATAGGAATGATTAATGGCGAACCTGCCTACCGGCAGGCAGGTTTACCTACCGATAGGTAGGCAGCAGCTGTTACCGATAAAAAATAAAATTTAAACAGATGAAGGCACTTAAAGAAATAATAGCGCGAGCTTGGGAAAACAGGGAATTGTTAAAAGAGGAAATTACCCAAAATGCCATTCGTGAAGTTGTTGATTTGTTAGATAATGGTTTGATACGGGTGGCTGAACCTGTTGAAAATGGATGGCAGGTTAATGAATGGATAAAAAAAGCGGTGGTGCTGTATTTTCCGATACAAAATATGGAAACTTTTGAAGTGGGAATTTTTGAATATCATGATAAAATACCTTTAAAACGAGGCTACAAAGAAAAGGGAATTCGCGTGGTACCACATGCTGTGGCACGCTATGGTTCATACATTTCTGCTGGAACGATATTAATGCCAAGCTATGTGAATATTGGGGCTTATATTGATGAAGGAACCATGGTAGATACCTGGGCAACAGTTGGAAGCTGTGCGCAAATTGGCAAAAATGTGCATTTGAGCGGCGGCGTTGGTATTGGCGGTGTGTTAGAGCCTTTACAGGCAGCTCCGGTAATTATTGAGGATAATGTTTTTGTAGGCTCTCGTTGTATTGTGGTCGAAGGAATTCGCGTAGAAAAAGAAGCTGTTTTAGGTGCCAATGTGGTTCTTACGGGCTCAACCAAAATAATTGATGTTACTGGTAATGAACCTAAAATAATTAAAGGAGTTGTTCCAGCAAGATCGGTGGTAATTCCAGGAAGTTATACCAAAAAATTTCCTGCAGGAGATTATCAGGTGCCTTGTGCACTAATTATTGGACAACGCAAAGAAAGCACCGACAAAAAAACATCATTAAATGATGCCCTACGTGAAAATGATGTGGCGGTATAATTTTATAGGAGTTAGTTATGTAAAAAGCAGTTTTCAGGTTGTTTTTTATAATACATTGTGCTTTTTTAAGAACTGATTTAAAGATGATTTAAAATATAATGGTTGACTTTGATATAGACGCAGTGATTGCTTGGGTTGATGGAAATGATTTTCTCCATCAGAAAAAGATGAAACCGTATCTTTCAAATGATCAGAAAATAAATAATAGAAAATTTCGAACGCGATTTGATCAGGTTGAAGAGATTGAATATGCAATAAAATCAATCTTAAAATTCGCACCTTTCATTCGTAATATTTTTATTGTGACTGACCAGCAAACTCCAAATTGCTTAAAACGATTGAAAAGAAAGGAACAAGAAGGAACTCCTAAGATTATAATTGTGGATCATCAAGAAATTTTTTTAGGATTTGAATCTTATATACCTACGTTTAATAGTATTTCTATCGAGTCAATGCTATATCGAATCCCAAATTTAGCAGAACATTTTGTCTATTTTAATGATGATTTCTTTTTACTGAGGGATACAAGACCAACTGATTTTTTTATTAATGGATACCCAGTTATAAGAGGAAAATGGACGTCATATGATACGGAAATACTTTATAAAGTGCTACACCAAAAAATAATAAAATTCTTTGGGAAAAAAACTAAAGACCAAAAATTTGGTTTTAAAAGAGTTCAACAAAATATTGCTAGAACCCTAGGGTTTAAAAAGTATCTAAGGTTACATCATACACCCTCTTCTATTAGAAAATCTACTTTAAAAAATTATTTTGATCAATATCCTGAAATGCTATTACATAATATTCAGCATAGATTTAGACATCCTACACAATTTATGTTTCAATCATTGGCTAATCATTTAGAAATTAAAAATAATACTTGCGTGCTAAGGAAAGATTATCAAATGGCTTATTTTCAGTCCTATAAGGAATCATATTTTTGGATTCAGTTTAAATTATTTAGGTTTAAAAAAAATAAGAATAAATTATTTTTAGCTATGCAGAGCTTAGATTTATGCCCTAAGAATAAATTAAGCTTTATTTTAGGCTGGATGCAAAGGCATTTTGGTTGATTTTATAGATTTCACTTTTTTAAAACAATGCGTGAAAAATGAATGTTGTTTTATTTTAGTTTTAGCAATAATCGAGTCTTTCTCTAGGTTTTTTAAAAATTTCATCAGATGTCTGTAATTGAAAAGATGAACTTTTCATTAATTAAAGATATTAGCTGCCCAGAAACAGGTTTATCAGAAAATTAATTACTTTTACTGTGCGTATTTTGGGTTTTGCAACACATAATTACGATAACCTTTAAGCAGCTATTAATTTGGCTACTTTTTAATCGGACAATAATGATATGGTTTATGAAATTAAAAAAAGTTGTATAATTCTTCAGGAAAAGAAGGTGTTGTTATATCCAACTGATACGGTTTGGGGAATTGGCTGTGACGCCACTTCTCAAGAAGCTGTTGCAAGGGTTTTCGAAATAAAACAACGTTCTGAAAGCAAGAGTTTGGTGATTTTGGTGGACAGTTTTGAGATGCTTCAAAAATACATCCCTAAAGTTTCTCATACAGTTTTAGAGTTGCTCTCGAAAACAGCAAATCCAACAACCATTATTTATCACAATCCGGTTGGATTGGCTAAAAATGTGGTGGCGGCAGACAATACAGTTGCTATTAGAATTGTAAAACATGAGTTTTGCCAACAACTAATTCATCAATTTGGAAAACCAATTGTTTCCACTTCGGCAAATATCAGCGGAAAACCAACTCCGAAAAGTTTTACAGAAATTGAACAGTCAATTTTGGATAGCGTAGACTATATTGTAAATTTGCAGCGCGTAGCGGTAAACGAAAAATCTTCAACTATTTTGAAGGTCTCTGAAAATGGAGAGATAATAGTGCTTCGCAACTAAAAAATGACTAAAAAGAATTTTTATACTGATGCCTTGGAGCATCCTATATTTGAATATATTTTACAAGCAGCAGCTGATTTACGCCTTGAAGCTTATGTCATTGGCGGGTTTGTTCGTGATTATTTTTTAAAAAGAGAGAATAAGAAAGATATAGACATTGTTGCTGTTGGAAGCGGTATTGATTTGGCTAGAGCCGTAGCCCAATTGTTGCCGGAAAAACCCAAAGTACAGGTATTTAAAACTTATGGCACAGCGATGTTAAGGTATAAAGATGTTGAAGTTGAATTTGTTGGTGCGCGAAAGGAATCTTATAATGAAAATAGCCGGAATCCTATTGTTGAAGATGGAACTTTAGAAGACGACCAAAACCGTCGTGATTTTACCATAAATGCCTTGGCTTTGAGTTTAAATAAAGCAGATTTTGGTAATTTATTAGATCCTTTTAACGGATTGAAGGATTTGAAATTAAAAATTATCAGAACACCTTTGAACCCTGATATTACCTATTCTGATGACCCTTTGCGTATGATGCGCGCCATTCGCTTTGCAACCCAGCTGAATTTTACCATTGAAAACGATTCCTTTCAAGCCATTTCAAAAAATGCAAATAGATTGGATATCATTACCCGTGAAAGAATTGTAGAAGAACTCAATAAAATAATGAGTTCGCCTGTGCCTTCGGTCGGACTTATTTTATTACACAAAACGATGTTGTTGGAACGTTTTTTACCTGAACTTACCAATTTGGAAGGCGTGGAAGATGTGGAAGGACAAAGGCATAAAGACAATTTTTACCATACCTTGGAAGTGGTGGACAATATTTCTGAAAACACAGAAGATTTATGGCTGCGTTGGGCCGCCTTATTGCACGATATTGGCAAAGCACCTACTAAAAAATTTCATCAAACATTGGGTTGGACTTTTCACGGACATGAATATGTGGGTTCAAAAATGGTGTACAAACTGTTTAAACGTTTAAGAATGCCTATGAATGAAAAAATGAAATTTGTTCAAAAAATGGTGTTGCTAAGTTCTCGTCCCATTGTGTTAGCTACTGAAGTTACCGATTCTGCAGTGCGGCGTTTGGTTTTTGATGCCGGCGATAATATTGAAAGTTTAATGACTTTGTGTGAAGCCGATATCACCACTAAAAATCCGATGAAATTTAAAAAATACCACAAGAATTTCGAATTGGTGCGCCAAAAAATTAAGGAAGTGGAAGAGCGCGACCATGTGCGTAATTTTCAACCGCCTATTTCCGGCGAACTTATTATGGAAACCTTTAATTTAAAACCCTGCCGCGAGATTGGCACTATAAAAGAAGCGATTAAGGAAGCTATTTTAGAAGGTGAAATCGCCAATGATTATCAGGAGGCATATGATTTTATGTTGAAAAAAGGGGAGAAGATGGGGCTTGTAAAAAGTTAGCATTTTATTGATTTACAATTTACGATTGATGAATTACGATTTGTCGATGCCTAATTAACGTTTCAACACATAAACCAATAAATTTTCGATTTTCAATTAAGAGTCCACGCTGAAAAGTGGCTAATAATGCTAGAAATTCGGTTTTTTCTAATCTTAAAGCACGATTGATTTTCAGCAAGCTCTCTTTTTAGGGTAGGGGTAAAAAGTTGCTGAAAATTGAATATTGGACTTCTCGGAGTTGGCGTAATTAAACAACGACTACAAAGTTTGCATTTCAACCAACTTGGTATAAACACCATTTTTTGCAATAAGTTCTTCGTGATTTCCTTGTTCAATAATTTTTCCTTTTTGCAATACCACAATAATATCCGCTTTTTGGACCGTGGAGAGTCGGTGTGCAATCACCACCGATGTTCTGTTTTTCATCATTTTTTCCAAAGCATCTTGCACCAAACGTTCGCTTTCTGTGTCTAGGGCAGAAGTGGCTTCATCCAAAATCATAATTGGCGGATTTTTTAATACGGCACGCGCAATGCTCAACCGCTGTTTTTGTCCGCCCGACAATTTGTTTCCACTGTCACCAATATTTGAATCGTAGTTACCTGGCATCTCCACAATAAATTCATGGGCATTCGCAATTTTGGCGGCATCCATAATTTCATCATCAGTTTTATTATTAATGCCCAATAAAATATTGTTTTTGATGCTGTCGTTAAACAAAATAGAATCCTGTGAAACAAGACCTTGCAAATTGCGAAGTGATTTTTTTGTAAGGTCGCGTATGTCTATGCCATCAATTTTAATGCTGCCCTTATTGACATCATAAAAACGTGTCAGTAAATTTGCGATGGTCGATTTCCCGCTGCCCGATTGCCCCACAAAAGCGACTGTTTTTCCTTTGGGTATTTCCAACGAGAAATTTTTAAGCACATATTCATCTTCATATTTAAATGAAATATTTTCAAGACTGATGGCTGAATTAAATCCTTCTTTCACAATAGCATTTGGTTTATCCGCCAATGGTGATGTAGTGTGTAAAATTTCCAATACACGTTCAGCGGCTGCATCTCCTTTTTTAACGCCATAGGCAGCTTTGGAGATGGCTTTTGCTGGAGTTAAAATATTGTAAGCCAATCCCATAAAAACAATAAAAGCATCTGGTGCCAAGGTTTTTGAAACCAAAACCAATGAGCCCCCATACCAAAGTAACACGGCAATAACCCCAATTCCCAAAAACTCACTCAATGGCGAAGCCAGGTTTTGCCTATTTAATAAAGAGTTGGAGAATTTGTAAAAACGGGAGGTAGATTCCCTGAATTTTGAATTGAAATAGCCTTCTGCATTAAATCCTTTAATCACTCTCAATCCGCCTAAAGTTTCCTCTAAAATGGATAGAAAATAACCCTGTTCTTTCTGAACTTTATCCGATTGTTTTTTTAGTTTTTTCCCTACCAAAGAAATGACAATTCCCGCTATTGGAATGAAGATAAAAACAAATAAAGTCAATTGCGGACTTAAGGCCAGCATCGCAAAAATTGTAAACAAAATCATTAAAGGTTCACGTACAATCAACTCTAAAATGGATAAAAAGGAATGTTGAATTTCCAACACATCAGTAGAAATTCTTGCAATAATGTCTCCTTTCCTTTTTTCAGAAAAATAGGCTAGGGGTAAATCCACCGTTTTTTCATAGAGGTCGTTTCTAATATCTTTTAACACCCCATTTCTTAAAAAAGTGATAAAATACATGGCTAAATATCCAAAGATATTTTTCAGCAAAAAAGTGCTGATAACAATGATAATCATAAATAGCAAGGCCATCATTTCGCCTTGTGTATTTACTTTGATGGTAATAAAGTAATTGATGGAATTCTCTATATAATCGCCAAGTTTACTAATCCCTTCATATGCGGGTTTTGTTGTGATGGGTTCGGCGGTTTTAAACAGCACTTTTAACATCGGCATCAGCGATACAAATGCCAATGTACCAAACAAGGCATAAAAAATATTACTGATAATGTTTAAAATACCATATATTTTATAAGGTTTTGCATAAACCAATATCTGTCTGAAGTACTTCATTAATTTTTATTATTTTTACTTTTAATCCTATCCCCAACCCTTTTCAAAGGAAAGGGGGCTTGATTTGGGCTTATTATTTGATTTACTGCAAAAAAGTTTAACCTTTTTTCAACGCACCATCTGGCCCTATCGCTAAAAATGTTCACTGAACATTTTCTTAACTGCCAACGCACCATCTGGCCCTATCGCTAAAAATGTTCACTGAACATTTTCTTAACTGCCAACGCGCCTGCTGGCCCATTCGCTAAAAATGTTCACTGAACATTTTCTTAACGCTCTGTCCTCCTTCGGGGGTTAGGGGGCTTATTTTAACTCAATTTCAGCTCTGCAATTATCCTTTGAATTTTGGCATCCAATTCTTTTTCCACTTTTTTTGCATTTTCAATGGCGTCCAATTTTTCTTTCACACTAAAATAGAATTTTATTTTAGGCTCGGTTCCACTAGGCCTTGCAGCAACTTTTGTGCCGTCTTCCGTATGATAAATCAATACATTTGATTTGGGCATGTCGATGCTTTCAATCTTTCCGTTTGTTATATTTTTTCTTGTTGACGTTTCATAATCAAAAAGATAAGTCACTTTTGAGCCGTCTATTTCCGTAACCGGATTTTCGCGCAACCCAACCATCATTTGTTTAATCTGGTCGGCGCCATCCATTCCTTTTTTAACTATAGCGATTAAATGCTCCTTGTAAAAATGATTATCGATATAAATTTGCAATAATTCTTGGTACATTGAACTTCCGTTAAATTTAGCATTTGCGGTAATTTCACAGGCCAAAAGAGTAGCGGTTACCGCATCCTTGTCGCGTACAAAATCACCAACCATATAACCAAAACTTTCTTCACCACCACCAATAAAATCCTGTTTACCTTCAGCATCACGAACCATTTTGGCAATCCATTTAAAACCGGTGAGTCCAACTTTGGTTTCAACTCCATATCTGGCAGCAATTTCATTTACCAAATTGGTAGAAACAATGGTAGAGCAAACAAATTGTTTACCGTTTAATTTACCGGCTTCTTTCCATTTTTTGATTAAAAAATCGGTCATCAAACACATGGTTTGGTTTCCGTTTAACAATGTCATTTCTCCGTCTAGATTTCGCACTGCAATTCCCAATCGGTCACAATCGGGATCTGTTCCTATTACGATATCTGCTTGGATTTTTTCTGCCAAATCGGTCGCCATTTTTAAGGCATCCGGTTCTTCGGGATTTGGAGATTTAACAGTTGGGAAATCGCCGTTCGGCACGCGTTGTTCCTCAACAAAATGTACATCGGTGTATCCTGCTTTTTCAAAGGCCTGAGGCATCGCGGTAATAGATGTTCCGTGTAAAGAAGTGAAAACAATTTTCAGGTTTTCTTTTCCTTTTGTGTTGAAGGTACCGTTCTTAACGGAGGTATTTATAAAAGCTTCATCAACTTCTTGGCCTATATATTCAATTAAATTTTCATTGGCTTTAAAGTTGATTTGTGAGAAATCTAAATTATTTACTTCATTAATTATTTCTTTGTCTTGAGGCGGTACAATTTGTGCACCATCATTCCAATATACTTTATAGCCGTTGTATTCCGGTGGATTATGAGAAGCGGTCAGTACAATTCCTGCGTCGCATCCCAAATATTTTACGGCAAATGAAAGTTCCGGAGTTGGTCTTAAATCTTCAAATAGATACACTTTAATGTTGTTTGCCGAAAAAACATCTGCCACAATTTTAGCGAATAATTTACTGTTATGTCGGCAGTCAAAAGCAATGGCAGCTTTTAATTGTTTGTTTGGGAAAGATTTTTGAAGATAATTTGCTAGGCCCTGTGTTGCTTTTCCAAGCGTGTATTTGTTGATTCTATTAGTTCCTGCGCCCATAATACCGCGCATTCCACCAGTTCCAAATTCTAAATCCTGATAGAAATGCTCTGTCAATTGCGTTTGATTTCCGGCAATAAGTTGTTTCACTTCCTCTTGTGTGTTTTTATCAAAAGTATCTGTAAGCCAAAGTTTGGCTTTGTTTAAAATTTCAGTCATCTCGCAAAAAAATTAATAGAATAAAAATAGTTCAAATATGTTAAAAAGGTTAGTTGTTGATTTTATCAGAAATGGCATAACGTTTGGTGTCAGATTTTGTCCGTAAAATAATTTCACCTAAAAATCCTGCCAAAAACAGTTGTGTTCCAATAATCATGGCACTTAAAGCCAAATAAAATTGGGGCCGGTCTGTAATTAACCGACCTGTGGGATTAAAAAATAGTTTGTCAATACCTAAGTAAAGCGCAAAACAGAATCCGATGAAAAAGGTAAGCGTTCCCAGCAATCCGAATAAATGCATGGGTCTTTTGCCGAATTTTGATAAAAACCAAATGGTAATCAAGTCTAAAAATCCGTTGATGAAACGTTCCATGCCAAATTTTGTGACACCGTATTTTCTGGCCTGGTGCGCCACCACTTTTTCTGTAATTTTGTTGAATCCTGCATTTTTGGCAAGCACAGGAATGTAACGGTGCATTTCTCCGTTCACATCAATATTTTTTACCACCTCGTTTTTGTAGGCTTTCAATCCGCAATTAAAGTCGTGCAACTTTAGCCCTGAAGTTTTACGAGCAGCTGCATTGAATAATTTTGAAGGAATATTTTTTCTGATTTTTGAGTCGAAGCGCTTTTTTTTCCAGCCCGAAACCAAATCAAAATTTTCATTTTTTATTAAATTATACAGTTCCGGGATTTCATCCGGACTATCTTGTAAATCGGCATCCATCGTGATTACAACGTCACCGGTAACTTCTTTAAAACCGGCGTTTAAGGCCTGGGATTTACCATAGTTTTTTTGAAAACGAAGACCTTTTACATTTGGATTTTTTACAGACAATGATTTAATAACCTTCCAGGAATCATCGGTGCTGCCGTCATCAATAAAAAGCAATTCATAAGAATAACGATTGGATTGCATGACTTTTACAATCCAATCGTGTAATTCATTTAAGGATTCATCTTCATTAAGAAGAGGAATAACTATGGATATATCCATTTAAAGATTTATTTTTATTATATACTGGTGATTTCTTCATCAGTTTTTTTCATAATCAATCCGCCGATCAAAGAAATAATAAAGCCTAAAAACAGGCTTCCAATAAGGATAATTGCTGAATTAATCATAGGGCCTGACATTTTTCTACCCATTTCCATAGCGGCTTCAAGTTGTTCGTCAGAAAAATTTGGGTACATCTCCAGTGTTTTTTGCTGTTGCACCTCAAGCATTCTAGCAAAGTATTCAGGCTCAATAAAAGTAACGAAAATTAAATTATAAATCATGAGCACTAATCCGGAGATGAGCGCAATGCCCAATCCTGTTTTTAGAGCTTCTGATAAAGATAAAAATCCGCCGTTTAAATCCTTAATTTTTTTAATGCCTGTAATAATTGCAAAAACAGTTATTAATGTGCTGAATATACCTACAGACCAATGTGGTTCGTAAGTTTTTCCCATTGCATATAATGCAACACTGATTAAAATAGAGGCAAATCCTAACAATAAGCCATAGTTTAACATGATTTGTTTTGGTGTGATTTCTTGGTTTTCCATATTAATTGATTGATTTTTGGTTGAACAAATATACTAAATACCTTATTACCTTTAATGGTTAAATGTTAACAAAAATGGTTATTTTTCACCAAGTTATTAGTAACCACATATTTAGATTTAATACACTAAAAATAGCAAAAAATAGTGGTAAAATTAAAAAATGATTGTAAATTTGCCACTGGGCAAGTCCTACACAACCAGCTCCCTTTGAATCCTCCAGGGCGGGAACGCAGCAAAGGTATTAGGTTGTAGCGGTGTGATGTAGGTCGCTTGCCCTTTTTCTTTTCTCTCCTATCCTAAATCCCTGCCGGCTGGCAAGCGGGCTTTCCTAAGGAAAAGGCTTTTTAATCGCGATAATTTACTTACTTTTGATATTTTATTAGAGATTTCAATTTTTGCCTGAATGCTAATTGGGATTGTATTTTTCGTATTCTATGATAAAAAGGAAGTAAAAAACTAAAAAAATCAGTTTCCTGAGCGGAGCCGAAGGGCATAAATCAATTTGCGTTAGGGATAGAAACGAAAATCCTTTTTTGAGGCTTTTTGCCGATAAAAAAGATTGAAGTGTATAGCCCGACCCTTGTGGTAACGCCTACCAAAAAAGCAGGCAGGCCCAATTATTTAATATTTTAATTTTTCAATGAGCAATAAAGTCGTTTTAATTACGGGAGGTTCTTCTGGAATAGGGAAATCTGTAGGGGAATTTTTAATGCAAAAAGGTTTCATCGTTTATGGAACAAGCAGAAATCCGGATAAAATAATGGACCATCCTTTTCAATTAATTGGATTGGACGTTAATAATAAGCAATCAATTCTAAAAGTTGTTGATGAAATAATTGCTAAGGAAGGTCAAATTGATATTTTGATCAACAACGCCGGAATGGGGATTACTGGCGCTATTGAAGAAACGCCGACCGATGAAATGCGAAAGGTTTTTGAAACCAATTTTTTTGGTGCCATAGAAATGATGAAAGCCGTTTTGCCCCAAATGCGCAAACAGCAAAGTGGACTTATCATTAACGTGACGTCTATTGCAGCTTATATGGGATTGCCGTTTCGAGGCATTTATTCAGCAACAAAAGGCGCCTTGGAAATTGTAACGGAGGCGATCAGAATGGAAGTTAAAGGTTTTGGCATTGAAGTGTGCAACGTGGCGCCGGGAGATTTTGCCACAAATATTGCTTCGGGCAGGTATCATACGCCAGTTTTTGAAGACTCTCCTTATAAAGAAAATTATCAAAATAACCTGGATTTAATGGATAGCCACGTTGATAGCGGAAGCAATCCAATTGAAATGGCAGAAGCTATTTTTAAGATTATTAATACGCAAAGGCCTGAAATTCATTATAAAGTGGGCGGTTTTATGCAGAAATTTTCGATTTTACTGAAAAGAATTTTACCGGATAAAGTTTATGAAAAGTTATTGATGAAGCATTACAAAATGAAAAGCTCCCTAAGCCCCGGCCGGGGAATTTAAAGTTGAAAAGCAGAGAGTTGGGATAGCTTGAGAGCCGTTCATGTAAATGAGAATTAATGATTAAACGATGCAACATTTTAAAAAATCAACAATTAAAATCCTATCTTTGCACCATAAAATATAACCAACATTATTATGAAATTTTTTATTGATACAGCAAACCTAGAGCAAATCAAAGAAGCACAAGCATTGGGTGTTTTGGATGGCGTAACCACAAATCCTTCTTTAATGGCTAAAGAAGGCATTACCGGAAAGGACAATATTTTGAAACACTATGTGGCAATTTGCAATATTGTTAATGGCGATGTAAGTGCCGAAGTGATTGCGACTGATTTTGAAGGAATGGTGAGAGAAGGGGAAGCCTTGGCTGATTTACATCCGCAAATTGTGGTTAAATTACCGATGACTGCTGACGGGATTAAAGCTTGTAAATACTTTACCGATAAAGGAATTAGCGTAAATATGACTTTGGTTTTTTCGGCCGGACAAGCATTGTTGGCAGCTAAAGCGGGAGCGACTTATGTTTCGCCTTTTATTGGCAGATTAGATGATATTTCTACAGACGGATTAAACCTTATTTCTGAAATAAGACTTATTTATGATAACTACGGTTTTGAAACTGAAATTTTGGCAGCATCTGTTCGTCATACCATGCACATTATCGATTGCGCAAAATTAGGCGCTGATGTAATGACTGGACCTTTATCAGCAATTATGGGATTGTTGAAACATCCATTGACTGATATTGGCTTGGCTCAGTTTTTAGCAGATTATAAAAAAGGAAACTAATCTGGATTTACGACCTGCTTGCCTGCAGGATGTAGATTTACGAATATTTAAAAAGGAATTGTGCTATTTTGCAATTCCTTTTCTTTTTATCAAACTGAAAAATAAAAGATTGGAATTATTTTTTCTTTCAAAATCAAGCTCCCTTTCCTTGGGAAAGGGCTGGGGATAGGATTTACAACCTGTAACTAAACCCGCTCTTTCAATTTTTTAATGGTATCGCGCAATTTTGCCGCAGCGATAAAGTCGAGCGCTTTGGCAGCTTCTTCCATTTGTTTGCGTTTTTCGCGAATGCTGTTTTCCAGTTCAGCTTTCGTCATATAATCCATTTTTTCTTCGGCGGCAATGTTCGCCAAATTTTCAAAATTATAGGTTGAAGCAGTGTTTTGCCCCATAATATTTTCGATACTCTTTATAATTTGGGCAGGGGTAATGTTATTTTCGGTATTGTAGGCAATTTGTTTTTCACGGCGACGGTTGGTTTCGTCGATGGTAAGCTGCATGCTTTTTGTTGTTTTATCGGCATACATAATGGAAATACCATTGATATTTCTTGCGGCTCGGCCAATGGTTTGGGTTAAAGAACGGTGCGAACGCAAAAAACCTTCTTTATCGGCATCTAAAATCGCCACCAAAGAAACCTCTGGTAAATCGAGACCTTCACGCAAAAGATTCACGCCAATCAGCACGTCAAAAATACCCAACCTTAAATCTCGCATAATTTCTACCCGTTCCAGAGTATCCACGTCAGAGTGAATATAACGGCAGCGAATTTGGATTCTGCTTAAGTATTTCGTCAATTCCTCAGCCATTCTTTTGGTTAGAGTAGTGACCAATGTTCGTTCCTCTTTTTCAACCCGCAACTGAATTTCTTCAATTAAATCGTCTATTTGGTTGATGCTCGGGCGTACCTGAATTTCGGGATCCAGCAAACCTGTAGGCCGAATCACTTGCTCCACAAAAACACCTTCCGTTTTTTGCAATTCATAATCGGCCGGCGTGGCGCTCACAAAAATCACCTGATTCTGAATTGCTTCAAATTCATCAAACTTCAAGGGTCTGTTATCCATAGCTGCAGGCAGCCTAAAACCATATTCCACTAAGTTTTCTTTACGTGAACGATCGCCGCCATACATCGCATGAACTTGGGGAATGGTAACGTGACTTTCATCAATTACCATTAAATAATCTTCGGGAAAATAGTCGAGCAGACAGAAAGGACGCGTTCCGGCTTCCCTGCCGTCGAGATAGCGGGAATAATTTTCGATACCGCTGCAATAACCCAATTCGCGAATCATTTCCAAATCGAATTCCGTGCGCTCTTTTAGGCGTTTTGCTTCTAAATGTTTTCCAATTTCCTTGAAATATTCAAATTGCTTCATTAAATCCTCCTGAATTGCGTGAATAGCATTTTGAAGTACATCAGGAGAAGTCACAAATAAATTTGCCGGATAAATGGTAATTTGCTCAAATTTTTCCACCACCAGATTGTTGGTCACATCGAAGCTTTCAATTTCCTCAATTTCATCGCCAAAAAAGTGAATTCTGAAGGCATGTTCCCCATAAGAAGGATATACAGTAATGGTATCGCCCTTTACTTTAAAGGTTCCACTGCTAATTTCTGCTTCGGTTCTGGAATACAAGCTCCCCACCAACAAATGCAAAAACTTGGTACGTGAAATTGCCTGGTTTACCTCAATATAAATAATGTTTTTCTTGAATTCCACCGGATTCCCAATCCCGTAAATACACGAAACGGAAGCCACAATAATCACATCTCTTCTTCCCGAAAGCAGGGCAGAAGAAGCGCTGATACGCAATTTTTCAATATCCTCGTTGATGGACAAATCCTTTTCGATAAAAGTCCCCGTGGTTGGAAGATATGCTTCTGGCTGATAATAATCGTAATAGGAAACAAAATATTCAACGGAATTATTTGGGAAAAACTGTTTAAATTCAGAATAAAGTTGTGCGGCCAATGTTTTGTTATGCGCCAAAACCAAGGTTGGTTTTTGTACTTCCTGAATCACGTTTGCAACGGTAAATGTTTTCCCGGAACCGGTAACACCCAACAAAGTTTGGAATTTTTCATGGGAATTTAAGCCTTCAATAAGTTGTTTGATTGCTTCGGGCTGGTCGCCGGTAGGTTTAAAGTTTGATTCTAACTTGAATAGCATTTTGCAAAAATAAGCTAATTTTTGAAGTTGCGAGAGAAACGAAGCGATCTTTCAATCTGCGTGTTCGTTTTCTTAAATAAGGGGAATACAAAAACTAGAATAGTTATAAATAAACAAATTTATTTTCTGACTAAACTAAAATGAGCTTTATAAGTTTTCGTTAAATTTTCATTATCCGTAACATCAATCGAAAACCAATAATCATTAGATGGAAGAAATTCGCCGTTGTAAACACCATCCCAACCCGCATCTGGATTAATAGTGGCTAAATGTTTACCAAATCTGTTAAAAATAAAAATATTGGAATATTTGAATTCTGCAAAATTTAAACCCTTAATTTCCCATACATCATTTATGCCATCATTGTTTGGTGTAAAAAATTTAGGGAATCCCAAAACATAGATATCTTTAACACTAATATCACAATCATATTTGTTTTTCACATAAACCGTATGAAGGCCAGGGCTAACATTATAAAATGTATTTTCTGATTGGTAATTATTATATGGATTATCAATGGCATATAAATTGTCAAAATTATTATCCGTAATAACCGCTGCGGTATTGTCGTTTATATTGACATCCACATCAATAATATGAGGTGAAGTAACTTTAACAATATTAAATGTTTTTACCTTTTCACACTTTAAAATTTTATCTGTTATTGTTAGGGTAATTTGTTGTTCATTTAACACTAATATTTGATGTGTATCTTCGCCATTGCTCCAGTTATAGGAATAGTTATGCCGGATGGCTAAAGGGATAAAGGCGTTTATTTCTTTAGGAAAATTGCCTTCACAAATTGAAATGGTCTCGTTTGGATCAACGGGAGGAAAATAATTTATGACTAGATTGAAAGTTCCTGCTCCGTAACAGATACCATTGTTTTCTACTCTAAAATAGATAATCTTATCTGAAGAAATATAATCGTCTCCTAAAGGCGAAACATTGTTAATTGCATTTTCTTCTAAATCATAAAAATAAAATATGACGGTATTCGGAAGATTTAAAGCGCTTTTTATTTCATTCTTTTTTGTAGTAAAATTAAATGACGCGGTGCCGTCGCCAATATCGCAGCCAATAAAATTAGCTGCATTAAGAAGACGGCTTGAATTTGCAATCAGTTGTACATGGCCTAAGCTGAAACAATCAGATTCTTTGTACATTACTTTTGCGGTCAATAGTTGATTTGGGCCTGTGTTTTTAAAAATTAAAGGCAAGGGGTTTTCATTATAGGTATCATTCTTGGCATCAGCATCATTTAAATAGAAATAAACATTAAAATCATCGGCTTTGTTTAAAGTTAATGCAGCAATACTGTTTTCTAAATTAAAGGTTGATAGCTGATCATTTGGATTGCTATCATAAGAGTCGCATTGAATTAATTGGTAAGTGGTATTTAATATGAGAGGTTTTTCGTTGATAACCACTTCCTTAACTATAGGGTCTCTAGTTTCTCCATTGGTTGTTTTGGTTAATGAAACGCTATAAGTACCTGGCGCAGCATAGGTGTGATAGGCGTCAATAGCAGTTGAGCTGGTGCCGTCACCAAAATCCCAGAGAACAGAATCAATGGTCTCTACTGTACTAATAAAAAAATGTGTTGAATCTCCAAAACAGGTAAACTCATATTTAAAAGTAAATAAGAAAAGAGATTGAATAAAAGGGGGTAAACCTAATTTTGCTTTCTTGCCATTTAAAAAAATCGCATTTTCTTTAAAATCACAATTAAGTCCATCTGCTTCAGGATTATTGATAACTGATAAATGACCATAACCTACCTCAGCGGAATTATATCCAGATCGGTAAATTTTTTCATCTATGGCAAGTTGTAAAGCACCAGCATTAAAATCATTTTTTTTAATTAATATTTTTGAGGTAGGAATATTGTTGCTTTCTAAATCAAATTGATAAAGAGAACTGCCCTCAATAATTCCATCTGCATTGGCATTGTTAACAGTTACATACAATTTTTTGGACTTAGATGAAAAATCAAGACCGTAGGGGTTTTCACTGTTCAGCAAGGAGATTTGATTGGAAACTTTGCCGCTCGAGTTATCAAAATTGTATAACAATACTTTCCCAGTATCTCTTACTGGGTGACCTTTCGGTCCAGAATTTTGAGTTGATTTTGCGGATGCATGTGCAATAGCGATTTTCTTCCCGTTAGGTGAAGATTTTAAATAACCAATGGCATTGTTTAAATAACCGGTAATTGGTATTGTTGTTGAAGTATTTGAAATTACAGGCTTAGCTTGAACTCCGGATTTAGTTATTTTAAAGGCATAGAAATTATTGATAAAATGTGTAATGACCCAATAAGAAATTCCATCATCATGTTGAACAGCTGTGATTTTTTCTGAACACTTAAAGGCAGCTTCTTTAGAATCATTTTTGTTGTAAGTAATTAAATGTATGTTTTTTTTCGAGGGATTTATACCACCTAAACCACCATTTAAATTCATATTTACTTCCGTATAATTTAGGCCATCATTTTTTTCATCATCTTTGTTATTGTAGGGGTCGTCGTCTGCATTTTTATCATCGGGTTGATCGACAGTGAAAATATAATAAGAGAATGGATTTGAAGGGTTTGGAATTATTATAGCTGACTGAGTGCTTGATGAATGCCCCAATAAACCAGACCCATTTGGCATTATTTGGTGAATTTTGTTCCAAACAGTTGACCCATCAGTATAAAATAATAAATTGCCATCTTTGTCAGAAATAGATGCACAGCCTTCATTTGTTATTAATTTACCATCTGTTAATGCTACAGGAACACCACTATTAAAATTTACACCTGCTTCATTTCCAAAATACCATATACCAGCCTCTCTTTGTGCGCAGAGACTAGTGATACTTAAAGTAAGCAGTAATATGAGAAATTTATTTTTCAAGGTAGTTGACATTACAGCTTTTAAAAGTAATTAATTTATTTTCATTAATTATACAAATTATAACAAATGAAACGAGCCATAACAAATTTTGACACACAGCAGAATGATTAATGGCGAATTTACCTACCGATAGGCAGGTTTACCTACCGATAGGTAGGTAGCATCTGTACCAATAAAAAATAAAATTTTAACAGATGAAATTTTAACAGATGAAATAAAAATTTTAAAGATTACCTCCTTATTAAACTAAAATGCCCCTTTTTAACCCTAACATTTCCTTTAAGGTCAATTAATTCAACAGAAAACCAATAATCCGTTGATGGTAATAGCATACCGTTTAATAATCCGTTCCAACCGTCACTGTTTATATCAATTTCAGTGATTAATTTTCCAAACCGATTAAAAATATAAACCTTAGAACTTTGATAAAAGCTTTCACTAACACCCAGTACATTCCAAGTGTCATTATAACCATCGTTATTTGGAGTAAAAAATTTGGGATAACCGATTATGGAAACATCAATTGATGCAATGCCACAACTGTTTTTATCCTGAACATAAATGGTATGAATACCAGGTAAAATGTTATCAAAATAGGGTTCATCTTGATAATTTTGATAAGGATTATTCAAGGAAAACTCATAGTCTCCAATGCCTAAATTGCTGGTATTGATTGTGATGGAATTGTTTGTGGAATCGTCAACAATAGCAATATCATTTTGTGTAATGGTTGCAATTACAGAAGGGGTTACTTTGATGGTTTTGGAAAAAGATTTGCATCTTTCAGTAGAAGTAGCAATAACACTGTAATTTCCTGCTGCAGATATTTCTAAAGAAGGATTGTTGCCAACCACCGTTCCGTTTTCATTTTTCCATTCATAGGTGTAATTTCCTTTTGGGTTGAAGGTTGAAATTGTAATAGGAGGCAAGTTTTGGCAATAAATAACGCTTTTATCCAAGTCAAAATCTGGACGAGGTTCTACCATTAACTTTAAATGAGGACCAAATCCGAAGCATTCGCCGTTATCTTTGCTTTCAACACGTACATAAAGCATTTGTTCAAAGGCTGTTTCATTTCTATAGGGCAGATTTTGATTGATTTCATTTTCTTCCAATTGGGCATCCCTTAAATTTCTATAATAGGATACACTTAAATTTTGCCCGCTAGGAAATTGGCTTTTAATTTCATTTGAATTTTCAGATAAATTAAACAATTTAAAGCCATCAATTTCACTATCGTTGTCACAAGAACTTGCCGTTTTTAGATAGTTGGGTAGAAATGACGTTGAAGAAACCAATAAATTTACCTGAGCAACCCTGAAACAATCATCTGTGTTTTTAATTCTGGCAAAAACTGTTGATTGTGTTGCATTTGAAAATGGACTCCCTGTGATTGGATTTCCGCCAGAATTTGCTTCTGAATGGCTTAAATGATAAGTCACCGAAAGGGAATTTTTGCCTAATGTTAAATATGAATTTGCTTCATTTAAATTAAAATCAGTAAAACCATCAGCAAGGCCATCTTCATCACATTGCTTAAAAGTAAAAATTGAATTGATGATTGGCAATGAAAACACTTCAACTTTAAATGATTTCGCAACCGCACAAACCGGATAGCTGTTGTTCACTATTTTAACATATATAGTTTCCAACCCGGCACTTGTATTTTGAAAAGAGTCCGGATTTGGAATTGGCTTGGCTAAAGCCACATCCTTAAAATAAGAAATGGTAAATTTTGAAGCCGATTGACCATTTAAAATTTCAGGTTCTTTGCTTTTTAAATTAAACTTTTCAATGCCATCGGTATCTGTACCCGATAAATTTGAATCGCATACAGATAAACTTGAAATGGTTGCTGGCGGATTTGGCGATTCAAATACCTGAACGGTAAAACTTTCTGTTTCATAGCAAACCGGATTTTTAATGTTTTGGACGCGGGCAAACAAGGTGTCCGAGCTATAAGCTGATGAATTTGTGTATAAATTTAAAATTGGATTTGTGCCATTAGCTGCATCTAACGGATTGGTGAAATAAACGACTTCAAATACTGTTGCATTTTGCGAACCCAGCACCTCGTTGTCCTTCAAACTGTGTAAGTCAAATACGAAAAATCCATCATTATTGTCGTCGCATTGCAAAATATTTGCGGGTTTTATAATTGTTGGCGGGGTGTAAACCTCAAGTTTCACTTCTCCTTTATAATTAATTTTTGATCCGCAGGCATCAATATTTTCGACTTCCAGTTTGTAAATTCCGGCGTCTGAAAAGGCTAAATTGTTTAAGGTCAATGTAGCTACAGTGCTTATTAGAACTCCGTTAAAAGTCCATTTATAGGTTGAAGTCCCCGAAATATTTACAGGCGTTAATTGATAATTTTCACCCAAACAGCGCTTTGCTGTGGTATTGTTTAAATTTTGCGTTGTGATGCCATCATTAATTTCAACGGGCAACAAAATAGAAGCAATAAATGGGGGTAAACCCTGTGATGAATTTCTGCCGTTTAATGAAATTGCTGCATGCCTGTAATTACTGGCCAACCCATCATTTTCCGGATTATCGATAACGCCTAAAAAGGGAATTCCTGTGTTGTATGTTTTTGAGAGTGCCCTATAAATCTTTTTATCAGGTGCTAATTGTAATCCTCCTCTAAACAAATTTTGTGAATCAATTATTTTTCTCGATGCAATGATGTCAGCAATTTCAGGTGAACTTAAATTAAATTGGTATAAAGTAGAGAAATGATTTGAAGGGTTGTTATATTCACTGGAAACCTCACTGTAATAATCATTTGACGCATTCACATATACTTTTTGGCTGTTTGATGAAAATTCCACCCCATAAGGCTTATCTGTTGGCGCAGTTAATGGTAAGCTTCTTTGGTTGGTGACTTCGCCAGTTTGGTTGTTAAAATCATATAATAAAAAGGACCCTGGAGTGGATTGACCATTAATGGTATTAGTCATATGTGCAACTGCAATTTTTGAGCCGTCAGGAGAAATTTTTAAATAACCTCTTCTATCAGTGGCAGAAAAAGACACCGTAGATTTTTTAGGTAAAGTAGATACGCCCGCACTGCTAACCTTATATGCATAAAATTCGTTGACAGCGAACGATATAACCCAAAAAGTCTGACATTCTGCGCCTTTTACGGCAGCAACTTTTTCTGTCCAAAATTGTGATTTGCCTTCAGATAAGTCGATAGGACCAGAAATAACATCACCTAAACCTGCATCAGCATTCATATCAATGGTATAATAATTAAATCCGAACTCGCCACCAGCTACTTTTGCGCCAACCGTAAAGATATAATAGATAGAAGTGCTTCCAGGTTTTGGAATAATCATGGCAGATTGCGTACTGGAAGCATTACCTTTTAATCCGATCCCATTTGGCATCGGATTATGAAGTTTATTCCAAACGGTTGTGCCATCAGAATAAAAAAGCAGGTTGCCATTTACGTCTGAAAAAGACGAACAGCCTTCACGCGTATTTAAACTTCCAGTGATTGGAAAAGGAGAACCGCTATTGAAATCCAAACCTGCATTTTCACCAAAATACCAAAAATTGGCTTCGCCCTGCCCAAAAATAATTGAACTGCAAAAGAGAACAAGTATGGCAATAAAATTTTTCATTTGGTGAAGTTAATTTTTTCATCCAAATATACAAAAAGTTGAATTTAATTATGGAAGCAAAAAACGAGAGGCTAAAAGGTTAAAAAACAATAGGTTACTGTAAATAAAAATCAAAAACTCAATTCCCTTACAAATCTCTTCTTTTAAGTAAAACGTAAGAAAAGTAGATAAAGATTGCAGTCCATACCAGAACAATAAGAATGTCTTTGGGCTGTACAGAAAAATCCTTCGACAAGTCTTCACCCACCTGTTTCGCCACAGTTTTAACGGCACCCAAACGGGTAAAAGGTTCTTTTATTAGATTGCTCATGGCTTCCAAAGGGAAAAACGGCATCACTTTGTCAACAATGGTATCAAATTTCCAGTAAAGCATTCCTTTTGTGAAACCTTCAAGCATAAACCAAACCAACATGGCTCCAACGGCAAAAGCAGATCTTTTTACCAGAATTCCCAAGAATAATCCGAAGGAGAAGAATCCAACCAACTTTACAAAAAAGGCAAATAAATACTCCAGATCTGTGCTTACGATAGAAATTTCGTTATAATCAGAATAGCTGTATCCCAGAATTAGTGACACGATAAACACAAATATCGTTGAAATTAAAGCAAGCAATATAACCGTATAAAATTTGGAAAGCACAAATTCTTTTTTGCTCAATCCATCAATCAAATTTTGCTTTAAGGTCTTGTTGCTGTATTCGTTGGCCATCATAGAAACGATAACCAGCAATAAGAAAAATTTTAAAATAGAGGCTATGTAGGTGTTGAAATGCCATATATAAGGGAAGTTAAAAATTCCCTGATCCGCCAAATGAAATTTAACAGGGCCGATGTCAAATTTTATGGCCGCAATTAAAGCGATGGACGTAAGCAATATAAAATAAATGAAGACCAAAACCTTACTGGCTCTGTTGTGTTTTAGTTTATGAATTTCGATGTTTAACAATCGTAGCATGGCTTATTTATTATTGGTTAACATTAAAAATTGTTGCTCTAAACTTGGTTTTCGTTTTACCAAATGTGACAAAACAATACCATTTTGAAATAAATAATTGTTTATTTCTGAAGCTAAAACAGGCTTATTTAAGGTGGCAATGAGTTTGTCGTCTTCTGTTTTAATGGCCGATATTCCTTCAAATTTAGTAAGTAATTCCATTAATTTTTCGGAATCTGTTTCCACTTTAAGTTCAAAAAGTCCGTGTGAAGCCACCATTTCATCAACAGTTCCCGAGTATAATTTAATACCTTCCCTGATCACCACCACGTGTGAGCATACTTTTTCCACTTCATCCAATAAATGAGAAGCCAATAAAATAGTGGTGCCTGTTTGGGCAATTTCTTTAATGAGTACCCTAATTTCGTGAATTCCCTGGGGATCCAATCCATTGGTAGGTTCATCCAAAATAAGTATTTCAGGATCATTCAACAAAGCGGAAGCAATGGCCAAGCGCTGTTTCATTCCCAAAGAAAAGGTTGAGAATTTGCTGTTTCTTCGTTCGTATAAATTAACAATCTTAAGCTTTTCGACGATTTTAACAAACGGAACTTCCTTAATCTTACATACCAATTCTAAATTTTGAATGGCAGTCATATACGGATAAAAATTAGGCCGTTCAATAATGGCGCCCACTTTTTTAAGCGCCTGATGCGTTGTCAAATTGCCATCGTACCAGCTAAAACTTCCTGAGGTTTTATTCACCACATTTAAAATAATGCCCAGCGTAGTCGATTTTCCGCTACCATTCGGGCCGAGAATGCCGTAAACATTGCCTTTTTTAATATCAAATGATAAGTCATTTACCGCGTGAATGCTTCCAAATTTTTTATTTAGGTTTTTTAAGGATAGGATGGTTTCCAAATTTTTATTGTTTTAGTATAAATTTTAGACGTTTATTGGCTATAATTGTTACAGCAATATACTAAATTTGGACTTTATCAAATATTTTTATGAAGGAAGAAAAACTAATGTCGCGAAAAAAACCTAGTTATCCCATTAACGATCAGTTATATGCGTATTTAACGGAATACAACAGAAATATAAAAATTCCGATTTTTTATGATGATTTGCTTCGTTTTGCAGGAGGTATTTCCGTTTATGACAAAAACGGTGAAGATTCCTTGTGGATTCGCGTGTATTATTCCGACCATGAACGTGATGAAATTGATTTGAGCCTGAAACGCATGTATATTATTTTGCATGGCGATGGAAGCGAGGATACTGTTTCCTTTTTAAATGTAGATGCCATTGACTATTGTACTTTTGGAAATTCAAAGCCTTTCAGGGTAAAAGTCAGGAATATTTTAAATGATAACCATACCTATATTTATATAAAAAAAGCTGATGCATCTAGGGTGTACGGACTAGAATTAGAGCATATTCTGTCGCCCAACAACATTAATTTTTTGGTTTATAAGGATACCTTAATTGAAGAACATGTATTGGGTGTGCCCGGTGATAATTTTATTGAAGAAAATCTTGATAATGTTTCGGCCAGCGGAAAAAAAAGACTCTCTAAAGAGTTTGTAAAATTTAATGAACGTTGTGTCATTCGTTTGTTGGGAGATATGCGCGCTTATAATTATGTGATCGTAGCTTCGTATGATTTTGACCAGGTTGAATACCGAATTCGTGCGATGGATTTTGACCAGCAAAGTTATGAAGGGAATTTAAAAGTATATTTTCCACAATATTTTAAAGAAAACTACCCTTTTGTTAAAATGGTTTCTGAAAATCTTCATAAAGAATCCATTGAGCAATATAAAAAAGAGGAACGTTCAGCGATTGCGCGAAGATTTAGAGGCGCCCATACCCGAATAAACAGTTTGTTGGATTGTATGGTAAACGACTTTATTTCAACACCTGAGAAAATCCATCAGTTAAAAATGGATCTGATGAAATACACCAACGATAAAAACTTCAAAAAATGTAAATCGATGGGCGAAATTTTGAGAGTTGGTTTCGATTTTGTGATAAGAAATTACGAAAATGTGAACACTTATATTATTCGTTGAAAGCTGAAAGCTGAAAGTTTACCTGCCGGAGGCAGGCTCAAAGCTGAAAGTTCAAGGCACTTCAAGTGTTTCTAGATTTCAGTTAATAATTGTCGAAATCAAATTCATCTAAATTTTCAAAATCATCATCTAGTTCGTCGAGTTCATCAAAATCATTATCCGCAGTAAATTCTTTATCGGGTGCTTTATCGGGCTTCTCCCCAATAGACAGCATTATTTTTGGTAAGTCTTTTTCATCCGAGGGTATTATTTTGGACAATTCAATAAAAAAGGCCCACATGGAAAGAAAATCATACACATAAATCAGATTATCACCTTCTTTCACCAAAACATCCTTCAGTAAGCTATTGCGCATGCACAAGGCCGAGTCATCCTCCGACATATCTACAAGCGGAATTTCTTCACCTTGTTCCCAATCTTCATTGGTTCGGTAAAAAGAAGCCATTTCAACTCCTTGAAATCCAAATGATTTTGCAATAATAAAATGCAAATCTTCTAAATTAATGGATTCATTAACAAGAATATCCCTAATTACGTCTTTTTCAACATCTAATACTACCCTAATTTTGTAAGCCATTTTCTAAACTGATTTTAAAATACAAATGTACTATTTAAAGTTTTAATTCTTATTTTTACAATCTGACATTTTTTATGTAAAATAGCCAAAAACTGGATATTTTACTGCATAATATTTCAAATTTAGACAAATTATTTTAACAAAAAAACCACAGATGAACCAAAAAGAAAAAACATTGCAGCGACTAAATTCTTTGTGCAAAAACACCTTGATGGAAACATTACACATTTCATACATCGATGTTGGCGATGATTATTTGGTGGCGAAAATGCCTGTAAACACAACAGTTTTCCAGCCCGACGGTATTTTAAACGGTGGCGCCACTATGGCTTTGGCCGAAAGTGTTGGGAGTCCGGCTTCTATGCTGGTAATTGACAATGATAAATTTACGGTGCGGGGCATTTCTTTTTCAGCAAATCATTTGAGAAGTGTCAAAAGCGGCCATGTAACTGCAAAGGCAACATTTATTCACAAAGGCAGAACCACACATTTAATTGATATTAGGGTTGAAGATGATTTAGGAAATTTGATTTCAACCTGCAGGCTCACCAATTTTATTTTACCTAGGTAACAAGTATTTTATTGATTTATAACTATTTAATTTATTAAATTGACTGAAAAAATTAGAAAATTTTTTATTGAACTAGAACGAGTTTACCAGCTAAAATCGCCATTTGTGATTTACAGAAAACCGGATGAAGATTTGGTGACCGCTTTTGTGCAACAAACGCAAGAATTGCACGAGTTAAAATCATATAAGGAAGCGGGTTTTGTATTCGCGCCATTTAGTTCAGCCGAGAAAAAAATACTTTTCCCCTTTAATCAATGCGATTCCTTCAGTATCAGGGTTCAGGATATAGATTTGTTTAAGAGCGATGAAATTCAAGCCGAAAATTCAAAAATTTCTACTGTTGAGGAACCAAATATTTTAAAAGAAAATCACTTGGCGATTGTTCGAAAGGCCATTGATTTCATTAAAAGCAACAAAGCCCAAAAAATTGTTTTGTCGCGAAAAGAAACCGTGGAAACTGATCAATTAAATGTAGTGAATACCTTTAAGAAAATGCTAAAAGCATATAAAAATGCTTTTGTGTATTTGTGGTTTCATCCAGAAATAGGTTTATGGATGGGTGCAACGCCCGAAAGATTGCTAACCAGCTTTCAAGGCAATTTTAAAACAATGGCCTTGGCGGGGACCCAAAAATTTCTTGGTTCAACAAATGTGGTCTGGCAAAATAAGGAAAAACAGGAACAACAATATGTGACGGAATTTATCCTGAACAATTTGAAGGAATCTGTTGAAAATTTGAAAATTTCTGAACCATTTACAGTTCAGGCGGGCAATTTATTGCATTTGAGAACTGATATTTCAGGTAAAATAAAGTCGGACAACACCTTAAAAACTCTTATTAACGTACTGCATCCAACACCTGCTGTGTGCGGATTGCCAAAAACTGTTGCCGCGGCGTTTATTGTGGAGAACGAAGGCTATCACAGGGCTTATTATTCCGGATTTTTAGGCGAGCTAAATAGCAATGAAGGCACTAATTTATTTGTGAATTTACGCTGTATGGAATTGGAAAATGAGTTGGTATCTTTATATGTTGGTGGGGGAATTACATCAGACAGTATTCCCGAAAATGAGTGGGAGGAAACCATGGCCAAAACGGAGGTGATGAAAAAAGTGCTCCGCTAAAAATTATATTTTATCGCTTGAGAAAGAGTAGGATTTTTGAACGCAACTCTCAAGTATTTTTTCATTTCTTATAATTCCTGTTTCCTTAGCGTAAATGATGCGTAAATTCTCGAGTTACTGAAATAACTTTTCTTAAATTTGCATCTTTAATTTAGCAATTGAATGTCAAAACATCCAACAAAAGAATTAGCGCAACTTATTGTAGCTTCATGTATTATAAATGAGATTGAACATATTGTTATTTCGCCAGGTTCGCGAAATGCACCCTTGATTATTGGTTTTAATAAGTCAAAAAACAGCAAAATATTATCTGTGATCGATGAGCGCTGCGCCTCTTTTTTTGCTTTGGGAATTGCACAGCAAACCAGGCAGCCAGTAGCCTTGGTATGTACTTCCGGCTCGGCCTTGCTAAATTATTATCCAGCCATCGCCGAAGCTTTTTACAGCAATATTCCTTTGGTGGTAATTTCGGCAGATCGGCCAGCGCATCTTATTGATGTTGGGGACGGGCAAACGATTCGTCAGGCGCACGTATTTGAAAACCATATTTTATTCAGTGCAAATTTAGGCGGGGAAAAAGATGCCGAGCTCATTGAAAAAGCGATTCGTACAGCAACTGATAAAAAAGGCCCGGTACATATCAATGTGCCTTTTGAGGATCCTTTATACGAAATGATTACCGCTGATACTATTGAGGATGAGGTTAAAGAACTAAGATCGAAAAAAATAAAAGTTGAAGAAAAATCTTTGCTGAAGGAAACTCCGTTGGATGTAAATGAACTTCAAAAATTTGCAGATATTTGGAATACTTCATCAAAAAAAATGGTTTTGGTAGGAGAACATTTTCCTGATGAATTGCTTCAAATCCAATTGGAACATTTGGCAAAAGATCCATCTGTGATGGTTCTGATTGAAAATACAGCCAATGTTTCCCATCCAAAATTCATCAACAGTATTGATAAATTGATTTTTCCTTTTGTGGAAGATGAGTTGGAGGTATTTAAACCGGATATTTTGCTGACTTTAGGCGGAATGATTGTTTCAAAGAAGATTAAAGAGCAACTGCGCAATTATAAACCTAAACACCATTGGCATGCGGATGCCAAAAGGGCCTATGATACTTTTCATTGTTTAGAGCACCATTTTAAGGTGTCGCCACAATTGTTTTTTAGCCAGTTCTTCTTTTTAACCAAATCAAAAGAAAGCAATTACCAACAGTTTTGGCTAAATAAAAAAGAGTTCAGGCTGCAAAAGCATCAGGAATTTATGGATACTTGTCCATTTTCTGATTTAAAAGTGTTCGACACAATTTTGGCAACAATTCCAAACCATACCCAATTGCAATTAGGTAACAGCTCCGTAATACGTTATGCACAACTGTTTAATAGCAACAAAACCTGGAGAATTTTTTGTAATCGTGGTACAAGCGGAATTGACGGCAGCACAAGTACTGCTATTGGCGCTGCTTATGCCGTGAAAGAAAATACCTTGTTTATTTCGGGCGACATCAGTTTTGTGTACGACAGTAATGCGCTGTGGAACAACTACATACCTAATAATTTCAGAATTATAGTAATCAACAATGGTGGAGGCGGTATTTTCAGATTTATTCCGGGGCCGCAACAATCGGGTGCCTTGGACTATTTTGAAACGCCACACCAATTAACTGCCGAACATTTGTGTAAAATGTATCATTTTGAATATATTACGGCAAAAAATGAAGAAGAATTACAAAAACAACTTTCTAATTTTTATGGGGCTTCCAGCCTTCCAAAGCTGCTGGAAATTTTCACGCCAAGATTAGAAAATGACCAGATATTAAAAGCATATTTCAACAATTTAAAAGCATAAGTCATGGAAGAATTAAAAACAGGGGATAAGGTAGATTTATTGGTTGTGAAGGCCACAACATTAGGTTTTACAGTCATGGTAAATCACGAATTTGAAGGATTGCTTTATAAAAATGAGCTTTTTCAAAAAATTCATGAGGGACAACAACTTACAGGTTATATTAAAAAAATTAGGGAAGACGAAAAGCTCGATGTGAGTTTGCAGCCTATCGGTTTTAAACAAACCATCCTAAGCTACGAAATTAAATTGTTGAAAGCACTCAAAGAGAACCAAGGTTTTTTACCATTGACCGATAAAACGGCTCCAGATGAAATAAAATACCAATTGGGAATGAGCAAAAAAGCCTTTAAAAATGCTGTTGGCGGATTGTTCAAACAAAAATTGATTACCATTGCCGACGATGGAATTAAATTATCTAATTGGTTAATTGACCAAAAAGATAGTTCCCAGTTATAAGTTATTTGTTAAAAGCTGGGTGAACTTTGAGTTTTCAGATTAGCACTTTGAGCTTGAACTTTCAACTTTCAACTTTCAGCTTAGTACTATGAACCTGTACGTTTTATTCTCTATAAGTCCCGTCTCTTTTTTTAAGTACCCTTTCAATATTTTCATAATAACCATCGGCATTTGGATCGCCTTCAGGCAATTTCATATAGCCGCTCTTGTAATAGTTCAATGCCTGCTTAAATTTTCCGCCGGTTTCATAGTAGCGTCCAATATAATAATCTCCAATTGCGGATTCCTTATAAAGTTTGTTAATCATTTCTCCAAAATTCTTCAAATAATCGCCATTTTCTTTATCCAATATAATAGATTCAATAGCAAAAATATCGCTTTCCCGTATTTTTAAATTGCTTCCAAAAAGGTATTCAATTTCAACATATTTATTTTCCAGATACGCAATGGCATCAGCAGGAGAAAGGTTTTTGATGCTTTTTTCAAACTCTTCCTTTGAAATTGCCGAATACAAATCAAAAATAAAAGCAAAAGCACCAGGGATACTTTGTCCGATTGATGCTACATAATTGCTGTTTTCAAAGAATTCGTACTGGTACTTAAATTTAGGGTTGTTGGCTATTTTTAGCAGCTCATTGGTTCCAGTTATTGCTGTTTTCCAGTTTTCAGAAAGGTAGGATCCGCCTGACAAATAATAAAACCGGTTTTCATTTTTTAAAGTCGGAATTTTTTGATGTATCATGGCGGGCATATCTGGCGCATAATAAGGGTTGATGGCCACAAATGCATTAAACCCTGGATTATCTTCTATTAAAAAATAATTGATAAAATTTGCAGATAGCGTGTTGCCAACAATGGTTTTAAAAGGCGAAAGCCGGTAATTTTCCTCTAAATAATTCAATAATTCACCTCTTATAAATCGATAAAATGCCTCACTATCTTTTGTGGGCAAACTGTTTTCTTTTGAATATTCATAATTTTTAGCACGCTCATCATATTGATTTTGAATAATGCCTACAATTATTTGCTCTGGTGCCTTTTCCTTTTCAGCAAAAAGGATGGAATTCCCCACATAAACATCAAATAAATATTCGGCATCTAGTACTATGGTTAGCGGATAAAATTTTGTTTCATCGTTAGTGTAATTAGGAGGAACATAGATTTTCAAATAACGATCATTGTTCAATGCGGTCGAGTTGAATTTTTTTAATTGGGCGTTTTGCGGATACAGACCACTTGAAATGAGCAGGGCAGCCCATAAAAGCAATAAATTTTTTAGCAGTAACTTTCTCATAGGCTAAAGTTATATAAATTTTTTAAATGCCAAAGCCATAAACAGTTATAAAATTTAAACAAATCATACTAGAATCATTTTCTTTAACTTGGGAAATAGGCAATTTTAAGTTTGAAATTATAATTTTTTAAGTCATTTAAATGATTTATTTTTACTTCTTAATTGAAAAGAAAATGAATTCCACCTGTTTTAGTGCAGACAGGTATTACATAATTAAAGCAATAACCAGTCACATATGAAAGAAATTAATTGGAAAACGGTCAGAGAATTTGAAGACATTACCTATAAAAAATGCAATGGCGTAGCGCGAATTGCATTTGACAGACCCGATGTTAGAAATGCCTTTAGGCCAAAAACCACAAAGGAATTATACGAGGCATTTTATGATGCCCAGGAAGATACTTCAATTGGTGTGGTATTGCTTTCTGCGGAAGGACCTTCAAGCAAAGACGGTATCTATTCTTTTTGCAGTGGCGGCGATCAAAAAGCGCGCGGCCATCAGGGGTATGTGGGTGAAGACGGCTATCATCGATTAAATATACTGGAAGTGCAACGCTTGATACGTTTTATGCCAAAAGTGGTGATTGCAGTTGTTCCGGGATGGGCTGTTGGAGGCGGAC
Source organism: Lutibacter sp. (assembly GCA_036568005.1). GTDB lineage: Bacteria > Bacteroidota > Bacteroidia > Flavobacteriales > Flavobacteriaceae > Lutibacter. The sequence continues at coordinate 59,876 of DATCTJ010000048.1, read as the reverse complement.
ATAGTTTGCATGTGGTTTGTGATTTAACTTTGGCAAGTGAGGAACATGCAATTTTTAAACAAACTGATGCCGATGTCACCAGTTTCGACGGAGGCTATGGATCTGCTTATTTGGCCAAGATGGTGGGACAAAAAAAAGCGCGGGAAATATTTTTCCTCGGTAGAAGTTATTCCGCTCAGGAAGCTTGTGATATGGGTATGGTAAATGCCGTAATTCCGCATGATAAATTGGAAACAACCGCTTTTGAATGGGCACAGGAAATATTGGCGAAATCGCCAACCTCCATCAGGATGTTAAAATTTGCTATGAATTTGACTGATGACGGTATGGTTGGACAACAGGTTTTTGCCGGTGAAGCCACCCGTTTGGCATATATGACAGAGGAAGCTAAAGAAGGAAGAAATGCGTTTTTAGAAAAGCGAAAACCCGATTTTGAAAAAAAATGGATTCCGTAATCAATTATTAATTGTTTAATCACTTTTTTAATTAAAAAATATTTTCAACTTTTAATATCTAATATCTAATATATTTTTATATTTTATATCTAATATTCATACTTTCAATCTCTTAACAAGTAGCATGAAAATAATTTGCATTGGGCGCAATTACGCAAAACATATCGAAGAACTAAAAAACGAAAAACCTGAAAATCCGGTGATATTTTTAAAGCCAGATTCGGCCATTCTGGCTAAAAAGCAAGCTTTTTTTATTCCGCCATTTTCCAAAGAAATACACTATGAAGTGGAAATTCTAGTAAAAATAAATAAAGTGGGAAAACACATCAACCAAAAATTTGCACATACCTATTATAGTGAAATTGGCTTGGGAATCGATTTTACAGCACGTGATGTTCAGGATATCTGCAAAGAAAAGGGATTGCCTTGGGAGAAAGCGAAAGCTTTCGACGGAAGTGCAGTTATTGGCGAGTTTTATCCAAAAGAGAGTTTGGGCGATTTAAATAATTTATCATTTAAATTGAAGAAAAATGATCAGATTGTTCAAGATGGAAATACCAATGCGATGCTTTGGAAAATAGATGAACTAATAGCCTTTGTTTCTAAATTTTTTACCCTTAAAAAAGGAGATGTTTTGTTTACAGGAACGCCAGCCGGCGTTGGAAAAGTTTCCGAAAATGATGTATTAGTAGGAATTCTTAATGGTGTTGAAAATTTTCGTATTAATATAAAGTAAATAAGTTTGCCATAAATTTTAATAAAAAAACGCACTAATTCTGGTGCGTTTTTTATGCCATTCTGTTCTTTTTTGAAATTAAGGCTTTATTTAATTTTTTACAAGAAAAGGTTGCTTAAAATGAAAATATAATTGGACCAAAATCTTTAGGAATTTCTTGACGGTGCTCTTTTAAAATATTGTATCCGTAATGTGTTTTAACCAATTTTTGAAAGTCGAACTTTAATCGTGGAAATTCACGCAACAATTTATCAAAGTTATTGGTATTTGATTTCTTCATAAAGTAATATAAGATTTCCACATAAGCCCTGCTCAAAGTCTTGTTAAACTTATCGCTTTTTAAAGCCGTTTTATAATATTTTTCTTTTATGTGACCGTTTTTAACAATTGCAACATCCAAACCGTGTTTTTGGACTAATATCCAAGCCAGTCTTAACATAGTTTGGTGGGTGAATAATTCCGGACTTAATGAACAATTTTCTATTTGTTCAAGAAGTTCGTTGTCGGTTAATAAATCTGGGGCAGTCATAGCTGTAGTTGGTTTTTTAGTTCTTAGCATATAAAAAATAGATGCGTTTTTTCTTAAAAGGTTGCGTGTTAATTGGTATATTTAACGCAAATATAGTAAATTAATGCAAGCTGAAATAATTACTATTGGCGATGAAATATTAATAGGCCAAATTTTGGATACAAATTCAAAATGGATAGCAGAGCAATTAAACAAAATTGGAATTTCGGTGTATCAAATATCCTCTATACAGGATGATCGTCAACACATTTTAAAAGCCATTAAAGAAGCACAGGCAAATGCTGATATTGTTATCATTACTGGCGGGCTCGGGCCAACAAAAGATGATATTACCAAATTAACCTTGGCAGAATATTTTACTGATACCTTGGTTTTGAATGAGGAAATAGTTGCTCATATTGAACAGCTATTTGCCAAAATAAATTATCCGTTTACCGAGGTGAACAGAAATCAGGCTTTGGTACCATCAACCTGTATACCTTTAAAAAACGAATTCGGCACGGCACCAGGAATGTGGTTTTCCCAAAAAAATAAAGTACTTGTATCTCTGCCTGGAGTTCCTTATGAAATGATGGGCTTAATGTCACAAAGCGTGTTGCCAAAATTACAGGCAACTTATAAATTGCCATTTATTCTTCATAAAACAATCATTACCTACGGTATGGGAGAGAGTATGCTCGCCGAAAAAATTGAAGATTGGGAAATCCATTTGCCCTCTTTTGTGAAGTTGGCCTATTTGCCGTCTTTTGGAACGGTTCGTTTGCGGCTTAGTGCAAAAGGCGCTATCTATGAAATGCTTGAAGTTGCTATTGCAAGTGAAATGGAAAAATTAGCGAAATTAATTTCTGAGATTATTGTTGGTTTTGATGAAAATGAAACAATTGAAATGGTTATTGGGCAATTATTAATAGAAAAAGGGCTGACCTTGGCGGTTGCGGAGAGTTGTACTGGCGGAAATATAGCCAAACTAATTACTTCTGTCCCTGGTGCATCCAAGTATTTTGTTGGGGGAATCGTAGCATACAACAAAATGATTAAGATAAAAGAGTTACAAGTTGATGAAAATATAATTGCAGAAAACAGCATTGTAAGCGCTCAAGTTGCTGAGGCTATGGCCAAGGGAATTCAACAAAAATACCATAGCGATTATGCGATAGCAACCACAGGAAACGCTGGGCCAACAGCTGATGATACTGATAAAACTGTAGGGACGGTTTTTATAGCCATCGCTACACCAACGACTATTTTTTCAGAAGAATTTTTCTTTGGGAAACCTCGGGAAAAAATAATAGGCCGCGCTTCAAATAAAGCATTGGAATTGCTGAGGAAAGAAATTTTGAAAAACTAGCAAAATAAGTTTGTGTATTCAAGTTTAAAGATTTAATTTTGCATCTCGTTTTGAGAATACACTAAAAAGTCACAGAAATATGTCAAGAGTTTGCGAACTTACTGGAAAAAAAGCAATGGTAGGAAACAATGTTTCTCACGCATTGAATAGAACTAAAAGAAAATTTGACGCTAATTTAATTAAAAAGCGTTTTTATATTCCTGAAGAAGATAGATGGGTTATTTTAAAAATATCAACATCAGCTTTAAAGAATATCAATAAATTAGGAATCTCAGCTGTTTTGAAAAAAGCAGAAGCAAATGGTTTTTATAAAAAATAATCACTAGGAAATGGCAAAGACAAAAGGAAATAGAATTCAGGTAATTTTAGAGTGTACAGAACATAAAGGTACAGGAATGCCGGGAACTTCAAGGTACATCACTACTAAGAACAAAAAGAACACGCCAGACAGGATGGAAATTAAAAAATTTAATCCTATCTTGAAAAAAGTGACCGTTCATAAAGAAATTAAATAACATAAGACCATGGCAAAGAAATCAGTAGCATCGTTACAAACAGGATCAAAAAGATTATCAAAAGTTATAAAAATGGTAAAGTCTCCTAAAACTGGAGCTTACACTTTTGTAGAAGCTATTATAGATCCTTTAATGGTAAAAGACTTCTTGAACAAAAAGTAACAATTTGTTTATAGTTTAACGAATCGAGCTACTTTCAATCTTTTGAGAGTAGTTTTTTTTTTATTTTTATCCCAGTAATTTTTTTTAAAATGAGTTTATTCAAAAAATTATTTTCCAAAGAAAAGAAAGAAACCTTAGATAAAGGACTGGAAAAAACTAAAACTACCTTCTTTTCAAAACTTTCAAAGGCGATTGCCGGAAAATCTAAGGTTGATGACCAGGTGCTTGACAATTTGGAAGAGGTCTTAATTTCTTCGGATGTTGGCGTGGCGACAACACTTAAAATTATTGAACGCATTGAAGCAAGGGTGTTAAAAGATTCCTATTTGGGAACTGAGGAGTTAAATTCGATCCTACGCGAAGAAATAGCAGGCTTATTAGCTGAAATCGATGCGGGTAATGAAACAGACTTCACAACGCCTTTGGATAAAAAACCTTATGTAATTATGGTTGTTGGCGTGAATGGTGTTGGAAAAACCACGACCATTGGAAAATTAGCATCACAATTTAAAAAAGGCGGTAAAAAAGTTGTGCTTGGTGCTGCTGATACCTTTCGTGCTGCCGCAATAGACCAATTGCAGGTTTGGGCCAACAGGGTAAGTGTGCCAATGGTTCGCCAAGAAATGGGAAGCGATCCTGCCTCCGTGGCTTTTGACACCTTGAAATCTGCCGTAGCCCAAAATGCCGATGTGGTGATTATTGATACTGCGGGCCGTTTGCACAATAAAATTAATTTGATGAATGAGCTGACCAAAATAAAACGGGTTATGGAAAAAGTGGTGCCCAATGCACCTCACGAAGTTTTATTGGTGCTCGATGGTTCTACCGGCCAAAATGCATTTGAACAAGCCAAACAATTCACTAAAGCCACAGAAGTCACTTCCCTGGCAGTCACAAAATTAGACGGCACGGCCAAAGGCGGCGTGGTCATCGGCATTTCCGACCAGTTTAAAATTCCGGTGAAATACATCGGCGTGGGTGAGGGAATTGACGATTTGCAGGTTTTTAATAAAATTGAATTTGTAGATTCTTTTTTCAATTAACATAAATCGCAAACTTTAATAATATTTTATGAAGAATTATATTTTAATCGCTTTTTTGCTTTTGGGTATAGGAAAAACTGCATTTTCTCAAAATAAGGATGCAACTAATCAAAGTCTTGATACCAATAAAGATTTTAGGGAATTTAAAGTGCTGGACTCTAAATATATTGACAATGCCGTATTATGGGCGCCCTTCAATAAAGAATTAAAAAATTTTTCGGAAGCAACTTACACTATTTTAAAACCTTTGATTTTAGAACAAAATATCCCAACACTTCAAAAAAATATTGCGGAAGGCAAACTGACCTATGAAAAACTGGTCTTGTTTTACTTGTACCGTATCAGAAAATTTGACAGAGAAAATACCCTGTCTCTAAATTCTGTGATTTCTTTAAATCCAAATGTTGTAAAAGAAGCCAGACTAATGGACCAACAACCAAAGTCGTTATCAGGATTTTCAATTTATGGAATGCCAATTTTGTTAAAAGATAACATCGATGTAGCAGGAATGCCTACAACGGCAGGTGCTGCGGTATTGCAAGAAAATATCTCCGAGGATGCCTTTATCGTAAAACAATTAAAGAAAAACGGAGCCTTAATTTTAGGAAAGGCAAATTTAAGTGAATGGGCATACTTTTTCTGTGGCGATTGTCCGAGTGGCTACAGCGCTGTGGGCGGACAAACATTAAATCCCTATGGCAGAAGAAAATTCGATACCGGTGGTTCAAGTTCTGGTAGTGGGGTTGCGGTTGCTGCTAATTTTTGTGTGGCAGCAGTTGGAAGTGAAACTTCCGGATCTATATTGTCTCCTTCAAGCCAAAACTCAGTGGTAGGTTTAAAACCAACAGTGGGATTGTTAAGCAGAACTGGTATCATACCAATTTCAAGCACCTTGGATACCCCCGGACCAATAACCAAAAATGTGATTGACAATGCCATCTTACTAGAAGCAATGACCGGTTTTGATAAAGATGACAGCGCTTCTGTAAATCTGGAATCCGAACCGATTACCAACGTAACCAATACCTCATTAAAAGGCAAACGCTTCGGCGCTTTTAAACGGCTTATGGAAGATTCTCTGTATGTGGCTGCACTATCAACCCTTAAAAATGAAGGCGCTGAAATTATCGAAATTGAACAACAACAAATCGATTTGCCTGAATTTATTCGTCTGCTGAATTTAGACATGAAAAATGACCTGCCGGCATATCTACAAAAACATAGTAATGTTGCAATTTCAGTAAAATCTGTTGAGGATGTAATAGAATTTAACAGGAAAGACAGTTTGAAAAATGCGCTTTACGGACAAGCATTGTTTAAAGGAATTGTGGCGGATAAAGGAAGTTTGGAGGATTTGGAACGCATTAAAGGCACTTTAAGCACAAATGGGAAACAATTTTTTGAAGTGCCAATCAAAATGCACAAGTTGGATGGGATATTGTCTATCAATAATTTTCATGCAGGCTATGCGGCAGTGGCAAAATATCCGGCAATGACGGTGCCGATGGGCTATCAAAAAGATGGAAAACCAAGAGGGCTGACATTTATTGCCAAGCCATTTCAGGAAAAATCCTTGTTGCAGTGGGCTTATGAATATGAAAAAGCAAGCAATAAACGAATTTCCCCAAAAAATTATAATTAAACTGTGTTGGTGTAAACAGTTGGAATTAGAAGCATAAACAATGCTTTTTGCACCTTAAATTAAAATTATGAGAACAAAATCAAAGAAAGAAAATAAAATCAATGTGGTAACTTTAGGGTGCTCCAAGAATGTTTACGACAGTGAAGTTTTGATGGGGCAATTGGTTGCGAACAATAAAACTGTGGTCCACGAAGATGAAAATGACGATGGCAACATTGTGGTGATCAATACCTGCGGATTTATTGGCGACGCCAAAGAAGAATCGATCAACACCATTTTACACTATGTCAACAAAAAAGAATTGGGAGAAGTTGACCGGGTTTATGTGACCGGCTGTTTAAGCGAGCGTTACAAGCCCGATTTGCAAAAGGAAATTCCCAACGTCGATGAATATTTTGGGACGCATGATTTGCCAAACCTGTTAAAAGTGTTGGAGGCCGATTACAAACATGAGCTTATCGGCGAACGCCTGACAACGACACCTACACACTATGCCTATTTAAAAATCGCGGAAGGCTGCGACAGGCCTTGCTCGTTTTGCGCCATTCCTTTGATGCGCGGAAAACACGTGTCGACACCCATTGAAAATTTGGTGATTGAAGCCACCAAGCTTGCCAAAAAAGGAATCAAGGAACTGATTTTAATTGCGCAGGATTTAACGTATTACGGATTGGACATCTACAAAAAAAGAGCCCTGGCCGATTTGTTGATCGCGTTGGCAAAAATAGACGGCATAGAATGGATTCGCTTGCATTATGCTTTTCCAACAGGCTTCCCGTTAGATGTGCTGGAAGTCATCAAAAATGAACCTAAAGTCTGTAATTATTTGGACATTCCGTTACAGCATATCAACGACGATATTTTAAAGTCGATGCGAAGGGGAACTTCCCACGAAAAAACAACCAATTTAATTGCCGAGTTCCGAAAATCGGTTCCGGATATGGCGATCAGAACCACGTTAATTGTTGGATATCCCGGTGAAACGGAAGAAATTTTTCAGGAACTAAAAGAATGGGTGGCCGCTATGCGTTTTGAACGTTTGGGCGTTTTTGCCTATTCCCACGAAGAAAATACCCACGCCGCAAGTTTAAAAGACAATGTTCCCGAAAAAGTGAAACAAAAAAGGGTGAGCGACATTATGGATTTGCAAAGCGAGATTTCTTTTGAATTGAACCAGGAAAAAGTCGGTAAAACCTTTAAGGTGATCATCGACAGAAAAGACGGCAATTATTTTGTGGGAAGAACTGAATTTGATTCACCCGATGTGGACAATGAAGTGCTGATTGATGCCACAGAAAACTATGTGCAAGTGGGGAAATTCGCCAACATAAAAATTACCTCCGCCACCGAGTTTGATTTGTACGGGGAACCGGAAAAAAGTTAAAAGTTGTTAACTGACAACTTACAACAAACAACAGACAACTGACAACAGTTAAACAATTACACGATTAAACGATTAAACAAGAAAAGGCGAGCTCAAGCGCGCCTTTTTTTGCTAATTTAAGAAAATCGCATTGGTAAAAAACAGTTTCCCGTTTTGCCAGAACGAACGGAATAACGGATTGTCCACCATATAAATAAGTTGCCCTTTTCCTTTTTGTTCAACTCCGAACAATAAAGAATTGGGAACGTTTTTTAAAGCAACAGACCCTGCAAATCCAGAAATGTTTGTGGCGTTTTCAGGAAAATAGCCAACGTTGATGCCATCTTTTAATAATTTATAGGAAGTGCCGCTTAATTTTAAACTATGGTAAAAATTGGGATAGCCAAAAGCCAAGGGATGCGTATTGTCTAAAGTGCTTTTAAAAATACTGCCCGTGATAGTCGTTTTAAGATCATTCCGTTCTTGTTGGTCGTAGGGAATCAAGTTAGGCTTAACATTGTCCTTATCTTTTAGGGTGTCTTTTTTCACTTTTAAAGCAAAGCCATCTTTATCGGCAAAACTATTTAAGGAGCTTCCAATGGCTATAATAGTTCCGCCATTTGATACGTATGAAGTTAAAGTTTCCAATTCAGCCTTATCGGCATTATAGCCATCAGTCAAAATTAATACATCGTATGTTGAAATGTCGGTGCGATTTAAATTTAAATTATTGATGATGGTTAAGGGATATTTTAATTGCGTTTCAAAAAAGTGCCAAATTTCGCCAAAACTTAATGAAGAAATCCCTTCACCAGCAAGTGCCGCAATTTTTTTAGGTTTAATAAGCGAATAATTTGAAGAGCCAAAATCGGTTCCTGAATCTACAAAACCAGAAGTTACCGAAGTCAATTTTGTATTTAATCCATTGGCTAAATTTGTGATCAATTCATCAAAATTTTGAAGATGCCCATTGTCTGCACGCATAATGACCAATGTTCCTTTTTTATGGGAATTTCCTTCAATTGAAAAGTCGGCTTTATTAAATCTGACATGAAGTTTGTTTTCTAACAATACGCCAAGAAAAGAAGCGTCAGAAACTTCATTCCATTTATGGATATAGGCATAGGCATTATGATTAACAAGGTTGTTGTTTTTGGTTTTGTCGGATGTTGCATTTTTATGGATTCCGATAGCGGAATTTGACACAAATCCCTGTAATCCATAGGCATAAGGAATGCTCCAGGCAGTAATGTCGTAAGTTAACGAATCGGTGAGCTTTGCTTGTTGTTCAAATAAAACTTTCACCATTTTTCCTTTGGCTTGATTGGTTGGAATCACCAAATCACTCTTATTCGTTTTGATTGATTTTACGGAATTTGAAGAATAATCATAGGCTTTAATTGTTATTTCTTCAGCCGAAAAGCTGTAAATCTCATGTTTTTGAAGTAAATCAACCACCTGATTAATTTTTTCAGGATCCCCTCTTAAAATATAATTTTGATTGGCTGACTTGGAGTTGTTAAAGAACTTTTTAAACTCTGAAAGTAATTTTGAAGTGTTTTTGGTAGTCATTTCAACTGTGGAAATACCAGTTGTGAAATGATGTTCAATTCTGTCAGTAAGTTTAAGAACAGTTTTATTTTCAAGATTTATACCTAATCCAGCACCAATTCCTGCTTGCTCGTATGTCATTCCAATGGCACCCATATAAGTTGGATACGTATCTCCATAGCTTGGGTATAATAAATCAAAAGCTTCTTTTGTAAAATAGCGCCAGCCATTTTTATCGAAATATTTTGCATGATTTTTTCCTATTTGTTTTTGAAAATCGCGTTGCCAATCTGTAATTATTTCATGATAAGGTTCTGCACCGGGGGCAAAATAATAAGGGTTTTCATAACCTTGTTCGTGAAAATCAACGTGAACTTGGGGCAACCACTTATTGTAAATTTTTATACGCTGTTGCGTTTCAACTTGTGAAGCCCAGGCCCAGTCTCTGTTTAAATCGAATAAATAATGGTTCGCCCTTCCCCGTGGCCAAGGTTCCTTATGTTCAAAAGCATTTGGATCTGTATTATACGGCGTACTTTTAGTTTGGTCGTACCAGTTTACATAGCGGTCGCGTCCATCTGGATTTAAGCAGGGATCAATAATAACAAGGGTGTTTTTAAGCCAATCTTTTTTAGTTGTAACCAACTCATACAATGTCTGCATGGCAGCTTCCGTACTTGACGCTTCATTTCCATGCACGTTGTAACTTAACCATACTGTGGCAACTTCTGAAGTGACAGCACCATTTAAAATTCCAGCTCTTTTTAGGTTGTCTTCCCTGATATTTTCTAAATTACTTATATTTTCTTCTGAAGTAATAAAAGTGAGGTATAAAGGCCTGTTTTCATTTGTGATGCCATATTGTTCAAGTTTTACGTTTGCCGAATTTTCACTGACATAAGTAAAATAGTCCACCACTTTATGATGTCTTGTGAATTGAGAGCCCAATTCATAACCTAAAAATTGGGCAGGTGATTTGAGGGTTTGGGCGATGATTGCGGAAAAGGTGAATGCGGTGAATAATATGATGAAAATGATATTTTTTTTCATATGTAAATATTTATTTTTTTTTATTGGTCATAAGTAATATATATAATTTCATAGGGGATTGTATCGTGTTTGCGTTATGCACATTTCATAAATGATAAATTTTAGACGCTGGAATCTTTTGGGTAAATGATGTCAAAATAATCGATTTGCTTTTTTATGCTGAGTATGGAACCATTTAAAAAGCAATGATACAATAATTATTTAAGGCTGTCAAAAATAAAAATTGGCTACTTATCCTTGTGATGGATGCCGATATAAAATTATAAAGGAGTTAAGTAAAATACATTGCTCCTTTGATGAACCAGTTTATATTTCAATTAATTTGGCAGAGGTGAATTTAAATCGATTTATGTTAACTTTTTTTTGTATTTCCAGCCATAATTATTTACAATTATTTTAACAATAATTTTTTTTTGAGATATTTTATATAATATCTTTGCGCACTGATGAAAAAACTATTCAATAGCGGTTTTCGGTTTTTCTTTGTGGTAACAATTCTCATTGGAATTGGCTATAACCTATCTTCTGAATACAGTTTTCATGCTGATAAAACAGTTCTTTCAGCAGTAGATAATATTGAAAAAAGCGTTTTTGTTTCTGATATTGATTTTTTTGAAAAAGATCAAATTAACCTTGATGCAAAAAATAACATTTTAGTGCATCTTAATCTTGAAAATTATAATTTCAAAAACTCCTTTTTAATTCTGCAGGCCTCTTTTATTATTTGGCAACCACCCAAAAATTACGCTTAAATTAATTATTTACAAGTTCGTGAACAATTAGGTTCCCTAATTAAGAATTTGTGAATCAGAGTGAATCTTAAATGGTTTACGCAATTTACCTTATTATTAATTTTAAGACTTTAGATTATGGGATTTGACCATTATAATAAACCTAAGAGAAAGTATCGCAATGATTATGATTATCAAATAAATGCTGATTTTAGACCCAACAGGAGTGAAATGGGGCTAAACATATTAAAAAAGATTTTAAACAACAGAAAGCTAAAAACCATCCTCATCATAGGAGTTTCAATTTTGCTTATTATTATAATAGGCTTAATTGTGCTGCTATTTCCTTTACTTGTAAAAATATTCAATTATATAAGTGAAAATGGGGTTCAGGGTTTAGTGGAACTTGTTACGGAGATTGTTAATAAAATTTGGACAGGTACCAACTAATGATGGATTACAACAAATTATATTTCAAAAAAGCAATGGTTTTAAATTGGGATTGCACAATCACAAATTTTTATTCATTTAATCAAAACACAGGCTTAAAAGCCGTCGTCACAGTGATGCTTTTTCAAAGTTTGTTTATTGTGCTTGCGCATTTTTTAATCGTTTAAAAGGTTTCTTGAGTCTAAAGTTTAATGATTTTTAGTACTTTAAATTCAGAAAAAAAATATAATTTTGTTATCATTTAAAATTTAAATATGGTTGTAGACATTTACATATGGATTGGTTTTTTGGCGTTCGTTCTTATAATGCTGGCATTGGATTTAGGGGTATTTCACCGTAAATCACATGAAGTAAAAATTAAAGAAGCGCTTATTTGGACCGCAATTTGGATTTTCATGGCGATGCTGTTTAATTACGGTATTTACGTTTTTATGGGCGAGGTAAAAGCGCTTGAGTTTTTAACCGGTTATGTTATTGAAAAATCATTGAGCGTGGACAATCTTTTTGTCTTTATCATGATTTTTACCTATTTCAATGTGAATCCAAAATACCAGCATAAAATTTTATTCTGGGGTATTTTGGGCGCCTTAATTATGAGGGCAATTTTCATATTTGCCGGCGTGGCCTTAATTACCAAATTCCATTGGATTATCTATATTTTTGGAGGATTCTTGGTGTTTACGGGAATAAAAATGCTTTTTCATAAAGATGAAATCATTGAGCCGGATAAAAATCCTTTGGTGCGTTTGTTCAAAAAATTTATGCCGGTGACCACAGAAGAAAAAGGAGATAAGTTTTTTGTGAAAATTGACGGCAAAACATTTGCCACGCCACTTTTTGTAGTATTGCTTTTGGTTGAATTTACGGATTTAATTTTTGCCGTTGATTCAATTCCGGCGATCTTGGCCATTACCAATGATACCTTTATTATTTTCACGTCCAATGTTTTCGCTATTTTAGGGTTGCGGGCATTGTATTTTGCGTTGGCGGGAATCACACAATATTTTCATTACCTTAAATACGGGTTGTCGGCAATACTTGTTTTTGTCGGTGTGAAAATGTTGGTGGTCGATTTTTATAAAGTCCCGATTGTTTATTCTCTATCAACAATTTTGGGCATACTGATCATATCGGTGGTGTTTTCCCTTCTTTTCCCTAAAAATGAACAAATAAACAGTTAAATAACTTTAAAATTTACTTATTATGAATTGTCCAAGTTGTAAAATTCCTTTAGTAATGTCTGAAAGACAGGGTATAGAAATAGATTATTGTCCGCAATGTCGTGGAATTTGGCTTGATCGCGGAGAGCTGGATAAACTGATTGAAAAATCAAATGCCACTGAAAATCAGCAAGATTTCAGAGCTGCATCTCCACAACAACAGCAACAACAACCGCCATCTTCTTCTTATGATCAGCAAAGAGATCAGGCCTATTATAACAGGCACAAAAGAAAAAATTGGCTTAACGAATTGTTTGATTAAGGTTTATGGGACAGGGAAACCTGTCCCATTTTATTTTAGGATTTATTTACTTTTTACTTGAAATAAAGTTAAACACTTCACGAATGGTTTTCTTTCTGATTTTTCGTTGCAAATCCATATCAACAAGAATGAGCGTATATTGAAATTTGACTTCCAGATAATCCATTTTCATTTCAACCACTTTTAAATTATAAGATTTTGGTTCTATATATTCGCTGAAACTTTCTAGCGATAAAATAATCTCTTTTTCAAGTTGTTCAATGCTGTCAATATATTTAAGGGCTATTTGAAAATCAACGGTCATCAATCTCACATCCCTTTTTGTATAATTAATTATTTCACTGTAATAAACTTTAGAATTCGGAATAATGACAATGTCATCATCATCATTAAGAATTTTAACCTTCATCATGCCAATCTCAACGATTTTTCCTTTTTGGTGATCAATTTTAACAAAATCATTTATTTCGAAAGTGTTTGAAAAACTTAAATAGACACCGCTTAAAAAATCAACGATATACTCCTTTGTCAATATTGCAAATGCTGCGGCAACAATGGTTAAAGAAGTGATTAACTCAGAAGGGTTGATACCAAAAATGCTTAAGAACATAATAAACAGGCCTGCGCCAAAAGTAAAATTAGCGATGTTCTCTATGCCAAAATGCACATTGTTTTTTTTGTCAAACGGGATCTTATTTTTTTTGGAATAGAAATATTTGGCAGTATTTGATAAAAAGTTAATGGCAATGTAAAAAATCACGAATGCCAATATTGATTGCAACTGATAATAATCTGCTATTATTTTGGACGTTACGGTATTGAAAAATTTCAAATAAAGTACGCCAAATAACAAAATTACATTGATAATAAATACCCAATAATTTTTCATTGTTTTCATTTAATTATTTACGATTCCTAATAATATAACAACATAAAATCCGGTCAATGAATAATTCACTGCTCATTATGAATAGGGTTGTTAAATCGTTTTAAAGATAGGTAAATATTAAATTCAATTTTAGGTATGATTGCTTTATTTAAGCTGTTTTATTAAAAACCAACAAAGGTATTTTAGCGCTGAATGAATAAGATTCAGATTTGCTGCCATAAAATATTTTCTCAACAAAACTTCTGTTCTGTTTTGTAAACATAATTAACAGGGAAGGTTTTAACAATGCCGAATATTTATTGATTTTTGCTATCAAGCTGTCTGTACTGTTGCAATCTATTAAACGCAAATCAATGCTGCTTTTTTGATAATTTTTTAAAGTTTCCTCCAGGTTGGATTTTTTGCCTGATCCTTCAAAAGGATAATTAAAATGCAGCAATTTAACCTCGGCCCCTAATGGCTGCGCAAACGCCACTACTTTTTCCAATTCTTTATCAAGGTGGGTCAGATCCGTAAAATATAGAAGTTTTTTAATGCTTTTCGTTCTGTAATTGTGTGGAACCGCTATGACCGGAACAGTTGAAAAATTAATAAGGCTGGAAGTTGTTGTGCCCAATATTTTTTTAAAATAGCCTGCACCGCGTGTACTTAGGCAAATATAATCAAAGTTATTTTGCAAGGCATGTTCCCGAATGGCGCTGTCCGCCATGATGGCTTCTTTAACCACATATTTTATGTTTTTAGGAACCTCACCTTTATTTTTATAAATCAAATTTACATATTGATGAAGTTTTTTTTGATTCTTTGCCGCCTCGCTCTTTTTAAAAGATGCGAAAGCAGTATCACTCCACGAAGTAGGTTTCATAAGGTGATAAGAATAAAAAAACGTTAACTCAACAGGAATTTGTCTGGCCAGCTGAATTGCGAAACGCAAACCTGCTTTTGCATTCTTGGAAAGATCTGTTGTAACAAGCACTTTTTTCATCGGATTAATATTTAGGTTACTGTCAGTTCATAAAACTTCACGCGTAATACATAATCATTTCAATAGCAATAAGAAAATAATTGGATTTTATTGCCTCCTCCAAAATTTTGAAAATACTTTTTTTTAACACTTAAATATACAAAAAAAAAGACAAATAAAATAATAATCCCATATTTATCAGCGCAATAAGAAAGCGCCATCAGGTCGATAAAAACAGTTTTATTTCTTAATTTCTGCAAACGGTTTGAATTGTTTACTTTTATAAAAAATAAATTTGCACCGAAATGAAAGAAAATCCTGAAGAAAAAGAGAAGGTCGATTTCAAAAAACATTGGAATGCGGCTTACCAAAAATCGCCCATTACCAATTTGGGCTGGTATGAAGAAAATCCTGCACCATCCATCGAACTGATAGAAGCCTGCAACTTGCCAAAAAAGGCGCTTATTTTTAATGCAGGTGCTGGTGCCACCACGTTAATTTCTCAATTGTTGGCAAAGGGATACGAAAATATTGTGGTAAATGACATTTCTGCAGTGGCCTTAAGCGAATTGAAAAGCCATTTACCTTCACCGGTAAATACAACTGTTCAATTTTTGGTGGATGATTTAACGAATCCTTCCGAATTATTAAAAATAAAAAATGTCGATTTATGGCATGATAGGGCTGTGTTGCATTTCTTTACGGAAGAAAAGCAGCAAAAGGCATATTTTGACTTGCTGAAAGGCGCTTTAAAACCAAAAGGATTCGTAATTTTGGCAGAGTTTAATTTAGAAGGCGCAAAAAAATGCAGCGGACTGGACGTTTTTAACTACAATGAAGAAATGCTGCATGAACGCTTGGGAACCGATTTTGTGTTGTTGAAATCATTTAATTATACGTACACCCAGCCTTCAGGAAATACCCGAGAATATGTATATACGTTGTTTCAAAAAAAATTGTAAAGGTTTATGAGTGTAACCCATATCCCTTTTGCCGACACCGGTTATTTTTCAAAATTGATTTGTGATTATCTGGACAGAAATCCTGAATTGTCCCAATTTTACGGGAACTTTCCTGATCTTGAAGGTTTTAAAAATCAGATCAAGACAAAAAAAACAGCATTTTCGGAAGCGTCTCGGAATCTTTTGGTCGATGCGCTTCAAAATCAGTATAAGAATACGGCGGTTTCGGAAACCGTCAGTCAAAATATCGCGTCATTGGCAGACGAAAATACATTTACGGTAACCACCGGACATCAATTGAATATTTTTACCGGACCCTTATATTTTTTGTATAAAATTGTGACTGCCATTAATTTGGCCGATAGATTAAAAAGAGAGTTTCCACAGCAAAACTTTGTGCCTGTCTATTGGATGGCTACCGAGGATCACGATTTTGAGGAAATTCAATATTTCAACCTAAACAGCACCAAAATTAGCTGGAATAGAGAAAGCAGTGGGGCTGTGGGTCGATTGAAAACAGATGGATTTGATGCGGTTTTTAAAGAGTTTTCTGCGCTTTTGGGAACTTCCAGCAATGCAGATAAGTTGCGGGAGTTGTTCAAAAATACCTATTTGGAAAACAATAATTTGGCTGAAGCCACGCGTTATCTGGTAAATGAACTTTTTGGAACATACGGATTGGTTATTATTGATGGGGATGATGCCAGGCTAAAAAAATCTTTGGCGCCTTTTGTAAAAGAAGATTTGCTTCAAAACACTTCTTTTAAATATGTTTCCAAAACGGATCAAAAATTGGCCGCCGAGTATAAAATTCAGGTAAATCCACGGAAAATTAATTTGTTTTATCTGAAAGATGCCATTCGGGAACGTATTATTTTTGAGAACAATCTATTTAAAGTCAACAACACCAGCCTTATTTTTTCAGAAAGTGATATCTTGAATGAATTAGAAAAATATCCCGAACGATTCAGCCCAAATGTGATTATGCGTCCGCTTTATCAGGAAGTTGTGTTGCCAAACCTGGCTTATATTGGTGGAGGCGGGGAGTTGGCGTATTGGTTTCAGCTAAAAAATTATTTTGATGCCGTTAGTACCCCTTTTCCAATCTTGGTATTGCGAAACTCGGCCTTGTTGGCCACTAAAAAACAGCTGCATAAGCTCGATAAATTAAAAATTTCGGTTTCTGAAATTTTCAGCAAGCAAGAATCGTTGATAGCAAATGCCGTTAAGAAAATTTCTGCCATCAACATCGATTTTTCTGAACAAAAAATGCACTTGCAACAGCAATTTATAGATTTAAAAACCCTTGCTGCAAAAACCGACCCTACATTTTTAGGCGCCGTGAATGCCCAAGAGAAAAAGCAGTTAAACGGGTTGGATAATTTGGAGAAACGCTTGTTAAACGCACAAAAGCGAAAACTTTCAGATGTTGTTAAACGCTTATCCGATTTACAAAATGAGTTATTTCCCAACCAGAGTCTGCAGGAGCGCAACCAGAATTTTTCAGTATTTTATGAATTAATGGGAGCAGACCTGATTCCAACGTTAATTAAAAATATAGATCCGCTGAAATTTGAGTTTGCGGTTATTGAATTTGAGTAGCGATTGGCGTTAAAGACAATATTTTGTCTTTAAACGTATACTGAATTTCCAGTACTTGTTCGTTTTTTATTTTTACGGCTTCTTCTTCCGTCAATTCAAAATCGATTTCCGTGTAATAGGCAATTGTGTTTTTAATTTGATTGGATGCCACATCGGTATTGTCAGAGCTCAACACCAAGGAATCATTTTCAAAAATAAAGGTCAGCGTGCAGCCGGTCCGTTTTATTTTGGTCGAGAAATCACCGATAATGATGGTTTTGATAAAAGGAAATCCGCCCAATTCTTCAATATCCAAATATACTTTGTTGTTGCTGTTCTCAGCATATTTTGTGCCGCCTTTAAAGTCAATCTCAGAAATAATTTCAGCTATACCAATTTTGTTTTTCGGTTTTAAAAGATTAAAGAAGGAAAATGCCATAATTTTTTTTGGGGTATTTTAGTTGTGATATGCCTGGTTATGTGCTAATTGTGCTCCGCAATTTGAACAGTTTGTTTGTGTGCCTGACCCACCATAGCAACCTTTGTCACAAGTGTAATGGTAAACACCCATGGCGTTTTGCGCAGGAGATGGACCTGCAGGCGTATTATCTGCTGGCGCCTGGATATTTGTTGGGACATTAAGTGGTCCGTTTTTCAATAAATCCTGAGCGTGAAAAGCGTCGTTGTGCAAATATGGGTTTTTACAAACAGGACAAGCACCTATCTCATCGCTGCCGCTATTTTCACAATTATTTGCACAAATATAATGTTTTACGGAAGCTGTCGTATTGTTTTGCTGTAATACCGGTTTTGGTTTTTCTTCTTTACATGAGACTGAAATTGCCAAAACTAAAAATAATAGGATTTTTATAGTTTTCATATTAATGATTTGATGATTTAATAACTCCTTGCGCAAATATAATGAAATTTATAGGAAGGCAAAATGTAAATAAGCTTTAGCCAATCAGAAATAATCAAATAGCTTAAAGAGTGTCGGATGGTTAAAATGTTTATAACTATTATTTCTTTCGAAAATAAAAAAAGGCAATTTTTAAATAATTAAAAATTGCCTTCAACCAATCTTTTAAAAAGATTGTGAAAATATAAAATATTAATCCTATAAATGAATCACTTCTCCGTAAGCATCGGCAACAGCTTCCATTACCGCTTCGCTCATAGTTGGATGTGGATGGATAGTTTTTAATACCTCCTGGCCAGTTGTTTCTAATTTTCTTCCCAAAACGGCTTCTGCAATCATATCAGTAACGCCGGCACCAATCATATGGCATCCCAGCCATTCGCCATATTTTGCGTCGAAAATTACTTTTACAAAACCGTCAGGCATTCCAGCAGCTTTCGCTTTTCCTGAAGCAGAGAAGGGGAATTTTCCAATTTTCAATTCGTAACCTTTTTCCAATGCTTGTGCTTCTGTTAAACCAACACTTGCAATCTCAGGAGATGCATAGGTACAACCAGGAATGTTTCCATAGTCAATGGCTTCGGTATGCAAACCTGCAATTTTTTCAACACAGGTAATGCCTTCCGCAGAAGCTACGTGGGCTAGGGCTGGACCCGGAACAACATCGCCAATGGCATAGTAGCCGGGAATATTTGTTTGGTAAAAATCATTCACGATGATTTTATCTCGATCGGTTACAATACCCACGTCTTCCAGTCCGATATTTTCAATATTAGATTTAATCCCAACAGCTGAAAGCAAAACGTCGGCTTCTAATATTTCTTCACCTTTTTTGGATTTAACCACTGCTTTAACACCATTTCCTGAAGTATCAACAGATTCAACAGAAGCGCTGGTCATTACTTTGATGCCCGATTTTCTAAAGGAACGTTCAAATTGTTTTGAAACATCGATATCTTCCAACGGCACTAGGTTTGGCAAAAATTCCACAATAGTCACATCTGTCCCCATCGCATTATAAAAATGGGCAAACTCAACACCAATTGCACCAGAACCTACAACAATCATTTTTTTAGGTTGTGAATCTAAGGTCATCGCTTCCCTGTATCCAATCACCTTTTTGCCATCTTGTGGCAAGCTTGGTAGTTCACGGGAACGTGCTCCGGTGGCGATTATAATATGGTCTGCACTATATTCGGTTACTTTTCCTTTTGAATCTGTTACATCCAGTTTTTTGCCGGATTTTAGTTTTCCGAAGCCATCAATAACGTCAATTTTATTTTTTTTCATCAAAAACTGTACGCCTTTGCTCATGCCTTCAGCCACATTTCTGCTGCGCTTAATCACCGCACCAAAATCCTTGTCGATAGACTCAGCTTTTAATCCATATTCATCCACATGTTTTAAATAGTCATAAACCTGAGCACTTTTTAGCAAGGCTTTGGTTGGAATACAACCCCAGTTTAAACAAATGCCTCCTAAATTTTCTTTTTCTACAATAGCCACTTTAAAACCAAGCTGTGATGCTCTAATAGCAGTAACGTAGCCTCCCGGACCACTTCCTAAAATGATAATGTCGTATTTCATATTTATTTGTTTATTCGTTTATTTTTAATAATTTATTAGTTAAAAGTAGTCTGTAATTATAAAACTTTACTTTTTATTTTTTCATTTGCCTTTGGCTTTCAGCTTCCAACTTACATTCTCTCGGGAACTTCAATTCCCAATAATTTAAAAGCTGTCTTAATAATTTCACCTACTTTTTCCGAAAGTTGGGTTCTCAGTATTTTTTCATTTTCATTCTCGCTCCCCAAAATAGGCAGGCTCTGGTATAGCGAATTGTATTCTTTTACCAAGTCGTATGTATAATTCGCGATTATGGCCGGACTGTGATTTTTGGCTGCATTTTGTATGATTTCAGGGAACTGCTGAATTTGCTTAATCAATTCACGTTCCTTTTCGTGTAATTCAATCGTTTTTATTGCTGACGAAAAGTCAAAATCGGCTTTTCTCATGATGGATTGAATTCGTGCATAAGTGTATTGTATAAACGGACCTGTATTTCCATTAAAATCGACAGATTCTTCAGGGTCAAATAAAATGCGTTTCTTTGGGTCGACTTTCAAAATATAATATTTTAAAGCGCCCAATCCAATTATTCTATAAAGTTTCTCTTTTTCGGGTTTGGAATAACCTTCCAGTTTTCCCAATTCTTGTGAAATATTTCTGGCGGTATCAACCATTTCTACCATTAAATCATCTGCATCCACCACAGTTCCTTCTCTCGATTTCATTTTTCCGCTTGGCAAATCAACCATGCCGTACGACAAATGATACAAGTTTTCAGCCCATTCAAAACCCAATTTTTTTAAAATTAAAAACAACACTTTAAAATGGTAATCTTGCTCATTTCCAACGGTATAAACCAAATCACTTAAATCAAAATCTTTAAAACGTTCGATGGCGGTTCCAATATCCTGTGTCATATAAACTGCGGTGCCATCCGATCGCAAGACAATTTTTTCATCCAGTCCGTCAGCGGTTAAATCAATCCAAACTGATCCATCTTCTTTTTTATAAAAAACACCTCGGTCAAGTCCGTCTGCCACCACATCCTTTCCAAGTAAATAGGTAAGGCTTTCGTAATAATTTTTATCGAAATCAACCCCAAGTTCCTTGTAAGTTTGTTCAAAACCTTTATAAACCCATGCGTTCATCATCTTCCAAAGTGAAACGACTGCTTCATCTCCAGCTTCCCATTTAAGCAGCATTTCCTGGGCTTCCAACAAAATTGGTGCCTGTTTTTTTGCATCTTCTTCAGTTGTTCCCGCCGCAATTAATTGGGCAATTTCTTCTTTATAGGCTTTGTCAAATGCCACATAGTAGTTTCCTACTAATTTATCGCCTTTTAAACCTGTACTTTCCGGTGTTTTGCCATTTCCGAAACGTTGCCATGCCAGCATACTTTTACAAATATGGATACCTCGGTCGTTGATGATTTGTGTTTTATAAACATTTTTTCCCGAAGCCTTTATAATTTCAGCCACCGAATAACCCAATAAATTATTTCTGATATGCCCTAAATGCAAGGGTTTATTGGTGTTTGGGGAGGAATATTCCACCATAACGGCTTTTTCGACAGGATTTGCTTCAACAAATCCGAAGTTTTTTGTTTTGTAAATATTATTGAAGGTATTTAGGAAGTAGTCATCGGAAATCACCAGATTTAAAAAACCTTTTACCACATTAAAATCGGTGACTTCAGGCACGTTTTCTTTTAAATAGGCGCCCAGTTTGTTGCCGATTTCAACAGGATTCCCTTTTATGTAGCGCAATAATGCGAAAATAACCACGGTGATATCGCCTTCAAAATCTTTGTTGGTTGCCTGAAAATCCACCGAATCAACTATGACATCGTAAACTTCTTTTAATCCTTTTTTAATGGCTATTTCTAAACTATTTTGCATCTTTTTTTGCTGAAATCTGTTAAGGAGCAAAAGTACGATAATTTTTAAAAGTTTAAATTGTATTTTTGCCAATAAATTAAATAGATGGAAGCGTTTTTAAAAGAATTGCCGGGATTGGCGAAAGAAAAATACCCGGAAACTAAAAAGTATTTTGAAAAATTGAAAAAGCGGACGCCTAAGAATTTGGATTTTGTGGTGCAGGAACTGCATAATAGTGAATTTAAACGGACTGATTGCTTAACCTGCGGGAATTGCTGCAAAACCACAAGCCCGATTTTTACGGAGAAGGACATTCAACGTATTGCCAAACATGTAAAAATGAAAGAGTTTCAATTTATTTCTACCTATTTGGAAAGAGATCAGGATGATTTTTATGTATTGAAAACCGCCCCTTGTTCTTTTTTGGATTTAAACGACAATATGTGCACCATATATGATGTGCGTCCAAAGGCCTGCAACGAATATCCGCATACCAACCGAAGAAAATTTATTCAACTTACTTCCCTAACTTTGAAAAATACAGAAATCTGCCCGGCAGTTTATAATATTGTGGAAGCACTGAAAAAGAAATTACCGCTTTAATTGTTGCTTAACCTTTGTTTTGGAATTTGATTATTTCGAATTAGACAAGCATGTTGGATTATAATACCTAACTTTCTTCTTACAATATAAATTTTTCCTTAGGGGTTAGTCGACAGACTTTTTTTAAATGAAGAAAGGGAAGCTAAGAATACCGACCGTAACCCCTTACAATTGATATTTTAGTAGCTTCCCATTTTTTTTTAAGCAGTTACAAATCAATGTAATTGCTTATGATGAGCTAAGTTTTTTCAAACTTTTTTATTTTTATTTGAAAACCGTTGTGGGGACAATGATTTTTGATACTGAACTTTTTTTAAAACCGTTGTGGGGACGATGATTTTTGATACTGAACTTTTTTTAAAACCGTTGTGGGGACGATGATTTTTGATACTGAACTTTTTTTAAAACCGTTGTGGGGACAACTTTAATAAAACCGTTGTGGGGACAATGATTTTTGATACTGAACTTTTTTTAAAACCGTTGTGGGGACAACTTTAATAAAACCGTTGTGGGGAGACAACGCGAATTAGGGTTTAATGACTCTTCTTTTGAAATTTAAAGTAATACAGCATTTTTTGGACTCACGACATCTCCTTTATGGTTGATGTAATTGAAGCCTGGTATTAAAGTGTTAATATTAATTCGGTTCACTTCTTCAGATAAAGTGATTTTTTTGCCTATACTATTGTTTACCACTGTTAAATAAGGACTGTTGTCATTTTGTTTAAATTGCTTTGCTTTCATCTTGTTTAATTTAGGGGTTAAAAATTAACTTTTGTTTGTGTTGGGGGATTGAATATGTTTTTAACTTACTTTTTGATAAAAATATTTGTAAAGTAATTTCTGTTATCATTATTTGTTTCCGTAGAAATTCCAAAATGGGTATAATCTGGATTTTCAATAATTTTTCTATGTCCCTCACTGTTTAACCAGCCTTTTACAACGCCTTCTGCGGTGTTGTATCCGTAGGCAACATTTTCGCCAACCGATTTTGCGCCAGCTTCACTCATTAAGGTTTGGGATCTTTGTGCGAAATTGTCGTGGTTTATTTGCCCAACTTCGATCATATACGCTGTGTGACCATCTGCCACACCAGAAACAATGTTTAAAGTATTTAAAGTATTTAAACCTAAGTTTGTTCTATGAGCGTTTATCAGGCTAACAATTTCAGATTCGATAGGTGAATAAGTTACTTTGGCATTCAGCACTTCGCTATTTTCATTGAAGTAAACACCATCCTCTTCCTTAGAGCAAGAAAATAAAACAGAAGTTAAAAGTAAGAATGCGAATAATTTTGGGGCATATGTTTTCATTTTTTTTGGGGTTTGGGGTTAAGATAAACTCTAAAGTAATTTGGGGTCGATTTATTTATTTTTTTTGGGGTTATTATATTATTTGTTTTTGGGGTTTTGGTTTTTTTTACACTTTTAAACTTTGGGTTGTTTGTTTTTGATGTTGTAAATGTATAAAATAATAATTAATGCGCAAACAAAAAACGTAATAAATTTACCATTTATTGTAAAAAACTTACCATTTGTTTAATAAAACTGACCGAATAGCTTATTTTTAAAGGATTTGTGTAAGCAAAAATATTTTCCATTTATTTTAAAATACTTACCATTTATATATAAAAATGCACCTAAAATTATCAAAAAACATCTTTTTAGAGGTTGGTTTTGGGGACAGAAATGCGGAAAATGTTCTAATTTGTAGAAAAGGTATTTAAATTTTACTTAACTCAGGTATTTATAATTTGTTTTTTTAACCGGAAAATAGCAGTCATTTATTTAGAATTTTTTTTGAAAAAATTGTTTTTTAACAGATGGAATTTACCAAAGGAATTGGATTGTATAATAAAGGTATATTTTACGTGTGATTAAAACCCGATTATTCCAGACTAGATTAATAATCCATGTTTTTTAAGAATTAGTGGAATCAACTTTTATTTTTTGGCAAAAAGAAATTGATAAAATTTGGTTGATTATTATTCATACAATAAGTATTTTGCCCTTACTATTTTAAATACGGCAATTTCAGGTTGCCATGAATTTTGGATTTCTTTAGCTGATATTTCGTTTTTTATTTGAATTTCCAATTCGGTATTTCCCACATGTGCCGTAAAGGAAGATCCAAAAAAGGATTCCGTATTAGGTGTTTTTGAATAAGCATCGAGCAGCCAATTAATATTAACATTGCTCATGCGTTTGGTATTTTTTAAATTGACGCCATAACAAAGCTTTCCAAGGTGTTTTGGATTTTTACTGCCTGGATTGGGCTGCGGCGTATAAGTAAAGTTGCTTTTTGGAAAAAAAGGCGCACCATATTGCTGAAATTGATTTTCGGTTCCCCTTCCAGCGTTGATGTTGGTACCTTCAAAAAATCCCAGACTAGGATACAAATTGATGGCTTGGTCGTTTGGCAGGTTCGGTGAAGGTTTAATAGGAAGGTGATATTCGCTTTGGTGTGTATAGTTTTGTAAGGGAATCACCGTCAAATTACAAGTCACTTTATCTTTGAGCCATTGTTCTCCATTAATCATTTGGGCATATTCGCCAATGGTCATCCCATAAACCAGCGGAACAGGGTGCATGCCCAAAAAGGTGCTATGTTCCATTTTTAAGGTTGGTCCGTCTATAAAATGTGCATTCGGATTTGGCCGATCCAGAACAATAAGCGGAATATTATTTTCAGCACAGGCTTCCATCACATAATGAAGTGTAGATATATAGGTATAAAAACGCACCCCCACATCCTGAATATCGAAAACTACCAAATCAATTCCCAGTAACTGTTCCTGACTTGGTTTTTTATTTTTTCCGTACAAAGAAACAATAGGCAAGCCCGTTTTTACATCAATCCCATCAGCCACTATTTCACCGGCATCTACGTCTCCCCTAAATCCGTGCTCCGGAGAAAACACTTTCTTAATAGTTATTCCTTGTGAAAGTAGAGAATCAACCAAATGGGTAAATCCGTTCTTTTTAAATAGAACACTGGTTTGATTGGTTACCAGCGCCACATTTTTTCCTGCCAATAAAGGTAAATAAGCTGCCGTGTTGTTTGCGCCCACTACAATTTCTTTGGCTTGCATAATAATTTTTGACTCAGGATCGGAATTCCAGGCCTGATTTTTTGCGGAGCAGGAATTCAAACAAAAAAATAGCAGAAAAACCGATAAGAAATATGTATTTTTGAACCGCATAGAAATCATAGACCAATTGAATTACGAGTTATTTATTGCAAAACGAATTATTGCCACAAAGCAATACAAAAGTAGCATTTCATCACCGATAATAAAAATAGCAATTATCGCTATTGCGATGGGCATGGTGATTATGATGGTCTCTGTAGCTACCGGCATCGGACTTCAACAAAAAATCAGAGAAAAGCTTTCTGGCTTTAACGGACATATACAAATCACGAATTTCGACGACAATAATTCTGAAATCACCTTAAATCCGGTGTCTAAAAAGCAGGACTTCTATCCGAAATTTACTTCCATAGATGGTATTAAAAATGTACAGGTTTTTGCCACTAAGGCAGGGATTATAAGGACCAAAACCGATTTTGAAGGCATTATTTTTAAGGGCGTGGGGCAGGAGTATGACTGGACTTTCTTTAATGAATACCTCACTGCTGGAAGGTTGCCAGATTTTTCGAAAGAAGTTGCCGATGAAGTGCTGATTTCAGAAGAGATTTCTAACAGACTCAATATTCATTTGGGTAATGAATTTAACATCTTATTTGTAAAAGAAGATCCGGCAAAAGCGCCGTGGATTCGTGTGGTTAAAGTAGTTGGCGTTTATAATTCCGGTTTTCAGGAGTTCGACGAAAACTTTGTGATTGCAGATATTA
The DNA here is from genome assembly GCA_036568005.1 of Lutibacter sp. Taxonomy (GTDB): domain Bacteria; phylum Bacteroidota; class Bacteroidia; order Flavobacteriales; family Flavobacteriaceae; genus Lutibacter. The sequence goes on along the minus strand of DATCTJ010000048.1, from coordinate 33,600 downwards.
GGCACATACAAAAAATGAACCGTTGGGATGATGACGAAGTGGGTGGGTTTGAAGTGTTGCTGAACAATTTTGATGAGATTCAGAAAAAAAGCGATCAGGTGTACCTGCAAACAGCATCAACCCTAAATAGTAAAAGCGTAATAGAAAAATATCCTTCTATTTTTGAGTGGATCAGTTTGTTCGACAATAATATGTACCTGATTATCGCCATTATGATTTTGGTAGCCGGTATCAATATGATTACCGCTTTGCTGGTGCTTATACTGGAAAGAACCCAAATGGTGGGTATTTTAAAAGCCTTGGGTGGTGCTAATTTCAGTATCCGAAAAATATTTTTATACAATGCAGCCTACCTTATTATAAAAGGATTGTTTTGGGGGAACCTTATAGGACTCACTTTATTGTTTACACAAAAATACAGCAGTATCATAACCTTAGATCCTTCAACCTATTACGTAAATACTGTTCCGGTGTATATCGATTTTGGCTATATTGCCTTATTAAACGTCGGAACCCTGTTGCTATGTTTGTCCATGTTAATCATTCCTTCCATCATCATCGCAAAAATAAGTCCAGCGAAATCTATTAAGTTTGAGTGATGGAGTTTGAGAAGTTAAAATTAAAACGAATCAAATTCCCCTCTGGAAAAGCGAGACAGGCTTCTCAAGAGGGAAATTAAAGTGTGCCGACCAGCCAACTCATTCCTTTTCCTCTTCACCCAAAATCACTATCTTTGCCCCCATCAAACTAAAAAAATAAAACGAACGTAACAAATTTTGCTATACAAACGAATGATTAATAGCGAACCTGCCTACCGGTAGGCAGGTTTACCTGCCGATAGGCAGGTAGCAGCTGTTACCGCTAAAAAAATAAAATTAAAACAGATGAAATACGCTAAAAATATATTAGAAACCATTGGCAACACTCCTTTGGTTAAACTTAACAAAACAGTAAAAGAAATTGATGCTTTGGTTTTGGCTAAAGTGGAAACCTTCAATCCAGGTAATTCGGTGAAAGACAGGATGGCGATGAAAATGATTGAAGATGCCGAAAAGCAAGGCATATTAAAACCCGGGGGCACTATTATTGAAGGCACCTCCGGAAATACAGGAATGGGACTTGCTTTAGTGGCTATTATCAAAGGCTATAAATTAATATGTGTGATTAGCGACAAGCAGTCCAAAGAAAAAATGGATATACTAAGAGCCGTAGGTGCCGTAGTGGTGGTTTGTCCAACCAACGTTGAGCCCGATGATCCACGTTCTTATTATTCTGTTTCAAAACGCCTAGCTGAAGAAACACCAAATTCGTGGTACGTGAACCAATACGACAATCCATCCAATGCCTTAGCGCATTACGAACAAACCGGGCCGGAAATATGGGAACAAACCGATGGGAAAATTACACATTTTGTGTCAGGTGTTGGAACTGGAGGCACTATTTCAGGTGTGGGAAAATACTTAAAAGAGAAAAATCCGAACATAAAAATATGGGGAATAGATACTTACGGATCGGTTTTTAAAAAGTACCATGAAACAGGTATTTTCGACGAAAATGAAATTTATCCTTATATCACCGAAGGTATCGGAGAAGATATTTTGCCTAAAAATGTGGATTTCAGCCTTATCGATGGGTTTACTAAAGTAACTGATAAAGATGCGGCAGTATATACCCGTAAAATAGCCAAAGAAGAAGGCATATTTGTTGGAAATTCGGCAGGTTCCGCAGTAAAAGGCTTATTGCAATTAAAGGAACATTTTACCAAAGATGATGTGGTGGTGGTGCTTTTTCACGATCACGGCAGCAGGTATGTGGCCAAAATCTTTAACGACGACTGGATGCGGGAACGTGGATTTTTGGTTGATGAAAAAAAGGTAGCCATTGATTTAATCAGAGACCGAATCGAAATACCTTTAATTACGGTAAAAACGGAAGAACTTGTTTCTCACGCCATTGAGCACATGCGAGCTAACAATATCTCACAAATACCTGTAATTGACATAGATGGTTTTGTTGGTTCTGTAGATGAAAGTGATTTGTTTCGTTTGTATTTTGATGATAAAGGTATTGCAAGCAAGGCTATTAAAGCAGTAATGCGTGCACCTTTTCCAATTGTTAAAAGCGATACGTCCATCGATCAAATCTCAAAATTAATAAACCGTGACAACAGCGCTGTTTTGGTAGATTTGGGTAACGATACATTTCATATTATAACCAAACACGATGTAATCAGGGCGATTCAATAGGCCTCTTTATTTTTTAAATAGTAGGTAGTAGAATAAAAAGTTTGCAATAGGGTGCAAGGCCATTGGCTACAGGATGTTAAAATAAAGATTTTACATTTTTATACCTAATTAATTAGGCAAATAAAGCACCCTTTTTTCGTAACCATTATTTATTTTAAAAAATTTCATAAGTTTTTACCTTAATTTAAAATAATTTTATACTTTTGTGAGTGAGTGTTCACTTAAAACTAAAGATTATGATTAGATTAAGCACGGAAACGCGTCAAGCACAAATTAAGGAGGCTGTTCTGGAAATTATTTCCAGTGAAGGCTTATCTAAACTTTCAACAAAAAACTTGGCAGCAAAAGTTGGCGTTAGTGAAGGGGCGATTTATAGGCATTTTAAGAGCAAAAAAGATATACTACTTTCTGTAATTGAAGATGTCCAATATAATTTGGTCATCAATCAAAAAACTATTTCCGAATCAGAGATGACACCCCCAATTAAATTATTTACTTTTTTGTGTAAACAAATTAAGTATTTAATCAATAATAAAGGAGTGACAATTTTATTGCTCTCTCATGCTAATAACGCAAATGATTCTGATTTAAAAGATAAATTGCTTGAAATTTTAATAGCACAAAAAGAAATGTTAAAAAATATTGTTGAAGAAGGCATCAATAAGGGTGTGTGGGATAAAAATTTGGATTGTAATGCATTTGTAACACTTTATATGGGTATTCCAGCTATTTTAAATATAGAACTTGTACTCAATAAAGGAACTTTTAATCATGAAAATTTCTGTAACAAAATGTTTATATTATTAGAACGCATATTAAAAATGTAAAAAAATTTAACCAGTTATGTAAGTGAGTAATCACTATTAAATTAATGTCAAAAATGAAAAACAAAATCTTATCAAGCATCTTAATCCTTTTCTTTATAGCGCCTGTAACTATTCAAGCGCAAGAAGTTAAAAATATACAGGATTTATTTACTGCCCTAAAATCAAATCCCCAAACAAAGAGTGATAGTTTGGCCTTTGAAAAAGCTAGAACAGGCAAGCAATTGGTTTTGAGTAATTTATTGCCTACAATAACAACTTTTGGTTCGTATAATAATTACTCAACAGCAGCAGGGATGTTGCCAATTACGCCGAATGAATCTTCTTATTTGGTCCAACATCAAGAACTGCCCCAGCCTTTTAGCGATGAAATATTTAGGGCCGGCCTTAGTATTTCAATGCCTGTATTTATCAAGTCAATCTATACAACAGCAAACGAAGCAAAGCACTTACAAAAATCAGCACAAGCCAAGCAACATATTAATTTATTGCAGAATGAGGCCATTATTGTAAGTTCAAATGCCAATTTATTATATATAGATGCACTTACCAAGGCACTCGAAAACAAAAAACAATCCCTTTTAAAAACAAAAGAACTTATTACCATTCAAGTTAACAACGGAAGGGCACCAGGATCTAGTTTGTTAATCATCCAAAATAGCATCAATCAAGTTGATGCAACTATTAATGATATTGCTATCAATAGGGAAACAGCATTGGCCTCAATTAAAACTTTAACAGGAATTAGACTAAATAAACCAGTTGAAATGATGGAGACAACTTCACTAGACACCAGTGAAATAAAATCCTTAGAACCCATTGAACAAAAGGTAATGGCCGATAAATTAGGTTTAAGAGCTGAAAAAGAAAAATTGCTGCCTTCCATATTACTTACAGGAAATTATAACCACAGTTTTGCAAATGCCTATAATAATAACATGGCAATTGATAAAAATTACACAGACATTGGCTTGACTGTTAGCGTACCCATTTTTAACCAGAATCAGTATTCTCAAATTAAAAAAAGGAGAATTGAATTCAACGAAACACAAAATGAGTATGATAAAATGAAGTTAACATTGGAATCTCAGGCAGATCAATTACAAAAAAGTCTTCAACTACTCTATAAATCAGAAAAATTGTATCAACAGAATGTAGAAGATAAGGAAGCTATTTTAGCTATTTCCAAAGTGAGTTTTCAGTCAGGAAGAATAACCATTGAAGATTATTTAAAATATGAAGACGATTTAGTGTTAGAAAAATCAAAACAGTTTAAAGCACAAGCCGAAAAATGGCAAACAATGGTAAAATTAGCGGTAATTTATGGTAATAACATTGAAAACTTAGTAAAATGAAAACAATAACAAACAAAAAAATAATAGGAATAATTGCAATCTTTGTAATTGTAATTTTGGGAATTTTTGCCGTAGTAAACGCAAAACGAAGAGAAGCCGCAATGCCTGTGGCGAAAGAATATGGCGTTGTGGTATCAACCTTTAAACCCATTGCCGAAGAAGTTATCCTAACACTTCCGTATTTGGCTCAAACTGAAAATGATAAAGATGTAAATTTATCATCTAAAGTTACTGCACGCGTAAATTACATAAAACCAAGTGGTTCAAAAGTAAAAAAAGGTGAAGTTATTGCCCGATTGGACAATACTTCTATTCAAACAAGCAATATGAGTTTAAACTCTCAAATTAAGGCCGCTAAAACAGCCCTTAGTAATTTGGAAGAAACGCATAATAGAACCAAAGAATTATTAGCGATAAAAGGAGCTTCTGAAGAACAATTTCAAATGGAAGAAAGTAATATTGAAGCTGCTAAAGCAAAATTAGAATCCTTATACCAAAGCCAAATTGATGTAGCCAATACTTTAACCTATGCAACCATAACGTCGCCTGTAGATGGCCTTATTTCTAAAACTTCGGTAAACATTGGTGATATGTGTTTCCCGGGTCATCCCGTTGCCACGATTAGTGCCACCAATGGTTTTTACTTGTTGTTAAGACTTCCAACAGATTTAACTATATATGGCGTTAATTTTAATAACGAAAATTTTTCGGCGATAGCCTTAAACAGCACTTTTAATAATTTGGCAGAATACAAAGTATATGTCGATTCAAAAGGATTTACCACCGGAGACAGAATAGAAGTCAGCGTCATTGTATTTAAAGGAAATAGCATAAAATTACCTTTTGATGCTGTTTTAAACCGTGATGGCAAAAGCTTTGTTTTAGCAAAAGAGAATGATAAAGTGACCTTAATTCCTGTTAATATTATTCAAACAGGAGAAGAGGGTATTGTGATAAGCAATAAAGAGTTAGCAGGCAAAGAACTTGTTGTTGCCAAACAAGATATTTTATTAAAACTATTAGGAGGATCTTCCATAATAACTAAAAAATAAAACCATGTTCGAATATTTTTATAAACGTCCATATAGCTTATACTCACTTATTGCAATTTTCTTTATAATGGGTATTGTGGCTTTGATTACTTTGCCAAAAAATTTGTTTCCTGATGCCAATCCTCCACAGGTAATTGTTATTACCAATGTGCCTGGTGCAACAGCGCAAGTTGCGGCCAACACCGTATCAAAGCCGATAGAACAAGAAATTTCTAGATTGGGCTTTGTCACCAATGTCAGCTCGGTTAATGTCGCTAATTTTTCAATAGTGAAAGCCGATTTTAGTTACGAGAAGGACCTAAATGCAGCCGCTGTTGATGTAGCCAATGCCTTATCTATTGCAAAAGGTAAATTGCCAACCAATGTAAATCCCGCTATTTATACCGCAGGAGATTTTACATTACCTGTTGATGTTATATCGTTAAGCGCTAAAAACGATAACATAAATGTAGCAGATATCAGCAAAATAGCGGAGAGTTTTATTAAGCCCCAATTATTAAGCAATCCGTCAATTGGAAATGTCGAAGTTTTTGGGGGATATCAAAGTTCGATAAATATTGAAGTTGACCCTTTTAAAGCAAAACGTTATAACATTAATTTTGAATCTATTTCAAAAGTTTTACAGGTTTTAAATAAAGATATGCCTGTTGGTTTTGTAAAGGGTGACAATAGTTTTTATACCATTACCTACTATGGTGAAAAAAATGAAGTTGAGAAGATAAAAAACCTAAACATTTTACCTAATGTACGTTTAAGTGATGTTGCCGATGTAAAGTGGAGTTATCAAAAAAGAACAAGTGGCTATGTAGGTAATGCAAAACCAGCCATCGCTTTGGCTATTCAACGTTCTCCAGGAGGAAGTGTGCTTGATGTGAGTAAAGCAGCAAGGGCAGAAATGAAAAGACTTGAAGCGGAATATCCAAATATTAATTTTGAAATTTCGGATACACAACGTAACCTTATTGAGGTGGCCAATTCAAATATGTTAGATGCCTTGCGTGATGCTATGATTCTTACATTAATTGTGGTTTTATTTTTCTTGGGAAATTTCAGGGCCTTCATTGCGGCCGGACTGTCTATTCCTATGGTGTTCTTTTCCACAATCGCTGTTATATGGCTTACCGGAGGCGAATTAAACATCGTAATTTATACAGGTATTATTTTATCATTGGGAATGTTAACCGATGACGCAGTTGTGGTGCTTGAAAATGTTGAACGGCATCTTACCGAATTAAATGAGGATTTGGAAACTGCCATTATTAAAGGGACAAAAGAGGTAATAGCCCCTGTTTTTGCAGGAACTATTTCAACAATTGCCATTATTTTTCCTTTAATGTATATAGGAGGTTTTCCTGAAAAAATATTTAAACCATTAATCTTTACCTTAGTTATTGCATTGATAATATCCTTTTTTATATCAATTACTTTTATTCCTCAATTATTAAAAGTCATGTATAAAAACGGTTTCAAAAAAACCAAAGTAGAATTATGGTTTGATCGCGCTTATCACAATTCTATTGGAAGATTGGTGGAGCCTTATGTAAATGTGATTAAATTTTCTAATGGAAAACGTAAAGTTTTAAGAAGACTTGCATTAACAGTTGGTGTGGTTATTTTACTGGCAGTAAGTATGGGAAGTATCATGCCAACTATTGGTAAAGATGCGATGCCACCAATGGACACGGGTATTATTAAAGCACAAATTGCATTTAGCGCCAATGAAACTGTAGAAAATTCTGAAAGAAAATTAACACCTTTTTTAACTTGGTTGCATAAACAAGATTGGGCAGATAAAAGCTCAGTGGCTTTTGGCACAGAACCGGGTGTTTTGAGTATGGGGAGCGGAAATTTACCTTCAGAAGCTACTATTACGATTAATTGTGTTGACCGTTTTCAAAGAGAGCTAAGCATGTGGGAAATTGAAGATATTATACGAGATAAACTTTCCGAGTTGGAAGGTTTAAAACGTAATGATGTGTATGATTTTGGTGCCACCGCTTTATCATCGGTAAAAGCGCCTTTAGTTGTTAGACTAAAATCGCCTGTTGTTGATGGTTTAACTGATAAAACGCATCAAGTAACTGAGGCTATTGCAACAGTTAAAGGTTTAACCTCGGTTTCTACCAGTTGGGATAAGGATGTGAGCGAAATTATGCTGGATATAGATGAAAATAAAGCCTTGAGTTATGGATTAACGCCCTATGATATCGCAATGCAAATCCCTGTTAAAGGACAGATTGTAGGTTTAAATGCCAACTTGCAATCAATGAACACACAATATGTAAGGTTATATCTAAAAGGTAAATTTAGCCAAAATGAACAAACATTAAGGTTATTGCCTATTCAATCAAAATTTGGTGAAATTCCGCTGGAATCTTTAGCAAAAATCTCAAAACAGTTGACCTATGCTAAAATAGAGCGCGATAAAATGTTATATAGTGTTGACATTAGTGGATATCGCACCAAACGCCCTATCACACACCTAACCGATGATGCTGCAACCGCATTGGAAAAAGTTGAAGGTTTAGAAGGCGTTGTGGTTACACAAGAAGGTGATATTGCTACTATAAGCGACAGTTTTACGCGTATGATGAAAGCAATTGCTTTAGGCATCATTATTTTATTATTGGTATTAATAGCTATTTATAAATCGGTAAAAATGGCTCTTATTATGATTCTAGTTTTGCCATTGTCATTAATTGGCGCTACCTGGGGAATGCTTCTATTCAATAAGCCTAGTTGTATGCCAAGCTTATTGGGTATTTTATTGCTTTTTGGTATTATTATAAAAAATGCTGTATTGCTAATCGACTTTTACCAGCAGCATCGTGAGAGCGGAGAATCTCCTTATGAAAGCGCCATAGAAAGTGTTCGCGTGCGTTTTAGACCAGTGTTAATGACCGCTTTTGGTACCATTGCCGGTATGATACCAATTGCTTTAGAACAAGCAGTTGGTTTAGAACGATTAAGTCCCTTGGCTGATGTTGCCATTGGCGGACTTTTAATTGGAACACTGCTAACTTTAGTTTATATACCTATTTATGCGTATTCTGTAGATAAAGTTAAAACTCAAAAAATAGAATAAAAACACATAAACAAATTGTAAATTGCGTTCTTTCAAAAATGAAAGAATATATAAATAGAGATTAAAAGCAGGGAGCTAGAAGCAATGTCATTAAGTTGAGGCTTCCGGCTCCCTTCTTTTGTTCTTTCAAGAGGAGTGGAATTTTATTATGGTTTTGCGCTATTTGATGTGATTTCTTCTTTGTATGGCACGAGAGTTAGCGAAAGGACAACGATGCAATATATCAGAGCTACTTTAATCTCGATTAGAAGCATCCAGAGGACAAGGATTATCCTTAACCAGTTTGAATTAATAAGAAAGTCGATTAAAAACTTAATTTTAATTAAACTTTTTGGTTTTTTTAAGGTCTAACAATATTATAAAGTCATTAAACAAAAGACGGTTTGGTTAACGAGGGCGAATTCATAAAAAACTTATTGAGTAATAAAGAAAAAGATAAGGCTTTTAAAAAATTGTTGGATCTTTATCAGGAACGATTGTATTGGCATATCAGAAAATTGGTAATTACCCACGAAAACGCTGATGATGTGCTTCAAAATACTTTTTTAAGAATCTACAAAAATCTCCCCAATTTTCAACAAAAAAGCAGTTTGCATACCTGGATGTACCGTATTGCATATAATGAATCATTAAGGTTTTTAGAAGAAAATAAAAAAAAGAATTATTTATCCTTAGATGATGTTGGTTCTAAATATTTAAATAATCTAGAGGAAGATACATTTTTTGAGGGCGATGAAGTTCAATTAAAACTACAGCGAATTTTGTCTGAAATACCTGAAAAAGAACGGATTATATTTCATATGAAATATTATGACGATTTAAAATTTCGGGAAATATCAGCTATTTTAGAAATAAAAGAAGGCACTTTAAAATCTTCTTATTACAACACGGTAAAATATATTGAAAAAAACATACTGGCTGTTGAACTATTGACAAAAAATAGGGTCTAATTATATACCATGAAAAAATTATACAATCTTATGGATTCAAAATTTAAAACCAATAATCAAATTTCATTTGATGGCAAAATGCATAAAATGCATTCAGAAGAATTGGGTCTCAATATCCCAAAAGATTATTTCTCAAAATCTAAAATAGAAATTTTAGAAAAAGTTGCAAATCAAAAAAAATCTAGATTTACTATTTTTTCCAGAGAAAGAATTTTATGGTCTGTTGCGGCAAGTATTGCACTAATTTTTGCATTAACGATTTTTAAACCCAACGCACTTCCATCAATGGATGAAATTCCTGCAATTGTTTCAGATACAATCGATCAATTGCAAAATAGCAATTTGGCGCAAGGAGAACTTTTGGAAAACGATATTTTAATTACGTCGCTTTTTGTTCCGGATAATGAAATTGATGAATTTGTGGATAATTATGTGTTTGAAGAATTGGTTTATGAAGAAGTGCTGTCTAATTAGGTTAAGTTTTTTCAAAATTTCAAACTATTTTGAAAAGGTCAGGTCTAAACAGTAGAACGTTCATAAAAAATAAATAATCATAATTTAAAAATTAAAAAGATGAAATCAATAAAAATAATCATGTTGGCAGTATTTGTGCTTATGGTTGGAATTTCAACCGCGGAAGCACAGCAAAATCAAAACAGAGGAAAAAACATGAATAAAGCCGCAGTAGAAACCATGACTGCAGAACAAAAACAATTGATTCAAGAGCAAAGAGACAGAATCAAAGAAAAAAGAGAACTATTCAAAGCAAGTCTTACCGAAGAACAGTTGGCTATTTTTGACAATAATGATCTTACCAGACAAGAACGCCACGATGCTTTGATGTCATCATTAACCACAACTCAAAAAGCGATGATGCAAGAGCACAGAGAGAGTATCCAAGAAAGTAAACAAGCGTTTAAAAATACCATGACAAGTGAACAACGCCAGCAAATGCGCCAAAGAATGCAAATGAATAGAGAAACGCAAGGCGGCAGTGAATTGCGAGAAACCGTTAGGGAGCAAAGAAAACAACGTATGCATAACAACGGAGGAAATTAATAGATAATTATTTAATTTATAAGTGGTTGGGGAAACTCAACCACTTTTCAATTTGTTAAGAAATGAAAAAATATATTGTGTTACTATTGTTGTTAATGAGTTTAACTTTTACCTATTCACAAGAACCTACTAAAGAAAAAAAATTAGACGATTTAATTGATGAACTTTTTATGGAAGATGATATTATAAATGACTTGATGGCTTCTCTTAAAAATTCGCAATTTTTATATGTTTCTACAACTTTTAATAGCGACACCTATTTTTCAGGACGGGACATTGACATTGACCAATACAATATAACACCACAAATTACCTACGCTCACTCCAACGGAATATTTGCCAGCTTATCTGGTATTTATTACAGTGAGTTTGTCCCAAAATGGGATGTTACTACCGCAACTTTGGGGTTTGGCAAAAATATTGGCAAAAAGAAGCTGTTTAAATATGTTGTGTCCTACTCAAAATATTTTTATGCCAATGATATTAACAATATTTACACCAATTCCTTAAATGCAGGATTGGGCGTTCGAAATAAAAAGCGAACATTCGGTACACAACTTTCTGGATCCTTCTTATTTGGAGAGGACCAATCTTTTGAAATAGCCTCCAGAAGTTTTTTGGATTTTAATTTACTGAAAACAAAGAAAACAAGTCTAAAGTTTAAACCCCAATTAAATATCACTGCCGGAAAACAAACCATTGAACTGGCTAGAATTGTCAATCAAAACGGTCACTTAACAACGGAATACACAAAGAATGATGTATTTGATTTAATAAATACCCAAATAAATCTGCCATTGTTATATAGCGCCAATTCATTTGACTTTGAAGCTGGTTATAACATCAATTTTCCCAATGCCATCGGTGATGAGTCTAACCTAAAAAACACCGGATTTTTTAATATTTCTATTGGATATTTAATTGATTTATAATGAGTTGTATTTGGTAATATGTCTATAAATTAATAAATTTAAAATTTTTCAAAAACGCCCAATCCAAACAAGGCAAAATCATATTTTACAGGATCATTCTTGTCCATTTTTCTCAGACTTTCATCCAATTCAGCCAAAGCTTTGGCATCATTTTGTTTTCTTGTTAACAAACCAAGTTTTCTTGCCACATTCCCTGAATGTATATCGAGCGGACAAGACAGTTGGGCAGGAGAGAGGCTATCCCAAATTCCAAAATCCACACCTGTTTTATCATTCCTGACCATCCATCTCAAAAACATATTTAGGCGTTTCGCCGCCGAATTATTTAGCGGATCAGAAATGTGTTTTTGGGTTCTTTGTGCATGCGGAATTTCAAAAAAGATTTTTTTAAACTTGTGAATACTTTCTTGTGTAGAATTACAAGTTGCATTTTTTGAAAATACGTTTTCCAAACCTTCATGATTTTTGTAAATGTGCTGCAACGCAGTTATAAAATATTTAAAATCGGAGGTGTTAAACGTCCTGTGCACAAAATGCGTCATATTGTCTATATGATGCGGTTTGTGATTTAGCACAAAATCAAAAGGCGAATTGCCCAGCAAATCCATCATAGTTGAAGCATTTTTGATAATTGACTTCCTATTTCCCCAAGCAATAGTTGCAGTTAAAAAGGCAGAAATTTCAATATCTTCCTTCAATAAAAATTGATGCGGAATTTGAATGGGATCGCTCTCAATAAACCTTGGGTTATTGTATTGAATAACTTTATCATCCAAAAACTCTTTAAGTTCAATACGGTTCACCTATTTTTTTTTTAATGGTAGCAATAATAATTCCAAAAAGTATAAGCAATAAACTGTATAAATGAAACAGGCCAATAGTTTCTTTTAAAAGAATAAAGGCTAAAACCCCGCTAAAAAGCGGTAAGGTATAATAAATCATACCAGCATTTGTTGGCCCAATCTTCTCAATGGCTTTATTCCATAAAACATAAGCTGTTAATGAAGCAAAAATACCGACATATAGAATTGAAAAAACTGTTCTTGATTCAAATTTAATAGCTGGAACGGTTAAGGTTTCCCAAATAAAAAAAGGAAACATAAAAATAAGTCCTAATATAAAAGTACTTAGCTGAAAACTTAAAATGTTTAATCCTTTTGGTTTTTGTTTTAATAAAATACTGTAAACTGCAAAAATGATAGCCGCCAAAAGCATCCATATATCTCCAATTGCCAACGATAAATTTAATAATTTTGAAAGCTGCCCTTTTGTAATAAGCAAGATTACGCCAATTAAAACAAGCACAATGCCTATTCCTTTATTCAAAGTTATTAATTCACGGAAAAAAATACGGGAAAAAATTACAACGAATACAGGAAATGTGATAGATATTAATGAAAGATTAATGGCAGTTGTTGAATGCCCAGCGACATAAATTAACGTATTGAATAAGGTAACTCCTAAAAATGCAGTTATAGCAAGATATCCAATTTTCTTTTTAAGAATAGCCCATTCAACAATTAATTGTTTAACAGCAAATGGAAATAATATGATAAGGGCAACAGTCCATCTCCAAAAGGCAAGGCTTATTGGAGGAATAATTTCACTAAGATCTCTGGCAATAATAAAATTACCAGACCAAATGGCAGTTGCGCCCAACGCAAATAGGTAGCCTAAAATTAGTTGTTTATTCAAACTATAATTTCTTCAATTTTTTTAATTATTTCCGTAGGATTTGTTTCAAAATCAAACCAGTGAATTGTTTCATCTTTTTTGTTCCAGGTCACTTGTCGTTTTGCAAATCTCCGTGTATTTTTTTTAATTTCCTCAATGGCGAAATCGAAAGTGCCTTTTCCATCAAAATAATCAAAAAGTTCTCTGTATCCAACTGTTTGCAGTGCATTTAGCTCTTTGTGAGGATACAATTTTTTCGCTTCTTCCAGCAAGCCATCATTTAGCATTATTGCAACGCGCTTATTTATTCTGTCGTACATCACTTCTCTGTCGGCGGTTAATCCTATTTTTATCGGAATAAAATTTCGTTTTATTTTATCCTTATTTTTGAAGGAGGAGTAAGGCTTTCCCGTTCCAATACAAATTTCCAATGCCCTGATTAATCGGTGCGGATTTTCAATTTCAATTGTGTTGTAGGATTCCGGGTCTAAATTTTTTAACTGGTTTTGAAGGATTCCAAGCTCACCATTTTTGATTTGTTTGTTTAATTTTAGTCTTATTTCTGGATCTGTTTCAGGAAAATCATCAAAACCTTCAAGTACGGCATTTGTATATAAACCACTACCGCCAACCATCACAACGATATTATTCTTCGAAAACAATTCGTCTAATTTTTTTAACGCATCTTTTTCAAATTGTCCAACGCTATAATCATCAAAAACTGATATATTTTGAATAAAATGATGTGGAGCAGCAGCCAATTCATCAGAAGAAGGAACCGCAGTACCAATGTTCATTTCTTTATAAAACTGACGGGAATCACATGAAATAATTTCTGTATTAAAATGTTGCGCCAACCGAATGCTCAAGGCTGTTTTACCAATGGCAGTGGCACCAATTACCGTAATTAAATAGTTATTCATAACTCATCATCTAATTTGTGTCCGCATTTATGGCAAAATTCTGCATCAGTTATATGACTGTCAGCCAAACAATGCTGACAGGTTTGTGTATGTGTTTGTTTATGTGTTTTTAAATCTTGTGATGTAATTGCCGATGTTACGATGCCGGTTGGTACTGCAATAATTCCATACCCTAAAATCATGACGATACTTGCAATAAATTGTCCAAAGGGCGTATTTGGAGCCAAATCACCATAACCTACAGTGGTTAGTGTTACTATTGCCCAATACATACTGTGCGGAATACTTGTAAAACCGTTCTCAGGCCCTTCAACTAAATACATAATAGTGCCCAAAATAATGGTAATTATAAATACGCTGAATAGAAATACTGCAATTTTGATTCTACTCGCTTTTAAAGCAATTATCAAATTAAAAGAAGCGCCCAAATATCTGGTTAATTTCAAAATTCTAAATACCCTAAGCAACCTTAATGCACGAAGCGCCACCAAAAAATGGGTTCCAATAAAAATTAAGGATACATATTTTGGAATTGTTGCCAAAAAATCAATAATTCCATAAAAACTGAAAATATATTTTGAAGGCTTTTTAATAACAATAATTCGTATAAAATATTCAATAGTAAAAAGAATAGTGATTACCCATTCTGAGATATCTAAAAAGTTGTGATATTTGGCATTAAAACTTTCAACACTCTCAAGCATTACAAATAAAATACTCGATAAAATAGCAATTATTAAAATAATGTCAAACCATTTTCCTGCTGGAGTATCAGCTTCATAGATAATATGATAAAGTTTTGATTTCCAATTTGATTTGTGTGGTTGCTGTTTCAAAATAAAATTTTTATTAAAAGTAAGACTAAAATAAAACTTTTATCTTAATTAAAAGCGGATTAGTTTTTCAACGTTGTTTTTTTGAAGGTATTGTTTGATAATTGTCCTGTTCTGAGTTGAATTTTCTATAGGCGAAATCATACATCTAAGAATTTCGATATTATTTAACTGATAACCTAAATGAGTGAAACAAAATCCTTTAAGTTCATTGTTCTCAATTAATACTGCCGATTTTTCTCCGAGATTTCGTCCTTTATCAACTACCACCAAATTGGCATTGCTGAAAGAAATATTTTCAAAATTATTTTTAGTCAATAAATTATATTTTGGTCGATTGACTTTCAACTCTTCAGCATATTTAAGTTCTGCGATTAGCGGATTTCCTGTTTCTTCGTAAGTAACAGAAACAACATCACTTTGTAGCATCATCGCTCTTCTTGAAGTTCTTAGAAACAGTTGATTTACTGTTTTTTTGATGCTTTTTCCTTTTCCAATATAAAGAATATCGCTGCTGCCATGAATATAAAAAACGCCTGTTTTTGAGGGTAATTCTTCAATTATTGAAAGCAGTTTGGGTGCCATCGATCTGCTGTTTTCTTTTACTGCGGCCTCTTTTACAATTCCTTTATATGAATCTTTGTTCAATAAAAGTTTAAAAAGAAGCACCGTTGCAAGCGCGTCTCCATCGGCTCTATGGCGACCAGATAACGGAATTCCAAGTGTTTTGCATAAATTCCCTAGTTTATAGGAACTTAAGTCGGGTATCAATTTTTGGCTTAATTCTACCGTACATAATGTTTTTCGTTCAAATTCAAATCCTAATCTTCTGAACTCAGTAGTTAAAATTCGATTGTCAAAACTCGCATTGTGCGCCACCAAAACACAATCCGCAGTAATTTCAACAATCCGTTTTGCAATCTCATAAAATTTAGGCGCATTTCTTAACATAGCAGAATTTATACCAGTTAAGTTGACCACAAAAGGCTGAATTTCCCTTTCAGGGTTTACCAAACTTATAAATTGATCAACAATTTGGTGTCCGTCAAATTTATAAATGGCAATTTCCGTAATGCCTTCTTCATTAAATTTACCGCCTGTGGTTTCTATGTCAAGTATTGCGTACATCAATTATAGTTTCTTAATCCAAATATGGCGCTTCCAACCCTAATCATAGTACTTCCTTCTTCAATGGCAATTTTATAGTCGCCACTCATTCCCATCGATAAAGTAGTCGGATTTACATTAAAGGATGCGTATTTTTGAAGTGAATCAAAAAAGGTTTTAAGGGTTTTAAATTCAGCGCTGATAATTTCATTATTTTCTGTAAAACTTGCCATTCCCATCAATCCTGTAATGTTTATGTTTTTCAGATTTTTTAATTCGTCGGATATTAATAATTGCGCAACTTCTTCAAATGTCAAACCGAATTTAGTTTCTTCACTTGCGATTTTAACCTCAAGCAGGCAATTAATGATCCGGTTGTGTTTAAGTGCCTGTTTGTTTATTTCTTTAAGGGTTTTAAAACTGGTTACACCGTGAATTAAATGCACAAAATGAGCCATATATTTCACTTTATTGCTTTGTAAATGGCCAATCATATGCCATTCGATATCTTTAGGCAAGATTTCGAATTTTTCAACCATTTCTTGAATTTTATTTTCCCCAAAAGTCTTTTGCCCAGCCTCATAAGCTTCCAAGATGGAAGATGCCGGCTGGGTTTTAGAAACCGCTATTAGCGTAACATTTTCAGGTATTGAATGTAAGATGTTATGTAAATTTTGTTTTATAAGCACACCATTAATTTAATTTATTGATGACCAGTCCCGAACGTAATTTTGGCTCAAACCAAGTTACTTTTGGAGGCATAATATTTTCGGTATCGGCGATATTCATCAACTGATTCATACTCACTGGAAATAAAGCAAATGCAACAGCCATTTCGCCACTGTCAACACGTTTGCTCAATTCTGATAAACCTCTTATACCGCCCACAAAATCTATTCGCGTATCGGTTCGTAAGTTTATGATATTTAAAATTGGTTCCAAAATATATTTTGACAATACGCTCACATCTAAGCTATCGATGGGATCGTTATCATTATAAGTTGTTTTTTTTGCCGTTAAACCATACCATTTTCCGTCTAAATACATAGAGAAATCGTGTAATTTTTCTGGTTTTATAATGGCTTCGCTAATTTGTGTAATTTCAAAATTTGCGTTTATTTTTTCTAAAAATTCAGTAGTACTTAAGCCGTTTAAATCTTTAACAACGCGATTGTAATCAATGATTTGCAATTGGTTATCAGGAAAATGTACTGCCATAAAAAAATTATAAGGCTCATTACCGGAATGATTTGGATTTTGAGCGCTAAATTCTGCGCTCATTCCAGCGGCAGCGGCAGTTCTATGGTGACCATCAGCCACATAAGTGCAAGGAACTTTTTCTTTAAAAAGATTTTCCAATGTTTTATTAACTTCCACATCTTCAATAACCCAAAAATGATGTCCGAAGTCATCCTCGGCATAAAAATCATAGATTGGATTATTTTTTGTTATAATATCATTAACGATTGCATCAATCTCAGGAACAGCTCTATAGGTAAAAAAAACAGGCTCGATATTGGCTTTTAAGTGCCTTGTTAGTACTTTTCGGTCTTCTTCTTTGTCAGGACGTGTTAATTCGTGTTTTTTAATCTTTCCATTCAAATAATCCTCACAAGCGGCAGCACCAACAATACCATATTGTGTTTTGCTGTTCATGGTTTGTGCATAAATATAATAATGGGGTTCGCTATCCTGAATTAAATAGCCTTTTTTCTGAAAATCTTCAAAATTATCTTTAGCTCTTTTATACACTTTTTCATCATGAGGATCCGTGTCTTTGTCGAATTCAATATCAGCGCGT
This sequence comes from Lutibacter sp., assembly GCA_036568005.1. GTDB lineage: Bacteria > Bacteroidota > Bacteroidia > Flavobacteriales > Flavobacteriaceae > Lutibacter. The sequence continues at coordinate 15,759 of DATCTJ010000048.1, read as the reverse complement.
GTAATATGTAATAATGATGCTTTTTTTCCTTCAACCATTTTGGTGGCTTCTTTGTAATTCATCACATCATAAGGTAAACAAGCGACTTCTTCAACAATATTTATTGGTGGTCGAAGTCCTTTAAAGGGTTTTATAATCGCCATTCGTTATTTACTAGTTTTAAAAAAATCAATAATTTGTGAGGCTAATTCTGTGCCAATTCTATCTTGTGCTTCTGTAGTTGCCGCACCAATATGGGGAGTTAGCGATATATTTGGATTCATTAACAGGTGAATTTCAGGTGTTGGCTCTTTTTCAAACACATCAAGAGCAGCTCCGGCAATTTCTCCGTTTTCAATGGCGCTCACCAAAGCAACTTCATCAATTACACCGCCACGTGCTGCATTCACAATAAAAGCGTTATTTTTCATCAACTTAAATTCCTTTGTAGAAAGTATATATCCTTTTTGGGTAGGAACGTGGGTTGAAATAAAATCGGCCTGTTTTAAAACTTCTTCTTTGGAAATGGTTTTTATGTTGAAAAACACCGTTTGATGGTCAAAAAACTCAAGTTCCAATGTCGCACCCTCCAGATTTGGATCAAAAGCAACAACTTTCATTCCCAATCCTAAAGCAACTTTGGCAGTGGCTTGACCAATTCGGCCAAAACCAAGTATGCCTATTGTTTTTCCTTTTAATTCAATGCCTTTTGCATAGGATTTTTTTAGATCATTAAATTTTGAATCCCCAATCAAAGGCATATTTCTGTTAGATTCGTGTAAAAAACGCACCAATCCAAATAAATGCGCAAAAACAAGCTCTGCCACTGAATGTGAAGATGCAGCAGGCGTATTTATTACATTAATTCCTTTTTCACGTGCATATTCAACATCAATATTGTCCATTCCAACCCCACCACGACCAATAATTTTAAGGTTAGGGCAATTGTCAATAATGTCTTTTCTAACTTTAGTGGCGCTTCTTACAAGCAATACAGAAACTTTATTTTTGTTGATATACTCTACAAGTTGGTTTTGGGCAACGGTTGTTAAATCTACTTCAAAACCAGCATTTTCAAGGGCAGTTATTCCGCCTAATGCCAGTCCATCATTCGCTAATACCTTCATTTTTATTTTATATTTTTTTTAATTTATGATAATTGTTTTTTCAAGTTGTTTCATGGCATCAACCAAAACCTGTACGCTCTCAAGTGGCAAGGCGTTGTACATGCTTGCGCGGTAACCGCCAACAGATCTGTGGCCTTTAAGTCCGCTAATTCCTGCAGCGCTCCAAATTTTGTCAAAAGCGTCTTTATTGGCTTCATCAACCAAATTAAAAGTGGCGTTCATAAGGGAACGGTCTTCTTTTGCAGCATAGCCTTTAAAAAGTGGATTTCTGTCAATTTCGGCGTATAACAATGCCGCTTTTGCTTCATTTAATTTTTCGATAGCCGGAATTCCGCCTAAATTTTTCAACCATTCTAAGGTAAGCATAGACACATATACTGCAAAAACAGCAGGTGTGTTAAACATACTTTCCTTTGCAATATGAACCTGATAATCTAATATTGAAGGTGTTTTTCTTCCTGATTTTCCCAGAATTTCATCTTTAATAACAATTAATGTTGTTCCTGCAGGTCCCATATTTTTTTGTGCACCAGCATATATTATATCAAATTGGCTAAAATCCAGCTGACGAGAGAAAATATCGGAACTCATATCACAAATTAAGGGCCTATTGGTCTTTGGAAATGATTTTAATTGGGTTCCAAAAATAGTATTGTTTGAGGTGCAATGGAAATAATCTGCATCCGATGGAATGGCATAATTTTTTGGAATATAGTTATAGCCTTTGTCTTTTGATGAGGCAACTACTTCAACATTACCAATAGTTTTTGCTTCTTTTATGGCATTTGTACTCCAAGTTCCCGTATCTAAATAAGCAGCTTTTCCATCTATCTTTAATAAATTGTAGGGAACCCTTAAAAATTCGAGGCTTGCCCCACCTTGTAAAAAAAGGACAGAGTATCCCGACGGCAGGTTTAATAATTCTTTTACTAAGTTACAGGCATTTTCCATCACATCAACAAATTCTTTGCTTCTGTGTGAAATTTCAATTACTGATAAATCAAGACCATCAAAATTTAATAAGGCATCTGCCGCTTTTTTAATAACTTCTTGTGGTAAAATTGATGGTCCGGCACTAAAATTATGTTTTTTCATTTGGAGTAAAAAATAAATTTATTTACGCAAATTTCGGTAAAAAAGACGGAGCATACCTTAAAAAAATAAAAAAATGTGTTAGATATTTAACAAAAACCGCAAAGTGTCAACGCCATCGGCATAGTCCCATAATTTTGGCTGTTGCGTTTGACCAAATTTCACAAAATTTAAATCGTTTTCGTTGCAAACAATACATTGAATAGCCTCTTTTTCGGCTTCTAATTTTGTCACTAAATTCTCAAAAGAATCGTAAAACTCATAAAAAATAGTTGCAATTGGCGAGGCATAACTTGGGTCTTCTTTTAACATCACAAAACCATTATCTTGAATTTTAAATAAACTCATTAAGTAAATAGCCTTGTTATAATCGTAGTTGTTTTCGTATTTTTTAATGTTTATGATATCATTGAATTTATACAAGCCATTAAAAAACAGGTCGAAGTTGTAATTTTTAGGAACAAAAATTTTAGAAACGCTTCTACATCCTAAACCAAAATATTGAAAGATATCATCGCCTAAAGCTTCCATTTCCTGTTTGGTTTCTTTACCGGTAATGATGGCTATGGAATTTTTACTGCTTCTAATGATGGAAGGATATTTTCCGAAATAAAATTCGAAATAACGTTTTGTGTTATTGCTTCCTGTAGCAATAACAGCATCAAAATCAACCAATTTATTTTCAGTAAAGGTGATTTTATTTTTAAAATATGGATGATAATATTCTAAAAATTTAGCTATTAAAGGCAAAAAATGTTTGTCGTTTGAAGAAAGTTTCACCAAGGCATTATTGCCGCTTATTAAAACCGTTAAAAAATCGTGAAATCCAACTAAAGGAATATTTCCTGCCATAATAATGGCAATGTTTTTAGGCCTAGTATTTTCATCAATTTTATAGATTGATGTCCACTTTTTTAAATTTTCGATGGTTAGTGCTTCACTCCAGCTTTCAAAAGCCTTTAAAACATTATCTTGGGTAAACCAACCGTTAAATTCCGAGGCTCTATTGATTTGCAATTTAAAAGCATCAAAAAGTATGGGATTTAATATAGAACTTTCATTTTTTTTAATTTTTGAAGTTGAAAATTGTTTAAAAAATTCACCGAGTATTGCGAAAGCTTCAATCCGTTGGTTTAAATTCATTATTTGAAATTTTAAAATTAAAATTTTACCTTTGGCAAAATTAATCTAAATAAAATTATGGCCATAAAAATAACCGATGAATGTATAAATTGTGGCGCTTGTGAACCGGAATGCCCTAATAATGCGATATATGAAGCCGCAGAAAACTGGAAATTTTCAGATGGCACAAAACTTTCAGGAAATATAATTTTAGCAAATGGCGAGAAATTTAATGCCGATGAAACACAAGAACCCATTAACGATGAATATTACTTTATAGTTGCTGATAAATGTACGGAATGCAAAGGCTTTTTTAACGAACCGCAATGCGCCGCTGTTTGTCCGGTAGATTGTTGTGTGCCAGATGATGATATTGTTGAAACAGAAGAAGAGTTGTTGGCAAAACAAAAGTTTTTACACAATGGGGAGCAAGATTTCTAATTAAAATAGTTTGTAGTTTTACAAATAAATTTATTTGCCCCTCAAAATTAAAAAAGTGTAACGAATTAAAAGCATCGCCATAAACGGTATAATTGCAAGGTTAAAAATTTGTATTTTCAAAATCCATAATATTGCCTGTATTGCCAATAAAATCAATAATAATTTATTATAAGCTATCAGCCATTTAGGCAAAACTTCTTTAAACATAAAAAAGGCAACTACTAAATTTGGTGCAAAAGCCCATAAAAAGTTAAAGTTTTTATAGGTTGCGGTATGACTTGTTGCAAACCATAACAATAAAACCACAACGCCAATTAAACCTGTTATAAAATACAGAGAAAAATCAATCCATTTACTTCTCTTGTTATTGATATAATTTTGATAGGTCTTAAATATAAAAAAAAGCGCAATTGCCAATAAAACAATTAAAGGCTGCATGATAGAAAATGGACGAGGCTGAATATTTTCATTTAAAACAGTGTTGTCTGCCTTTACTATAGGAATATTTTCTCCATCAACTTTTATGGTAGCATTGTTAAAACCCGTGTAAATATAATCGGGTAAAAACTTATATTCAGCAGCGGTTGCATCCCTGTCAATTACAGATCCCAGAGCCAAATCTATCCCAAACTTTCCCCATTTAAATTTAGCGGCGGTATAATCGGCAATTAAATCCCGGTGAGATTTTTGATCGGTGATATGGCTGTTGTTAAAAGTAACTTTGTCTTTTAAAACTGTTTTAATAACTTCTTCCATTTTTGTGGAACAATTGTCGTAAAAGAAATCGTATTGATAAGAACTGTTTTCTGGTTTTGCATTATTTTCCAAAAAATCAAAAACTGCCTGAACATCGGCTTCGCTTAAATTTAATTCCTGTGTTTTTACCCAACGATTTTCATAGTTAAACTGTTGCAAAAAATAGCCATAACGGGTTGTAGAAAGCTGGTAAATTAGTTTTCCTTTTGCAAAATTTAAATAGAAATTGGGTTTATTGAAGTCGAATGTGCCGTAGTTATATATTTTGTCCATTTTTAAAAGTGGGTCGTAAACCCTAAAAGCACTGTGCCCAAAAGCGCTGTACAATTCGCTTCCAGGACCGCAGGTGACAACGCTTACGCTGGCCTCTGATGTTAATTTCTGTTGTGCCATCAATTGAAAGCAACTAAAAAGCAATATAAAAATGAAGTGAAATTTTTTGCGCATTTTATTTGAAAAACCCATCGTTATAAATTCATAGGATTGTGAAATAACTATTTAAATTTGATGATAACTAATGTCATATTTTATGGCTATTAATTATAGAGCGAATGTAAAAAAAACTTTCTAAGTTAAGTTTAAAATTTAGGAAATATTATGTTTGTAAATTTAAAAAGTCGATTTTTATTCACAAAAATATTAGCTAAATACTGATTAAATTCGTAGGTGAATAAAATGATTTTAAATTGGGCTTTAGTAATTTATTAAAAAGTTCTTTCGAATTAAATTTTACTGAAAAACAATGATTAAATTTACGAAAAATAAAAATAGTGATGCTAAAAAAATACATTCCCAATTTATTGACCTTACTTAACTTACTTTCAGGAACAATTGCGGTATATTTTGCGGTTAAAGAAGAATTGGTAATCGCGGCAGGTTTTGTTTTTTTAGGGATATTTTTTGATTTCTTCGACGGATTTGCGGCAAGAATCATGAAAGTTCAGGGAGAATTGGGAAAACAATTGGATTCTTTGGCTGATGTTGTTACAAGTGGGGTAGTACCGGGAATTGTGTTATTTCAACTGATTTCTAAATCGGTAGAAAATGAAACATGGGAAAATGCGGTTAAATCGGTTTTAAAAACAGGAAACGAACATTATTTCACGAGTTCTTTTTTTATCTCCTTAATTGGATTGCTTTTTACGCTTGGCGCGGCATACCGATTGGCGAAATTTAATATTGATGAACGGCAAACAAGTTCATTTATTGGTTTGCCAACACCTGCTGCGGCATTGGTGGTTTTATCATTGCCTTTAATATTAAATTTTAGCGGAAATGAATTTGCATCTTCGATTATCCAAAATGTATGGTTTTTAATAGGTTTGGCAGTACTTCTTTGTTATTTAATGAATGCGGAAATACCATTATTTTCCTTAAAATTTAAAGACTATAGCTGGGGAAAAAACAAGATAAAGTATGTGTTTATAATGCTTACGGCTATTTTTAGTGTCTTATTTCAATTTATAGCCATTCCATTGGTGATTTTGTTGTATGTGTTGCTGTCAGGCATTGAAAATAAGCTAATTAAGAAATCGAATTAAAATTTTCTTCTTTTTAACTCGAAATCTTTCCCTAAATAAACACGTCTAACGGTTTCATCTTCAGCAAGTTCTTGGGGTGTTCCTTCTTTTAAAATACCACCTTCAAACATCAAGTAGGTTTTGTCGGTAATGGCAAGCGTTTCTTGTACATTGTGGTCGGTAATTAAAATGCCGATATTTCTGTCTTTTAAATGCGCCACAATATTTTGGATATCTTCAACGGCAATTGGGTCAACACCAGCAAAAGGCTCATCCAATAAAATAAATTTAGGGTCTGAAGCCAATGCCCGCGCTATCTCAGTTCTTCTCCGTTCGCCGCCTGAAAGTAAATCACCTCTGTTTTTACGTACATGGACCAAGCCGAATTCCTTTAACAAAGATTCCATTTTGTCTTTTTGATCTGCCTTCGACATATCCGAAAATTGCAAAACAGATAAAATATTATCTTCAACAGTTAATTTTCTAAAAATAGAAGCTTCTTGCGCCAAATAACCCACACCTTCCTGTGCTCTTTTATACATTGGGTACTTGGTAATTTCTTGATTGTCCAAAAATATTTTTCCTTCATTGGGCTGTATCATTCCAACAATCATATAAAACGAAGTGGTTTTTCCTGCGCCATTCGGACCTAAAAGTCCAACAATTTCTCCCTGTTCCACTTGTAATGAAATTCCGTTTACAACATATTTGCTACCGTATTTCTTTTTTATATTTTCAGCTCTTAAAATCATTGTTGCTTATTTGTTGAATTGTGTAATTGTTTATCTGTGTAATTGATTTTTTTAATTTTGCCTTTCACTTCGGCTATGCTCAGTGACCGACCTTTAACCTTTTCAATTATTCATTATTAATTTTTAATTATTCATTGACTTAGTTCTTCCCAATATTCATAAGCCCTTCTTAAATGGGGAATTACAATGGTTCCGCCAACCAAAGTTGCTATGGAAAGTGATTCCATCACCTTTTCTTTGGAAACCCCCGCTTTAAAACAGCCTTCTAAATGATATTTGATGCAATCATCGCATCGTAAAACAGCCGAAGCCACCAAACCTAATAATTCTTTTGTTTGAACATCTAAATGACCAGCTTTGTAAGCATTTGTATCAATATTAAAAATTCTTTTGATGATTTTATTGTCATCAGCCAATATCTTATCGTTCATTTTTGCCCGATAGGCATTAAATTCTTCTACTTGATTAGACATTTTTAAGTTCTTTTTTGCGTTCATTTTTTAAAACTACTTTCGAAATAAATATACTTACTTCATATAAAACAAGGATAGGAATGGCCACAATAACTTGGCTTATAATATCTGGAGGAGTTATAACTGCTGCAACAATTAATACCAAAACCAGCGCATGCTTTCTGTATTTTCTTAAAAAATCGGGCGTTATTAATCCCATTTTAGTTAAGAAATACATCACTATAGGCAATTCAAATATTAATCCGGAAGCCAATACTGAAGACCTTAATAATGAGATATAAGAGCCAATTTTAATATTACGTTCAACCATATCACTTACGGAATAACTTCCTAAGAAGTTAACGGAAAGTGGTGTTACAACATAGTACCCAAATAATACACCCACAAAAAACAAAAAGGAAGAAACTACAATAAAGGCAAGTGCGCTTTTGCGTTCTTTTTCATACAAACCCGGACTGATAAATTTCCAAACTTCCCATATTATAAAAGGAAAGGCCATAATAAAGCCTGCGGTAATAGATACCCAAATATGGACACTAAATTGTTCTGCCATTTCCAAACTTTGAAATGTAAACGGTATTTCATCTATACACAAACCTTCTGTGCCAAAAAATCTTGAAGCACTACAAAATAGGCGGTATGTAATAAAATTAGGGTCTTTAGGTGCGAAAATTATATTATTGAAAAGAAAGCCTTTCATCAAAAATGCAGTTATTCCAAAAATAAATATTGCGGCACTAGAACGAACCAAATGCCATCTCAATTCTTCAACATGGTCTAAAAAAGACATGTCTTTTTCAGGTTCTCCTTTTTTCTTTTTTGCCATTTTAAAAAATTCCTTCTTTTAATAAATCATGCAAATGTACAACACCTATGTATATAGAATTGTCTTCAACCAAAATTTGGGAAATTTTATTATTTTCCATAGTTTCCATTGCTTCAATGGCCATGGCATCAACTTGTATTGTTTTCGGATTTTTACTCATGATATCTTCTGCAACAAGCTTGCCAATATCGGGCGAATCTTTTAGCATTCTTCTTAAATCACCATCAGTAATAATGCCAACGATTTTGTTGTTTTCAATAACGGCAGTAGTACCCAACCGTTTTTTTGAAATTTCAATAATCACATCTTTAATTGGTGTAGTTGGCGCAACTTTTGGCATTTCATTTTTTCCAATTAAATCGCTCACCCGTAAATATAATTTTTTTCCCAAAGCACCTCCAGGATGGTATTTTGCAAAATCTTTACTCGAAAAATTATTGAGCTTCAATAAACATATTGCCAACGCATCACCCATAACCAATTGTGCGGTGGTGCTTGTTGTTGGGGCTAAATTATTTGGATCAGCTTCTTTTTCTACAAAAGAATTCAACAAAAAATCGGCATTTGTGCCTAAAAAAGATGCCGCATTGCCTGTAATGGCAATTATTTTGTTTCCATAATTTTTAATTAATGGCAATAATACCTTTATTTCTGGTGTGTTTCCGCTTTTTGAGATACAAACCACTACATCATTTTTCTGAATAATTCCTAAATCGCCATGAATGGCATCGGCTGCATGCATAAATATTGCTGGGGTTCCTGTAGAATTTAACGTAGCGACAATTTTAGTTGCGATGTTTGCGCTTTTGCCAATTCCAGTTACAATTACCCTACCTTTAGACTGATGAATAAAATTTACGGCATTTTCGAAATCTGCATCTAGAAAATTTACTAAATTCGCAATCGCTTTGCTTTCAATTAAAATTGTTTGCTTTGCATTTTCAATAATTGTATTTTTATTTTTCAAGAGATTATGGTTTTTTAACAAAAAAAAGTTCTATCTTTAATTTTAAACAAAAATATATTTATTTAATTAGAAATTGAATAAACTGCTAATAAAAAAGTAAAAGTCAAGATTTATAAAATTTTTTAAATTCTCAACTAGGAGATTATTTTAGTTGAAGATTTGTACGCGCATTAATAATTTAGAAGTGATAATGAACAGCAAAGAGATTGATTTACACGAGGCTTTAAAAAAATATTTTGGATTTGATAAATTTAAAGGTCTTCAAGAGCCTGTTATAAAAAGTATTATTGAAGGAAATGACACATTTGTGATAATGCCAACCGGAGGAGGAAAGTCGTTATGTTACCAACTTCCCGCTTTGGTTAAAGAGGGCACTGCCATCGTTGTTTCGCCGTTAATTGCATTGATGAAAAATCAAGTTGACGCCATCCGAGGTATTTCAGATGAATATGGAATTGCACATGTGCTAAATTCATCCTTAAATAAAACAGAAGTTACCCGAGTTAAAAGTGATATTGAGAAAGGAATTACAAAATTATTGTATGTAGCTCCGGAATCTTTAATGAAAGAAGAGTACATCGACTTTTTAAAAAATCAAAATATTTCATTTGTCGCCATTGATGAAGCACATTGTATATCAGAATGGGGGCATGATTTTAGACCAGAATATAGAAACCTTAGAACCATAATTCAAAAAATAGACAATGTTCCGTTAATTGGACTGACTGCAACCGCCACTCAAAAAGTGCAGGAAGATATTATAAAAACGCTTGGCATGTTTAATGCAAACACCTTTAAAGCTTCCTTTAACCGTCCCAATTTATTTTATGAGGTTAGGCCTAAAACAAAAAACGTAAACTCTGATATCATTCGATTTGTAAGGCAATTTCAAGGCAAATCTGGCATTATTTATTGCTTAAGTAGAAAAAAAGTTGAAGAAATAGCACAAGTTTTGCAGGTAAATGGCATAAAAGCAGTTCCCTATCACGCCGGATTAGATGGAAAAACCAGGTCTAAACATCAGGACATGTTTTTAATGGAAGACGTTGATGTAGTTGTGGCGACCATTGCTTTTGGGATGGGAATTGACAAACCTGATGTTCGTTTTGTAATTCATCATGACATTCCGAAAAGTTTGGAAAGCTATTATCAGGAAACAGGAAGGGCAGGACGTGATGGTGGTGAAGGTTTCTGTTTGGCTTATTATTCTTATAAAGATATTGAAAAATTAGAAAAATTCTTATCAGGAAAACCTGTAGCCGAACAGGAAATTGGTAATGCTTTGTTACAAGAAGTGGTTGGTTATGCAGAAACATCCATGTCGCGCAGAAAATATTTATTGCATTATTTTGGGGAGGATTTTGATGAAGTAAACGGGTTGGGCGCACTAATGGATGACAATGCCAAAAACCCTAAGAAAAAGCATGAGGCAGTAGCTGAATTAAAAATGTTATTGGATGTTGTTGTAAAAACTTACCAGAAATATAAAGCTAAAGACCTTGTAAACTCTTTGACAGGAAAATTAAATGCCCAATTAAAATCCCATAAAACGGATGAACAAGCATTTTTTGGTTGTGGAAAAGAACATGATGGAAAATATTGGATGGCTTTGATAAGGCAAGCATTGGTTGCGAGATATATCAACAAAGAAATTGAGCAATATGGCGTTATAAAAATTACTGAAAAAGGCAATAATTTTATTAAAAATCCGTCTTCTTTTATGATGACTGAAGACCATGTTTATGATGAAAGTACGGATGCAACAATTTTAGCAAACGCTAACGGAAGCGGAAGCTCTACCGATGAAGTGTTGCTTAAAATGCTTAAAGAACTGCAAAAGTCGGTTGCCAAGAAAAATGGTGTTCCGCCTTATGCGGTATTGTTGGAACCATCGTTGGAAGATATGGCATTGAAATATCCAATGACTATGGATGAACTGAAAAACATTTATGGTATTGGCGAAGGAAAAGCAAACAAATACGGCAAACCATTTATTGAATTGATTGCAAAATACGTGGAAGAAAATGATATTCTTCGACCAGATGATTTTGTAGTTAAGGGCACCGGTGTAAATTCAGGCTTAAAACTTTATATCATTCAAAATACTGACAGGAAAATTCCACTTGAAGATATTGCAAAATCAAAAGGATTAAGTTTTAATGAATTGATTGAAGAAATGCAAGGAATTGTTTATAGCGGCACCAAATTAAATATTAATTACCATATTGATGATTTGTTGGATGAAGAGCAACAAGATGAGATCTTTGACTATTTTATGGAATCTAAAAGTGACAGGATTCAAGATGCCTTAGACGAATTTGATGGTGATTATGATGAGGAAGAGTTGCGCTTGATGCGAATAAAATTTATGAGCCAGGTTGCAAACTAAAAATTAAGCCAAATAAGCGACAACCATACCAGCTAATATTGCGACAAATTTTAAGAGATTAAACTTATGGTCTTTTGATGTTTCTAACAAAATTATTGTTGAAATATGTAAAAAGATTCCTATAATAATTGCAGTAATCTCTGTTTTATAATGTGTCAAAATTTGAACATATTCCCCAGCCAAACTTCCTAAAGGCGTCATTAAAGAAAAGAGCACTAAGAACAGCACTGCATTTTTTTTTGAGATTTTTGAGCCTACAAAAAAAGTTCCCAATATGATTGAAATTGGAATATTGTGAATCACTATTGCCCATAGTAAATATTCATGGCGATGGCTATGTGCCAATGGAATTCCTTCCAAAAAAGCATGAATGTTTAAACTGATGAATAATGCCCAAGGAAAAACAACATTTTCCTCTATATGAATATGGCCGTGTTCAGCACCTTTAGAGAAAAAATCCAGAATAAGTTGCAATAACAATCCCAAAAGTATAAACAAACCAATATTTGTTCCGTTTGATGCATAAACTTCAGGAAACAGATGTAAAATTGTGATAGAAAGTAAATAAGCGCCACTAAACGCTAACAATAATTGAACGGTCTTAAAACTTGGTTTCAATCCGAAAACGATAATAATACCAACTAATACGGAGGCAATAAGTGCAATATAGGTCATTCTAAAACTAAGATTAAACGGTCGGATGTTTCTTCATTAAAATCTTCTAATTGATAATTTCCAAAAGTAAATTTAATTTTAAATCCGATAGAGTTTACATAGGAATTAATTTTTGTAAAATCTAAACTTTTTACTTTTTCAAAATAAGTATGATGTTTTCCATCCGCATCAAAATTTATTTCCTTTATGATAAACCCGTTTTTCACATAGCGATTTATTTTAAAAGTAATATCGTCAATAGTAATGTCTTCTTCAGAAACTAGTGTAGAAATCACCTTTTTTGTATTCATAAAATCAATTACCGCAATCCCGTTTGGGTTTAAACCGTTTTTAATATTTTTTAAAATGGTGATATCTTCGGCATCGTCTTCAAAAAAACCAAAACTCGTGAACAGATTTAGAATCACATCGAACTTGCTTTCAAAAGTGTTTCGCATATCATGTTCCTCAAATTGAAGCGTTTCATTTTCAAATTGTTTGGCATATTCGATGCTGTTTTTAGATAAATCGGCCCCAATAACCCTAAAACCCAATGAGTTTAAATAGATGGAATGTCGTCCTTTTCCGCATCCTAAGTCTAAAACCGAATTCCCTTTTTCTAATTTTAAAAAAGTAATTAACTTTTCTAAAAACGCCTGACCTTCAGAATAATCTCTATGTTTATATAAAATATGGTAATAGCTTGTATCAAACCAAGAAACAAACCAGTCTTTATTTTTAGTCATAATATTAAAATGACTGCAAAAATAAGAATTTGTTTGGTTACATGTTTAAGGAATACATTGTTTTTATTATTAGGTAAAAAATTTTAAGCCACCTCCAGTAGGCAAGTCTACCTTTCCGCAATTCAGGTTTCCCTGTATCTTAGTTAGGCAAGCTTTTTTTTAATTTTAAATTTTAACTGAATATTTCAGTACTTTTGCAAAATAATTATAAAATATGGAACGAAATTTTAAAATGGTTGCCACCACGATGTTTGGGTTGGAGGAAGTATTGGCAACAGAACTTAAAAATTTAGGGGCGCAAGATATAGAAACAGGCGTTAGGAGCGTTACTTTTTTAGGTGATAAAGGCTTTATGTACAAAGCAAATATGGCTTTGCGTACGGCGATTAGGATTTTGAAGCCCATTAAAACCTTTAAAGTTGCGGATGAAGATGATTTGTATAAAAAAATACAACAAATTCAGTGGGAAAAATATATGAGTGTTTCCAGTACATTTTCAATTGGTGCTGTAGTAAATTCTCAGGGTTTCACTACAAATTCTCATTATATCACTTTAAAATCGAAAGATGCCATTGCGGATTATTTCAGAAATAAATACAATGAAAGGCCAAGTGTTGACACAAAACATCAGGATTTAAAAATTCACGTTCATATTCATAACAATTATTGTTCCATTTCATTAGACAGTTCGGGCGATTCTTTGCACAAACGCGGTTACAGAAGCGCAACAAATATTGCACCCATAAATGAAGTTTTGGCGGCAGGTTTGGTATTGCTTTCAGGGTATACGGGCGATTGTAATTTTATTGATCCGATGTGTGGCTCAGGAACTATTTTAATTGAAGCAGCGATGATTGCCAACAATATTCCGGCAAACATTAACAGAAATGAATTCGGATTTGAAAAATGGTCAGATTATGATGAGGAGTTGTTTTTCACCATCCAAGATTCTTTGATAAAAAAAATACGCAATTCCCATTTTAAAATCATGGGGTTTGACAAAGCGCCTTCTGCAGTTGTAAAAGCAAAGGAAAATGTGGCAAATGCCAATTTAAGCGAATTTATTGGAGTGCATCATGTAAACTTCTTTAATTCAGTAAAGGAAGTGTTTGGGCGTACCATTATTTTATTTAACCCACCGTATGGAGAGCGTTTAGATATTGATATGCAAGAATTTTATAAAAAAATTGGAGATACCTTAAAAAGTGGTTATTCAGATTCTACCGTTTGGTTTATTACTTCAAATATGGATGCCATAAAACATGTTGGTCTTCGAACTTCAAGAAGAATTCCTATGAAAAATGGGGATTTGGACTGTTTGTTTGTGCGTTACGATATGTATGAAGGAAGTAAAAAAGCAAAAAAGCAATCAACTAAAGAGGAAGAATCTTAAGGGTAAATTACTTGTGATTTGTGGAAAAGCAAAAAAAGCGTTACAATAATGCAACGCTTTTTGTTATTTTAATTCAAATAATTCTTAGTTTCTTCTTGAAGAATTCCCTCTTGAATTTTCTTTTTTATCTGAATTTCCTTTAGCTTCACTAACTTTTTGTGGTCTCTGAGTTTTTACGCTTTTGGTATTTTGTTGTGTTCGCCCAGAACTTTTAGCTGTTCTTTCAGTTGCACGATTTTCAGCCATTCTTCCGCTATTCGCACTGCGTTTATTCTGACTTGGTCTATTGACAGTAGTTGATCTTCTATCAGTATTGTTACCGTTTTGGACAGTTCTTTCGTTAGATGCAGGTCTGTTAATTGTATTAGATCTTCTATCCGTATTGTTACCGTTTTGGACTGATCTTTCGTTAGATGCAGGTCTGTTAACTGTGTTAGATCTTCTATCAGTATTATTACCAGCCTGATTTGTTCTTGCATTAGAATTAGGCCTGTTTACCGTAGTGGTTCTTCTGTCAGTGTTGTTAGCAGAAGTATTCATGCGACTACTATGACTTGTTCTGTCGTTGGTATTTCTTCTGGTTACCTGCGCATTATTGTCATTATATCTGTTTGGAACGCTTTTGGTAGCTACACGTCTTGTGTCATTGCCATTTCTTTTATAATTTTTGTGGTAATATTTATTTCTGGAATGATCACTATAATAAGTGTAACGTGTTGGATAATAGTGATTTCTATATGGATTGTAACTTACAATTCTGAAATCAAACAACGGTCTTGCAAAATAATTGTGATATGGATGAAACACATAATTGCGGTTGTAATGGTTAATATATCCTGAGTAATGGCTATAATAACCTTGTCTGTTATAATATACATGCAATCCGCCAATGCGAACCAATCTTCCAGAATCGTAAGTAATATGCGTATTTCCAATTCGGTTTACGCGACCATAATAGTCATAATAAATAGGAATATCCTCTACCTGGATAATGGCACCATAATCGTCATATTGTACATATGCGTCATAGTCATAACCAGAGTTAAAGCTAATATTTACACCATTGCCTTGATAATTAACGCCCAAGCCACTTCTTTGGTTTCTTGGATTGATGTAAAAATCGAATTCACCATTTTGAAAAATAGCAAATGTTACGTTTCTTTCAACAAAAGTGAAAGAATCTCCATAATCATTGTTATAATAATTTATTGAAGAATTCTCAGTATTAAAAGTCGAAGCCTGCACACCAAACCCAACGAATAAAACCGTTGCCAATAGTAATAATTTTGTTTTCATGATAAAAGATTTAAAGGTTAAACTAAAATTGCCGGTTAGCAGCATTCCTTTTCACAAATACAAACAACGTGCCAAAAAAAAAGACGAAGCCGTCTCAATATTAAATTTTGAGGCGGTTTTTTATTTCCATTCAATTTTGGGTATTACTTTTATTTTTAAAAAAAGAATAAAAAATTGCCATTAAGAAGCAATTTTCTTTCTTAAATTGTGTCCTAAAGCCATTAAA
>DATCTJ010000047.1:0-11525 GCA_036568005.1 Lutibacter sp. | reverse complement strand
TTAGCGTTGAGCAACTAAAATATTAAAATTACAAAAACCCTTATTTTTAGGGGTAGCTTTTTATTGGCTAAAAAATAAATAATAAAAATTAAAATATTGATAATCAGCACTTAAAATAATAAATCATAAACAGATGAAAATTAACAAACAAACAAAAATATCGGCACTTATTAAAGAAAATACAGAAACCATTGAGATAATTGCATCAATAAATTCATATTTTAATCAATTGAGAAATCCGTTCATTCGCAAAATTTTAGCCTCAAGAATAACCGTAGGAGACGTCGCTCGAATAGGGAAATGTGATATAACTATTTTATTAAAAAAACTAGCTAATATTGGCTTTGAAATTGAAACCATCCCAGTGCTAAAAGAAGAAGAAGATACAAATGAGATATCACAAAATTCTGCAATTTTAGAGGTTATTAACTCCTCAAAAGTTACCACATTAGATGTAAGACCAGCTTTAGCAAAGGGTGAAGATCCTTTTAAAAATATTATGGGAGCATTAAAAAATCTGCAAGAAGGCTACGCATTAGAAGTCATAAATACTTTTGAACCTACACCACTCATTAAAATTGTGAACTCTCAAGGATATGAGAGCATGGTGGAAACAAAAAACAATGTTGTTTTTACCTATTTCCTTAAAGTGGCAGAGGCCGAAAAAACGCAAGTAGGTGATACTTCAGTATTTAAAATTTCTAACGATGAATTTGAAGAAAAAAAAGCCAATTGTAAAAAAGAAATTATTGAAACTGATGTCCGAAATTTAGAAATGCCATTGCCTATGCTAACAATTTTACAGAAATTGGAGGAGTTAAAAGAAAATGAAGCCTTGTACGTTCATCATAAAAAAACACCACAATATTTATTGCCTGAATTGAAAGAAAGAAAGTTTAAAACTTGGATTACAGAAATCGACAGTGAAAATGTTAAACTTCTAATTCATAAATAAATGAATCAGATAGCAAGCCAAAATGCACCCTCTCCAAAAGTGGTTGTGCCTCATTTTGTGTTCGGAAGTCTTACTTGGCTAGCAGTGTCGCTGCTTATTTTATTTAACCCAACAGCTTTTACACAACATTTTTTTAATCCACTTTTGCTTTCCATAACCCATTTGCTTGCATTAGGGTGGATGACCATGGTTATTTTTGGAGCTTTATATCAATTAATTCCTGTTATTATGGAAGTTAAATTATATAGTGAGCGATTTGCCATACTTTCTTTTATATTACTTGGCTTGGGCTCTGTTCTATTGGCCTTTTCATTTTGGCAATTTTCGTTTCATACTATGTTATTTGTAGGTGGCAGTTTTATTGTAATTGCGGTTATTTTCTTTGTTACAAATGTTTTAATTACAGCATATTCATCAAAGAAAAAAAATATAGAAAGAATTTTTATTATTACCGCAGCAATTTGGTTGTTGTTCACAGTTTTAGCGGGACTTACCCTCGCTATTAATTATGCATTTCCTTTTATAAAAGTTTCACATCTAGAATTGTTAAAACTCCATGCACATGCGGGCATTGTTGGCTGGTTTATTCAGTTGATTATTGGAGTTAGCAGCAAGTTGTTGCCCATGTTTATGGTTTCACATAATTTGAATATGAAAAAGTTAACTTACGCCTACTTTTTAATAAATGTTGGTTTAATTTTGGGAGTTGTTTCGTTATTTATATTGTGGAAGTATGGTGTAATGATAAGTGTAATTATGGTCGTATTGGGTATCATTAGTTATTTGTTATTTATTTTTGAAGCTTTTAAAAAACGAGTAAAAAAGCAACTTGATATCGGCATGAAACAATCTGCGCTCTCTTTTATGGTGCTAGTTATTCCATTATTCCTAATTTTATCGCTCTTATTTAATTTAGAAATGTTCAAAAACCTCACTTTACCGCTATCTGTGGCCTATGGAAGCACCATTTTTATTGGTTTTATTTCTTCTTTAATCATGGGGCAAACCTATAAAACCTTGCCTTTTATAATATGGCTAAAAGTATATAGGGGACGAATTGGAAAAGTAAAACTACCATTGCCAAAAGATCTTTATTCCGAAAAAGTGGCTATTGCACAACTTTGGCTTTTCGCAATAGGATTTTTATTGCTTTTAACAGGAATATCATCCACAACAAATTACATAGTGAGCAGTGGCGGAATGGTATTGTTTTTGTCGGTTGCGCTCTA
Organism: Lutibacter sp.; assembly: GCA_036568005.1. Lineage (GTDB taxonomy): Bacteria > Bacteroidota > Bacteroidia > Flavobacteriales > Flavobacteriaceae > Lutibacter. Next base: position 9,341 of record DATCTJ010000047.1, on the reverse strand, counting down.
CAATTACAATGTTTTAAAAATTATATTTCATAAATCAAAAAATAAATAATAGCATTATGCATACATCAAACGAAAAATTAATGGAATTACTAAAAGAAGTCATCGATCCCGAATTAATGGTTAATATTGTTGATTTAGGATTGGTTTATGGAGTAACTATCAATGAAGATACACATAAAATTGATGTTGATTTAACACTTACTTCACGTGGATGTCCAATGGGAGATATGATAACCGAAGATGCCAAACAAGTAATTAATGCAAACTATCCAAACTATGAAGCCGAGATTCATCTTGTTTGGGATCCTGCTTGGTCAATAGAAAAGCTTACCGAGAAGGGAAAAGAAGAACTAGGTTATTTTTAAAGACAGAATTATAACCCCTCTCCCCTAATTTTATAAACTCAATATTCATAAATTCAAGGCCGTAAAATTTATTTTGGCCTTTATAATAGCTATTGAGAAATTATACCAGTTAAATTTTTAAATGTTGCATGAAAAATTTGAATTATTTTAGTTCAAATCAGAAGGATAAATTAAGCATATCTATGGTTACTTTTTATGACGAAAAATGAGTTAACCTGCCTGGCCGATAAGCAGGAAATAGACAAATTTCATGCGATATTTTAATGTTTAATCGACAAGATAATCCGTCAGTAAAATAATACTACTTTCAAGTTATTTAGATAAGTTTTTAAAAGTAAAATTCTGTGTTAAATTTTAAATATTTAAGAGGTTTTCTTTTTGGTTAAGTATAAAATAATTACCTTTGTTTAGAATCATTCTAAATAAAATAGGATTAAATGATAACTAGAAAGCTACACTATATTTATTTGCTTATATGTATTTTAATAACTCTTGGCCCTAATAAAGTCGCAGCAAAAGATAATGAAGAGAAGGAAACACAAACAATCATTCTTTTGTTGGATCATATTTCTATGGATTATCCCTTGACGATAAAAGATGGGCTTGTATTAGATAAAAATGAGTATTTGGAAATGCAAGAATTCAGTAAAATAATATACAACCTAACAGATAAGATAACCTTTTCATCCGAAGAAAAAATAATCTTGTTGCCCCGTATATTGAACTTACAAAAGCTAATACAAAATAAAGAATCTTTTTCCAAAATAGATGCTGACATAAAATTTCTAAAAGAAGAATATATAAAAAGTCTAGGATATAAAACCACAGCTACCCTTAGGGCAAATACAAATGTTGGGCAGAGGTTCTCTACTCAAAAAGAAAATTCATCCGATAATTCATTAAAAATAGCAAGCAATTATTTAATTCGCGCCTTAAAAACCTATAAGGAAGGTGAAGATAAAACTGCCCGTCAGTATGCACTAGCTGCCTATCTGGAAGGTGTTGAACCCCTAGAAGCTAAGTTAAAAACTTATGCGCCAGCTCTTTCTGCAAAGCTTGAACAACAAATGTTTAAGGTGCGACAAACTATAGAACAAAACAATAATAATTTTGATGTTGAAAAGGAAATTAATACTGCCCTAGCACTAATTAATGAAGTCAACCAAATTATGGAAAATAATAGCCTAAGCTATTGGCTAACTTTCATATTATCTGCATCTATCTTACTGCGGGAAGGCTTAGAGGCCTTTTTAATTATTGTTCTAATTCTTGCTCTTATCCGAAGTTCTGGTGCAAATAAAGCTAAGAAATGGATTCATGGCGGCTGGATTCTAGCTGTAGTCATGGGAATAGCCGGATGGTTCTTATCCGGTTGGTTAATAAATATCAGCGGCCAAAATCGCGAAATTATGGAAGGCCTTATTTCTTTATTTGCCGTTATAATATTATCTTTTGTGGGATTTTGGCTACATAACAATTCCCATGCAGAAAAATGGAAAAAATTTGTGGAAGAAAAAATTGGAAAGCAACTTCAAAAAGAAAAAATGTATGGTTTGGCTTTTTTCTCATTTATGGTTGTATTTAGGGAAGCATTTGAATCAATATTATTTTTGCAAGCGATAAATCTGGAAACAATTCCTATAAACAAATCGGCTATAGGACTCGGGGTCCTTTCCGCATTTGGACTAATTGCTTTATTGGGATTCCTTTTTCTGCGATACTCTAAAAAAATACCAGTACGTCAATTATTCCTATACTCCTCTTGGGGAATTTCATTGTTGGCGATAATCCTTCTGGGCAAAGGAATTCATTCCATTCAGGAGTCAGGTTGGATTTCCATGACAAATTCTCCAATTGTTGTGCATATAGATTGGCTGGGTATATACCCAACAATTGAAACGATTTTTTCTCAGCTCATATTGTTTGGTATCGTGTTGGTATTGTATTATTCAAATAATCGAAAGTGGAAGTTACAATCAAGATCCAATCCCTAAAATAAAATTTTCTTTAACCAAAATATATCAACTAAAATATATTGGATAAACTTATCCATTATTATTGAAATTTGTATATCTTTGCATAAAAAAGTAAATGTTTTCAAAAGCTTGTGAATACGGAATAAGAGCAACAATCTATATAGCTAAAAAATCATTATTAGAAGAAAAAGTAAGCTTAAAAGAAGTGGCAACAGCAATAGATTCACCAGAGGCATACACCTCAAAAATTTTGCAAAAACTCGCGAAAAATAACATTATTAACTCTAACAAAGGACCAACAGGCGGGTTTTCAATGGACAAACAAAAGACTGAGGAAGTGAAATTAAGTACCATTGTTTATACCATTGACGGTGACGATATCTATAAAGGTTGCGGACTCGGTTTGGAAAAATGCAATGAACAAATGCCTTGTCCTGTACACAACCAATTTAAAATTATTAGGGACGATCTTAAAATTATGCTTGAAACAACAACAATTACTTCCCTAACAATGGGACTTAAAGACGGATTAACATTTCTAAAAAGATAAAAAAAATTTAAATTAATACTGGTCATTTTTATCCAGTACTAAATTCAAGCTAAAATATAATAAATATAAAATCACTAAAAAAGTAGAACATGGGAATTAAAGAAAATCAAAACATTGGAGAGTTGGTCGCGCAAGATTACAGAGTAGCTTCCGTTTTTAAAAAATATAAAATAGATTTTTGTTGCAATGGCAACAGAACAATTCTTGAAGCCTGTGAAAAAAGTAAAATAGATCCTTCAAAAATATTAAGCGATATAGATGCCGCTACCCAAACCAATAATGCTGCCATAGATTTTCAATCGTGGCCATTGGATTTATTGGCAGAATATATCGAGAAAAAACACCATCGGTATGTGGAAGAAAAAACCATGGAAATCAAACCTTACTTAGCTAAAATTTGTAAAGTTCACGGTGAACACCATCCAGAATTATTTAAGATTAATGAAGAATTTATAGAATGTATAGGTGCCTTTGCCGCGCACATGAAGAAAGAAGAATTGATAATTTTCCCTTTTATTAAAAAAATGGTTGCTTCAAAAAACAACAACCAGGCCTTAAATATACCTGGTTTTGGAACAGTTCAAAATCCGATAGAATTGATGATGGACGACCACGAAGCCGAGGGGGAACGATTTGTGAGGATTTCCGAATTAAGTAATGATTATACTCCTCCTGAAGATGCCTGCAATACTTACAGAGTTACATTAGCTTTATTAAAGGAATTTGAAGACGATTTACATTTACACGTTCATTTGGAAAATAACATCCTATTTCCAAAAGCAATTGAAATGGAAAAAGAATTGAGCTCATTAAACTACTAAGCAGACGAAAAAACATAGGTGCAAAGCCTATTGTGTTAGAAATCAATTATCTACCGCGTTTCCTTTTCCTAAGTTATAAGCGTCTATTTAATCAATGAGTCATAGAGAATTGGATTAGATTAAAGGAAAACTAAATGTGCTTTTTAAGAGTTGATTTTGATAGAAAAATGAAATTATGTTTCCCAAGACCCCTCGCCCAATATTATTAAGTTAAGGTGTTACTGTACCCCTTTTACTCGTCCGAACTTGAGGAATTTCATTATGCCACACCAGGCGGTGAGATTCCTTCATTTTCGGATATTATTCTTAGGGAATTGGAGATTAAAGTCAAATTTTCCTTTAACTAAAATTAGATCTTTGCCTCCAATAAAAACAAATTGGTCAATCAAGCTGTATCGGTATGATCTTATTAATTAAGCCAGATTCTAAAGTTAATAATAGAAAGACGTCAAGGAAAAAGCTGGAAATTTCCGATCGATTAGCGGGATTTAAGGAATACCAACTATGAATACAAACAAATCTATAAAAAAACTTGAAGCCATAAAAACATTAGGTCGTGAACACAAACATGGGCTATTGCTTTGCTGGAAGATTCGTGCAGGAATTAAAAACAACATTGAATTAAGCAGAATAAAAACTTATGCCGATTGGTTTTATTTCACCCATTTGATTCCACATTTTGAGATGGAAGAAAAATATCTTTTTCCAATACTAGGCAATGAACATGAATTGATTAAAAAAGCCAATTCGGAACATCGAAGAATAAAACGATTGTTTGAAAATGAGACGAATCTCCTAAAAGCACTAAGTCTAATTGAGGAAGAACTGGAAAGACTTATAAGATTTGAAGAACACATTTTGTTTAATGAAATTCAGATAAATGCAACATATGAACAGTTATTATTTTTAGAGCAAACTCATTCTGAAGAAAATTTTGTAGATAATTTAACCGATGTTTTTTGGAAATAGGGGATAATCAAATACTATTTACTGTTGTAGAAAAAGGTTCAAAACAAATTATTGAAACCTATATTAGGCGAATGTCAATATTTGATGGTAATTCCTAAAGCGATCTCTACTGAAACGGGTTTGGAGAATGCGGTGGAGTGTGAAGATGCGCCACCCGCATTATAAAAACAAGACGAATTACGGGAAATTCAGCAATCAAAGATAAAAACGAGTCCACGACACTTTCCAAAATGGGTTATCTGGAAGATGCCATACTGCTTTCTTGACAATTATTGATTAATAAGATTTAGAGGGTTTTTACATTTAAATCATTGATAATAAAAATGTTAAAAAATATAGGAAGAAGACCATTGTGCGAGTAATCATTTGTTTATCGCATTTTCTTGTCCTTATTTATTAGTGCCTATTTAATTAACAAAAAAAAGATTAAATTATAGTGGTAATTCAGTTAAGTGATGAAAAATAGATTTTATAAATATATACAAGAACTTCAAAATAACATTACTTCCAAATTAGAAGAAATTGATGGTATAGCTAAATTCCGTGAGGATATTTGGGAGCGAAAACAAGGTGGAGGAGGAAAAACCCGCATAATAGAAAAGGGTGCAATCTTTGAAAAAGGCGGCGTTAATATCTCTTCTGTTTACGGACCACTTTCTGCAGAGATGCAGCGCTATTTTAAAGTTGGAGATGTCAATTTTTTCGCCTGTGGTCTCAGTTTGGTTATCCACGCGAAAAACCCTATGGTTCCTACGGTACATGCAAACTATCGTTATTTTGAAATGTATGATAAAACAGGAAAGATAATTGATCAATGGTTTGGCGGCGGGCAAGATTTAACTCCATCATATCTTTTTGAAGAAGATGCCAAGCATTTTCATCGGATATGCAAAAAAGTTTGTGATCAACACAATAGCTCATTTTACGCAAAATATAAAAAACAATGCGATGATTATTTTTGGAACTCTCATCGGGAAGAAGCACGTGGAGTTGGCGGTTTATTTTTTGATTATTGTAAACCATCAGAAGAAATAAGTCTTGAACATTGGTTCCATTTTGTAACAGAAGTGGGTAATAGCTTTTTAGAAGCCTACATCCCCATTGTTGAAAAACGAAAAAAATTAGAGTATTCTCAAGCAAACAGAAGATGGCAAGAAATAAGGCATAGTCGCTATGCCGAATTTAATTTATTACATGACAAAGGCACGTTGTTCGGTTTAAAAACAAATGGAAGAATAGAAAGTATCCTTATGAGCCTGCCGCCCCATGCGCAATGGATTTACGACTTCCGTCCGGTGAAGAATAGTGAGGAAGAAAAATTATTGGAAGTGTTGGCGCATCCAAAAGATTGGGTTTAGTATTATTTCTAGATAATCCAATCAACTTAACCAATACTCGCAAAAAATTTTATAAATCTTATTTCTTTATAGTTTATAATCCTTTAATATCTATATAATGCATTGATTCTTGAATTTGGATTGGGCATATCTTTCTTATCCAATAAATAAACTGCGCCTCCATTTAAAAATGTTTTTATGGCTGCTAAGTTCATCAACGACACAGATGCTTCTTTTTCCTCAGTTTCGGTCGCAACAACGATGTCATTTTCTACTTTATAGGTCCCAAAAACATCTGTTAAATTTTCACAAAATAAGGTGTCAATTTTTCCTTCAAAGGCTTTTGGTAAAATTTTTTCTATTCCAGTGGCTGTTTTTCCTGTGCCTTGTTCATCTATGAAGCGTGTTATTTTGTCTTTTCGCTTTTGGTCAAAAGTGGGTGATATTTTTTCCCAAGCCCATTCATGAACTTCTAAAATATCTACATTATTAAAGTTGCCATTAATATTTTGATCGAAATAATTTTTATACGTATTTACACCTTTATAAATATCAAAAAGGTAATCTTGTGAGGCAACAAGCAAGGGAATACTTTCGTCTTTTAATAGAGGCCTAATTCCGTTGTGAATGGCTCTAAAATATTTTTTGATTTCATTCTTCCTTTTTCCTGTGGCAGCTTCTTGTCCATGGTACATCACTTGTCCTATACCCGCTTGCTGTGTCCTGAATTGCAGATTTTTCTCTTCATAATCATAACCTACTCTGTCTTGTGGGTTTTTGGGGATTAAATCCTCAATAATAATTTCAGTAATACTATGCTGAGTGCATTCATATAAATGAACCTTCCCAATTTCCAATGTCATTAAATAAAAACGACCATCGCCAACAAAAAGAGGCATCAACGGTTTTAGATAGAATGAATCGGCAATATAATTAAAACCCTTAAAATGTATGGGAAGCGTAAATTTTTGAAAAAAATTTTCAGCTATAAAAATGGCCAAACCATCAGATTGTTTTCTCCAAAATGACCCGTCATCAATTAATTCCTGTACTGGAGCTGTAATTGTATCAATGGTGTTTTGATGCAAACCTGTTTTAGCAAGCTGTTTTTTTACCGCTTGTAATTGTACTTTTAGATATAATTTATCTTCATTTTGCAAAACTTTTTTACCTGCTCTATGTGTAGGTATAAAAATTGAAATACATAGTTTTTGATTGACTTCATGTAATTCGGCTATTTCATTTTTAGATAGTAAAGACATAATATTTCGGATTTACGATTTTCAAATTATATTTCAGATTTAATAAATTCATCTTTGAATCGGAAACTTGTTTTCTAAAATAGCATTAAAATAGGTATTGTGAAATGATCTATATCAGTTTAGCTAAGTTTTTAGGCTATGCATAAATGGAAATTATACACTCCTATGTCTTATAAGAAAGTTATGATGATGTCTGCGACAGAGGAAATAAAAAAACTAACAACTGTTCGATATCCTTTTTCTTATTAAGGTTTTCAATATCTTAATTGCCTTGGCTTCAAAATCTCCCCAAGAATAACTTTTTGTAAAAAAAGGATTTTCTTTGATTCAGGCTGTGGGACTAACTGTATGTAAAATACCATTATGATAGGGTTAAATCATTTTTTATCATACAACAATGTTTCATATTATTCAATTAGTAGTTTAATACATTCTAAATTTAAAGCAATTTTATATTTTCATTAAAATTTTGAATATATTCATTAACTTCGCTGAATCCCACAAGTTAAAAATGTCACTATTAGGAATTCCCTATAGATTGAAAGTAACAAAAAACCCTTTATTTACTGATTAAATAACAATCATGAAAAAAAACTTTTATTTTATTGTAGCCTTATTTTTAATTTTTACTTCGTGTAAAGAAAATAAGCCAGCACATCTTTTAATTGATGCTCCAATTGCAAAAAAAACTTCGAAATCCTTAACTATTCATGGAGATACCAGAATGGACGATTATTTTTGGATGCGCTTAAGTGACGAACAAAAAAATGCGAAAATACCAGACCAACAAACTCAGGATGTATTAAATTATTTAAATGCAGAAAATGATTATTTAAATAAAGTAATGAAACATACAGAGCCATTACAAAAAAAATTATACGATGAAATTACAAGTCGCATAAAAAAAGATGATCAATCTGTTCCTGTGAATGATAACGGTTACTCCTATTATACTCGCTTTAAAGAAGGTGGAGATTACGCTTTGTATTGTAGAAAAAAAATTGATGGCGATGGTACGGAAGAAATTATGATTAACGGTCCGAAAATGGCAAAAGGATATTCCTATTTTGGTATCGGGGGTCAAACTGTAAGCCCAAACAATAAATTATTGGCTTATGGTATTGATACTGTTTCAAGACGCAGCTATACTATTTATTTCAAAAATTTAGAAACAGGTGAAACATTAACGGACAAATTAAGTAACACCAGCGGAAGTGCAACTTGGGCAAATGATAGTAATACCATTTTTTACGCAACTAAAGATCCCGAAACGCTTCGCACAAATAAAATTTACAAACATTTATTAGGCACAGAGCAGTCTGCAGACGTTCTTGTGTACGAAGAAAAAGATGAAACTTTTAGCTGTGGTGTTTTTAAGTCTAAATCAAAAGCATATCTAATGATTGAAAGCTCCCAGACGCTTTCTTCTGAATACCGATATTTAGACGCAAATACACCTGATGGAGAATGGAAAATTATTCAGCCAAGAGAGCGAAATTTAGAATATGAGCCTGACCATTTTGGTGATTATTTTTACATTAGAACCAATTTAAATGCAAAAAATTTTAAATTGGTAAAAACGCCGGTTAAAGCAACTTCTAAAGAAAATTGGACTGAGGTAATTTCACATAGAGAAGATGTTTTTTTGCAGGATTTTGATCTTTTTAAAGATTATATAGTAATTAGTGAAAAGTTGAACGGTTTACAGGCAATTCGTATTATGAACTGGGATGGCGATGAGCATTATATAAAGTTTAATGACCCTGCTTATTTTGCTTTCACAAGAGATAATTTAGATTTTAATACCGATGTTTTGCGTTATAATTATTCATCTCTCACTACGCCAAATAGTATTTATAAATATAACATGACTACCAAAGAACAGATACTACTTAAACAAGATCAAGTTTTAGACGCCAGTTTTTCATCTGTTTATGATTTATTATTTTAAGTGCTGATTATCAATATTTTAATTTTTATTATTTATTTTTTAGCCAATAAAAAGCTACCCCTAAAAATAAGGGTTTTTGTAATTTTAATATTTTAGTTGCTCAACGCTAA
>DATCTJ010000046.1:0-30529 GCA_036568005.1 Lutibacter sp. | reverse complement strand
TAATATCTAATATCTAATATCTAATATCTAATATCTAATATCTAATATCTAATATCTAATATCTAATATCTAATATCTAATATCTAATATCTAAAACTACCTTGTAATTTACAAAAAAATCATCTAATGTTTAACAAAAGTTGATCTTTTAAATCTAAATATATTTTTTAAGACAAATACTTAAACGCCAATTAAATCGCCACTTCCTTTGGTTGGCAGATTGCTGTAACCCATCAAATATTCGTCCACTTTTTTAGCGACTTCCCTTCCTTCAGAAATTGCCCAAACAATGAGTGATTGCCCTCTTCGCATATCACCGGCAGTAAAAATATGAGGTATATTTGTTTGAAATTCTGTTGCTGAAGCTTGGTAGTTGCTTCTAAAATCGGTTTTTATGCCCAATTGTTCGCTTAAAGTTGCTTCCGGACCCGTGAATCCAAGAGCCAAAAGCACCAATTCGCAAGGCCAAATTTTATCGGTACCTTCAATTTCTTTTAAAGATGGTCTTTCTCCGGGTTTCATAATCCATTCAACTTGCACTGTTTTTAAGGCTTTCAAATTCCCTTTTTCATCAGCAATAAACTCTTTGGTTGAAATTAGCCAGTTTCTGTCACATCCTTCTTCATGGGAAGAGGAGGTTTTAAGTTTCAAGGGCCAAAATGGCCATGGTGTTGTTTCGCTTCTGTTCACTGGCGGTTTTGGCATAATTTCAAAATTCGTTACGCTTTTTGCACCGTGGCGGTTTGAAGTTCCAATACAATCGGAACCGGTATCGCCTCCGCCAATTACAATGACATTTTTATCGGTGGCAAAAATTTCTTCTTCGGTTATAGAAATTCCGGCATTTCGTTTATTTTGCTGTTTTAAAAATGTCATGGCTTGCACCACGCCTTTAATGTCAGCACCTTTTGCGGGCAATTCCCGACTGATTGTCGCACCACCACACAAAATAACGGCATTAAATTCGTCCAATTTTTCAATCGGATAATTTACGCCAACATTTGCATTTGTTTTAAACACAATGCCCTCTTCTTCTAAAATAGCAATTCTTCTGTCGATAATTTCTTTTTCCAATTTAAAGTTTGGAATTCCGTAGCGCAACAAACCGCCCAATGCATCATCTCTTTCAAAAACGGTCACTGAATGTCCTGCTCGGTTTAATTGTTGCGCCGCAGCCAAACCCGCAGGTCCGGAACCAATCACAGCAACTTTTTTATCAGTTCTTTCTATTGGAGGCTGGGCTGTAATCCATCCTTCTTTAAATCCTTTTTCTACAATGTATTTTTCTAAAATTTCAATGGTTATTGGCGGTTTTATAATGCCTAAAACACAGGCTTGTTCACAAGGGGCAGGACACAATCTGCCTGTAAATTCAGGGAAATTATTGGTTGAGTGCAATATTTCCAAAGCTTTTTTCCAGTTTTTTTTATGAACCATGTCGTTAAAATCGGGAATTAAATTTCCTAGCGGACAAGCACTATGACAAAACGGAATACCGCAATCCATACAACGCGAACCTTGTTTTTCAACTTCTTCTGTTTTCAAAGATGTTGTAAATTCTTTATAATGTTGAACCCTTTCTTTTACAGAAATATAATCCTCCTCTTTTCTTTCAAACTCTTTAAATCCGGTAACTTTTCCCATAATTAAGCTGTTGCTGCATTAATATTCTTTTCTTTTTCTAGCCTAACCAATGCTTTTTTGTAGTCTGTAGGCATCACTTTTACAAAATGGGCTAAACTATTTTCCCAATCATCTAAAATTCTGTAAGCCAAATCGCTGTTGGTATATTTAAAGTGATTTTTTATCAGTTGTTTTAATTCCGTTTCATCGGCTTCAAAAATGGGATCAAACTCAACCATTTCCATATTGCACAACCCATTTCTGAATTTTTGATTTATATCAAAAACATAAGCGATGCCTCCGCTCATACCTGCGGCAAAATTTCTTCCTGTTTTGCCCAATACCACCACTTTTCCGCCTGTCATGTATTCACAGCCATGGTCTCCAACACCTTCAACAACTGCAATAGCGCCTGAGTTTCTAACGCAAAATCGTTCACCTGCAATCCCGTTAATATAGGCTTCTCCACTAATTGCGCCATACAATGAAACGTTACCTACAATAATATTTTCTTCTGAAGCAAATGTCGCTGCATCTGGTGTTTTAATAATCAATTTTGCGCCAGACAAGCTTTTGCCCAAATAATCGTTTGTGTTTCCGTCAATTTGCATCGTTATTCCTTTGGTGGCAAATGCGCCAAAACTTTGTCCGGCTGAACCTTTAAATTTTAGGTTTAAGGTATCTTCAGGCAAGCCGTTTTCACCATAAATTTTAGACAATTCATTGCTAACGATGGCACCAACAGTTCTGTCGGTATTTTTTATGGGAAATTCCAAAAACATTTTTTCCTTTCTGTAAATGGCTGGATGTCCCATTCTAAGAATGTCAAAATCCAGTACGTTTTCCAGTTCATGATTTTGGGATTCGGTATTGTATAACGGTTTGTTTGTTTTGGGCTTGTGTAATATAGGGGACAAGTCGATTCCCTTTGCTTTGGCGTGAGCAATGGCCTTGTTTGCATTTATTTTTTGGCTTTGGCCAACCATTTCGTTGATGGTTCTATAACCCAATTGTGCCATAATTTTACGCAGTTCTTTGGCAACGAAATACATAAAATTAATGACGTGCTCTGGTGTTCCTTTAAAGTTTTTCCGCAATTCAGGGTCTTGGGTTGCAATCCCAACCGGACAAGTATTTAAGTGGCATTTACGCATCATAATGCATCCCGAGGCTACCAATGGTGCTGTGGCAAAACCGAATTCTTCGGCGCCCAATAAGCAGGCAATCGCAACATCACGACCGGTTTTTAACTGTCCGTCGCATTCCAAAACCACCCGGTTTCTTAAATTGTTCAAAACCAAAGTTTGCTGGGCTTCAGCAATACCAAGTTCCCAAGGCAATCCTGTGTGGCGTAGCGAAGTTAAAGGAGAAGCTCCTGTACCTCCATCATAACCTGAAATCAAGATAACATCTGCCTTTGCTTTTGCAACACCGGCGGCAATGGTACCAACACCAACTTTGGATACCAATTTCACATTGATTCTGGCTTCCCTATTGGCATTTTTTAAATCGAAAATTAATTGCGCCAAATCCTCTATCGAATAAATATCGTGGTGCGGTGGCGGAGAAATTAATCCGACATAAGGTGTTGAACTTCTGCATTCTGCAATCCAAGGCAATACTTTTTCAGCTGGCAACTGTCCACCTTCACCAGGTTTTGCGCCTTGAGCCATTTTAATTTGAATTTCTTTCGCATTGGTTAAAAAGTTGCTGGAAACACCAAATCTTCCCGATGCTACTTGCTTAATGGCACTGTTTCGGCTATCGCCATTTAAATCTTTTCTGAAACGGTTTTTGTTTTCCCCGCCTTCACCTGAATTGCTTTTGCCTCCAATACGGTTCATGGCAATCGCTAAATTTTCGTGTGCTTCCTGGCTAATTGATCCATAGGACATAGCGCCAGTTTTAAAGCGCTTCACAATTTCTGTCCAAGGTTCAACTTCTTCCAAAGGAATTGGGTCTAAGTTGTTAAATTCAAACATTCCCCGAAGTGTCATTAAACTTTCACTTTGCTCGTTGATGGCTTTGGCATAAACCTCATAGCTTTCATAACTGTTGGTGCGTACGGCTTGCTGCAATTTTGAAACAGTGGTCGGATTGAACATATGTCGTTCTGCATTCCGCCTCCATCGATAATCACCACCGATATTTAAAGGAAGGGTTTCAGTAATTTCAATGGGGGGAAAGGCACTTCTGTGGCGCAGGAAAATTTCTTTTTCAATTTCATACAAGCCAATACCTTCAATACGAGAAGGCGTATTTGGAAAATATTCTTCACAGAAAGCGCTGTTTAAACCTAAAATTTCAAAAATTTGGGAAGCCCTGTAAGAATGCAAGGTAGAAATCCCAATTTTATTCATAATTTTCAAAACCCCGGTTGCAATGGCTTTATTGAAGTTTTCGATTGCTTTTTCTCCGGAAATCCCCACAATATCGCCATCTATAACTTGCTGTCGAAGCATTTCATTAATCATATATGGGTTTACGGCACTTGCGCCATAACCAAACAAGGTGGCAAAATGATGAGGTTCACGCGGCTCTGCAGATTCTATGACAATTCCAAAACTTGAGCGTTGTCCCAATTTGCTCAATTGGCTCCCAACGTAAGAGCAGCTTAATAAAATGGGTATCGGCGCAAAATTTTCATTCACATTTCTGTCGGTTAAAATAAGAATATTACATCCTTCGGAAACAGCTTTAAAAGCTTGTTTTACCATATCTTTTAAGGCAGCCTCAATCCCGTTTAAGCCTTTTGTGATGTCATAAAGGGTTGATATTGAAACAGATTTGAAATCGGGATGGTTTATGCTTTTTAACTTATCGATATCGGCATTTGAGATTACCGGGTTTTGAATTTTTAGTTTTTTACATTGTTCTTCTGAAATTTCAAAAATATTTCTGTCGCCACCAATGGCCAAACTAAAATCGGTAACAATTTCTTCTCTTATTCCGTCTAAAGGCGGATTGGTAACTTGGGCAAATAGTTGTTTAAAATAATTGAATAACAGTTGAGGTTCATCTGATAAAACGGCCAAAGGCGTATCATTTCCCATAGAGCCGATAGCCTCTTTACCGCCGGTAGCCATTGGGGTAATGATGGTATTTATTTCCTCAAGCGTATAGCCAAATATTTTCTGGCGCGCCACCAAACCTATTTCTTCCTTGGGTGTTTTGTTGCCGGTATATGGAATTTCTGCCAAAGGCAATAAATTATTGTTGAGCCATTTTCTGTAAGGTTTTTCGGAAACAATTTTTTGTTTAATTTCTTCATCATTGATGATTCGGCCGGCATTCATATCAACCAAAAACATTTTCCCGGGCTCTAACCTTCCGTGATGTGCAACATTTTCGGGCTTAATGTCTAAAACACCAGTTTCAGAGGACATAACAACGTTTCCATCTTTGGTAACAGTATACCTTGAAGGTCGCAACCCGTTTCTATCTAACAAGGCACCAATATAATTTCCATCGGTAAAAGGTATCGATGCTGGTCCGTCCCAAGGTTCCATGATGCAGGAATTGTATTCGTAAAATGCTACTTTTTCATCACTCATGGTCAAATCTTTTTCCCAGGCTTCTGGCACCATCATCATCATCACTTCGGGCAAAGTACGATCGGTCATCAGCAATAATTCCACCACCATATCCATACAGGCAGAATCTGATTTACCTTCCAAAATAATAGGAAACATTTTTTTTATGTCATCGCCAAAAGCAGGACTTTTCATCAATTCTTCACGCGCTTTCATCCTGTTGATATTGCCACGAAGCGTGTTAATTTCACCATTGTGGCACATATATCTAAAAGGCTGCGCCAAATCCCAAGAAGGAAAAGTATTTGTTGAAAATCGTTGATGTACCAATGCCAAACGAGTAACCAAATCTGGATTGGAAAGATCCGTATAATAATTTCTGATGTCTTCAGGAATTAAAAGTCCTTTATAGATGAGTGTGGTTGTTGATAAACTTGGCAAATAGAATTTTTTTCGATCAGACAGTCTAGAATTTTCAATGGTATGTTCCGCAATTTTACGTGCGGCAAACAATTTTGCATTGAATTGGTTATCGGTTAAAGGCAGTCCGTTTTTTCCAATAAAAACTTGCTCAATGGCTGGTTCATTTTTGGCCGCGATTTTTCCAAGATGCTTTTTGTTAACCGGAACCTGACGCCAGCCTAAAACGGCCAAACCCTGATTTTTGATTTCGGTTTCCAAACAATTTTTAAAGAAATTAAGCTGATTTTCATTTTGGGACAAAAAAACCATCCCAACGGCATATTCTTTTGGTTCTGGTAAACTAAAAGGGGTGTTTTTCACAAAGAATTCATGGGGAATATCAATTAATATTCCCGCGCCATCACCTGTTTTACCATCAGAACTCACTGCCCCACGGTGTTCAAGCTTAATTAGGATTTCTAAAGCATCGTGAATTATTTTGTTCGATTTTTCGCCTTTTAAATTGCAAATAAATCCTGCGCCACAATTGTCTCTTTCAAATTCCGGTAAATATAATCCTTGTTTCTTCATTTAATTGGTTTGATGTATTTTTACAAAAATAAGATAAATATTATGTTTAACATAAAATAATTACGAAAACGTTATAATAACATCATTAAAAACTAAAAAATACTGAAAATAATTTAATATAAAAAATATGAATTAAAAAATGGATTATTCAATACTAGATGTTGGATTAACTACTGCTAAAAGAAGGATTTGCTTTATATTTTATAAATTTCAATCAATATAAATGAAACTAGCGATTATCAAATAAATCCAATAAAATGGACGTTTTTATATACTTATGATAAAAATATATTTTCTTCGAATTGTATTAAATCTAATGAAAACTTGTTTCTCTTGATAAATCTCCAATGGAAGTAGGGGAAATATGGGGAGTTGATGTAAAAAAGGTAAATTTATTTTGATTTTTTCTGCTAATAAAGTATATTTATGCAAAAATAATATATATGAAAATCAATTGCTGTCCAAATTGTAGTTCTTCCGAATATGTTAAAAGTGGTGTCATAAAAGACAGACAACGCTATAAATGCAAGAAATGTGGCTATTATTTTACTGTGAATAAGGTTGGTAAGCAAATAGATTCCTATTATGTGAATAAAGCCTTGCAGTTATATTTAGAGGGATTGAGCTTTCGTGAAATAGAACGCATTTTGGGTATTTCACATGTAAGTATTATCAATTGGGTTAAAAAATACAATATTAAACGTCCGTTTAGTTTTGAATATCACTCTACTTATAAAATTTTAAACGCCTCAGAGCTTGCCAAGTATTTTTCAGATAATAAAAATTTGATTGGGGCAGGGGTTATTGTCACTGAGCTTGGAGATAAATTTATGTTAATTCGCTGGGAACGGTTTAAAGGATAACTATATCGATTTACAGATATATATATTAAATTTTAATAGTTTCTTTTTTATTTTCACCTTGTTGACGCTAAAGAGCCAATTCTTCAGCAAAAACTAAATTAATTAACCAAAATTATTTTTATGAGAAAACAGCTTTCAATCTTGTTGATTCTGCTATATGGATTGACATACTACAGCTATGGCCAGACCACCGAGGCCGCACCTAGTTTTGGAGTCAAATGGAGTGGCTTCGTTAAAACGGATTATATGTTTGATACCCGTCAAATTGTAAATGCACGTGAAGGACATTTTGCTATTTTACCTGCTGCAAAAAAGTTGGTTAATGGTGAAGATGTAAATGACCAAACCAACTTTAATATTTTATCAATCCAATCTAGGTTAAAAGCTGGTATTACTGGTCCTGACTTTTTCGGAATGAAAACTTCGGGTGTAATTGAGGCTGATTTTTTTGGAAACTCAGGAACTGGACTTGATGATGTTAATGGTTTAAGATTAAGACACGCCTTTGTGCAGATATCAAATGACAAGGTGGAGATATTAATGGGACAGTATTGGCATCCAATGTTTGTGACTGCAGTTTTTCCCGATGTTTATTCATTTAATACGGGAGTTCCTTTTCAGCCATTTTCCAGAAATCCTCAATTGCGACTTACCACTAAAGGAAAAGTTAAATTTATTGGTGTCCTTTTTACAGAAAGAGATTTCGCTACTAGAGGAGCAAGCGTAAGTCAATCTGGAATGCCACAATTGCACGCACAGTTGCAAATTGGTTCCGTGGCAAATTCCTTGGGAGGCTTTGGCCTTAATTTTAAATCGGCCCGACCAGCGCTGGGAACTGATAACATAACCAGTACTGCCTTTATTGGCTATTTTAGGACAAAATTAGGAAATGCAACCTGGAAAGTTGAAGCTATTTACGGACAAAACATGTCGGATATTCTACAAATTAGTGGCTTCGGTACTGCAACAAATGGTGACTATATAAACAACGATACATTTTCTGCGTGGACTGAATTTAATGCAGATTTTTCTCCAACTATGGAATGGGGAATATTTGGAGGCTATTCAAAAAATAGTGGTTATGGGGAACAGGTTACCTATACGAATGGATTTTTGGGAAACAGTGTTGAAAGCGCTTTTAGAATTGCGCCAAGAATTGGATGGAAATCAGGAAAAATGAAAATTGGCCTTGAAGGCGAATATACCAGCGCACAGTATGGTTATATTGACTCAAACGGTGATATGAACAACACTGGCGTTGATGCCGTAGGCAATTTTAGATTATTAACAACAGCAATTTATAACTTTTAAAACCAATTATTATGTCAAAAGAAAATATGAAAGCATATTGGAAAGAAAATCTTAAATATTTGGCAATATTGCTAAGTATCTGGTTTTTGGTTTCCTATGTGTGCGGAATCTTTTTAGTAGATTATTTAAATACCATCAAAATTGCCGGCTTTAAACTGGGGTTTTGGTTTGCACAACAAGGGTCAATATATGTATTTATTATCTTAATATTTGTCTATGTAAAATTGATGAATGCACTAGATAAAAAATATGGTGTTGGAGAATAGTTTTAACTTTTAAAAAATATATCATGGGAATATTAGCATGGACATGGATACTTGTAGGAATTTCATTTTCGATTTATATAGGAATTGCAATTTGGGCCAGGGCCGGAACTTCAAAAGAATTTTATGTAGCGGGTGGCGGTGTGCACCCAGTAATGAATGGAATGGCTACAGCAGCCGACTGGATGTCTGCAGCATCATTTATCTCCTTGGCAGGGATTGTGTCCTTCACGGGATATGATGGCTCTGTTTATATTATGGGCTGGACTGGCGGATATGTGCTATTAGCACTTTTACTGGCTCCTTATCTGAGAAAATTCGGAAAATTTACAGTGCCAGATTTTATTGGGGACAGGTATTATTCTAAAACTGCCCGTATAGTTGCCGTAATTTGTGCGCTGATAGTGTCGTTTACTTATGTGGCCGGACAAATGAGAGGTGTGGGAATTGTATTTTCAAGATACTTGGAAGTGGAAATTGACACAGGCGTATACATTGGTATGGCAATCGTTTTCTTTTATGCAGTGTTAGGTGGAATGAAAGGGATTACTTACACGCAAGTGGCACAATATTGTGTGTTAATCTTTGCTTTTATGGTTCCTGCAATATTTATATCGTTTCAAATGACAGGAAACCCAATTCCCCAATTAGGATTTGGAAGTACCGGTGAAGACGGTATCTATTTATTGGATAAATTAGATGGTTTGTCAACTGAACTGGGTTTTCATGAATATTCTTCAGGTAGTAAATCAATGATTGATGTATTTGCAATAACTTTTGCCTTAATGGTTGGTACTGCAGGATTACCGCACGTAATTGTACGTTTCTTTACGGTTCCTAAAGTTAAAGATGCTCGTATCTCTGCAGGATGGGCATTATTGTTTATTGCAATTTTATATACAACCATACCCGCAGTTGCGGTTTTTGCAAGAACCAAATTGATTGAAACTGTGAGCAATGCAACATATGATGAATTGCCACAATGGTTTGACAACTGGGAAAAAACAGGACTGTTGAAATTTGAGGATAAAAATGCAGATGGTATTGTACAATATGTAGGTGATGCTGAACTAAATGAATTAACCATTGACCAAGATATTATGGTTTTGGCAAATCCAGAAATTGCAAATCTTCCTAACTGGGTGGTAGCCTTGGTTGGTGCCGGTGGATTGGCCGCCGCACTTTCAACAGCTGCAGGTTTGTTATTGGTAATTGCATCATCAATATCACATGACTTAATTAAAAAATTAATTAATCCGGCAATTTCTGAACGAGGAGAACTTTTGGCCGCGCGTATCAGTGCTGGTGTAGCAGTTTTTGTTGCAGGTTATTTTGGAATTCATCCACCAGGGTTTGTCGCCGCCGTTGTGGCGCTAGCCTTTGGTTTGGCGGCAGCATCATTCTTCCCCGCAATTTTATTGGGAATTTTTGATAAACGTATGAATAAAGAAGGCGCAATCACAGGAATGATTATTGGCATATCTTTAATGTTATTCTATATGTTAAAATTCAAATTTGGAATTTTTGATGGAGGGCATGATGCTGTAGCGGGTTTAAAAGCAGATTGGTGGTTTAATTATGGAAATGGTGGAATATCACCCGAAGGTTTTGGAACAGTGGCAATGGCTGTGAACTTTGTGTTTTCTGTAGTTGTCTCTAGGTTAACCCCTGCACCACCTGAGCATGTTCAAGAAATTGTTGAGCATATCAGAATCCCTTCTGGAGCAGAAGCGGCACAAGCTGCACATTAGTAATAGGTTTAGCAATAAAACAGCACTATGATTAATGGTAGTGCTGTTTTTATTATATTTATAATTTATAAGTAAAATAACAAAGAGTGAAAAAAAGAGACCAACAAAAGTTAATTGTATTATCAATTTTATTATTGTGTTTGTTTAATGTGCCTATATTGTTGATTTTTAACAGTAACACTACTTTTATTGGATTGCCTGTACTTTATTTTTATATATTCTTTGTTTGGATAGCAAGTATCATTGTCTCATATGTCATTTTAAAAAAGTATTATGAGTAGTTTTTTGGTGATATCGATTATTTTTATTTACCTGGCAGTCATATTTTATGTGGCCTATTGGGCCGAAAAAAATTCAAAAAGTAGGTGGATCAACAATCCATACATTTACACCTTATCATTAGCCGTTTATTGTACAGCATGGACTTATTATGGTAGTGTTGGTTTAGCGGCAACCTCTGGCTTAAAATTCTTAACCATTTATTTGGGGCCCATCATTATAATACCAACCTGGATAATTTTAATGCGTAAAATCATTAGAATTTCAAAAGGAAACAAAATTTCAACCTTGGCCGATTTCATTTCCCTACGTTATGGTAATGACCGTTTTTTGGGAGCTTTAGTTACTTTAATTTGCATTATAGCAATTGTACCTTATATATCCTTGCAGCTAAAGGCCATTTCTGAAACTTTTAATGTGATTACCAACCATAAGATTTCACCGAATTCTATTATAGATGATACTACCTTTTATATTGCAATTTTATTGGCGATTTTTGCTGCATTTTTTGGTACGCAACATACAGATGCCTCAGAGCGTCATAAAGGAATTATTACAGCAATAGCTTTAGAATCTATTATTAAATTGGTATTTTTCCTTGTTATTGGTCTTTATGTAACCTTTTATTTATTTAACGGCCCAATTGATATTTACAATAAAGCATCGGTGCTGCCAAATTTTGAAACACAACAAACTATTGATGGTTTAAATGGAGGTTTCAACTGGTTTTTACTCAGTTTATTGTCGATGATAGCCATAGTTTTATTGCCAAGGCAGTTTCAGGTTACCGTTATAGAAAATGAACGCGAAAAATATTTGAAGAAAGTAATTTGGCTGTTTCCTTTGTATTTGCTGCTTTTTAATGTATTTGTGATATTCATAGCCTGGGCTGGAAATGTGGTATTTCAAAATCAACAAGTTGATGCCGATTTATTTACCTTATTATTACCGTTAAGCAACAATAATGAGTTTATGGCATTGTTGGTTTTTTTAGGCGGTTTTTCAGCAGCCATTTCAATGGTGGTTATTTCATCGTTGGCTTTGGCCACTATGTTAAGCAATAATTTAATTATTCCTTATGGGTTTCTAAGGCGATTTAGCAATGCTGAATCAGAAGAAAATGCAGAATCAATTAAAAACATTCGACGTATTTCTATTTTTTTGTTGATTATTATCGCTTATTTATTCTATAAAAGCTTTACCCTTGATAGACCATTAGTTTCCATAGGGTTGATATCATTTGTACTTATTGCCCAACTGGCTCCTGCCTTTTTTGGCGGATTGTTTTGGAGAAGAGGTTCTTCTAAAGGGGCAAAATACGGTATTATCGCCGGCTTTATAATTACAGTTTACACCTTATTAATTCCGTTCACTATAGATTCACAGTCGATTGCTACATTTTTTGTTAATGAAGGACTGTTTGGTATCGAGATTTTAAAACCCTATGAATTGTTCGGCTTGCAAATATTTGAACCCGTAACTCATGCGTTTTTTTGGAGTCTGCTTTTTAATGTCATCATTTATTCAATAGTGTCGGTAAATAAATTAGGAACTTACAGAGAACGAAATTTTGCCGAAATGTTTGTTTATAGCACTAAATATGCGGCTTTACAAGAAGATGCGTATGTATGGAAAGGGGAAGCTTATGTGCGTGACATCAGAAAAGTTTTAACCCGTTTTTTAGGTGAAAGTAGGACCGAAAGAGCCTTAAACTTGTTTTATATGAAATATGACATAGATAAAAAAAATCAAGTTGCGGACTCCCGTTTGGTGAATTTCTCCGAAAAATTATTGACGGGAAACATCGGAAGTGCCTCGGCAAGAATTCTAATTGCTTCTGTAGTAAAAGAAGAAGAAATTAGTTTAACGGAATTATTGAATATTTTAGATGAAACACAAAAAGCAAAAGAATCCAATAAAGAATTAAAAGAACGTGATAAACAAAAAGATGAGTTTTTAGATACAGTAGCGCACGAACTTAAAACACCAATCACTTCGATAAGAGCACTTTCTGAAATATTATTGGAAGATGATGAAATTGATACTGATCTAAAAAAGAAATTCTTATCAAGCATTGTGAGTGAAAGCGAAAGGGTGAGCAGACTTATCACTAATATTTTAGATTTGGAAAAATTAGCCACCGGAAAAGAAAAATTAGATTTAAATGAGAATTCAATTAAAAATACCATCTTAAAATCGATAGACCCCTTTAGGCAATTGGCAGCTAATAAAGGAATTAAAATTAGTTTGGACGAAATTAATGACGTTGATGTATTTTATGATGAGGACAGGATTCAGCAGGTAATTGTTAATTTACTATCTAATGCATTTAAGTTTTCAACAGAAGAAAACAGTGAAGTCAAAGTTTCTACACATATTAACCAAAATAAAGTTGAAATAGCTGTGGAGGACAATGGCAAAGGAATTGAAAAGGACGAATTAAATTCAATATTCGATAAGTTTTACCAATCCAAGAACCAAACCATTTTGAAACCGATTGGCAGTGGCTTAGGATTGGCAATCAGCAAACAAATTATAGAAAGTCACAATGGTAAAATCTGGGCGGAAAACGTTAATCCTCACGGAACAAAATTAACTTTTACCTTACCCTTAAATAAAAAGTAAAAATGAAAAAAATCTTAATAGTTGATGATGAACCCAATATCGTAATGTCTTTAGAATACATCTTTACGAAAGAGGATTTTGAGGTATTTATTGCGCGTGATGGTGCTGAAGCAATTGAAATAGTGGAAAATTCAGTTCCAGATATAATTTTGTTGGATATAATGATGCCAAATGTTGATGGATATCAGGTGCTTAATTATTTAAAGAATAGCGATACTTTGAAAAAAATTAAAGTCATTTTTCTTTCGGCAAAAAATAAATCGATAGATATAGAATTAGGATTGCAATTGGGTGCAGACAAGTACATCTCTAAACCTTTTGCAGTAAAAAATTTAGTAAAAGAAGTAAAGGAACTTATAAATAAAAAGTAGAATAGAATGGTGAATTATAAATTAGGAAATAGAACTTCAGATATTGTAATCACCATTTATGTGATTATTACCATATTTGGTAGAATATATATTGAATCACTATTTCAGATTGGTGTGCTGAGTTCCCTATTTATGGGAATATTTACCTTATTAATTTTATGGGTATTAATAAAAATAAAATTTTTAAATCCAGCTTGGTTTGGATTTTTTAACAATAAACACAAATAATTATGAGTTATCAAAAACATTACAACAAAAGCATTGAAAACCCAAAGGAATTTTGGGCAGAACAAGCCAATAACATAAAATGGTTTAAAAAACCAACAACTATATTATCTAAAGATGAAAATGGATTTGATCGTTGGTTTGAAGATGGAAAATTAAATATTTGTTATTTAGCAGTCGATAAACATGTTGAAGCTGGTTATGGAGAACAAACAGCTATTGTTTACGATTCTCCTGTCACGCAACAACGTGTAAATTATTCGTATAACGAGGTTAAAAGACAAGTTTCCCGATTAGCCGGTGGCCTTCGCGAATTGGGTGTAAAAAAGGGAGATACTGTTATTATTTATATGCCAATGATTCCGCATGCAGCATTTAGTATGTTGGCTTGTGCACGTATTGGCGCCATACATTCCGTAGTTTTTGGTGGTTTTGCTCCGCATGAATTGGCGATAAGGATAGATGACTGTAAACCTAAAGTTATCATAACAGCCACCTCGGGAATGGAAGTTGACCGATTGATTGCTTACAAACCCTTAGTGGATGAAGCAGTGAAAAAAGCTACCCATAAAGTTGAAAAAATTATTGTTTACCAACGTAATCTGGGTGCAATAAATCCTAAAACAGAATCGTATGTGAGCTATAAAAAGTTGGTGAAAGCTTCTGAACCTGTTGATTGTGTTGAGATGGATTCCAATGATCCACTTTATATTTTGTACACTTCAGGAACCACCGGGAAACCAAAAGGTATTTTAAGAGATACTGGTGGTTATGCCACGGCCTTGAAATATTCAATGAGATATATCTATGGTGTTGAAGAAGGTGATACTTTTTGGGCAGCATCAGATGTTGGTTGGGTTGTTGGTCATAGTTACATCGTTTATGCACCGCTTATCAACAGAAATACCACCATTATTTTTGAAGGAAAACCGGTAAAAACACCAGATGCAAGTACATTTTGGAGAATTATCAGTGAAAATAATGTAAAGGTGATGTTTACAGCACCAACTGCAATTAGGGCTATTAAGAAAGAAGATCCTGATGGTGAATTGTTAAAAATGTACGACGTAAGTTGTTTAAAATACCAGTTTTTGGCGGGGGAACGCTGTGATGCAGCAACCTTACATTGGTTGGAAGAAAAATTACAAATACCTGTGATTGACCATTGGTGGCAAACTGAATCCGGTTGGCCAATGATATCCAATATGATGGGCTTGGAAGCCTTGCCGGTAAAACCTGGCTCATCGGCAAAACCTGTTGGCGGCTATGACATTCAAATTTTAAGTGCTGAAGGAAAACAAGTTGGACCAAATGAAGAAGGATTCGTTGCCGTTAAATTGCCATTACCTCCTGGAAATATGCTTAATATTTGGGGAAATACAGCGCGTTTTATTGAAGGTTATTTAAAAAAATTCGACGGCTATTATTTTTCTGGCGATGGGGGTTATATTGATGAAGATGGTTATGTTTTTATTACGGGTCGTGTAGATGATGTAATCAATGTTGCTGGTCATCGATTGTCGACTGCCGAAATGGAAGAAATTGTTTCCTCAAATAAGTCGGTTGCTGAATGTGCCGTTTTTGGGATTGAAGATGCTTTAAAAGGACAAGTTCCTATAGCCTTGGTGGTGATTAAATCGGGGGATTATGTGTCAAGTTTCGAAATGGAACACAATATAGTTCAGGAAGTTAGAAGGGTAATTGGACCTATTGCAGCTCTAAAAAGAGTATTGGTGGTTAAGCGTTTGCCAAAAACACGTTCGGGAAAAATTCTTCGTAAATTATTGCGAAATATGGCAGATGGTGTCGATTTTACTATCCCTTCAACCATTGATGACCCAGAAATTATTGAAGAAATAATCCACGAGTTTAAACTTTTCAAAATTGGAATTTTTGAACATGCCACTGAAGAAGAAAAACAAACGCTTGCAGATTTACGTATAGATTCATTTATAAAATACTATAAATCTTATCAACATAGCATTAATGACCCTGAAGGTTATTGGGCGCAAATTGCGGACACTTTTACTTGGCGTAAAAAATGGGATAAAGTTGTGGAATTTGATTGGGAAACACCAAAATTTGAATGGTTTAAAGGCGCTAAATTAAATATTACCGAAAATTGTTTGGACCGTCATTTAGAAAAAAGAGGTGATGATATCGCCATAATCTGGGAAGCCAATGATCCAGATGAAGCAAATAGAATATTAACTTACAACGAATTGCATGCCGAAGTATGTAAATTTGCCAATGTTCTTAAAAACAATGGGGTAGTTAAGGGAGACAAAGTTTGTATTTATATGCCTATGGTACCAGAATTGGCCATTTCATTATTGGCCTGTGCTAGAATTGGTGCAGTCCACTCTGTAGTGTTTGCCGGTTTTTCAGCAGTTGCACTTTCCACAAGAATTAATGATGCACAATGTAAATTGCTATTGACATCAGATGGTGTTTTTAGAGGTAATAAAGCAGTAGATTTTAAAATAATTGTTGATGAAGCGCTGGAAACTTGTCCAACTATTGAAACCTCAATTGTTTTAAATAGGGTTAATGGCAAAGTTACGATGAAAAAAGGTCGTGATATTTGGTGGCATGATGAATTGGAAAAAGTAGATGCCAATTGTCCGGCAGAAATTATGGATGCCGAAGACCTGTTGTTTATTTTATACACTTCCGGTTCAACAGGAAAACCGAAAGGAATGGTGCATACTTGCGCAGGTTATATGGTACAAACAGCGCATAGTTTCAAAAATGTTTTTCAATATGAACATGGGGATGTGTATTTCTGTACTGCCGATGTTGGTTGGATTACAGGTCACTCTTATATAGTTTACGGTCCTTTAGCAGTTGGTGCCACCACTTTAATGTTTGAAGGAATTCCATCATATCCAGATTATAGTCGTTTCTGGCAAATTGTTGAGAAGCATAAAGTGAACCAATTCTATACGGCACCAACTGCCATTAGAGCTTTGGCAGCACAAGGAAATGAAATGACTGAAAAGAACGATTTAAGTTCCATAAAAGTTTTGGGAACAGTTGGAGAACCTATCAATGAAGAGGCTTGGCACTGGTATGATGATAAAATTGGAAAACAAAAATCTCCAATTGTAGATACTTGGTGGCAAACAGAAACAGGTAGCATTATGATTTCTCCATTGGCTGGAGTTACCCCTGCAAAACCAACTTTTGCAACCAGGCCAATGCCAGGCGTACAACCTTGTTTGGTTGATGAACTCGGAAAGGAGTTGAATACAAATCCATCCGAAGGAGGTTTGTGTATTAAATATCCATGGCCATCTATGGCACGTACTATTTATGGAGACCATAAACGTTATAAAGAAACTTATTTCACTGCATTTCCAGGAAAATATTTTACCGGTGACGGTGCATTTAGAGATTTAGAAGGAAATTACAGGATAACAGGTAGGGTAGACGATGTGGTGATTGTGTCTGGTCATAATTTAGGTACTGCGCCAATTGAAAATGTTATAAACGAGCACAATAATGTGGTTGAATCTGCCATTGTTGGATTCCCACATAATATTAAAGGAAACGCTTTATATGCCTATGTAATTGTTTATGAGATTCCTGAGAATCCAGACAATTTACGACGTGAAATAAACGATTTAATTGGACGAACCATTGGACCAATCGCAAAATTGGAAAAAATTCAATTTGTGCCGGGATTGCCGAAAACTAGATCAGGTAAAATTATGAGACGTATTTTGCGTAAAATTGCTGAAAATGACACCTCAAATATGGGGGATATCACAACCTTGTTAAATCCTGAGGTTGTAGAAGCCATTATGGAGGGGTCATTGGTTAAATAAACCGCTGTGCGTTTTATTAAAAAGCCTTCAGAAATGAGGGCTTTTTATGCATGTTATAGTTTTGTTTTTTTATAAACACATCAATTTTAATGGTTTAAATTCAAAAAAGATATTTACATCTTTAAATCGTTATTTAGAATAAAAGTAAATCAGATATGTTTATAATTTTAATGATATTAATCATATTTTGTATTATTTAATAAATTATTTTTGCAACAAATGTTACAAAAATAATATGCCAATTAAAAGTTATATTCTTCATTTTGAGAAAGGACAAAAGGAAATACTTCTTAAAGCACTCCATCAATTAGAAAATTGTGAAGTAATTCCAGCGCAAAACCACGATGTTGTAGTTTTAGTGACCGATACAGCTACTGAAGAAACAGACAACAATTTATACAATCAACTATTAGAAATGAAGGGCTTAAAACATTTATCGCTAGTTTCAGGCTTTGATGCTAAATAAATTATACATATGATACAAAAAAATATAGATCGTAGATCCTTTATAAAAAAAATGGCAGCAGCAGCAGCGATGACAGCTGCAGCTGCAATGTTTCCAGGAATTATTTTTGCTTCTGAACAAGAAGATGGAATTCCTAAGGGAGGAAATTTAGACTGGAAAAAGGGTCCTTGTCGATTTTGTGGTGTAGGTTGTGGTATTTTAGTTGGCGTAGAGAATGGAAAAGCTGTTGCTGTAAAAGGGGATCCAAATTCATCTGTTAACAAAGGATTGCTTTGTGTTAAAGGCTATCATCAAACTATGTGTATCCAGGCCAAAGATAGGCTAACTCACGCGCTGGTTAAAAAGAACGGTAGTTATGTTAAAACACCGATTCATGAAGCCCTGGATATTGTTGCAAAAAAAATGAAGCAAACCATTGAGAAAAATGGGAAGGATTCTGTGGCAATGTACACGTCAGGCCAATCTACAATTCCAGAAGGCTATATAGCTTCTAAATTAATGAAAGGGGCTATTGGAACTAATAATTTAGATTGCAATGCACGTTTATGTATGGCCAGTGCCGTAACAGGTTTTTTAACTTCTTTTGGAGTAGATGAACCAATGGGTTGTTATGAAGATATTGACCATGCCGATTATTTTATTACTTGGGGAAACAATATGGCTGAAATGCATCCTGTATTATTTTCAAGAATGTTGGAACAAAAAAATAATAGAGGTGCAAAAATTATAGACTTTACAACCAGAACCACTCGTTCAAGTATGGCATCAAACAAATCAATTTTGTTTGAACCACAAACTGATTTGGCAGTTGCAAATGCAATTTGTTATGAAATTATAAATAATGGTTGGGTAAATAAATCGTTTGTTGAGAAACACTGTAATTTCAATAAAGGAAAAACCAAAATTGGCTATGGCGTAGAAGATAGATTTAATTTTACTGATGAGCCTCAAAAAATTGATTTTGAAGCCTATAAAACATTTCTAAAAGATTATACTCCTGAAAAAGTTGCCAAATATTCTAAAGTATCTGTAAAAGATATTAAGTATTTAGCCGCTATTTATGGTAATCCAAACAAAAAAGTGGTATCGTATTGGTGTATGGGAATGAATCAACATACGCGTGGTACATGGATGAATAACCTAGTTTATAATATACATTTATTAACAGGTAAAATATCAATGCCTGGAAACGGACCTTTTTCATTAACCGGTCAGCCATCCGCTTGCGGCACTGCTCGTGAAGTAGGTACATTTACGCACAGACTTCCACATGGTGAAGTTACTGAGGAAAAGGATAGAAGAATGGCCGCAAAAATATGGAAAGTGCCTTATGCGAATATTCCTTCAAAACCTACGTATCATGCAACTGAAATGTTCAGGGCAGTTGATAGGGGTGATATTAAATTTATCTGGATTCAAGCCACAAATCCGCTTGTAACTTTGCCAAAAACAAGTCGTTATCGTCCAGCAATGGAAAAGGATTCTTGTTTTGTGGTGGTTTCTGATGTTTTTCCAACACCAACTTCGGATGTTGCCGATGTAATTTTACCGGCATCTTGGCATATTGAAAAAGGAGGGTTGTATGGAAATTCAGAACGAAGAACTCAGTATTGGAAAAAAATGGTTGAAGGTCCTGGCGATACAATGCCTGATGCTTGGATGTTTATTGAGGTTGCAAAACGTATGGGATACGGGAAACTATTTCCTTATAGCAAAGAAAATCACGTGGAAGAAATTTATAATGAATACAGACAGTTTCATGTAGGTGCAAAACATGAAATGGCGACTATAGAGGTGCTGGAAAAACAAAGCGGGATTATTTGGCCATATGTTAAAGGAAAATCTACCCAATGGAGGTTTAATGCAAAATATGATCCAGCTTGTGATAATGGACAAGATTTTCATTTCTATGGAAAACCAGATGGAAAAGCTGTTATTTGGCAACGTCCATATGAACCAGCAGCAGAATATCCAAATCAGGAATATCCATTTTGGTTAAATACAGGTCGTGTAATTGAACATTGGCATTCAGGTTCTATGACTCGCAGAATTCCGGTGCTTCATAAAGCCATGCCGCATTCTTATGTAGAATTACACCCGGAAGATGCCAAAAAATATGGAATTAGGAATGGTGAAAAAGTAAAAGTAATTTCTAGAAGAGGTTCTTGTACTTTACCAGCATCAATAAACGAACGTGGTTTGCCAACAAAAGGGCAGGTTTTTGTGCCGTTTTTTGATGAAAACATGATGATTAATGATGTGACACTTGATGCTTTTTGTCCGATTTCAAAACAGCCAGATTATAAAAAGTGTGCTGTTAAAATTGAAAAAGTTTAAAAAAGCAACTAATTATGAGAAGATTTTTTATAATCGGAATTTTTGTTTTGCTGGCTATGGCTGCCATATTTATATGGTCTAAAAGCTATTATGCAGAAAAGGAGGAAGCTTATGTTGAGCTACCTACTGAAACAGAAAAGCATTTGATTCCTTCAGAAATGGGTGTATTTGAAAGAGCCAGTTTTGCAATTGATTACGCCACTATGGATAAAAATTTTACAGGTGGAAGAAGTTTAGACACCTATTATAAAAATAGGGCATTTCACGGAGCGCCTCCAAGTATTCCGCATCCTGTGGATGATGAATTGAATATGGGCGATAAAAGCTGTTTGAAATGTCACCAAAATGGTGGGTTTGTTGTAAAGTTTAATGCCTATACCCCTGTGGTTCCCCATCCTGAAAAGGTAAATTGCAGGCAGTGCCATGTTACAGAAAATACCACAAGTTTATTCAAAGAAACTTCTGGTGGAGTATTTCCCAAGCCTAGTATCGGCAATACAGCTTTTGTTGGAAGTCCACCAATTATTCCCCATCAAATTCAATTGCGCGAAAATTGTTTGGCCTGTCATGCCGGGCCAGCTGCACCAAAAGAGATTAGAGTTACGCATCCTGAGCGCTCAAATTGCAGGCAATGCCACGTTGTAAACAATAAGGAAATGATGGATATTGGCGTATTTACAAGAAAATAAAATGAAACGAGCATTGCAAATTTTGACACACAAAGGAATGATTAATGGCGAACCTGCCTACCGGCAGGCAGGTTTACCTACCGATAGGTAGGCAGCATCTGTACCTACAAAAAAATAAAATTTAAACAGATGAAAATTTAAACAGATGAAACGTATGACTTCAAAAATAAAATTATTATCCCTGTTTGCAGTTGTCTGTGCCTTTGCAATTTCTTGTAAACACAGTGAAGATAACGAATACCATACAGTTACCGATAAAATTGAAGCTAAAAGTATTGAGTATAAAGGTGAAACATCTTCAGATATTTATAATGAAACCATTAAGAAAATAGTGGTTAATGAAGGTGAATTTGAATTTTTGATTCCTGACAGGAAAAGCCAGATTGCTTCTTATAATTGTACAGAATGCCATTCACAACCTTTAGATAAATTGAAGGAGCATAAAGTTGGTGAAAAAGCGGCACATTGGAATATTAAATTAAACCATGCCGGTCCAGAAACAATGAACTGTATCACCTGTCACAATAAAAATGATTTTGACAATTTGCAAAGCATAACAAATAGCGCAATTGATTTTAATTACAGTTACAAGCTTTGCAGCCAATGCCATCAGCAACAATTTAATGATTGGAAAGGCGGTGCGCATGGCAAACAAATAGGCGGCTGGGCGCCACCAAGAGTATCGAATACCTGTGTAAATTGCCATAATCCACACAGCCCAAAATTTGAAAAACGTTGGCCGGTTCGATTTAATACAACTGTAGAAAAGGAACGCGAGTAATTAAGAAATAACAATTGTTTTATAAAATAGCAAACAATGAGTGAAACGAATAAAAAGTGGTATTCTTTAAACTTGAATAGGTCTAAAAAATCTGAATCCTGTGGATGTGGAAAGAGTGCCGGTTCCTGTGATTCTGATAAACCAAAAGACGGATACGACCAAATAATGGACGTATCTATGAGCAGAAGAGCCGCATTTTCAAAAATTACAGCAGGTTTGTTAATTGGAGCAGGAGCCGTAAGTAGTTCTTGCAGTGTAGTTGCCAGTGAAGAAAGCAAAGAAAAATCGGCCATGGAATGGGAAGAATACTTTAAAGGGAATTACAAGCTAATGACCGATGAAGAAAAAGATAAATCCATAAATCGTTTGGTTCGTTCTTATGAATTAAATACGGGCAAAAAAATAAACATGTCTTCAAAAGATGCTGAAGAGAATGTGTTATTTGGCTATGCTTTTAATATTTCGAAGTGTCAGGGATATATGGATTGTGTGAATGCTTGTGTGGAGGAAAACAACCAAGACAGAAGTACAGAAATGCAATATATCCGCATACACGAAATGAAAGATGGTAAAGGATTTAACTTTGAAGAAGCGGATGATAATTACTACCACGAAGTTCCGGCTGATGGACATTTTTATTTGGGAACGCAATGTTTTCATTGTGACAATCCTCCTTGTGTAGCGGTTTGTCCTGTTCAAGCAACATGGAAAGAGAAAGATGGAATTGTTGTAATTGATTACGATTGGTGTATTGGATGTAGATATTGTATGGCTGCTTGCCCCTATGATGGAAGAAGATTTAACTGGAAAACACCTGAAATCCCTGAAGAAGAAGTAAATAAAGATCAGCATTATTTAGGAAACAGGTTACGAAAAAAAGGTGTGATGGAAAAATGCACTTTCTGTATACAACGCTCTCGCGAAGGTAGAAACCCAGCTTGCGTTGAGGCTTGTCCTACGGGATCAAGAACTTTTGGTAATTTATTGGATCCGAAAAGTAATATTCGATGGATCTTGGAAAATAAAAAGGTTTTTAGGCTGAAAGAAGATTTAGTTACCGAGCCAAAGTTTTGGTATTATATGGATTAACAAGTTAATTGGTTTATGGTTAATTGCGTGCGTGAGGGATAGAGCGGTTTGTTTGAGCTCTTTTTATTGATAAATAAAAAAGCGAGTAGCGATAGCCCGACCTTTTAATTTTAAAAGGACACGCCCAAATAAAATTTAAAAATGAAGATATTAAAAGTTTTTGGAAGCCTAATTAAGGATGCGGTTTTAGAGGTTACTCATGGAAGTAGGGCATACCATATTTGGATGGCAGTTTTGACCTTGATAATGCTTGTTGGGATGTACAATTATAGCATTCAGCTTGAGCAAGGTTTAAGTGTTACGGGTATGACAGACCGCGTGAGTTGGGGCCTGTATATTTCTAATTTTACTTTTTTGGTTGGTGTTGCAGCCGCAGCTGTAATGTTGGTATTGCCAGCGTATGTACTAAAAAATATTGATTTTAAACAGGCTGTTTTAATAGGAGAAGGCTTGGCAGTTGCCGCTTTGTGTATGTGTTTGGCTTTTGTGGTAGCGGATATGGGCGGCCCTGCCAGATTGTGGCATATGATTCCTGGAATTGGGGTATTTAATTTTCCAAACTCCATGTTAGCCTGGGATGTTCTTGTGTTAAATGGTTATTTATTTATCAATATTACCATACCCTTATATATACTGATAATGCGTTACCAAGGTAAAACTCCGAATCCTAAAATATACATTCCCGGGGTATTTTTGTCGGTTTTTTGGGCTGTTGGAATTCATATGGTTACAGCATTTTTATACCAAGGTTTGCAGGCAAGACCATTTTGGAACAATGCTTTATTGGGACCTCGATTTTTAGCATCAGCATTTGCTGCAGGACCAGCTTTAATTATTATTGTATTGGCAATCATTAGGAAATTTACCGAATTCAAGATTGAAGATAAAACAATAAAAAAAATTAGTTTAATTGTTACGGTTGCAGCTCAAATTAATTTAATCATGCTGATTTCTGAATTGTTTAAAGAGTTTTATGCACCAACGCATCATAGTATTAGCGCTTTATATCTATTCTTTGGATTGGATGGGAAAACGGCTTTACTACCTTGGATTTGGACGTCAATTAGTTTAAATGTAATAGCAACAGTTGCCTTAACTTTTCATAAAGTTCGAAGTAATTTGAAAGTTCTATATGTTTTATGTGGGATGCTTTTTATTGCCATTTGGATCGAAAAAGGCTTTGGATTGATTGTTCCTGGTTTTATACCTGGTCCTTGGGGGAAAATAGCCGAGTACACCCCTACATATGTTGAGATTTTTGTAACACTCGGGATTTGGGCGATGGGTGCATTTATTTTCACTATTTTAGCTAAAACCGGAATTGCCATTGAGTTGGGCAAATTGGTTTATAAAAAGAAATAGGAGCATTTATTGTACTGTTTAAACGCACTTAATTTTTGGGAGCTTTTTTTACAGCAAACCTTCTTTACCCGAAACCCTGAACAAATCGGAATAATGCAGCTTGCGTTCTTTCTTTAATGTTGAAACAATTTTCAAAAAAAGCAGGGCGGTTATAAATGCATCTCCGGCTGCAGTATGACGGTCGTGTTTTGGAATGTTGAATTCTTTGCACAAGACATCTAAATTAAAATGGCTATCTTTTTTATCCGCTAGTTTTTTATATAAAATACCAGTATCGATAATTTTATTTTTTAATTTAGGTAATTCCAGTCTTTTTAATGCGGCATTAATCATTTCAATGTCAAAAGCTGCATGGTGCGCCACCAAAACGGCGTTTCCTATATAATTAATAAAATTTTCCATCGATTCGGCTTCGCTGAGTTTTGTGAGTTTTCCTTCTTTTAAAATTCCGTGAATTTGAACAGTTTCAGCTTTAAATTTATCCTGTTTTAAATAAATTTCAAAGCTATCGGCAACATCAATTGTATGGTTAGCAACGCCAATTGCCCCAATTGACAATATCCTGTCATTTAAAATATCCAGACCCGTAGTTTCTGTATCAAAGACAATAAATCGGTTATTTTCAATACTTTTTGGCTGTTTTTGTTTGAATTTTTTTGAATACTGCTTCCAAAAAATCGGATAGTTTTTATATTTGAACCAGGAGATCATCACATCATTTGGGCTAAGTTATACCTGATATTCAATAATTCCTGAATCGCTGTAATAGGTTTAAAACATCCTTTTAATTTTAATTTTTCTGATTTGGATAAATTATTAAGGTCAACGTATCTTCCTGAATCGTTATTTTTTAAGCCTTGCTGAGTGCGAAACTGCAGCAATATTTTAAAGGCATCGATGCACGATAAATATAAATCTTGATTTTGTGGCTCTATTTTGGCTAAACTTTTAAATCGGGAAATGGTGTTGTTTTTATCTTTAATTTGATGTGAGAGTGTAAGCAACCTAGCGGCATCCACCAATGGCATTATAGCCCTGCTTTTTATATCGAATTGGTCCTTATTGGCACCATCATTTTCAACTAAAAATTGTCTAAAAAATCCAACCGGAGGCGGGTTTTTAAGCGCATTTCTACCTAAAAAGTTTAAAAATATTTCAAAAGATTTTATGGATTCAAAAATACTGTCGGACATTTTATTTACCAACTTTTTGTTGCCAAAAACCAAGTTGTAGTCAAAAAATATGGTACACATCATCATGGCATCTTCTGAAGGAGATTTAATCCAATTATCAAATTGGTTTTTCCATTCGGATAAGGATAAACACCATTTTGGGTTGCTTGCCATCATATCTGCTGGGCAATATTCAAATCCAATAACATTGAGTTTTTCGGTCACTTTTTTTGCAAGTTGTAAAAAATACTGTTTTGTAGGCTGATATTTATCCGGAGAAACATCTTCAAAAACCAAAGCATTGTCTTGATCGGTCATCAGCAATTGTTCTTTTCGCCCCTGACTTCCCAATGCCAGCCAACCGAATTTAACCCATGGCTGTTCGTCCATTTCATCCAAAGAAAGCTCAATAGCTTTTATGGTGATGGCTTCATTGATTTCAGAAATAATTTTTGAGATAAAGATAATCGGAATGTTTTGCTCGATATAACCTTGGAGTAAATTTGACGCTTTCTCCCGTATAAATTTTAAGGCATTTACATCTTTTGCCCGATTTGCTTTTTTTATGAGTAAGGATGGGTTGTTGCCATGCATAACCACTATGTCATGTTCCGATAAAACACCAATTAATGCTGATTTTGGGGTGCCGTCTTTGGTAATGCACAAATGGGTGATTTTATTTTTTATCATCGCAATTTGGGCTTCGGCCACCGTGATTTTTTGCTTGAAGGTTTTAACGGGGGAAGTCATAATTGCAGTGACGCTTTCATCAATAGAAATCAATCCTGTAGCAATTTTAGCGCGTAAGTCTTTATCGGTTATAATGCCAATCGGATTTTTATTTTCCACTATTAAAATGGAGCCCACCCTTTTTTCGCTCATTATTTTAGCAGCTTCTTTTATGGTGGTCGTTTTTAAGGTGGTAACAGGGTTTTTACTAAATTCGGCACTTTGAATTTCAGTGAAACTTGTATTGGAAGTATTAAGCATTTCAATATTTGCAAATAGCTGTACGTTAGTGCCTTTTGCATAAGGCGTTTTAATGTTTGACGAGAAACTTGCAATTAAAAATTTCTTTACTTTATCATTGGTTTCAATAATTTCTTTTAATATTTCTACGGAAATAGCATATAAAATAGACTCTTCATTTGCCTTTGCGCTCATTAAATATATGTCGTTTTGTATCAATGGGCGAAGTCCAAAAATATCGCCTTCATCACAAATATCAACCAATATTTGTTCATTGTCCATATTTCTGTACAAACCAATGGCACCATCTTTTACCACATAAAAATGTTCGTGCGGATTTTCTTCTTGCTTAAAAACAAAATGGTCTTTTTCAACATAGGTTACCTTTACATTTGAGGCTATTTTAAAGAGTTGCTCCTTTTCTAAAACGTCGAAAGGAGGGAAGTTTTTTAGGAAATCTAAAATTCGTTCAGCTATAGTATTTTTCATCTGTTTAGATTTTATTTTTTAGCGGTAACAGATGCTACCTGCCTATCGGCAGGTTCGCCATTAATTATTCCTTTGTATTTCAAAAGTTGTTATGGCTCGTTTCATCTGTTTAGATTTTTTTTTAGCGGTAACAGATGCTACCTACCTATCGGTAGGCAGGTTCGCCATTAATTATTCCTTTGTATATCAAAAGTTGTTATGCTCGTTTCATTACTCCTTATATATATGTCGTTTAAAAAATCTATCAATCAATTAAATTCCAGTCTTTTCTAAACCGAACAAGCTCCTGGTCAATTTGCTTTTTCGCTATGGACATCAAGTCTTCTGCATTGTCGGAAACAATCGGATTTAAATAACTAACCTTAATTTCAGTTCGCCATTTGCTGAAGCATTTCAGAAAATGTGGGATAAAAGTAGCATCACCAATCCAGGCATCATCCATATTTTTATAATCTATTGCTATAGGAATTACGGGAATGCCTAATTCTGCCGCGAGAAAGAAACCTCCAGGCTTAAAAGCGATGGTGGCAGGTTCAATATGTGTTGTTCCTTCAGGCGCAATATAGATGGAAAAACCATTTTCTAAAACCATTCTAAC
This sequence comes from Lutibacter sp., assembly GCA_036568005.1. Taxonomy (GTDB): domain Bacteria; phylum Bacteroidota; class Bacteroidia; order Flavobacteriales; family Flavobacteriaceae; genus Lutibacter. Next base: position 2,910 of record DATCTJ010000046.1, on the reverse strand, counting down.
ATCTCCCAATGTTTTTTTCCTACTTAACTTATTTTCCCTGTTAACAAATATAACACCCGTATTTTTACAAACTTTACCTATCAATGGCCATGATTCTACTTCTTTTTTTCCAACAGGAGATGCCAACATGTTTTTTAAAACTATCATAGCATCAAAATAACTTCTGTGATTTGAAACTATTAGGCCTGATTCCGCAGTTTCTTTTCCATAGACAATAATTTTTGACCCTAAAATAGGGTGTAAAACTCGTATTGCAAAACGTCTAAGCAATATGCCGCGCTCTAATTTTTTTTCTGTGCATTTATAAAATAAACTAACAGCCAATAATAAACAAAAGAAAATTAAAACAATTAACATAAACAGTAGCAATCTGGCAACTGCTAATACTGGTCCAAATACAATCATCTATTTAAAATAACTGAATGTTTCTCCTTCTTTAATACCAAGTAAGGTTTCATAGATTAATTTTATAACATTTTCAACATCATCTTTATGAACCATTTCTACGGTGGTGTGCATATAGCGCAATGCTAAAGAAATTAAGGCTGAAGGAACGCCTCCGTTGCTATATGCAAAAGCATCAGTATCAGTACCTGTAACTCTAGAAGAAGCCATTCTTTGAAAAGGAATCTTATGTGCTATAGCTGTATTCACAATCAATTCGCGCAAATTATGCTGAACAGCAGGGGCATAGCTAATCACCGGTCCGCTGCCAGAAAGTGTTTCTCCTTCCTTCTTTTTATCAATCATTGGTGTTGATGTATCGTGACAAACATCTGTAATAATCGCGATATTTGGTTTAATGGTCTGTGTAATCATTTCGGCACCACGCAATCCAATTTCCTCCTGAACAGAGTTGGTAATATACAATCCGAAAGGAAGGGTTTTTTTATTTTCTTTTAACAAACGCGCAACTTCGGCAATCATAAATCCACCCATTCTGTTATCAAGCGCCCTGCAAACAAAATTATTCTTATTTAAAATAAAGAAGGTATCGGGATAAGTGATTACACAACCCACGTGAACGCCCAACGCTTCAACTTCCTCTTTCTTTCTGCAACCAACATCAATAAAAATATTGTCCAATTGCGGTGCTTCTTCTTTGGCTTTATCTCTGGTATGGATAGCTGGCCAGCCAAACACACCTTTTACAATACCATTTTTTGTGTGAATATTCACAATTTTCGAAGGTGCTATTTGATGGTCGCTTCCCCCATTTCTAATTACGTAAATCAAACCTTCGGGCGTTATATAGTTTACATACCAAGAAATTTCATCTGCGTGGCCTTCAATAATCACTTTAAATTTCGCATCCGGATTTATTACACCAACTGCTGTTCCATAGCAGTCAGTAATAAAGGTGTCAACATAGGGTTTCAAATAATCCATCCAAATTTTTTGGCCTTCATTTTCATGGCCAGTAGGCGAAGCATTATTCAAATATTTTTCCAGAAAATCGATTGATTTTTTATTTAATATAGTTTTACTCATAATTTTTTACTTGTTTTTGTAAACGCAAGGTACTAAATTGTTATTTATAGCTAAAATTTATAATTTATAATCAGTTAAAAAAAACACCTTGAGACCATTGATATATTTTTTTGAATGTTGTAATTTTGGAACTCTTTTTGATAAGCATAGTAATAGATGAGAAATAAGGTTAAAAAGTTTTTGTTGTTGCCGGTCCTATTTGTGGGTATGATTCTTTTTGCGCAAGAAGAAAGGGATTCTATACCTTTACTTGAACGATATACCATTTTTGAGGGCGATACATTACTAATAGAGTTGGATGAGGTTTTTTTATTGAAAACATTAAAATTTAAGACAGATTATGATCGTCGCTATTATTTATGGTATCGCAGAAAAACATTAAAAGCCTATCCTTACGCAAAATTGGCGGCTGACAGGCTAGAAATCTTGAATGAAAGATTAGAGAAAATAAAATCTAAAAGAAAGAAAAAACAATACATAAAGGTAATTCAGACTTATATGGAAGGTGAATTTACCGATCAGCTCAAAAAATTAACAAGGACAGAAGGAGAAATTTTGATAAAACTAATGCATAGGCAAACAGGAGAAACCGCATATGATTTGGTTAAAGATTATCGTAGTGGCTGGAAAGCATTTTGGTATAATGCTACTGCAAACATGTTTAAACTGTCCTTAAAAGACAACTATGATCCAGTCCACAATACAAAGGATTTTTTAATTGAAGATATTTTACAACGTGCTTTTGCTGACGGAACTTTAGAGCCACAGCCCTCAAAACTCGATTTTAATTATATTGAATTAGGATCTAGTTGGATTGTTGTTCCTGCACCTGCTAAGAAAAAAGGAAAAATAATAAAGACCTAAAGTTTGTTTAAGTAAAAAAAATCACTTATTTTAGTAGCCCGCTATAATTTTTTGAGCTACCTAAATAGCTTGATTTCAATTACTTGTTTTTTTCTTCAAAAAAAGGCAAAAAAAAGTTGTCTAGGAAAGAAAAAAGGGATTACATTTGCAACCGCTAATCAAGGAAAGTTGTTGGTGGAAGTTCATTTAGAGGATTGAAAAAAGAGGTTAAAAAAAGATAAAATTTTATTAGGTAATTAAATAAAAGTTTATACATTTGCACCCCGTTAAGCAGAGGTTGACAGTATACAATCGAAGCATATAAATTGGGGAGTTAAGTTCATAAAAAGATTGAAAAAAACTTTAGAGATAAAATATCAAATTTTATTTGGTCATTATAAAATAAGGTTTTACATTTGCACCCGCTTAGGGAGGCAGGCGAAGTTCATCAGGAAAATTTGGAATGGTTTTAAAAAGATCAGTTAGTTCGATTCTAACGTTTCTACAACATATTGCAGGGGGGGAAGGGGTTAGTTAATAGCTACCGAGATTCTTTTGCAGAATAGAAGAAGTTCA
>DATCTJ010000045.1:0-6911 GCA_036568005.1 Lutibacter sp. | reverse complement strand
TCAATGCCACAGCCTCGTTCAATAACTTGTTCAAATACTACTTCATTTTTTGTGTCCATTTTATTTAAGTTTAATTATCCAACAAAGATAATCATTCCCCTGTGTGTCTAAAATGTAGTCATGGATGTTTCATCTGTTTAATTTTTATTTTTTTGTTGGTACAGATGCGACCTGCCTGCCGGTAGGTAAACCTGCCTGCCGCAGGCAGGTTCGCCATTAATCATTTCTCAGTTTATCAAAATTTGATAAGCTCGTTTTATTATATTTAATTTCAGCTATTTCCAGTTTTAACCAAGTCCAATCGCCTTTATCCAACTTCCAGGTCGCTTTCATTTTAGAAGGGACTCTAATCCCTTCAAACTCATCATAATCATCAACAGTTAACACCCAAGGGTAAGATTTTGAGTTGGGTTCATTTCCTTTATATCGCAATGCAATATATTTTATAAAGTCTCCATTTTCATTGAAATAAAAGGTTCCGCTTCCTTGGGTTCCATTATAATTCATTGTTGCTTTTGCAGAAAAATCATCAATTTCCTCCCAAGTTACAAAGGGGCTTAAAGCCAACGACGGAAGCCAAACCATTTCACCCAAGTATCGTTGCATGGAACTTTCATCTAACATTTTGCCACTCTCATTCACAATAGGAATTAAGGAATTCATTTTGATAAGCATTTCGCCTCTGCCATCAACAAACTTATCGCGTCCCTTTATGTTTAGAATATACATAATATCGAATGCTACCGTCCAAATAAATGCCGGATTTTCAATCGTCGAATATTGAAAGGCTTCAGCTGTATAAAAATCTTTTTGATTGGGTTTTAGTTTTATCCATGCGTTTTGTTTTAGCCAACCATATTTTATTCCGGGTTTTCCAATAATCCCTGTAGATTTAATCCATTTTTGTACAGTGGCAGGCAATATCGAAATATCATTTAAGGTTATAATTTTTGATGGACTGGTAGAGACAGTCGATAATATTTGAGTTGTTTCAAGCGCAGTCATTTTTTTAAAATTGGTAGATGCAATGGATATAAAAACACTTAGCAAAATAATCATATTAGGAATTGAGCCAAATTTTGCGTCTTTCCAAAACCATACAATCAGAAATTGCGATAGAATTACAGCTGCTAAACCAAAAATCCAAGTGTATTTGTTGTCAAAAAAATATAAAGTCCCATAAATTATGAAGAGCACTGTGCACAATAGCCGAAAAAAAACCTAAAGGTTTTGAAATAGGCGATGTTAATTCTTTTATTTCACTTAATCCGAAGGGTTTAAGAAATCCCAAAATGTGAATCAGCCCATGAAGAATGATTGCAATTAAAAAAACGATTCGCATAACGTACATTGTTTTCCGTGAATGTCCTAATAATTTTAATTTGATTTTTATGGCACAAAATCAATTGTTAAAATGTCAATTGGCTTGTGCAACCTAAAGTTAAGCATAAATTTTTTATGTGCCCAGAGAGTTGATATTTTTATTTAAAATGTAATTTCAATCCTTCGTGGGAAGCTATAAAACCCAAATCTTCATAAAATTTAATGGCGTCAGGCCTTTTTTTATCGCTGGTCAACTGTAATAAATGCGCATTTCGCCCTTTTGCCCTTTCAATAGCCCAAACAAATATTTGTTTTCCTATTCCTTGTCCTGTTAAATCTTCCCGCACAAATACATTCTCAATTTGTGCCCTTAATTTGCCTTGATAACTCAAATACGGAATAAAAGTCAGTTGAAAAGTTCCTATAATTTCAGGATCATTGTCTTTTTCCACAACCATCAATTCCTGATTTGGATCTGAATTAATAATTTCAAAAGCCGCATAATAACTTTCAGGCAAAGGAACCTGGTAATTTTCCCTTAATTTCCCCAATTTGTCATTTGCCAACATTTTTACGATAAATGGAATGTCATTTTTTATTGCCCTTCTGAAAATCATAATTTTTAATTTGAGGTAAAAGATTTAAAAACGTATCGAGAATTATTTCAGACTAATTTATGAGTATTGGTTTTAGAACTTTCCACACATTGTTGGCCAAAATCTTTTGTCCTTCCGCAGTGGGATGAATGCCATCAGGCTGGTTTAATTCCTTAATGCCGCCAACATTTTGCAATAGAAATGGCACCAAATCCAGTTTATTTTCTTTTGCAAGATCTGGAAAAATGCTTCTAAATTCGGAAGTATAGGCTTCCCCCAAATTGGGCGGCATTTCCATACCCACCAAGACTATTTTTGAATCCGGATTTTTTTCTTTTACAACGTCAATAATAACTTGCAGGTTGCTTTTGGTTTCTGTTAAAGGAACACCGCGAAGGCCGTCATTGGCGCCCAACTCTAAAATAAAAACATCAACCTTCTGATTTAAAACCCAGTTGATCCTGTTTTTTCCGCCAGCCGTTGTTTCTCCGCTCAAACCGGCATTTACAACTTCATAAGGCAAACTTAAAGAATCTATTTTTTCCTGAATAACCGCCGGAAATGCTTCATTAGAATCCAGTCCCATTCCTGCAGTAAGACTGGTGCCGAAGAAAAGAATTATTTTATGATCCGCAGTTTTTTGATTTTTTATTGCTACACTATCAATCTCTGTTGCGTTGTTTTCCTCTTTTTTATTAGCGCTTTCACCACAGGAAAAACAAAGGGTAAGTATCAAAAAATAACAAAACATTAACAGGATTCGCATAGCATTTGGTGTTTAAATTAAAATCATTTCTTTAATTTGCCTTTTATCGAATAAACAAGATAAAGAATAGGTTATGGCAAAGATATTAAACATTGAGAACTTAGAGAAAACTTATTCCAGTGGTGCTAAAAAATTAACAGTACTTCATGATATTTCCTTCGGAATAGAAGAAGGCTCTACTTTTTCAATTGTAGGTCCTTCCGGAAGCGGAAAAACAACTTTGCTGGGGCTTTGTGCAGGACTTGACCATGCAGATTCAGGAAATATAGAATTGTGTGGTGTTCAGTTAAATTCTTTAAGTGAAGACGAACGTGCTTTATTAAGAAATAAAAAAGTAGGCTTTGTTTTTCAGGATTTTCAATTGCTATCAACACTCACAGCGCTTGAAAATGTTTCAGTTCCACTGGAGCTCCAAGGCGATAAAAATGCTGCTAAAATTGGCATGGAATTGTTGGAAAAAGTTGGATTAGCAGATCGTTATCACCATTATCCATCGCAACTTTCAGGAGGTGAGCAACAAAGAGTGGCGGTGGCTAGGGCATTTTCCAACAAGCCTGCAATCCTTTTTGCCGATGAACCTACTGGAAATCTTGATGCGGAAACTGGCGAAAAAGTAGTAGAATTGCTCTTCAATCTTAATAAAGAATTAGGAACTACCCTTGTTATTGTTACCCACGATATTGAATTGGCTCAAAAAACCCAACATACTCTCCGATTAAAAGGCGGTAAAATTGTTGAAAATCAATCGGTTGCCCTATGATAAACAGTAACAAAGAAGCTTCATTAAAGGCATCTTTTCAATGGCTATTAAAAATGGCGTGGCGCGACGGAAAAGCCAGCAGTAGAAAATTGGTGCTCTTTATGGCGTCAATTGTTTTGGGAATCGCAGCCGTTGTTTCCATACAATCTTTCGGTGAAACTTTAAAGGAAACCATTTCGTTGCAATCCAAATCATTAATGGGTGCCGATTTTAAAATAGACAGCAATCAGCCACCAACAGAAAAAGTTGTAAAAATAATGGACTCTTTGGGAGGAGCCGATGCAAAAGAAATAAGTTTTTCCTCTATGGCTGCTTTTCCAAAAACCGGTGCTGCGAAATTGGTTCAGGTTAGGGGGATGGAAGATGGATTTCCCTTTTACGGAGTGTTGGAAACAGAACCCATATCGGCAGAAAATCAATACCAAAAACAAGAAGCTGCTTTGGTTGATGCAACATTGCTGTTGCAATTGGGTTTGCAGGTGGGCGATAGCATAAAAATAGGAAAAATAACCTTGCCGATTGTTGGTGCGCTAAAAGGAGCACCGGGAAGCAATGCTGTTTTTAGTTCCATTGCGCCACCGGTAATTATTCCTTATCGCTTAATTTCAGAAACCGGACTGGTGCAAACCGGCAGCCGAATTAATTATGATTTTTATTTTGTTACGCCACCAACAATGAATTTGGAGCAATTGGAAAAAAAGCTGGGTACGGTTATAGATTTGCAGGATGCCGACTTGGATACCCATATCTCTACCAGTGAACGATTGGGTCGCAGATATGATAATTTTGGCAAGTTTCTTAATCTGGTGGCATTTATCGCATTGTTGTTGGGCTGTGTTGGCATTGCCAGCGCTATTCACATTTATATCAAAGAAAAATTGCGCGCCGTTGCCGTACTCAAATGTCTTGGCGCCACCAAAAAACAAACATTCCTTATTTATTTGCTGCAAATTGCCGGAATAGGTTTATTAGGTGGTATTATCGGTACCGTTTTTGGTTTGTTGCTTCAGCAGTTGTTCCCTTTGTTTTTGGGCGATCTTTTACCTGTTGATGTGGAAATGAATTTTTCTCCGCAAGTTATATTAATGGGTTTGTTATTAGGGATTCTTATGTCGGTTTTATTTGCATTATATCCTCTAATGAACACTTTATACGTTTCTCCTTTGCAAGCGTTAAGGGTTCAGGAAGAAGACACTTTAAAGTCGAGAAAAGCTGGAATTATGGTGCTGTTGGGCATATTTTTATTCATATTTATTTTTTCCTTTTGGCTGTTAAAAGATTGGCGGTATTCACTTGCTTTTGTTGGCGGTATTCTAATCACCTTTTCCATATTGGCAGGCATTGCCAACTTGTTTATGAAAAGTATTAAAAAATATTTTCCAACTTCGTGGGGGTTTGTGGCGCGTCAAAGTTTATTAAACTTATTTCGCCCCCAAAATCAAACCTTAATTTTAATTTTGGCTATTGGTGTGGGGTCTTTTTTAATCAGTACGCTTTATTTTACAAAAGATGTATTATTGGCTCAAGCTTCATTGGAGTCGAATGCCAAAAATCCAAATATGATTTTACTGGACGTGCAAACCGAACAAAAAGATTCAGTTGCCAATACCATCAATAGCAAGGGCTTGCCGGTAATGGACAATATACCCATTGTAACGATGCGCTTACAAAGCATTAAAGGAAGATTGGTGAACGATATCAGAAAAGACTCAACTGCAACAATAAGACGTTGGATATTAAACCACGAATTTCGCGTTTCTTACCGAGATTCGCTTACAGCATCTGAAACATTGATAACTGGAGTTTGGACGCCAAAAGTTACCAATAACGAGCTTGTGCCTATTTCTATCAGCGATAATTTTGCTGAAGATGCCAAAGTTACTGTTGGCGATAAAATCACTTTCAATGTGCAAGGCGTATTGTTAAAAACCGTTATTGGTAGTGTTAGAAAAGTTGATTGGGCACAAATGCAACTGAATTTTACCATCGTGTTTCCCAAAGGCGTGTTGGAAAACGCACCGCAATTTCGCGTACTTACTACTAATGTTCCCAATGAAATGGCTTCTGCTGAAGTGCAACAAGAATTGGTAAAAAACTTTCCCAATGTGACTATTATTGATTTAAGACAAGTGCTTACGGTAGTTGAAAAGCTGCTCGATAAAATCGCTTGGCTCATCAACTTTATGGCATTTTTTAGTATTCTCACAGGAATTATTGTGTTGCTGGGTGCTGTTAAAACGAGCAAATATCAACGTATTAGAGAGAGTGTGCTTTTACGGACGCTTGGTGCCAGAAGCAATCAAATTCTTAAAATAACCGCTTTGGAATACCTTTATCTTGGGGTATTGGGTTCGCTATCGGGTATTTTGTTGTCTTTGCTTAGTAGCCAACTTTTGGCTTGGTTGGTTTTTGATACGCCTTTTATACCTTCACTAATTCCATTTGTGGTGTTATTTCCTGGGATTACCTTATTGGTTTTAGCAATTGGCTTAGGAAATAGCTTGGGGGTGATTAAAAGCCCGCCGTTGGAAGTGCTTCGAAAAGAAGTTAGGTAATATTAAGTTATAGAAATAGCGGATTGTTTTACTATTAAAAGGTCTTTTTGAATTCAGTCTATAAAAACTTTTATATGCCGCCTTTGTACCTAATGATTTCTGCTTTTTCAAGCGTAATAAGTCTGCCTGATTTTGATTGCTCAAATAAGTTTAAGAAGTGAATATCCAATAAATGTGGCAAACAGGCCAAATAAAACGCTCGAGGTGATGTAAGCAGATGCATATAAAAGCTGACCGTCACGCATTAAGCTGAAGGTTTCGTTAGAGAAAGCTGAAAATGTGGTAAATCCTCCACAAATTCCTGTAGCAAGAAACATCCGCATTTCCGGACTCATATTTGTTTTTTCACTGAGTGCAAATACAAGTCCGATAACAAAACAGCCTAAAATATTTACACCTAAAGTACCGAAAGGAAAGGTGGAAAGAAATTTTGTCTGAATAATTTGCGATAGCGTATATCGCAAAACACCCCCAATAAAACTTCCGGTTCCTACTAATAATAAAATTCTCATTTCTTCTCTTCAGTTTGAGGTTAGCGAAGTTGCCAAATTTTTTATATTGGCACTATTCAAAAATAGATAAAAATTAGATGAAACAAGGGTTATTTGAACAACTTTTAATTTTTCTTGGAAATGGAAAATAATATAGGCTGAAATATTTGGCATTAAATTTGTTTCCAAATTATTGCAGAATTATTTACAAATCATTATTGTCCGGTTAAATTTTTAAAAACAAAAAGGCCGCCCCGATGGGGCTTAAATAATTGAAATTTTTCATTTTTCTACAAACATTTAGCTCCTACGGAGCTGTTTCAGTCCCAGAGGGACGACCTATTTGTAGAAAAATAGATTTTTCCCAAAAACAAGCCCCAGCGGGGCGAACTGTTTATCAAGTCCCATTTTGATTGAGAT
>DATCTJ010000044.1:0-54174 GCA_036568005.1 Lutibacter sp. | reverse complement strand
TTGGCTATTTCGGAGTGACCGTGCCACTGATTTCGGTCAAACAGTGCCACTTTGAAAGATCCTACAATTATATAAAAAATTAATGTTATTCCTTCATTAAAACTCCTTTTCTTAGTGATTCACCTTTTAGGTCGACTCGATGGGACGAGTTCACAATACGGTCCAGTATAGCATCAGCAATAGTTCCTTCCCCAATAATATCATACCAAGCGGATACCGGTATTTGTGAGGATATAATAGTTGATGTTTTGTTGTAGCGATCATCAATTATATCCATAAGCGTTTCTCTGGCGTGGTTGTCAAAGGCCTGCAGTCCAAAATCATCTAAAATAAGTAAATCAGCCTTTAAGAGTTTTGACAGTTCTTTGAGATAAGTACCGTCCACTTTACTGAGTTTAAATTTCTTTAACAGACGTGCTGTGTTGGTGTATATTGTTTTGTGCCCCATTAGACAGGCTTGATAGCCCAATGCCTGGGCCAAATAGCTTTTTCCCACACCGGAAGCACCGGTAAGAATGATATTTTCTTTCCTGTCTATAAAATTTAAAGTGCCCAAGCGCACAAACATATTCTTATCCAAGTTCCGATTATCCGCATAACTTACTTCTGCAAGACTTGCTTTTTGCCTGAAGTCAGCCTGTTTTATTAGGCGGTCGATTTTCTTGTTCTCCCGGTCTTCCCATTCGTGGTCTGTCAGCAATGCCAGATATTCGTCGGCTGTGACGTCACTTAATAAGTTGTCTTTCACATGTTGGAAGTGTAATTGGGCCATAGCGCCCAGTCGCATTTGTTTAAGTTTTTCAATTGTCTGATTGTTGTTCATAATATTGGATTAAAATTAATGATTATTGATAGGCAGAGGCGCCTCTTAAATTCTGATGCTCCGGAATATGCGTTTTTTCATCCTCAAGATTCTGGTAAAATAAAGAAGTCTTATCCATGTTGTTTTTAAGGATGTTCTTGATACGCATATATGAAGAAGTGTCTGCTTGCAGCGCCCTTTTACAGGCATTGTTGAGTCTTTCCGACCCGTACGCTTTATGGAGCTGTATTAACCCCATAGCCCGTTTATAGCCGACTTCCGGATAATCGCTGGCAGTTAATATCTTCTCTACACAGCTCAAAACATATGACCCATGGGGTGTCGCCATATTTTTAAAATATTCAGGACTCCAGTCGGTATAAAATTTGTGCGTGCTGCTCAGATGCTCTGCATTGGTGTTGTAACTTCCTTTGGCGGGGTTTCTCGTATGCAAGGCTATTCGCTGATGGTTATAATAAACTTCAACCATACTTTTGGTGTAGTGAATCAGGGTGTGTTTTCCGATATATCGATAGGGCACGCTGTAATAGCTCTTGTCGGGAGAGAAGTATACATACCCCATTTTCTGCACCTTGGCTCTTCTGTAATCTTTCAATTCATAGGGGGTTGAAGGCAGCGGTTTTAAATAGCTGCGCTCCACTGACTGGAAGAGTTCCTTGCGGCTTGCTTCTTTTCGCTGGAACAGCAAGTTGTTATATGGGTCTAACAGACGTTTTATTTCCCTGTTTAAATCTGTCAATGAAAAGAACGTCATTTCCCTGATGGGATAATAAATTCGCTGGTAAACAAGGTGTACGGCGTTTTCAACCAATGCTTTATCCTGAGGCGCGTAACTGCGGGCAGGATTGATTACACAGTTGTAGTGTCTGGCAAAGTCTTTAAAGGATCTGTTAATCTCAGGCTCATACTTACTGGCTCGGGTAACCGCAGATTTTAAGTTGTCCGATACAATGGCCTTGGGAACACCTCCATAAAAGTTTAAGGCGCCAACGCAGCAGGAGATTAGATCTTCCCGTTTCTGGCTCAAACAGGCCTCTGCATAAGTGTACTGGCTGTTAGGCAGAATAGCCACGAATACCTCAACAGGTATAATCTCACCGGTATGTTTGTCAACAATGTTAAGCTTCTTGCCGGCAAAATCAATAAACAGTTCGCTTCCGGCTTCATGTTCCAGTTTCATAGATCCCTTAACCTTGGCGTATTTACGCCGGTAATGTTCCATAAACTGCGTGTAGCTATAAGGGTTTTTTGTTGTTTGGGTATATTCCTGATAGTGGTATAAAAAAGTAAAACCAGGATGATTCCGGGCCTTATTGACCCCCTCAAAGTAAAGCATTAACGCCTGATAACGCTGGTTGTCAATAGTAGAATATGAAGGAAACAGCGCATCTAAAGCGGCAGTGTCAAAAGCCAACAATTCTTTAAAAGAATAGTCACTGGCCCTAAAAAGCGTCATATAGGCATTCACGGTATTGCGGGAAATACCCAAGGTAAAACCTATTTTACGGTTGCTAAAACCATCTAATTGTAATGTAATAATTTGTTTTAAATCCATCGGATCAAGTGTGTTAGCCATATCGCTTATATTTTGCGACAAGGTAGTTTATACTTGATCTTTCAAAAGTGGCACTATTCAAACCGTTATTACTGGCACAAATCGAAACGTTATGATTTTGTTTGTATCACAAAAGTGGCACAATTCAAACCGTTATCACTGGCACAAATCGAAACGTTATGATTTTTAAATCAACCACAAAAGTGGCACAATTCAAACCGATATCACTGGCACTAACAAACCGATATCACTGGCACAATTTGATCCGATATATCCACCACTCTCTCAGCCAAAAAATTCAAGTTTTCAAAACAAATGTTTTGCTGATAAAGTATCAAACTCAGCAAATACGGTTGGATTTAGATTTGGATCTTATTCTGAAAATGAGTTAACCAAATTTAGTGAATGGACAGCTATTGAAATACTCGAGAGAGGTATAAGACTTTTAGATTTTATGGAAAAACGCTGGGGAATTCAAATAGGAGAACTCAGTGGGAAAATTAAGTTTTTATGTTTAGATTTTGTTTTAGAAAAAGAAAAAATAAAAGCTAAAGAATTAACTACTGACAACACCGTGTATAAAAAATTGCTAAATTAGTGCTTAAACAAAAGTCGTCGCTGTTTTTCTATGTCTGTTTTCCTACCGAAAATCCTCGCAAATCAAACCGCAACTATTTTTACATAAGACCGTTGTAGCATATTGCCGAAAAAAAGATAAAATATAATGACAGATAAGGAATTCAAAAATGAAGCTCTAATTTTTTTTAGAGAAAACGGAAAATATTATAATATAAATACCCTTCAAGATATTACATCTGATGCTTATAATTATGTGAGAAAAAGTAAAATATTCAAATATAAAGATCGTGTCGAGGCTGACGTATTAGTTAGTTGTTTAGTTGAACTTGGGTACATTGAATACATAAAGAAAGAGAATAATGTCAGATACCATTCTCTAACTAAAAGTGGTTTCCAATATATACAAGATTTGAATAAATAAAACTATTACAAAATGTATTTTCAAATTTAAAAGTGTGGATGAAAATATAAAAATTTCAGAGATAAAAAAAGGAATTGAATTATCAATTGAAAATTCATTTGAACTTATTGGAGATGCCAACATTCTATTTGACAATGGCAAATATGCTCGATGTTATTCCCTAACGCAATTGTCACTCGAAGAACTTGGAAAATCAATAATGCTCTATGATTTTTATATGAAGTTGCAGCTGAATAAACGGAAAGAAATAGATTTTAAAAAGTTTAGGAGAGATTTTAGAGACCATCGATTGAAAACATTTGAATCTATATTCATTGAGTTTCAGATGAAAGGTAAAGGGAAAACAGAATTATCAGAAATTAAAGATAATTCTTTATTAAATTTTGGAAATATTCAAAAGAACAAAGAAGGATATTATGATAATCTGAAAAATAATTCATTATATGTTTCTTTAAAAAATGATAAATTTTACAAACCTAATGAACTATTCAATAAACCAGAAGTTAAAACATTCTTGTCTGAATCAAAATTAAAAATTGAATTTTCAAGTTCTGAAACACTAAAATGGTTAAGAATGGATGAATTTTTGGGTACTGATAAAGAGGGAATTCTCGGTGAAAATAAAAAAATTTAAGAAATAATAAAAACGTGCTACAACAATGCACATAAAAAATTGCTCAGTCCAATAAATTAGAATGTTTCTATTCATGGTATTTAAATAGCATTAATAAAAAGTGTAATTTAAAAATCAAATAAATCCTTTAAATCAATATTTAAAACTTTAGCAATGGAATTAATGTTTCCAATCGAAGTATTAATAATACCTCTTTCAATCCTGCTTATTTGGGAAATATCAAATCCTAAATCAATGGCAAGTTGTGCTTGGGTAAAACCCTTTAATTTTCGGTGCTTTCTAAGGTTCTTACCAAAGGCAATTAAAAACGCTGAATCATCTATATACTCCACTAGGTAAAATTCGTAGAGTATTAGTATTAATTTGTAGGCAAATATGCCTATATTTAACTTTTAAAAAAATAAATAAACTATGAAAAAAATGAAATTAATTTTAGCAACACTGATTTTACTTTTTATTGTACAAATCGGAATTGGACAAGTGAGCACCCAAAAATATAATAGTTTACTTCAACGTACAGAATTTTTTGATTCTTATGGATATCTGGTGGCTTATGCAAAAGAAAACACCTTACTAAATCAAATTGAATATTATGATAATTATGGAAATTTGATTAAAACCGAGAAAAAAAATACTTTGCAAAATCGTACAGAAACATATGATAATTATGGAAATCAGCAAAGCTATGAACAGAATAATACATTACTCAATCAAAACGAAACATACGATAATTATGGCAATCAAAAACTCATAAAAAAATGGAATAAACTCCTAAGCCGTTATGAGGTATTCGATAATTATGGTAAAATGAAAGGGTATTACAAATACGATAGTTTACTAAAACAATACGAATTTATAAATTCAACTTTTTAAATTTAACGATATGAAAAATCTTTTTTTAACTTTTTTTTTAGCAATTACATTTATTAGCTACTCTCAAGTAAATAGGTATTCAAAACCTATTCAGCCAGCAAGATATAACCCTTCATCTTTTGAAGAATTATCTAGACTTCCAATGGAATTACAAAAAAGATACAATCACAATCAAGATTATTTATATGCATTACAATCTTGGATACTTGAACTAAAACCTCAAATCAAGGAACAAACATTTATCAATCGATTAAATGGGGAATTATCAGTTTTGAAATCTATGGAAAATGATGATTTAGCAAGAGCAACAAATATCTTAAAACAACGAGAGATTTCGATAAAAAATGTAATTTCTGAATATAACACTTTTGTTTCAAATCAAAATGCGACTCAACAAAATAATAATTCACAACAAAATCAAAACAATAATACAAATACGGAAATAAATTATTACAAAATTGGATATGAATATCATCAAAAAGGAGATTTTTCTAAAGCAATTTATAACTATTCAAAATATTTAGAATCTGATAAAAATAATACTGATGTTATATTTTTAAGAGGTTGGGCTAAAAGTGAGTTAAATGATAATTACGGCGCAATAAGTGATTACGATAAAATATTTGAACTTCAATCAAATTACCCCCTGAAGATGGCTGATATTGCCACCGTGTACAATAACAAAGCTTATTCTTTAGTAAAAATGAAAAAATATAATGAAGCTTTACCGTTAGTGAATATTGCATTAGAAAAGAATAATTCGATGTGGTATATTTGGGATACTAGAGCCGAAATTCACTTAAATATGGGTAATTTTAAAGAAGCTATCAATGATGCTACTAAAGCAATTCAAATCGACCCAAATTCAAATTCATATTTAGTTAGAGGTTTAGCATATATAAAAAATAAGGAAAAAGATTTAGGTTGTAAAGACCTATCTAAAGCTGGAGAGTTAGGAGAATCTAAAGCTTATGATGAAATTTCTAAATATTGCAATTAATTTAAAATTTAAAAAATCATCTACAAACTATATGACAAAACCAGTGATTCATTATGTAGTTTTTACGAATGATGGTACTATTGAAAAGTTAAATTCAATTGATACTTTCTTTAGACAAGACGTAAAATTAATTATACAAAGAACATTTATTAAAAGGTCAGGAGGTCAAGGATTATTTCAATATCACAAAAATGAAGTAATTAACAGGAATTTAAAAGTAATTAAAAATAATTCATTTAAATGGAATAATCTGCAATGTAAATTAGACGAATATGAATATTGGGGGAAATATATTTTAGGTAGTGATTTAACAACTATATGTTTAGATATAGAAGTTAAGGACCGTTTGAAGAAAGTTAATAAAATGTGTTTTAGGGTAGATAGTGCAAATTCCAGTGATATTGACCACCCAATTTCAATTTAAAGTGACCACCTAATTCCAATTCAAAGTGACCACCTAATTTCGGAGTAAATTGACCACCTCCATTTTTCATTTAAAAACTACTTTTTTTCATCTGTTAATTTATACTCAAATATACTTAAAAATTATCCCTTGATAGGCTTTTTTTCTTTCGCATCGATTCTCCGTGTAATTCAATTCTATGGGATTGATGTATGAGCCTATCCAAAATGGCATCTGCTATGGTTTTTTCGCCAATTATGTCATACCACCCCTGTACTGGGATTTGTGATGTTACTATTATGGAACCATTGTTGTGCCTGTCTTCAATGATTTCTAAAAGCGTAATTCTGTTATGACTGTCAAGTG
This sequence comes from Lutibacter sp., assembly GCA_036568005.1. Classification (GTDB taxonomy): domain Bacteria; phylum Bacteroidota; class Bacteroidia; order Flavobacteriales; family Flavobacteriaceae; genus Lutibacter. The sequence continues at coordinate 47,520 of DATCTJ010000044.1, read as the reverse complement.
CCTGCAGTCCAAAATCATCAAGAATAATAACATTCTGCCTTTCAATTTTGGCCAGTTCCCTAAGGTAGGAACCATCAGCTTTAGCCATTTTTAATTTAGCAAATAATTTTGAGGTGTTAAAATAGCTTACTTTAAAACCTTGGATACAGGCTTGATACCCCAATGCGGTTCCTAAATAACTTTTGCCTACACCGGTGCTTCCTGTGATTAAAATGTTTTCGTTTTTTTCTACAAACTCACATTCTGCAAGGCGCAACACCAAGTTTCTTTCCAGATTGCGGGATTCATCAAAACTAATGTTTTCGATGTTTGACTTGTAATGGAACTTGGCGTTCTTGATACTTCTTTCAATGCGCCTGTTACGCCTTTCATCCCATTCTGCATCGATAATCATCGACACAAACTGATCGAGCGTGTAATGGTCCGTTTTACCGCTTTCAATGGCGGTTTTAAAAGCATTATGCATTCCATAAAGCTTCATTTGTTTCATTTTTGTTACTGTGGATTCATTCATTTTTATTGGATTTAAATTTAGTTAAAATAATGTTTTCCTCTTATGTTTCCGTGCTTAGGAAGCTCTTGTCCTTGTTCTTGTTCGTCTTCAAAATCAATGCTGTCCAAGTTGTTTTCTAAAATGTTTTGGATAGTTTTAAAGTTGTAAATTTTATAATCAAGTGCTCGTTTGCACGCATTTATTAATCGTTCTTTGGAGACCTTTTTTTCATAAGAGAGTATTCCCAAGCAACTTTTATAGGCTTGTTCTGGGTGGTTTCTGCTTTCAATTATTTTTATGATATATGCTCCCACTGATGCATCAATACTATTTCCCCATTCAATGAAACGAGAAGCACTCCACTGGGCCACAAATTGATGTGTACTTGCTAAATGCTCTGGGGTTGTGGTATAGACATAAGGTTTATAATTCCTTGTATGGGTAGCTATACGATTGTATTTGTGGTATATTTCAACTGTTGATTTTGTATACAATAGCTTCGCTTTTTTCTTTACATATTGATACGGAACACTGTAATAATTTTTGTCTTGACTTAATTGAACGTGTCCATTTTGCATTATCGTTGCAAAGGATTGGTATTTAATTTCAAAGCGTTCTTGTGGCAATGCACGTAGTTTTTCTTTTTCATCTTCTAAAAACAGCTCATAACGAGAGTAAGGGCGCCCTGTGAGTTTTCGGTTGTTATGGGCGTCAAGTAAATCCCATATCTGCTGGTTCAGCTCATCAAGATCAAAGAATTTTTCGTCTTTTAAATTCACATAAATTCTCCTGTACAATATCTTTACAGCGCCTTCAACTAATGATTTATCCCTTGGTTTATATGCCCTGGCAGGCAAGATAGTGGTTTCGTAATGTTCTGCTAAGTCCGCTAAAGTTTCATTGATTGTAGGTTCAAAACGACTGCTTTTAATTACCGCAGACTTTAAATTATCTGGAACAATCGCAGCAGGAGTTCCTTCAAAAAAACACATTGCATTCTCTACCGATGTTACAAAATCTTCTTTTTGCTGGCTCATTGAAGCTTCTGCATAAGTGTATTGGCTTGCCCCTAAGATGGCAACAAAAAACTGTACGTCTTTGATTTCTCCTGTGTCTTTATCAATAATGCAGAGTGTTTTTCCCGCATAATCCACATACATTTTATCACCAGCTTTGTGATTCATATGCATTACCGGATTGACCTTATTGCCCCATACCTTGTAATGATGCCTAAATTGTGAACTCTGGAATCCATCAGGATTTTCTGCAATGTAACGCTCCCATAAATGGCCTATGGTGACTCCAACTTTTTTCAGTTCCCGTTCCATTTGTGGAAAAAAATCATAAAGCTTTTGCAATTTTAAAGGGATTGCTTCTACCACATTGTGTGAAAACAACATTTCAAGTTCCGCATCCGTTTTTTGATTGATAACTTCTAGACTTAATCCCAGCACCTCAAATAAAGAAATATATTTCTTTACCGTATTTCTGGAAAGGGATAAGTATTTGCTTATGAACATCTTACTCTTTCCGTTGCAATGGAATTTAATTACTTTTCTAATTTTACTCATGTCTGTTAATTTATTTGCCATAATTCGTGTTTTTTTAAACGAATTTATGGCCTAACAACATGAAAAAAACAGTAGTTTTTTGGTGGTCAGTTTGCTCCGAAACTGGTGGTCATTTTGAATTGGAAAGTGGTGGTCAGTTTGCTCCGAAACTGATGGTCAATTTGCTCCGAAATTAGGTGGTCAATTTGACCGTTTTTTCCAACCACCAACAATAATGGCCATAAGAAATTGCTTATTCTTGCCTAAATGTGAAAATCCTAGCGAGTTTTCTATTGATTTGTGCTTATAAAGTTTAATATTAGACCATACAACTTCTCATCACCTAACCACTGTGAGACATTTTAAAAAATATAATAATGATAAAAACCAGAATAGGAAATAAGAATGATATAGACGGAATTTTGTTACTTCAAGAAAAAAATCTATATAGTAACTTAAATGAAATAGAACGTAAAAATGGTTTTGTAACTACTCCCTTTACAGTAAATCAAATTGAAGAAATAATTAAACAAAATGGAATATTTGTAGCAGAAAATGAGAAAGGTGAAATTATTGCCTATGCCTTTGCCGGAAGTTGGAAATATTTCGGGCAATGGGAAATTTTTAATTTTATGGTCTCTCGTTTTCCAAAATTGTCTTTTAAAAATAACAAAATTACAACAGAGAATAGTTTTCAATACGGACCGGTTTGCATCGATAAAAAATATAGAGGAAAAGGTCTGTTAAACTTGATATTTGAGGAAATGAGAATCGAGTTTTTAAAAAAATATCCAATTTCTATCACATTTATAAATAAAATCAATGTAATTTCTGAGAAGGCTCACACAAAAAAATTGGGTTGGGAAATAATTGATGAATTTGAATTTAATAACAACACCTATATTGGATTGGCCTTTGACATGAAGAATTCAGTCTTGAAGTAGAAAATTGAAATACTAACAATATTTATAAAATAATAGCCAAAATAACAGCAAATTCAAATGTTTTTATAACAAGAATATATTAAATTTACACATCGTAAAATTGGGTTTGTAAACCCGCAACTTTTCTTGCTTTAAGCCATCATGAATAAATCCAATAAACAAAGATTAATTATACTTTCCGACATATGGGGTAAAGGAAAATCAGATTGGAGCACCTACTACACATCAATTCTAGAAGATTACTATGAAGTGAAATATTATGACAGTTGCGTTTTAGGAGATATTGATAAAAGTGAATATTCAGAAGAAAAATTACACAATCAGTTTGTTGATGGCGGAATTACAAAAGCTGTTAAAAATATGCTGAAAGAAGAAAAAGAAAACAGCATCGTTTTAGGATTTAGCATCGGTGGATATATTGCTTGGAAAGCTTGTAATTCTGGTTTAAAAACACAACGCTTAATAGTGATTTCCTCAACAAGATTGAGGTTTGAAACGCAAAAACCACTCGATGCGATTGAATTAATTTATGGGGAAGAGGACGCAAATAAACCCGATAATAACTGGTTTAGAAAACTTGGGTTAAAAGCGAAGATTTATAAAAATGAAGATCACGAATTATACAAAAAGAAAGAAATAGCAGAAAAAATATGTAAAATGATTATTAAACAATAGCAGCAAAACAGTTTGAAAATACTGTTACTGTTAACCAAACAAACCACAGGCATTTTACGCTTATCAAAAGCCATGATGTTATGGCAATTTTAACCAAGAATATGGAAAATAGAATAAATTTATCAGAAGTAGATCCTAAAGCCTACGAAGCAATGATAGGATTGGAGAAATACCTTGCCCAAAGCGGCCTAGATAAAACACTTTATGAGCTAATTAAAACAAGAGCTTCACAAATTAACGGATGCGCTTTTTGCATTAATATGCATACACGTGATGCCATGGCAATTGGTGAAACAGCACAACGACTGTTTTTATTAGATGCTTGGAGAGAAACAAATCTTTATTCCGAAAAAGAAAGAGCTGTTTTAGCCCTAACAGAAGCGATGACATCACTTACAAATGGGCAGGTGCCTGATGCTATTTATAAGAATGCCGCGGCTCATTTAACCCAAAACGAAATGGCTGCAGTTATTATGGCTGTGGTTGCAATAAATGGCTGGAACAGAATAGCCATTACTACAAGAATGCCTTTAGATTAAAGGAAACAGATATTAATCGTTTTTGAGTTTAAATTTAACTCCTTTTTAGACGCCAATCGTTAAAAAATATTTTATGGATTCAGAAGATATCATTTTAAAATTAAATGAACTAAACAAGACCAGTCAGCAACTTAATACCCAAGAACCGGAGCGCCTAGAAATGATTAAAAGCGTTACAGATTATGCCAATCAATTTATTGCGGGACTTGATACTGTCAAAGCTTTTAATGACAAAGATGCTGCTTCCTTAGAAATTACGAATCAAAAAAGATCGCTAAATACGCTTCTTGAATTGTACCAAAAAGAAGTGGCCGAAACCGGTATTAATGCCGCATCGGGAAAACACTTGGGATATATTCCGGGAGGCGGTGTTTTTACCGCTGCACTAGCAGATTTCATTGCCGCAGTTACCAATCCGTATGCCAGTGTGCATTATGCTTCTCCGGGCGCGGCAACTATAGAAAATGAAGTAGTAAATTGGCTTAAAACAGTATTTTCATTTCCAAACAACTCGGTTGGATGTTTGTCTTCCGGGGGCTCAATATCAACTCTTATTGCCTTTACTGCCGCAAGAGATAAGCATAAGGTTAAGAATGAATCCATTCGGAAAAATGTTGTTTATTTAAGTGAGCAAGTTCATCATTCAACCCAAAAAGCATTGCGAATTATTGGTTTGGAAGATGTTATTATTCGCTATGTTTCCATAGATATAAATCACAAAATTAAAACAGATTCCTTAGAAGAACTTATTGAAAAGGATATTTCGGCAGGTCTTCAGCCTTTTTTAGTGGTGGCGACAGCCGGCACTACGGATACAGGCACCATAGATCCTTTAAATGAAATTGGAACGATAGCAAAAAAACACAACATGTGGTTTCATGTAGATGCTGCTTATGGCGGATTTTTTATCATGACTTCAAAAAAGGCACTTTTTAAAGGTATCGAAAAAGCTGATTCTATGATTATTGATCCGCATAAAGGCCTGTTTCTTCCCTATGGCGTTGGAGCGGTATTGATAAAAGACAGTGCCGCTGTTTTACATTCAAATTATTATACGGCCAATTATATGCAAGACGGCGCAAGTGAAGAAATGCTTAAAAGTCCGGCGAATGTTTCGCCAGAGCTGACCAAACATTTCAGAGGCCTTCGGGTATGGTTGCCTTTACAAATTCATGGCATAGAACCTTTTATCGCATGTCTTGAAGAAAAATTGTTGTTGGTTAATTATTTTAGAAATAAATTGGCTGACCTCGGTTTCTGCCTTGGTCCAGAACCAGATTTGTCTGTCAGTTATTTTTGGTATCCTTTTGAAACAGACGCTGATAAAAAAAACAGGCAACTGATGGATGAAATACATGCGGATGGCACTGTTTTCTTAAGCTCTTCAATCATCGATAATCGTTTTGTGATCCGAATCGCAATTTTAGCTTTTAGGACAAAAAAAGAAATAATTGATGAAGCAATAGTAATGATTCAAAACTGTTTAACAAAAGTAAAGTTAGATTGATGAAAACTAAATTTAAGCAGCAATTAATTTGACATTGAAGGTACTGCCCTTATCATTTTTGTAAATATTTTCTATAGATTTGAAGATATTTATGCAACAGGCACACCGTGTATAATTTATGCTTAAATTTGATTTGGCGCAAACCGACAAACATTCATAAAAATATTGCTGCGGCGGAAAAATCCTATAAACACGTTGTTCAACATTTGAAAAAATATAATAATGATAAAAACCAGAATTGGAAATAAGAATGATATTGGCGGAATTTTATCCCTTCAAGAAAAAAATTTATATGGTAACTTAAATGAGATTGAGCGGAAAAATGGTTTTGTGACCACACCATTTACCGTCAATCAAATTGAAGAAATAATTAAACAAAATGGCATATTTGTGGCAGAAAATGAGCAGGGTGAAATTGTTGCCTATGCCTTTGCCGGAAGTTGGAAATATTTTGGGCAATGGGAAATATTTAATTTTATGGTCTCCCGTTTTTCAAAATTGTCCTTTAAAGATCACAAAATTACAACAGAGAATAGTTTTCAATATGGGCCGGTTTGTATCGATAAAAATTACAGGGGAAAAGGGCTGTTAAACTTGGTTTTTGAGGAAATGAGAATCGAATTTTTAAAAAAATACCCAATCTCTATTACATTTATAAATAAAGTCAATGTGATTTCTGAAAAGGCTCACACAAAAAAATTGGGTTGGGAAATAATAGATGAATTCGAATTTAATAACAATACCTATATTGAATTGGCGTTTGACATGAAAAATTCAGTCTTGCGATAGAAAAACAAGAAGCTGACACTAATATACTAAAATAACAGGGCAAAGAAAGCAGTTCAAAAAAACAAAAATGCAGCATGGATTATAGGGATAAAGTTTTTTTGGCGGTAGCAGAAAACCTTAGCTTTTCAAAAGCCGCTGATGAATTATTTATTAGCCAACCCGCCGTTACAAAACACATAAAAGAATTAGAAAGCAAACTAAACTCCACACTTTTCGAAAGAAAAGGCAATAAAGTTTATTTGACAAAAGCGGGAAAAATGACCTATGGTTATTTTAAAAAAATTATGCAACAATACGAGGAACTGGAATTAGAACTGGGAAGGATGAATGATACCTTTAAGGGCACACTTCGGATTGGGGCAAGTTCAACCATAGCGCAATACCTTATTCCAAAAGTAATTGCCGCATTTCACAAACGCTATCCTAAGATAGAATTATTTCTTTTTAATGGCAACTCCTTTGAAATGGAGCAAAAGTTGCTGGAGAATGAAATCGAAATTGCATTGGTGGAAAATGATTCCTCCCAATTAAATATAAAATACGTTGATTTTTTAGACGACGAAATTGTTGCGGTAACCGGAAGCCAAAGTGTTTATGCAAAACTAAAATCTATCTCTTTAATTGATTTTCAGCGAATACCTATTGTCCTTCGCGAAAAAGGTTCGGGTACACTCGAAGTCATTCAAAAACAACTTCTAAAAAATAACATCAAGTTCGACAATCTCAATATCCTAATCCATTTGGGCGGCACAGAGGCAATAAAAAATTTCCTGTGTGATTTTGACGGTATTGCCCTTGTTTCGGAAAAATCGATCGAAAAGGAGCTATTGTTAAAACAGATTACAAAAATCACTATAAAAGGCATTCAGTTCAATCGTAAATTTAGGATAGCCTATCGGCAAGGGCATGAGGCCTTATCTTCAAAATTGTTTGCTGAATTTCTCTTCAAGTATAACTTTTAGTTATCGTATATAAATATTTTGTATTTGTTTTGATTATAATGTAGTGGTAATTTTGTCCTAAATTTTAAGGGATAAAAATATGAATCTAAATCAAAAGCAAATCAGCATTATTTATGGGGTAGTGATACTTTTATGCTTTTTGCCATTTATTTCACCTGTTATAGCATTATTTATAGGTTTATTCTTATCAGTACTCGGACTAAAATACAATAAAATCACAAAATACACCTCGTTTTCTTTGCAAGCTTCAATCGTATTGATGGGTTTTGGCATGAACCTTGCCCAGGTAGTGAGTGCCTCAAAAACCGGTTTTGTTGATACTGCAATCTCCGTAATATTGGTTATGGGCGTTGGATTTCTATTAACAAAACTTCTTGGTGTCGATGCTAAAACAGGCACGCTCATTTCAGCAGGCACTGCAATTTGCGGCGGTAGCGCCATTGCGGCGGTATCTTCCGTATTAAACCCCAAGAGCTCCCAAATCTCATTTTCCTTGGTGGTAATTTTTATCTTAAATGCGATTGCGCTTGTTATTTTTCCTATCATAGGACATTATTTTAACCTTAGCCAAGAAACATTTGGTACCTGGGCCGCTATCGCTATACACGACACCAGTTCTGTTGTTGGGGCGGGAGCAACTTATGGACCCAAAGCCCTTGAAATTGCGACAACAGTAAAGTTAATCCGTGCCTTATGGATTATTCCCTTATCAATAGCAATTGCGTTGGCCCAAAAAGATAAATCAAATGGAAAAATAAAAATTCCGTGGTTTATAGGACTTTTTATAATAAGCATTGTCATTGCCTATCTTTTTCCAAGTGGACAAAATGTGTTTGGGCATCTTAGCTGGTTAGGTGAAAAAGGAATGGTCATTGCGCTTTTCCTTATTGGTTCCAATATCTCCTTAAAAGAAGCCAAAAATGCAGGTTTAAAAAGTTTTGCTTTAGGGGTGCTGCTCTGGTTGTTTATTGGAATTGGCTCTTTTGTCGCACTTACTGTGCATTTATAAAATGATGGAACTTTCTTGGATAATTCTGATAGTTTTATGTACGCGAAAGAATTAGGCGGTTCCGGTTTAGTTTTAAATCTTCCTGTTCTCGTTTTTACGAATTTTAAAATGAATTTCAAGCAGTATTGACAAAATGGCGAACGACCAATAGCAATTATCGAAGTGGGAACTTTTGGCTCACCAAGCCAGCGCTACACTTATCTCCAAACAAAATTCCCTATGTCATTTCCTGGCACAATTCAATTAAAACGCCATTGGTGGATTTTGGGTGCAAAAAAACAACCAATTTATTGTCGGCCCCTTTTTTGGGAATCTCGTTTAAAACTACAAATCCTTCTTTTTTTAATCGCGTCACTTCGCTTAAAATATCATCGACGGCAAAAGCGATATGGTGAACGCCTTCCCCCTTTTTTTCAATAAATTTTGAAATCGGGCTATTTTCGTTGGTGCCTTCCAGCAATTCAACCTTGTTTGAACCCACCTGAAAAAAAGAAGTTTTTACGCCTTCGCTTTTAACTTCTTCGGTTTTGTAATGCGGTTTTCCAAAAAGCGCCGCAAATATTTCATTCGATTTTTCCAGGTCTTTTACGGCGATGCCAATGTGTTCAATTTTATTCATGGGTTTTATTCAGTTTGAAGGTTAAAGGTAACTTAAAATCATAAATCGACAAATCGTAATTCCAAACAATCGAAATTTGCATTTAACCACTAAATAAACGCAAAGAAAATACGCAAAGGGCAAGGTTTTACGCTAGGTTCGCCAGATGGCTAAAATCTTCTTTGTGCAACTTGGGGGCTCTCCGAGAAACTCCGCGCAATTAGAAGCTATTGCACAGAGATTCACAAAGAAAAAACACAAAGGTTCACAAAGGTTTAAATCACAATAAATTAATTATTGGCAAATCTATAATTTAACCGCAAATCACAATTTTGTTTTGGTTAACATTTGATTGCGCCAGACAAAATTCCTAATCCCGAGCTATCGGGACGTAAATCAATTTGCGTATTCTATGATAAAAAGCAAGAAGAAATTATAAAAAAACTCCGAACCAAAAGATTTAACCGCAAATTCCGCAAATAAAAACCGCAAAGCGCGCTAAAAAGTTTTAAGTCTTTTAAATTCTAATTTCATAAATCATCTTGCATATTCTATGATAAAAAGCAAGTAAATTACTAAAAACCAAATCCAGAATCTAAAGATTTCTTCTAAAATCGTAAATCTTAAGCCCGATCTATCGGGACATAAATCAATTTGCGTTAGGGATTGAAGTGGAAAACCTTTTTGATTCGCCTTTTGGCGAAGAAAAAAGTTTGGAACGAAAAGCCCGACCCCGCCTTTTCGGCGGGGGAACGCCCACCAAAAAGTCAGGCAGCCCCAAAATAACTCGCTATAAATTGCTGTATCTATTAGAATTAAGCCAATGTTTCCTAAACAATCAAATACAAAAACGGAATTTATGTATATTTAAATACTATTTTTGCAGTATGGAAACAAACAGACAAAAAAAAATTGCAGGTGTTTTACAAAAAGATCTTGCCGATGTTTTGCAACACGCCGCACAGGATGGAATGAAAGGGATTATTATTTCTGTTACCAAAGTGCTCGTCACTTCCGATTTATCGAATGCGAAAGTGTATGTCAGCGTTTTTCCACAGGATAAAAGAGACCTCATTCTAAAAGGTCTTCATGAAAATACGGCCACCATTCGCTATGAAATGGCAAGACGAACCAAGGAACAGCTCAGAAGAATGCCCGAACTCTTTTTTTATATGGATGATAGTTTGGATTATATTGAAAATATTGACAATGCTTTAAAAGGCAAACAGGAAAATCCGATTAAAAATCCTGATATTTTAGACCAACGCAAAAAGCGATAATTTGAATTTTTCCTTATACATAGCCAAGCGATATTTATTTTCAAAAAGCAGCAACAACACCATAAATATTATCACTTTTATTGCAGCTGTTGGGGTGATTATTGGGACTTTGGCTTTGTTTATCGTGCTTTCGGGATTTTCTGGATTGCGAACTTTTAGCATCGGGTTTTTAAACACTTCCGATCCCGATATTAAAATTACCGCCGTAAAAGGGAAATCGTTTGATTTTGATGCTAAGATTGAATCGCATATCAACAATCAAAATGGCATCGCTTCCTACGCAAAAGTAATTGAAGAACGCGCTTTTTTCGATTTTAATGAAAAAACACACATTGCCTATATAAAAGGCGTTGACCTGAATTATGCAAAAGTGAACCGCATGGACACCACGGTTTATGCCGGCACCTGGCTCGATGAAAACCTTCCTTCTGGAGCAGTTGTTGGCAACGGAATTTCAAACCTGTTGTCTATTGGGGTTTACGATTTTTTGGAACCCTTAAAAATTTACGTCCCAAAACCGGGAAGCGGCTACATTACCAATCCTGCCAACGCTTTTACAAAAATTAACACCACACCTATAGGCGTTTTTGCATTGACCGATGAGATTGACAAAAAATTCGTGTTTATTTCCTTGGAATTGGCCCAGGAATTGCTGAATTACAAACCGACACAAATCTCTGGCATTGAACTAAAAGTTAAAAACAGCAAAGACCGGGCGAAAATTATTGAGCAACTCAAAAACAATTTAGGACCCAGATTTAAAGTTGAAACCCGTGAGCAGTTAAATGCAGTGTTTTATAAAATGCTGAATACAGAAAATCTGGCATCCTACTTAATATTTACGCTGATTTTAATTATCGCTTTGTTCAATGTGATTGGCGCCATTATTATGATGATTTTAGACAAAAGGGACAACCTTAAAACATTGTATAATTTAGGGGCTTCCATCAAAGAAATTAAGCGTATTTTTATTTTTCAGGGATTTTTATTGACACTTTTCGGACTTGCGGTTGGATTATCAGCCGGCATAATTTTAGTGTTGCTTCAGAAAAAATATAGCTTATTTATGATAACCCAACATTTGGCTTACCCTGTAGAGTTTACTTATTTTAATGTTTTAACGGTACTTGTGACCATTCTTGTTTTGGGTTTGATGGCCTCGAAAATTGCCAGCAGCAGAATTTCAATGAAATTGGTGGAGTAATTGTTGTTGAATCGTTTATGCGTGTAATCGTTTATTTGGCCTTTAATATTTAACTTTTCAGCTTTAGGCTTTAGGCATGTACTTCCCTGAATAGTGTTGACCACTTTTGTCTATTTCAACTCAAACAACTTCAGGCAAACTTCTGAAGTACTTCCTCAAAAACATCATAAACATCTTGTGCCGAATCTGAGGTTACCATTTTCATGCGGTATTCTTTAAAATCGGGAATGCCTTTAAAATAGTTGGTGTAATGACGGCGGGTTTCCATAACGCCCACAATTTCAACGCCTTTCCAGTCTATTTCCATTTGTAAATGTCGGCGAGCCATTTCAACACGATCAGCAATTGTGATATTTGGCAAATGTTCGCCAGTTTCAAAAAAGTGTTTCACCTGTTTAAAAAACCACGGATTCCCAATGCTGGCACGGCCAATCATAGCGCCGTCCAATCCAAATTTATCGCGCATTTCCATAGCGCGTTCGGGTGAATTTACGTCGCCGTTTCCAAAAATGGGAATGTGCATTCTCGGATTGTTTTTTACTGCGGCAATATGGCTCCAGTCGGCCTCGCCTTTATACATTTGGGCGCGTGTGCGTCCGTGAATTGAAATTGCTTTACAGCCAACATCCTGCAAACGCTCAGCCACTTCGACAATTCTTATGGAATTTTCGTCCCAACCCAAACGGGTTTTAACGGTGATGGGTAAATTGGTGTGTTTTGCCATGGCTTCGGTTAATTTCACCATTAAATCAATATCTTTTAAAATGCCCGCTCCTGCGCCTTTGCAAACCACCTTTTTTACCGGACAGCCAAAATTGATGTCGATAATATCGGGATTCGATTGTTCAACAATCTCCACCGTTTTTAACATAGAATCTAAATTTGCGCCAAATATTTGGATGCCAACCGGACGTTCTTTTTCGTAAATATCCAGTTTTTTCCTGCTTTTTGCCGCATCACGTATCAATCCTTCCGAAGAAATAAACTCGGTATAAACCACATCTGCGCCCTGTTCTTTACACAAAGCCCTAAATGGCGGGTCGCTCACATCTTCCATCGGCGCCAGCAACAACGGAAAATCGCACAATTCTATGTCTCCTATCTTTATCAATATCAAAAATTTAAGTGTGCAAAATTACACAATTTTCAAGAAGTATAAAATTATTGTTTTGAACTTGTTTCAGTTAATTATTTCATTGGATAATTTAAATTGATTGTTGCTAGGCAAATCAATAATAAATAACTTGAAGCCAGCAAAAAAATCTCTGATTTAAGAACAGTGTTAAATCATCCAATCTCATTTTTTTATATAAATAGTAGATTATATTCTATTTATTATATGTAAATAGTAGATTATAGCCAAATATTTATAATTTTTTAACCAACTCAATTTAAAAGAAAATTCGAAGAACAACTACAATAATGCTTTTATTAATTTAAAGATAAATTGTATTTTTGAATTCCTAAAACAAGACTCATGAAATTAAAATTGACCATCCTATTTTTATCAGCCCTGTTTGTAGGCTGTAAATCATCCCAACATAAAACTGCTTACGACGGAAAATCGGGCGCCACAAAAATTGTGAACACCATCCATTATCCGCAGGAAAAACATTTAAAAAATATAAAACAACTCACTTTTGGCGGCGACAATGCCGAAGCTTATTGGAGTTTCGACAATACCAAACTTACTTTTCAAGCTAATACGAAAGCTTGGGGGTTGGGGTGCGACCAAATATTCACTATGAATATTAATGATGATTTAAGCAAGGGACAAATTGCGCAAATGATAAGCACGGGAGAAGGTAGAACCACCTGCAGTTATTTTTTGCCGGGAGATTCCACCATTGTATATTCTTCCACCCATTTGGCCGATAAAGCTTGTCCGCCCGTTCCAAATAAAGAAGATTATGGCAATAAATATATCTGGCCGGTTTATGAAGGTTTCGATATTTTTGTGGCCGACACCAAAGGAAATCAGTTAAAGCAACTAACTTTTGAACCAGGTTATGATGCCGAACCAACCGTATCGCCAAAAGGCGATAAAATTGTGTTCACCTCAACAAGAACTGGCGATTTGGAGTTATTTACTATGAATATTGATGGATCCGATGTAAAGCAGGTGACTTTTGAATTGGGCTACGACGGCGGTGCTTTCTTTTCACCCGATGGCACAAAATTAATATTCCGTTCCTCGCGTCCGAAAACAGAAGAAGAGATAAAAGAATACAAAGATTTATTGGCTGAAGGATTGGTGCAACCAACAAATATGGAATTGTATACCTGCAATGTTGACGGTAGCGAATTAACAAAAATTACCGATTTAGGCAATGCCAACTGGGCACCGTTTTTTCACCCGTCAGGTAAAAAAGTTATATTTTCTTCCAACCATAAAACGAAACATAGCTTCAATTTATTTATGATAAATGTGGATGGAACCGGCTTGGAACAGATTACTTACGACACTGTTTTTGATGCTTTTCCGATGTTTTCACCCGATGGAAAGAAAATTGTTTTTTCATCCAACAGAAATAACAACGGAACCAGCGATACCAATTTATTTATTGCCGACTGGGTTGAGTAGCAGATATCGGGTTTTGTGAAATCTAATAGTACTGTTTTTCAATTATTAGTTGGATTTGCGTTAAGGTTAGAGCGGCCTGTTTGAGCTCTCCCGTTTTTACGGGAAGCGAGTAGCGATAGCCTGACCCCGCCAGCTGGCGGGGAAACGCCCGCCAAATAATTAAAATTTATTTATTGCCGACCGGGCAGAATTGCAAACATTTAAACTTGTGTATTTTTAAACCCTTATTTCGTTATATTTGCGCAAATTAAAGAGAAAGGAATACGACGTATGAAAAACATTCGAAATTTTTGCATCATTGCACATATTGACCACGGGAAAAGTACGCTAGCCGACAGGTTATTAAGTTTTACCGGAACCACCACGGCGCGTGAAGAACAAGCGCAATTGCTAGACAGCATGGATTTGGAGCGCGAACGAGGCATTACGATAAAAAGCCACGCCATCCAAATGGAATATAGGTATGAAGGCGAAAATTATATCTTAAATTTAATTGACACACCGGGCCACGTAGATTTTTCTTACGAAGTTTCCCGGTCAATTGCTGCCTGTGAAGGCGCTTTGCTCATTGTTGATGCCGCTCAAAGCATTCAGGCACAAACAATTTCCAATTTATATTTGGCTTTAGAACACGATTTAGAAATAATTCCGATATTAAACAAAGTCGATTTGCCTAGTGCCAATCCAGAAGAAGTTACCGATGATATTGTTGACTTACTGGGTTGTGATCCTGAAGACGTGATTCATGCAAGCGGTAAATCGGGTTTTGGCATTGAAAATATTTTAAAAGCCATTATTGAAAAAATTCCTGCCCCAAAAGGCGATGTGAACGCACCACTACAGGCATTAATTTTTGACTCAGTTTACAATTCATACCGCGGCGTGGAAACTTATTTCAGGGTTTTTAACGGAGAAATTAAAAAAGGACAGCGCATTAAATTCATGGCAACCAAAAACGAATACTATGCCGATGAAGTTGGGACTTTAAAATTAACGCAAGTAGCAAAACAAAGCGTAAAAGCAGGTGATGTGGGTTACTTAATTACCGGTGTAAAAACTGCTGTTGAAATTAAAGTTGGTGATACCATCACCGATGCCTTAAATCCAACCCAAAGTAGAATTGATGGTTTTGAAGATGTGAAACCAATGGTTTTTGCAGGTATTTATCCGGTTGATACCGATGAATATGAAGAACTTCGATCTTCTATGGAAAAATTGCAATTAAATGATGCGTCTTTAGTGTTTGTGCCTGAAAGTTCCGCTGCATTGGGATTTGGTTTTCGATGCGGATTCTTAGGTATGCTCCATTTGGAAATTATCCAGGAAAGGTTGGAACGCGAATTTGATATGACGGTAATTACCACCGTGCCAAACGTATCGTACCACGCTTTTAGCAATAAAAGCCCGGAAGTTCCTATTTTAGTGAACAATCCGACCGATTTGCCCGAACCATCAAAATTAAACCGGGTTGAAGAACCTTATATTAAAGCCAGCATTATTACCAAATCCGATTTTATTGGTCAGGTGATGAGTTTGTGCATTGAAAAACGCGGACAAATCACCAATCAGACTTATTTAACACCTGAGCGTGTTGAACTTACTTTTGAAATGCCCTTGGCTGAAATAGTTTTTGATTTTTACGACCGATTAAAAACGGTTTCTAAAGGATACGCCTCTTTTGATTATCATCCTATTGGCATGAGAACTTCAAAATTGGTGAGGCTTGATATTTTATTGAATGGCACTGTTGTAGATGCATTATCTTCCTTAATTCATACAGACAGTGCATATCATATCGGTAAAAAAATGTGTGAAAAACTTCGACAGTTAATACCTCGCCAACAATTTGACATTCCGATTCAGGCAGCGATAGGCGCTAAAATTATTTCGCGTGAAACCGTAAAAGCGCTTAGAAAAGATGTTACTGCAAAATGTTATGGTGGTGATATTTCTCGTAAACGAAAACTTTTGGAAAAACAAAAGAAAGGTAAAAAACGTATGCGCCAAGTGGGAAATGTTGAAATTCCGCAAGAAGCATTTATGGCTGTATTAAAACTGAACGATTAAATTCTCCCATCCCCGGCCCTTCCCGAAGGGAAGGGAGATAAAGGCTTTCGCAAGCTCAAGCATTTGTGAGGTCGGGAAAAAATATAAACTAAAAAAGCACCGTTTTCACGATGCTTTTTTATGAATTTTGAAGAAATTATTCTCCGTGCATCCATGCTTTTTTTCCCAATAATTGCTCTTCAGTTTCTACATGGTCTTCATCTAGAATACAACAATCTACTGGACAAACTGAAGCACATTGTGGTTCGTCATGAAAACCTTTACACTCTGTACATTTATCAGTTACAATAAAATAAAATTCATCAGATAATGGTTCATTTCTTTTATCGGCATCAACTTGTTTACCATTAGGCAAAGTTACCATACCTTTTAAGGAAGTTCCATCTAAATATGCCCAATCTCCATCTGGTTCGTATATAGCATTATTTGGACATTCTGAAATACATGCATCACAATTAATGCATTCGTCTGTTATTCTAATAGCCATGATTTGTAATTTTTATTATTTAATTATTCTACAAAATTATATAAATTTATACAAATCTATGTGATAAAAATCATTTCCTCTTTAAAAAAGTAAACTTACCTTTGAGGCTTTAAGTTCAACTTACAATAATTTTAAATAATTTTCAATAAATTTAAACAATTTTTCTTAATTTATATTAATTATGATTACAACTAAAACAATTCTTCAACCTGAGGTGCTGGAAGCAGTAGTTGTCAGGTTTGTTGGGGATTCTGGAGACGGAATGCAGTTAACTGGGACTCAGTTTACAGACACCTCGGCAATGTTTGGTAATGATATCGCAACCTTCCCAAATTACCCCTCTGAAATTAGAGCGCCTCAAGGAAGTTTATACGGTGTTTCCGGATTCCAGGTACACATAGGAAGCGTAGAAATTAGCACACCGGGAGATAATGTGGATTTGTTGGTTGCAATGAACCCTGCTGCCTTAAAAACCAATTTATATTCAGTAAAGCCGGGCCATACGATTATTGTGGATACGGATTCCTTTACAAAGAAGAACTTAGATAAAGCAGAATATAAAACCAATCCGCTAGAAGATGGGAGTTTAGAAAACTACCGGGTTATTCAGGTTGACATGACCACTATGACCAAAGAAGCCTTGAAAGATGTGGAAGGATTGGACAATAAATCGATTACCCGAAGCAAAAACATGTTTTCTTTAGGAATGGTTTATTGGATGTATAACCGTCCAAAAGATTATACTATTGATTTTTTCAATAAAAAATTTAAAGGAGAGCAACATTTAGTTGAAGCAAATACGAAAGTATTAAATGCCGGATATTATTTTGCCGAAACTTTAGAATTAATTCCCAATGCCTATACCATTTCCCCTGCTAAAATGATACCGGGAAAATATAGAATTATCGGTGGAAATACCGCTACCGCATGGGGATTGTTGGCGGCTGCAGAGAAATCTGGTTTAGAACTGTTTTTAGGCTCTTACCCTATTACCCCAGCTACCGATATTTTACATGAATTGGTAAAACATAAACATTTTGGCGTAAAAGCTTTTCAGGCAGAAGACGAAATAGCTGGAATTACCTCAGCCATAGGTGCTGCATTTGCAGGTGATTTAGCTGTTACAACAACTTCAGGGCCAGGATTGGCTTTAAAAGGCGAGGCAATAGGTTTGGCCATGATGGTTGAACTACCTTTGGTTATTATCAATGTGCAGCGTGGCGGGCCTTCAACAGGATTGCCAACAAAAACAGAACAATCGGATTTAATGCAAGCAATGTATGGAAGAAATGGTGAAAGTCCAGTAATTGTAATTGCAGCAAGTACGCCTGCCAATTGCTTTAATTTTGCTTATGAAGCTGCTCGTCTTGCTTTGGAACATATGACTCCGGTAATATTATTGACAGACGGATATATTGCAAACGGTTCAGCACCTTGGAAAATTAAATCGACTGCTGATATGCCTGAAATTAAAAATCACAAGGTTACCGAAATCAAAGAAAATTGGAGTCCTTATGGTAGGGATGAGAAAACTTTGGCGCGTAACTGGCCAGTACCTGGAACACCAGGAATGGAACATAGAATTGGTGGTTTGGAAAAAGACAGCGTAACCGGCAACATTTCTTATGAACCTAATAATCACGAAAAAATGACTCATATTAGAGCCGAAAAAGTGAGACTGGTTCAAAATAATATTCCTGACTTAAAAACAGAATTTGCTGATTCTGGTGATTTATTGGTAATTGGATGGGGAGGAACTTACGGCTCTTTACATTCTGCAGTAAAACAAATAAGTGACCAAGGCTATAAAAATATTGGATTTGCACATTTCAATTATATCAATCCAATGCCTAAAAACACGGAAGAAATTTTATCTAAATTCAAAAAAATAATTGTTTGCGAATTAAATGCCGGTCAATTTGTTTCTATCTTAAAAACTAGATTCACAAAATTCGAATTTTCTCAACACAACAAAATTCAAGGATTGCCATTTTCTAACGACGAACTAATTCAACATTTTAAACAATTGGTATAATTATGGAAACTACAACAGCTGTAAAAAAATATACATTCAAAGATTTTACAAGTGATCAAGAAGTTAGATGGTGTCCTGGTTGCGATGATTACGTGATTTTGCGTTCTATGCAAAAAGCACTTCCTGAAATGGGCGTTAATAAAGAAGACGTTGTGTTTATTTCAGGAATTGGATGCTCATCTCGTTTTCCTTATTATATGAGCACATACGGCATGCACACCATCCATGGTAGAGCACCCGGAATTGCTTCAGGGGTAAAATTGGCAAATCCCAACTTAAGTGTTTGGATTATGACTGGTGATGGGGATTCAATGGCTATTGGAGGAAATCATTTTATTCATTTATTGCGAAGAAACATCGATTTAAATATGGTGATTTTTAACAATGAAATTTATGGTTTAACCAAAGGGCAATTTTCTCCAACCTCAATTATAGGCCAAAAAACAAAATCATCTCCGCACGGAAACACTCAACCTCCTTTTTCTCCAGGTGAATTGGCATTGGGTGCCAATGCACGATTCTTTGCAAGAATTGGCGGTAACAATCCGAAAGACATGACACAGATTTTTATTGATGCCCATAAATTTAAAGGAACTTCTTTAATTGAAGTGCTTCAAAACTGTGTAATATTCAACGACGGATGTTTTGACGAAGTAACCGATAAAGCGGTGAAAGAAGACATGCAAATTTTTCTTGAACACGGAAAACCTATGATTTTTGGTAAAAACAATGACAAAGGATTGGTGTTAAACAAGTTGAAATTGGAAGTGGTTACCATTGGCGAAAACGGCATAACACAAGAAGATATTTTGGTACATGATGCCAAAGAAGAAGATAAAACGCTTCACCAAATGCTCGTGAGATTAGATTACCCATTAGCTACAGGTATTATTAGAAGTTTTAATGATGTTACTTTGGAAGAAAGAGAAGATGCACTAACGGCACAGGTTAAATCAAACTCAAAATTCAAGAAAGCAGATGACCTTTTCTTTTCAGGAGAAACATACGAGGTTAAGTAATAAATATAAAGAAAATAGCTGACATAAATCAGCTATTTTTTTTTATAAAACCATAATTTTGTCCACGAATTAAAAAGTATATAAAAAATGGGTTCAGAAGCCATCATTGTATTTTTACTAGCAGCCATTGTGTTGGTTGCCGGCGCAAATTTTTTGTCAAATTTAATTTCACATAAATCTGACAATCCTCAAAAAAGAGAACCATACGAATGTGGTGTTCCAACCATTGGTCCAACCTGGATTCAATTTAAAGTAGGGTATTATCTTTTTGCCATTCTTTTCTTAATATTTGATGTCGAAGTCGCATTTTTAGTACCTTGGGCAGTTGTTTACAAAGAAGTTGGTACTGTTGCTTTGGTAGAAATAATTATATTCCTGTTCATATTGGGATTGGGATTGTTATATGCATATAAAAAACGAGCTTTACAATGGGAGTAGATAAAAAACGATATTTAAGCCAGCTTGAAGAAGAGGGATTAAAACAAGTTATTCCTGCCGATTTTCCTGGGAAAGTAATTCCTGGAGGCAATGGCGGAAACATTGTTGTAACCACCTTAGACAGCGTTATCAATTGGGGTCGCTCAAATTCACTTTGGTCCTTATATTTTGGCACAAGCTGTTGCGCCATAGAAATGATGCAAACAGGTGCAGCAAAACATGACTATTCAAGATTTGGTTTTGAGGTTGCTAGAGCCTCTGCACGCCAAGCAGATTTAATTATTATTGCCGGTACCATTGTGAACAAAATGGGGCCTGTATTAAGGCGTTTGTACGATCAAATGGCGGAGCCAAAATATGTGATTGCCATGGGTGCTTGCGCTATTTCTGGCGGGCCATTTTATTACAATTCTTATTCGGTAATTAAAGGTGCCGATCATGTGATTCCGGTTGATATATATGTTCCTGGATGCCCTCCAAGACCAGAAGCTTTATTGGAAGGAATGATTATGCTTCAACAAAAAATTAAAACTGAAAACATGGCCAAAAAGGTAAATCCTATTGATGGTTTTGATGAAGGAAAATAATTTGAATTAAATCATAAAAGACCATGACAAACGAAGATTTACAAAATATAATTACCGGTTTAGGAACCAATTTAGAATTTACCACTGAAGGGTCTGAATTCCTTAACCTTATAGTTCCTAAAGAACAACTTCACAGTATTTGCAGTCAGTTAAAATCTCATCCCGAATTAAAATTTGATTATGCATTTTGTATCACCGGTATGGATTGGGTTCCGGCATTGGGCGTTATTTACCATTTAAATTCAACTGAATTAAAACACGAGATTGTTGTAAAAGTCATGGTTGAAGACCGGGAAAATCCAATACTGGATTCCGTGCACGACATATGGCAAACAGCAGACTTTCATGAATTGGAAATATTCGACTTTTTTGGCATAAAATTCAACAACCATCCAAAATTAAGACGCTTATTTTTAACGCCGGAATGGGAAGGTTTTCCTTTGAGAAAAGATTATGTTGATGAAGCAAATATGATTATTAAATAGCCTTATAATGACTGACCAACAACTACAAAATAAAATAAAAACTGAAGAGTATTTTATTAACATGGGACCGCAACATCCGGCAGCTCATGGGGTGTTACGATTAATTTTAACCATTGACGGCGAAATCATAAAAAATGTGGAACCAGATTTGGGTTACATACACCGTTCTATCGAAAAAATGTGTGAACGCGACAGTTATCAACAAATCGTTCATTTAACAGACAGAATGGACTATTTGTCTTCCCATATTAATAACGAAGCAGTTTGTTTAACTGTTGAAAAAGGGCTTGAAATTGAAGTTTCTGAAAGGGTTAAAGTGATTAGGACTATTATTGCCGAGTTAACCCGTATTGCATCTCACTGCTTATGGTGGGGCGTAATGGGAATGGATTTAGGTGCATTAACCACTTATTTTTATGCTTTTAGGGACCGTGAAATGATCAATGATATTTTTGAAGAAACTTGTGGTGCCCGTTTAACTATGAATTATAATGTACCGGGCGGATTGATGTTTGATGTTCATCCTAACTTTGTAAAACGCACCAAAGATTTTATTGCGCAATTTAAAACCAAAATTCCAGAATACAATCGTTTATTGACAGACAATGTGATTTTCCAAAAAAGAACAAAAGGCGTTGGTATACTTACCAGAGAAGATGCTATTTCTTTTGGGGTTTCAGGGCCTGTTGCAAGAGGTTCAGGATTTTCAAGTGACGTGAGAAAACACCATTCTTATAGTGCTTATGACCGTGTAGATTTTAAAGAAATTTTACTTACTGAAGGCGATACCTTTGCACGTTATCAAGTTAGAATGTTGGAATTGTGGGAATCCGTTTCAATTATTGAACAATTAATTGACAACATTCCTGAAGGTGAAACAAAAGCGGCCACAAAAGCAGTTATAAAATTACCAAAAGGTGAATTTTACCAAAGAGTTGAAACAGCAAGAGGTGAACTAGGCGTTTATATAAACAGTACAGGAAACAAAAACCCATATCGCGTAAAATTCCGTTCACCAGGATTTTCTAATTTATCTGTTTTAAATCATATTTCAAAAGATGTATTGATAGGCGATTTAGTGGCTACAATGGCTTCGTTTGATTTTGTAATACCTGATATAGACCGTTAATCAAAGACCATGAATTTTATACAAATGATTATTCCTTTAAACATCACAAAAACAATCTCAGATTGGATTTATTCAATAATGTCTGATACCGCTGCAGATTATACCATTATGGTTATAATTGCAGTTGCTTATTTGGCCTTATTCGCAGTAGCAGGTTTGTATTTAGTGCTTTTAGAACGTAAGGTTGCCGCTTGGTTTCAATTGCGTATAGGACCGAACAGAGTTGGTCCTTGGGGTCTTTTGCAAACAATGGCAGATGCCTTAAAACTTGTTTCAAAAGAATTGACAAGCACTGTTAAAATTGATAAGTTTTTATACAATTTAGCACCATATTTTGTGATTGTTTCGGCTTTAATGGCCATGGCAGTTTTTCCGTTTTCAAAGCAATTTCAAGCATTTGACATTAATATTGGTGTCTTTTTCTTAATTGCCATTTCCTCAATTGGCGTTGTTGGAATCCTTTTGGCCGGCTGGTCGAGCAATAACAAATTTGCCATGATTGGCGCTATGAGAAGCGGATTGCAAACCATAAGTTATGAATTATCGGTTTCCCTCTCTATTTTAACAATGGTATTGTTAACTGGATCATTACAACTCTCAGAAATAGTGGAAGCACAACGCACCGGAGGATGGCTAATTTTACAAGGTCATGTTCCTGCTGTCATAGCTTTCATGATTTTTATGATTGCGGGTACCGCAGAAACCAACAGGGCACCTTTTGATTTGGTAGAAGCAGAATCGGAATTGGGAGCTGGTTTCCATACGGAATACTCGGGAATGAAATTCGCCTATTTCTTTTTGGCTGAATTTATAAACATGTTTATAATTTCTTCCATTGCTGTGGTATTATTTTTTGGAGGTTGGCTATCTCCATTTGGAATTACAGAGAATATTACTTGGTTTCCTGAAGTGATCTGGTTTGTCATTAAAGTTGTATGCCTCATCTTTTTGATGATGTGGTTTAGATGGACTTTCCCTAGATTAAGAGTCGACCAATTATTAACCCTTGAATGGAAATATTTGTTGCCTTTAAATTTGATGAATTTAATACTGATGGCTATTGTAATATGGCTGAATTGGACAATTTAATAAATGAAATGCACCTAAAATGAGTTATTTTTCAGATATATATAAAGGAATAAAAACCTTGCTAACCGGAATGTCGGTTACAGGAGGCTATTTTATTCGCGCACGAAAAGGCGCTATTACACAGCAATACCCAGACAATCGAGAAACGCTTAAAATGTTTGATCGTTTTAGAGGTGAGGTTGTAATGCCGCATGATGCCGACAACCGTCATTATTGCACAGGTTGCCAGTCCTGCGAAATAGCTTGTCCAAATGGTTCTATTGAAATTATTTGGGACAGGGCTGTAGACCCAGAAACAGGAAAAAAGAAGAAGAAAATAGACAAACATATTTACCATTTATCCATGTGTACCATGTGCGGTTTGTGTATTGAAGCTTGTCCGACCGACGCCATTGTTTGGGCTCCAAATTTTGAAAACTCTGTGTACGACAGAAGCGCATTAACTAAAATTTTAAACCAACCAGGTTCATCTGTTTTAGACGGAATAGAAGATTAATATTATGGAAAGAATTATATTTTACATACTCGCTGCGGTTATCATTTTATTTGCCGTTGCCTCAGTTACCAGCAGAAAAATATTAAGGGCAGTTATTTACTTGCTTTTTGTGTTGATTGGCATTGCCGGACTTTATTTTTTAGTTGATTACAACTTTTTAGCGGCCATTCAGCTTACTGTTTACGGTGGTGGTATTATTGTACTGTTCATTTTTGCCGTGTTGCTAATTCACCATGTTGAACTCGAATTGGAAAAAACAGCATTAAAGAAAAAACTCATTGCCGGCGCCCTAAGCGCTGCAGGTTTAGCAATTACGCTTTGGGCAATTTCAACCTATCCATTTCCGGAAACTTACCCCGCATATACCTCTATAGAAGTTAGAGACATCGGCCTAATTTTATTGAGTTATGAAGATGGCGGATTTATATTGCCATTTGAAGTAATTAGCGTGTTGTTGGTAGCCGTAATGATTGGCTCCATTGTAGTGGCGAAAGGAAAAAAATTAACTGAAAATAACTAATCAAGATGATTGCAGGTATTAGCATTTACGAAATTTTAACCCTCACAAGTATCTTATTTTTTATAGGTGTTTACGGGTTTTTCACAAGAGTGAACTTAATAACGGTATTACTGTCGATTGAATTGATTTTAAACGCCTCAGCAGTAAATTTTGTGTTAATCAACACTTATTTGTTTCCAGATTTACTTCAGGGGGCTGTGTTTTCAATTTTTATTATTGCATTGGCTGCTGCCGAAACAGCCTTGGCCATTGCCATTATAATTAATTTGTATAAAATCATTTACTCCGTTGAAGTGAAGGATACAGAAGTTATGAAATATTAAATAGACAAAAAATTTAAATTATATAAAATGGATTTTAGTTATACCATATTAATTCCTCTGATTCCTTTAGCATTGTTTGTTGTTCTGGGGATATTCAGCAAAAAAATACCGGCTTCAATTTCGGGTTGGTTAGGATCATTGGGCTTAGGAACCTCCTTTGCATTGTCATTATATACTGCCTACCATTATTTTATGGACGGAAAATTAGAAGGTGTCTACCAAACATTTATTTACAAACAAACCTGGCTTGTATTTACTGATAAATTGCATATAGATTTAGGGGTACTGATCGACCCTATCTCTGTAATGATGATGGTAGTTGTAACCAGCATTTCTTTTATGGTTCATCTATACAGTAGGGGTTATATGCACGGGGATGATGGTTACACGCGCTTTTTTTCATACTTAGCCTTATTCAGTTTTTCAATGCTAGGGTTGGTATTGGCAACAAACCTATTTCAAATGTATATATTCTGGGAATTGGTTGGAGCTTCTTCCTATTTATTGATAGGTTATTATTATACGAAACCCTCCGCTGTGGCTGCCGCAAAAAAAGCATTTATTGTAACGCGTTTTGCTGATTTAGGTTTCTTACTAGGAATACTTTTAATCAGTTATTATACTGGCACTTTCAATTTTCAAGATTTAACCAGTGAAGAAGGATTGCTAATTGCCGGTTGGGGAGCTTCTGCTTCCTTTATGGGATTATCGGTGTTCACTTGGGGATTGGTTTTAATATTTATGGGAGGGGTAGGTAAATCAGCGATGCTTCCTTTTCATATTTGGTTGCCTGATGCGATGGAAGGTCCAACACCTGTTTCTGCCTTAATTCACGCAGCAACTATGGTTGTTGCCGGTGTATATTTAGTGGCGCGGTTATTTCCTGCCTACTATTTTGTGGATGAAGGATTCGCCTTGCAAGTTGTTGCTTATATAGGTGCTCTTTCTTCCTTGGTCGCGGCTTTAATCGCTATAACCCAAACAGACATAAAACGTGTGTTGGCATTTTCAACCATGTCACAAATTGGTTATATGATGCTAGCCTTAGGTGTTTCAAAATATGAAGGACATGATGGATTGGGTTATATGGCCTCTATGTTCCATTTGTTTACACACGCAATGTTTAAAGCATTACTATTCTTAGGCGCAGGTTCAGTAATTCATGCCGTTCATAGCAATTATATGAAAGATATGGGAGGCTTGAGAAAATATATGCCAATTACGCACATTACTTTTTTAATTGCTTCGCTTTCAATTGCGGGATTTCCTGGATTTGCAGGATTCTTTAGTAAGGATGAAATTTTAGTTGCCGCTTTTGAAAGTAACAAACTTATTTACTTTAGCAGTGTTTTAGTGGCTGGTTTAACAGCGTTTTATATGTTCCGATTGTATTTTAACATTTTTTGGGGTGAAGACAGAAAATACAAACACACGCCTCATGAATCTCCGCTAACAATGACAATTCCGCTTATATTTCTAGCATTTATGAGTGTTTTTGCCGGTTATATACCTTTTAGTCAATTTGTAACTGCTGATCTTACGCCTTTTGAAGCACATTTAAATATACCTTTGGCAGCAATCGCTTCATCGGTAGGAATTATCGGAATTATTATAGCATTTATACTCTACAAAAAACCAAGCGATTTGCCTGAAAGATTTGCAAATGCTTTTGGTTTCATTTATAAGTGGATTTACAACAAACTTTATTTCGACGAATTATACATCTTCGTAACAAAGAAAATACTTTTTGGAGTTGTGGCTTTTTCTGCTTCATGGTTCGATAAATATATTGTGGACGGTTCTATGATCGGAATTGGAAATGTAACTGTTTCCGTTTCAAATAAAATTAAGGGAATGCAATCGGGAAAATTACAAGATTACGCAATGTCATTTGTTGGAGGTATTGTTGTGATTGCGATGATTGTTTTTTATATATGGATAAATTAATTTAATACAATGGATATTTTATCACTTTTTGTAATAGTACCGATTTTAATTGTTTTGGCTTTAACATTTTTTGCTAAAGACCTAAAACAGGCAAGACTCATATCGGTAGTAGGAATGGGAATTCAGTTTGCCATGTCCATAAATTTAATATTTGCTTACTTAAAAGAGCGCGCTACTAATACAGATATTATGGTTTTTACCAAAGATGTTGTTTGGTTCGAAACTTTTAATATTCATTATAGTATTGGTGTTGATGCCATTTCGGTAGTGATGATTGCCTTAACGGCTGTTGTCCTATTGGCCGGTGTGTTTATTTCCTGGAAAATAGATGATTTGCCTAAGGAATTTTTCATATCGCTAATCGCGTTATCATCGGGTGTTTTTGGATTCTTTATTTCAACCGACTTGTTTACCATGTTTGTGTTTTATGAAATAGCTGTAATACCGATGTATCTGTTAATAGGTATCTGGGGCTCGGGACCAAGAGAAGATTCGGCCATGAAATTAACATTGATGTTAATGGGTGCTTCCGCAGTTTTATCCGTAGGGATTTTGGGTATTTATTTTAATTCCAATGCTGATGGTGGTCCATTAACCTTTAATATCTTTGAAATAGCACAAGTCAACATTCCTGTAGCCGCACAAAATATATTTTATCCATTAACCTTTATTGGCTTTGCAGTAATCGGAGCTTTATTTCCATTTCATACCTGGTCACCTTCAGGTCACGCTTCTGCACCAACAGCTGTTTCAATGTTACACGCAGGTGTGCTCATGAAATTAGGGGGTTATGGCGTATTTAGAATTGCGATGTACTTATTGCCAGAAGGCGCTTTAAACTGGGCCGATTTTTTCTTAATCTTGTCCGCTTTCGGAGTTATCTACGGAGCCTTTGGTGCGGTGATGCAAAAAGATTTAAAATACGTGAATGCTTACGCCTCTGTGAGCCATTTGTCGCTCGTTTTATTCGCCCTGTTAATGTTTAATAAAACAGCTTGGACTGGTGCGATTCTTCAATCTTTATCACACGGATTGCTAACGGCAATGTTCTTTGCTTTAATCGGAATGGTTTACGGAAGAACACATACGCGGGAACTCTCAAAATTAGGCGGTATTATGAAAGTATTGCCTTTTATTGGTGCCATTTATGTAATTACCGGTTTGGCTTATCTAGGTTTGCCGGGCTTCAGTGGTTTTGTGGCTGAAATGACCGTGTTTGTCGGCGCATTTCAACATCCTGATATGTTCCGTAGAGTTTTAACCATTGTGGTGGTTTCTTCCATTGTGGTAACGGCCGTTTATATTTTAAGAATGGTTGGTAAAATTATGATGGGACCTTTATCAAATGAGGAATATAAAGATTTACCAAAAGCAACCTGGTTTGAAAAAGCCGGATTGATTTTATTGCTGATACCGGTTATTTTAATAGGTGTTTTGCCATTGGGGTTAAGTGAAATGATAAAAGATAGTCTTCAACCATTTCTTGAACGATTATTATAAAAATAAAATAACATGAATTTAGAAAGTTTTCTATTAATGCGCTCGGAAATAGGATTATTGGCAATTTTATTATTGCTAATCATATTCGAAATATTTTCTAACAAAAAACAAAAAGCAGCGGTTATACCATTTGCCATAATATTATTGGCCATCAATACCGCCCTAGGACTTTTACCACTAGAATCAGGTGAATTATTTGGCGGCATGTTTAGAACAAATGCGCTCTTATATTTCTTTAAAACAACCCTAAGTTTCGGTGTTTTAATTTTATTGTTACAATCGGCCGATTGGCTGAAAGAAAAGGTAGTTGATGAAAATAAAGCCCCAGAATTTTTTATGTTGATTATTTCATCTCTGCTTGGTGCTTATTTTTTGATTTCGGCAGGTGATTTTTTAATGTTTTACATTGCTTTAGAATTGACAACTCTTCCTGTTATTGCTTTGGTGGCTTATGACACCTATAAAAGAATTTCTGCTGAAGGCGCTGTTAAATATATTTTATCTTCGGCTTTAGCTTCTGGAGCCGCTTTATTTGGTGTTTCCTTATTGTACGCAACCACCGGAACTATTTATTTTGATTCGATGGCAGAAATATTAACAAGTTCTAATTTATCAATTTTAGGATTTGTGTTTTTCTTTTCAGGATTGGCATTTAAAACCTCCTTGGTACCGTTTCATTTTTGGACTGCGGATGTTTATGAAGGGGCACCTATTAATGTTGCTTCCTATTTATCGGTAATTTCAAAAGGAGCGGCGGTTCTTATTTTAACGATTCTGTTGTTTACCGTATTTAAATCGCTAATGCCGGCTTGGAACAAAATAATTTATATAGTTGCTATTGCCACCATGTTTATTGGTAACATATTTGCACTACGACAACAAAATATGAAACGTTTCTTAGCCTATTCATCCATTGCACAGGCAGGTTTTATATTGTTGGGCTTAATGTCGGCTGACCAATTAGGAACCACAACAATCGTTTATTTTGTGGCAATTTATATCTTCTCAAATTTAGGTGCTTTTGGTGTTGTTCAGGCAATTTCTTCCTTTTCAGACAAGGAAAACATCGACGATTATGAAGGCCTTTACCGAACGAATCCTAAATTAAGCTTATTAATGATGCTGGCTTTATTTTCATTGGCCGGTATTCCGCCATTGGCAGGTTTCTTTGGTAAATTCTTTTTATATACCGCAGCCGCAAGTCAAGGTTATTACATTCTTGTATTTATTGCGGTGGTAAATGCCACAATTTCCTTATATTATTATTTATTGGTGGTAAGAGCGATGTTTTTAAGACAAAGTGATTCAGCAATCCCTTATTTTAGAAGTCCGTTTTATATGCGATTGGGCTTGATTTTGGCAGCCATCGGTATTATAGTGATTGGGGTTTACAGCCCAATTTATGATTATATATTTTCAATTAGTAATAGTTTTTTAAATTAATTTAATATGGCACTTGGAGGAAATCATTTATTTGGAAGCATTGGAGAAACAAGAGTTACTTTTGTTGAAAAAGGGGTGGATGAAAACCGCAGGGATTTTTTAAAAAACCTTTTGGAAATAAACGGTTTTGAAGTTGTGATTGAGGAAGATAAAATAAAAACGGAAGGCGATCCGCAAATGTACACCGTTGGCGTTACCGATATGACTTTCAATCCGACCGTTTGGGTTTTTCAGCGTAGACTAAAAACAGCAGACGGGCGAAAAGTTACCCAAGATTATTGGAACCAAAAAACCGAAGAGACGAATCCAAGATATTGGAAAAACGAGAAATAATTTATCTTTTAAAAAATTAAAAAAGCTCCATTTAAAGGAGCTTTTCGTTTTTTACAATTTTAAATATCTCTTGAATAGATTAAAATTGTCTTTTAAGAATTGCTAATGATAATTTTTAAAGCTTTTTCTTTAGAACCATTTAAAAACACCTCATAGGCTTTTTCAATTTCTGAAAGTTTATAACGATGTGTAATCATTTTTTTTAAGTCAAATTTATTGGAAGAAACCGCTTTAATTAACATCGGTGTGGTATTAGTATTTACCAAACCAGTGGTAATGGTAAGATTTTTAATCCATAACTTTTGTATTTGAAAATCAACTTTTACCCCATGAACCCCAACGTTTGCAATATGTCCGCCTGGTTTTACTATTTCCTGACAAACATCCCAAGTTGATGGAATTCCAACGGCTTCAATTGCAACATCCACTCCTTCTTTTGAAATTTTATGTATAGCTTCCACAGCATTTTCAACAGCAGGATTAATGGTATGTGTAGCACCTAGTTCTTTTGCGACCTTTAACCTATTTTCGTCCATATCAACCATAATAATGATTGCGGGTGAATACAATTGTGCTGTTAACAATACCGACATGCCAATAGGTCCTGCACCAACAATTGCAATGGTGTCGCCAGGTTTTACATTTCCGTATTGCACCCCAATTTCGTGTCCGGTTGGTAAAATATCACTTAACAAAACAGCGATTTCATCATCAATTGTTTTAGGGATTTTAAACAAGCTGTTATCTGCATGTGGAATACGAACATACTCAGCCTGAACGCCATCAATCATATAGCCTAAAATCCATCCTCCGTCTTTACAATGTGAGTATAATTGTTTTTTACAGTACTCACAGGAGCCGCAAGAAGTAATGCAGGAAATAATAACTTTATCGCCTTTTTTGTATTGGGTAACGCTTTCGCCAACCTCTTCAATAATTCCAACACCTTCATGACCCAAAATTCTTCCTTTGGTGATTTCCGGGTTTTTTCCTTTGTAAATTCCTAAATCCGTACCGCAAATGGTCGTTTTTAATACCTTGATAATTGCGTCGGTTGGTTTTAATATTTTTGGCATTGGTCTGTCTTCTAAAGCGATATCATGATCGCCATTAAATACGAGTGCTTTCATTTTTTTTATTTATTAAGAGTTAATAATATATTTCCTTGCTGCTATAAAATTGAAATGCAGTAATTTGTTATTTCAAGTTAATAAGTCTTCTTACTTTAATCTGTAAAAATCCTTTGTTATTCGGGAAACACAATTCCGAATATGTTTTGAAACTTACCTGATTAAAAGTAAATCCTTTTAAAACTTACATTTTCTTCAAATTCCCTAAACCTGTGTCTGATATCGTAAGATACGAAATTTCAACCAATTAATCACGTTAATTCGCTTTAATATTCTTTAATCGCACCAATATTAAGACTATTTTATGAAGCTTACAGAAAAGGCTCTAGAAATTCTTTTTTTTTAATTTATAAGGAAAGTCCCCAATAAAACATGGCCTATTTAAGATACCGTAAAAATTCTAAATAATTAAGTTTTTGTTGTTTTTTAGCTAAACGATAGTTTTGCCAATATACATTAAAACATTTCCTTTTTCTATACTGAATGTATTATCTAAGGAAGAAATTATATGAATAAAGCCGTCATTGTCTTTTAAAAACAGAGGAATGGCATGTAATTCATTATTTATTTCTTTTAATAAATTGTAGTAATGTTCCTGTGAATTAATTGTTATTTCATTTACAAACGGAAAGTCACGAACTATCTCGCTTAAATTAATATAGTCATCTTTATGGGTAAATAAATGCGATTGAGGAACTTGGGAACCTTGTAGCATTTCATCTGTTGAAACAATTCTAAAAGCGCCATTTTCACCAAAAACATCAGAGTACTTTGATATCGCATATCTATTTAATGTCGAACTTCCGGTTAAAGCAAGTAAATATCCAATATCATTTAATTCAACATCTTCTAATAATTCATCAGAATAGATATTCCCTTCCCTGGCTTCTAATCCCAGCAATTTTGCCCTTGCAATATTTTCGACATTATTGTCTATTAAAACTACGCGCCTTCCGTTTTTCTTGAGATATTCGGCTATCAAACGCGCAAAATTTGAGGCGCCTATCAATATAATTCCATCAGATGATTTTAAAAACACCCCTGTTAATTTAGCAAACAATCGTGCCGTTGTGGCATTTAATAATACGGTTCCCAACACAATCATAAACACCAATGGCGTAATATATTCTGCATCTGGTTCGCCCTGCATAGAAAGTTTTAATCCGAATAAAGATGCGATACCTGCGGCTACTATTCCCCTAGGGCCCACCCAACTTATAAATAATTTTTCATTAAAACTTAAACCGGAATGTGATGAACTTATAAAAACACCCAAAGGTCTTAAAACAAAAACCACAATACCAAATAGCGCCAGTGTTTCCCATCGATACAGCAGTAACATATCACTAATATTTATGTTTGCCGATAACAAAATGAACAATATTGAAATTAATAAAATGCTCAAAGATTCTTTAAAGTAAAGAATCTCTTTTAATCCTTCAACCTTAAGATTTCCCAGAACCATTCCCATAATTACCACGGTAAGTAAACCCGATTCATGGGCGAACATGTCGGACAAGACAAATACCGCGAGCACAATTGCCAAAGAAGCAACATTGAGCAAATAATGCGGTATCAATTTATTTTTTATAGAAAAGTATAAAGCGTAGGCTGAGGTAAAGCCTACAGAAAAGCCTACAACAACTATTTTACCAAATTCAATTAAGGCCTCAATGGTGTAATTATAACCTTCACCAACCCTAATAAATTCAAAAATTAATACGGCAGCCAAGGCGCCAATAGGATCAATTAAAATTCCTTCCCATTTTAAAACTGTTGAAACATCCTTTTTTAAGGGAATATTTCTCAATATTGGGGCAATAACCGTTGGCCCGGTTACTATGATTAAAGCTGAAAATAAAAAAGATATTTGCCAGCTAAGATCAAAAATATAATGGGCAGCAAACCCACCTCCAAAAAAAGTTACCAAAGATCCTAAAGTAATAAGTTTTAGAATGGCTGGGCCTACATTTAAAACCTCCGCCCGTTTCAATGTCAAACCGCCTTCAAAAAGTATAATGCTAATTGCTAAAGAAACAAAGTTGAACAGGCGTTCTCCTGGAAATAATCCGTTCGTACCATTCCAAACAGGCTCAAGCCATTTTGTGCCATCAGCAGAAATTAATGTTGATACCGGTCCTACCAACAATCCTATTAAAATTAAGGGTAATATTGCAGGAAGTTTCAGTTTCCAGGCAACCCATTGTGCCGTAGTTCCCAAAACAATAATTCCAGCCAATTCTAACATACTTTTACTTTATTTTATGATTTGCCATTTTGAAATTCCAGCAATCTTGCAAGTTAATTAAATAAATCTTACCAATTGCTGAATGATTTTTTTGATAAACTGGCATTATAATATTTTAATTTGCCTGTAATTTCCTCTCCGAGCCAACTTGGTCTTATGAAGTTTGTGCTTTCATGTGGAAGTTCAATTTCAGCAATAATCAATCCTTCATTTTCACCAAAAAATTCATCAACTTCAAAATACAGATTGTCGTTTGCGGGCACAATGTGCCTTATTTTTTCGATGGTTGATGGCTCACAAAGCAGTAATAAATTTTCGGCTTCAATTACAGGAATTTCCTTTTCCCATTCAAAACGGGTTGTTCCTGAGGTATTTCCAATTCCTTTTATGGTGATAAAACCTTGCTGGTCTCGTATTCTTATACGAACCGTCCTTTCTGGCGCAACTGATAAATAGCCTTGTGCTATTTTATAACGCTTTATTACATGCTTTTTAAAATCACCTGTCACTAAAAATTTTCGTTCTATTTCCTTGGTCATTTTGCTTTTTTATCTAAATTTTAATTTCCAATTAAGACCTATGGAATAAATCCAAAAGTAATTCCCGGGATTAAAACTTATTTCCTGATGTGTAACTCCTAATTGTGTTCCCCAAGCATTTTGTTTGTTTGAAGATGTAAAATAATAGCCCACATTGAATTTTTGGGACTGCAATTCTATAATGGCATCTTCATGTCCTTCAAAATTAAACCGGTCAATCTCAGGGGAAAACCCCATCCCTACCGAAACACTAAAATAATTGTCGGCATCACTTCTGTATTTTCGGTAATTTAATGTCCCTGATTTGCTGGTTCCTGAATCACCAGGCGTTAAATAAGGACGAAAAGACCAATAACTATTCCCGGTGTACCAACCTATTGATCCAGTATAAATATTGGTGGTGGTGCTGTATTTTAATGCCCTGAAACCCAAAGATGCTTCAAATCCTTTTGGTAATGATTTATACAATTCTGCACCATATCTTACATCCGGATAAAGGTAAGAATTTGAAAATCCGATATTTAGATACGCATACAATCCTTTGGTTATTTTTGGGTACAAATCAACTTCAAACTGGGCGCCATTGTCATTAAAACGCCTGCTGAAATTCATTTTTCCTATAATGCTTCCGTATTTTGTTTGACGGCTATAATTCAATGAATAATACTGCATTGGGTCAAAAGTTTCCGAATAGAAATCGACAGAAGCATTAATTCCAATAGAATTATAACTCAGCGCGTTAGTTAGTTTCTTGTTATAGTCTATGGCTTTTTGGTCATTCGGATTTTGATCCAAAACAAGTTGCATGGTGCTTAAAGCTTCTTCCGGATTGTTAGAGTTTTCTTGTGCGCTGGCTTTCAGATACAGAATTTCTCCATCCTTAGGAAAATATTTTAAAGCATTCTCTGCCAAATCCAGTGCGCTAAACGGCGTATCTGCCCATAATTCATTATTTATGGCTGCAATCCAATCGGTTTTTCTTTGCGGGTCTTTTCCTAAAATATAAGAAAACTCCGTTTTTGCCTTTTTATAGTCTCCATCCCAAGAATATGTGCTCGCCAAAAATGAGCGAATATCATGATAGTTGGGGTATTTGGTTAAAATAAAAAGTAAGGAGTCCTGTGCTTGTTTTCTTTGATTGTTAAAGGCCAGTTCACGTGCTTTCTCAAAAGCGGTATCTGGGTTTCCTTCAAAAACTTTTTGCTGTCCGAAACTTTGAAAAACTAAAAAAAAGATAAAAATGTATGAATGCTTAACTATTATTTTTAGTATCATATGTGTTTATTTCAAAATATTAAATTATATATAGTTTCTATCATAAAACGTTAATCACGCTCTTTTTTGCAGTGATAAACATATTCTGTAGGTGTATGTTTTATGGATTTAATGGAACAATTATCAAATATTTGCTGAAATTTTTTAAAATTATGCCTAGTATATAAGACTTGACTAAAATATGCATTAGTCACTAATTTATCATAAGAATCTTGAATAATTCCAATTCCTTTTTCTTTTGAAAAAAAGGAAAAAGGTATAGACCCAATCACAGAATCTATATTCTCATTGATGTAATTCTTAATATTCTCTGCTCCATCATTAATTATTACCAATCTGCTATCCATAATTTCTCTTTCCACTTGTTCACAAAATCTTTTATTAACTTCAAAAGAATATACTTTTGAAGTTAAAGAAATATTATTTAGAATTTCTCTGGTAATATTGCCATGTCCCATACCAAATTCAACAATAATTTTATTTTCACCTTTAGGAATAAATCTACAAATTTCTATCTCTGTGCTTCTACTGGTTTCAGTAATTGCCCCTGTTACAAATAAATTTTTTGTAAATGCTATAGATGTTTTTATTTTTTTTATCATTTAATATTATTATTTTTAATTTACTTACCAAAAATTCAATAAAGAAAACTTATAATGTTTTACCTTATCATAATTTTTGCGATTTAAACTTATTTTAAAGATTTTTTAAAAGCTATATATAATTCATTTGTTGGATATAGTTGCAAAACACTGTCCATCACCCTATTTGCATCATTTAAATTATTCATTCTTTGGTATGCTTGCGCCAATTTATAACTAAAATCGATATTTTTAATTTCGTTTTCCCTAGCCTTCTTTGCTATATTTATTGATTTTTCATCTTGTTTAGACCACCAATACAAATCCAATAATGCAATATAGGTATCCTCATAATAAGGGGTTCTTTTCAATACGTTTAACAATTGTTCTTCAGCATTCTTATATTTTCCTTCCCATGCCAAAGTTCTTCCTTTTAAAGTTCTGACATCGGCATAATTAGGATATTCATTCAAAATGTAATCACATAACAATCTTGCTTTTATGTATTCCTTTTTGAACGCTAAATCTCTGGCGGCTAAAAAAGTCTGGTCATAATTTAATCCCTTGGTTAATTCTTCAATTGTTGCTAATTGTTCTTTAGTAAATTTAACTGCCGGTTGGGTATAAATATTCAAAGAATCAGGGAAGATTTTATTTTTTTGAGTAATATAAGCGTTTAATTTTTTGAACTCAAACAATGAATCTGAAACAATTTTTAACAATTCCGGCTCATTCACTTTATTTGTTCCAAAGTTTTCATCTATTTTATACAATTCACCATCTGCATAAAAATAATCTTTATAAATATAATCATTGATAGCTCCTTTATACCTCATTAAAGGAATTTTATGAATATTTCTAAATTGTTTTGCGGTATCCAATCCCTGGCTCATCCATGAAGTTTCTTTCAATTTATTAAATTTATAGTTGTTCATTAAAAAAGAAAGTAAACTTGGTGTTACATCCCAATGGGAAGAAACAGATTTAAATTTTTCAGGTTGTTTCAACATAGGACTGAAGATGATTAAAGGCACATGAAATCGGCATAATTTATCTTTTTGAACAATGGGAATGAGCCTATGATCTCCAGTTATGATAAAAATAGTGTTGTTATATTCAGGCCTTTTTGCATATGCTTGCATGAAATTTTCTAATGATTTATCTGTGTAAAGTAAGCTCGCAAAAACATCTTTATAGGCTGTTATTTCTTCTTTTCCAACCTTAAAAATTTGCTTTGAATTTATCAAGCTGTCTACTTTTGCCAAATAGCTGGTTTTTGTAGGAAATTCAAATGGCTCATGATTGGTGAGGGTCATAACAATATCCAATCTCGGCATTTTTTTACCGTCTAACTCCGACAATGTCTTTTTATATATTTCAGAATCAGGATAACCCCAGGAGAATTCTTTTGAATCTGCCTGTGTTTTAAAATATCCTGGTCCAAAATTATTTTCATTGATTACATGGTCAATTTCATTATACTCTAAAAAATTAATTAACCTGTCAAAACTCGTTTGATGTCCCGCATAAAAAGTGGTTGTGTATCCATTTGCCTTTAAAATACTAATGAGCGAAAAATGTGAAGGAATTGGATTTAATTCCAAAAAACCTTTTTCTCCATAAGGTAGAGATCCTAATAAAGACGGAACCCCTCCAAAAGTTCTTCCAGTATTGCTGACAAAGTTTTCCCAATAAAGTGATTTAGAAATTAAAGAATCCAGAAAAGGTGTAAATCCGCTATAATCATTTTTCCCAACAAATTCGGCCCCCAAACCTTCTACCATTATGATTACTATATTAGGTTTCTCCTCTTGTATGTTAAAAAAAGGTGATAATACATCTTTTGAATCTTGAAAAGGTTTTAATAAAGGATAATCATTTCTGCCTGATAAATTATAAGCATCCATAAGCATTTTTTCATTTTGGTACCTATAAATATCTGAGCCTAAAAAGGATAACTTATTTTGATAAATAGTTTCTGAAGCTTCAGAAAAAATTAATTTTGAACTACCAAAAATGATAACCACAATAATAGCTGACGCAAAAATTTGTCGTTCATTGGTATATTTATTAAAAGCATAATTGATTCCCAAAAAAAACATAGGAAATATGATGAAAGGCAAAAAATATAAGAATGAGATTGATTCGGATGCCGCAACTGTAGTTGACATCTCGTTTAAAGAATAGCCTAAAATATCTGCCCCAAGATTAACGTGGGTGGTAAGATTGTATTTAACCAAAGCAAACTGACCAATCACAATTATAGTAAAAAATACTTTCGTCAAAATGTTTCCTGCCTGCTTTTTAATAAAATAAAACAAGAGGTATATTGGAAAAAACAACAACCCAATTCCCAAGCCCGTCCAAAAATCATTAATTAATGTATAGCCAAAGGAAGTACCAAGGTTTGTTTGCGCCAAACCAATTGTTGTTTCCATAAATAGTGCAAATAAACTTATTGCCCAAAAACATAGAATTAATGAAAATGATAAATAAATGTATTTGAAACCGTAATTGTTAAAATCTTTAAACTTCATATAAAATTTCGTTATTATTTAATTAATTCGTTTTTTACAATTATTAATTATTCAATTTTTTTATAAATTATTTTCCGCTTTCGCCATTCCTTTTCTGGTCATTTCCCCCCATTTTTTCTTTTTGTTAAAATAATAGTCGAAATTCCCCCTAATTGCTGCATACAGTATAAATAGATGTAAAACAAAAGGTTCTAAGGCACTTATCAAAACCAGTTTAAAGCCCGTTCCTTTCTTTTTATATTGATGAAAGGTAAGCTCTTCAGAAAATATGGCGACTATTGAAAACAGGACGGTAAAAAAGTAAGCCAAGATAATAAAGGCGATTGTATAATCCCAGCGCACTTCATTAAGTGCCATCAAAATTACAAAATAAATAATACCCACTACTTCAATTACCGGCGCTAATCTTTCGAAAACAAGCCAATAAGGATAACTTAACATCCCAAGTGATTTATATTTTTTATTAAATCCTATTTTTCGGTGTTTTCTGAGTGTTTCAATGGTACCGCGTGTCCAGCGATTTCTTTGGGAAATCAAGGTTTTATAATTGTCTGGCGCTTCTGTCCAACAGAGGGGATCAGGAATATAGCCCACCTTATATTTTTCGTTAATTTCTTCCATATGCCTTCTCATTCGCACAATAATTTCCATATCTTCCCCAACGGTGTTGGTGTCATAACCCCCAACTTCTATGGCTATTTTCTTGTCGAACAGCCCAAAAGCACCTGAAATAACAAGCAGTCCGTTCAGCCTGCTCCAAGCCATTCTACCCAATAGAAAAGCACGTAAATATTCAAGAATTTGCGCTTGAACTATCAGTTTTTTAGGCAGGTTTACATCGAGTAGTTTCCCATCTTTGATGATACAGGAGTTGGCAATTCTTATGACTCCGCCTGTTGCAATTATCTTTACTTCGGTAACTTCCAAAAATGGTTTTACCATTTTTTGAAGGGCATTTTCCAACAACAAACAATCCACATCTATACAAGCAACATATTGGTTATTGCTTATATTCAATCCCATATTTAAGGCATCGGCTTTGCCTCCATTTTCTTTGTCGACCACGGTAAGTTTTTCAAATGCAGGATTGGTTGATTTAAAAACCCCTGCCCGAATTGGTTGGGTGGGTATTTGTTGGTTGATTAAAAAATTGACTTTTACCAGTGAATAGGCCTCAATTAGTTTTTCCAAACTGTCATCTTTACTTCCATCATTGATAATAATTACATCATAATTCACATAATGACTGGATAAAAGGGAACGTACGTTTTCAATAATATTCAAACTTTCATTATAGGCGGGCGCAATGATTGAAATTGAGGGAGAAATGGTTGAAGACAGGATTTCCTTATAATTGACAAAGCTGTTTTTCTTCATATATTCCTTGGTTTCAACGGCAGAAATTATGGCTAAAATCACATAAGATGCAATTGCGAAAAATGCATATATAAAAAACAATGAATGAATGATAGTAATAATAATTTGTACCGTACTTGTATTCATAATTAATTATATGCTAAAAATTCATAAATTTTTACATAATCAGCGTCTGTTGAAAGATCCTTCAAACTTTTAAACTTTTCAAGAGCTAGCGCTTTTATAATTTTCAGTGCCATTAACTTGATTTCGAAATTTTGATGTGTTGTATGCGCCAACAAAAAAGTTTCATCACTAATTTCGCTCAAGTTTTCAAGCAGCTTAAAAAATTCGATTTGTTCTTCTTGGCTGAGTTTGTCAAAATTATTCTTTAAAATAACTTTGGCTTCATAAACCTGCAAATGGCTTAAGACGTGGATTGCATCAAGCCTAATTTTTTTTTGAGGATGCGATAATAACGCAATTAAGGCATCTTTCACCTCAAACTGATTGTAAATTTTTGCCAGTTTTAATGAGAAAGCGACAACAGACTCATTGGTAGACTTTAGCCATGGGATTATATCGGGAATCTCCTGTTCATCAAAGCGTTGAAGTACTTCCAGTAATTGAATCTGGTCCCATTCTGAAAGTTGGGTTTGTAATAAATCCAAAAATTTGAGTCCGTCAAAATGGAATAATGTCACCAAGTAAAGCAAGACCTCTTTTCGAATTTCCCTTTTGGGATGGTTAACATGTATCACAATTTTATCATGAACTTCCTTAACATGCAATTGGGTAAGCTCTCTAATTCCTTTTGCCACCACGTACCACTTGTCACTTTTTAATCTTTTTAGAGCATAAGAAATGAGTCCGCTTTGAAAATAAAGATTCTGGATTGCTTCAGCCATTTCCCCAGATATTTCATTTCTCAATCGCAATAATGTTGATACAATAATCCTTCTTTTAAACTCATTAGAGGCACAACTCCTTAATTTATCAATAATTGCTTGTTGTTCCACACTAATTTCCGCTTCTTCATTGCCTGCATATAAATAAGTTATGAGATCCGATTCGTATTCCTTTTGATACTCGGCTACAGTCTTTTCATTTTTTCTTAAACGACTTCTTAGATATTTAAGGTAAGCAACTAAGATTAGGATGGAAACTAAAAAGACACAGCTTGCAATCCATACTATTTGGATAATGGTTGGAGAATTCTCAAAATAATAAAGCAAGTAATGATAAATTTCCATCGTAGCTGTTTCTTAAATAGTAATTAAACTTTTAGCGCAACAATCTTTTTACCCGTATTACCAGTTCATTTGGGCTAAAAGGTTTTCCCATAAAATCGTTTGCGCCTAAATTAAATGCCTTAAGCACCATTTCTTCCTGTCCTGCAGCAGAAAAAACAATAATTGGCGTTTGCTTGTTTAATTTGTTGCGTACATGGCTAATCACTTCAAGACCGCTGATAAAAGGCATCATAATATCAGTCAAAATTAGTTCGGGATCGTGCTGTTCAATCATTTCAATAGCCTCCTTTCCGTCAGCCGCAATATGAAGTTTATAGCCTTCTTTTTCCAACCTAAACTTCAACAATAATGAAAGTGTAGAATTGTCTTCAGCTAAAACAATTTTTTTAGCATCACTCATTTTTTAATGATTTTAATTCAATTAATAATTCTTCGTTCACTAGCTCAAAAATCTCTTTACATAAATTAAGCAGCATTCCTGCATCCTCTAAGTTTTTTTCTTCCCTAAATTTTTGGGTTAAGGAATTAATGATTGGTCCCATTTCGGCAATTCCAAACATAATAATACTTGGTTTAATTTTATGGGTTGCCTCGTATAATGCCTTCCAATTTTTATATTTAAGTTCCTTATCTGCCACCTCAAAAAACTCATTAAACTCTGTTAAAAACGATTCTATTAGTAAAATTAATATAGCCTTTTCGCCTTGAGTTTCTTCATATAAAAATTTAAGGTCGATGTATTTTACTTCTTCTATTGTTTCTGCATCATCTTGTTTGTTATCAGTAGCACTTAAATTCCGCTCTTTGGAAGGAATTCCATATTTTTCCAATATTTTATAGAGCTCTTTAGGTTTAAATGGTTTAAAAATATAGTCATTCATTCCTGAAGATTTGGCGCGACTTATATCAGCATTAGTTGCATAAGCTGTCATTGCAATAATAGGGATTTGAGCAGCTCTTTTTGAAATATCATTTTTAATGATCTTGGTAGCCTCGTAACCATCCATCACCGGCATTTGAATATCCATCAAAATAAGGTCGTACATGTTATTTTGAACTTTTTTAACGCCTTCAATTCCATTATTTGCAATATCTACAGTGCATTTCCACCGTTCCAACCTTGTTTTTGCCAGTAATTGGTTTGTTTTATTGTCTTCTACCAACAAAATAGAAAGCTCTAAAGGTGCATCCATCACAAATTCATTTTCAACCTCTTCAGTATTTATCGTTACTAGGTCTTTTTTTAATGGAAGGGTTATTTTAAACGCGCTTCCTTTTCCAAAAATACTATCAACCTTGATGGATCCGTTTAGCAAACCAACCAATTTTTTAACTATGGTAAGGCCCAATCCTGTGCCGCCATAAATTCTCGACGTATCGCTCTTTGCTTGTGCAAATGCACCGAAAACCGTATTTATTTTATTGGAAACTATCCCAATACCAGTGTCTCTTACTTCAAAGTAAATTTCTGAAGAATCTGATGTTTCATTAAGTTGTTTTAAGGTAACGTGCACAGAGCCTTTGTTGGTGAACTTTACGGCATTCCCTATTAAATTCAACAAAATTTGTTCTATTCTGGTTGGATCACCAAGTACATGAACGGGTGTATTTGGCTCAATATTAAGGTTTAAATCAATACTCTTTTCATCAGCTCTTAATTTCATTAATTTTAGAACATTATTGAAAGACTTGTGCAGGTTGAAAGGAATTTCTTCAAATTTAAGCTTCTCCGATTCCAGCTTTGAAAGATCCAGGACATTATTGATGAGAGAAAGCAAAATTTCACCCGAATTTTTCATGGTTTCTAAATGCGATCTTTGTTCAGGGGTTAGTTGTGTTTCCAACACCAAATCCGTAAATCCAATCACGGCATTCAGCGGTGTTCTAATTTCATGACTCATATTGGCCAAAAACTCGTTCTTGACTTTCAAAGATTCTTCTGCCGATTCCTTTGCTTTTTTTAGTTCAAGTTCTGTGGCAATTCTTTGGGTAATATCGGTTCCAATTGAAATATAGGTACCGTTGTCGCCTTTTGACAACTGCCATTCAATCCATTTATAATCGCCGGCAGCCGTCTTAATTTTTCGCTTAGAAATGTCTACAAAATTCTTTTTATTAAAAAAAACGTAATTGTAAATAGCGCTTTTTACCTGTTGCGCCTCTTGCTCATTTTCATAAGTTAGTTTCCACCATTTATCGCCTATGATTTCTTCAACTTTATAGCCCAGCATTGTTTCAATAGCAGGTGACGAGTAGATGATATTACCATCTTTATCGCTCACCATCAACATAGAGTCTACGCTATTTAAAATGGTGTCGGATTGTATTTTGATTTCTTCGGTTTTTTTCCATTCTGTAATATCAACGCCAACAGAAACAAAAGTGCCGTTTACCCCAAGTGAATCTCTCCATTCAATCCATTTCATGCTACCGTCTTGACAGCGCAATTGCCTATCATATGGCTTCTGGTTTATCGCTGTTTTTCCTGAGGTTAATTTTAAAACCTTTTCTCTACAACATTGAGATTCCTCTTTTGAATAAAAAGTTAAATCCCACCAGTTATCACCCAAAAGTTGGTCAACTTTATAGCCAATTATTTGCTCGGTAGCAGGTGATACGTAGGTAACGCGGCTACTATCATCGCAAGAAATAATAATTAAATTAACTTCGTTTAATAACGATTCGGAAAGTTTTAACTTTTCAATCTCTGTATTTTCTTTCAAAAGGTATCTTATTTAAAATTGCGTTTTTCTTCTTTCTATGTGGGCTAAATTAATCTCAAACACTTGTAAATATAATTAATTAATTGAATGCTTTTCCTATTTCGCAATTTCCATTTAATTTTTAACCCAACTTTTAATCCAATTATCAATTTATCTATCCTGTTTTATTTAAATAGCTATTTTAACCATTGAATCGAAAAAAGGAGAAAGCATTTCTAACTCAAAAAATGCGTTAAATAAAACACATATTGTCTATTTTGTGAGGTTTTTATATTATAAGAAAATAATTGAGTTTGTAATTTTTGAAATTCGTTCAAATTTCAGCTAAACATAAGTATCGCCAAAATTACAGAACCCAACCCTATAACTATACCTAAAACACCGAAACCACTTTTGTTTCGTTTTTCCACTTTCAAAACCTCCTCTTTT
Organism: Lutibacter sp.; assembly: GCA_036568005.1. GTDB lineage: Bacteria > Bacteroidota > Bacteroidia > Flavobacteriales > Flavobacteriaceae > Lutibacter. The sequence goes on along the minus strand of DATCTJ010000044.1, from coordinate 3,417 downwards.
AAAAGAATTGTTTTTACTATTTCAGCATCAACCATTTTAACACCATAATAAGTATCCTCACTAAATTCAATGGCTTCATAAATATATTCATCCCCATTCACCATGGTCACCTTTACATATCCCTTTTCCTGAACATTAGCGGCCTGCTCTAAATTAGTCGGACTTTTATAGGCCTTACAACTTTGAAGCATTACAAACACAAGAAATAATCCTATAATTTTAAGAATATTATTACTTGTTAACTTATTAAAAATTATCATTTTAAAGGAATTTTAAAGATTGGTAAAACTTTTACAATTTACATTTAATTTCAGAAAAAACAAATGTATCAAATTAACTGTATTTTAATCGCTAAATTCTTTAAATCAATTGCAGAATTAATTTAAATGAAATATATACAATTCATGAATTTTGCTATATCTTTGTTATAGGAAATGCACAATTTACTTTTTAATATCCTAGAAGGAACTGCACTCTATTGAGGGTTATGTTAGCTATTGAAAATGGATTATTTTTTTCCTATACTGCATAAGCTTTGAAAAATGATTGGTGTTTAATCCTGTTTTTATGTTAAATGGCCCGAAGCAAACAAACACCGTTTTATAAAAATAATTAAATGACTTGTCTGTAATTTCTACACTCATGAATACTTTTTAAATTGATGAAAAATGAAAACATTAATTACTTTTTTCGCATTTTTATGCTTTGTTTCTGTAAAGAGCCAAGAAACTTTGAGCATTAAAGCAACTTTTTTTGGTCATGAAGAAGGATTCTATTATTTCACCGATTATAACGATAATAGTTTCTTTTTTGAAGGTCTGGATGATGCCGCAAAAGAAAAATTTAACCTTACCCAAAAAAAATTTATTGGCAAAAAATTTAACATCACCTACAGGGTTGAAACCACAAAAGGCGAATATGGCGAAGAATATTATGCCTCATTTATTGTTGACCTAGTTCTGGAAAATTAAATTTTACAAACTTTAATTTAAAAACATTTTATACCAATTATCTTATTAGAAATGCGTAAAATAATTAAACCGATAAAAGAGGTTTCATCCAATTCAAAAGTAAACGGAATAGCCAACATTAAAAGAAATTTCCTGTTTGTTTCACGTTGGGGCGAATCTTTAGATATTGCCTACGCAACGCTTTTAGAGGGAAATGAAGTAAAATTATATATTGAAGAAAAATCTTGCCGAGAAATTGGCTATGGTTTTGTGACAAAGATATTGGACTGGAAAAAACACGTGGCCTGGGCCGATGTCATTATTTTTGATTATACCGGCTATGGAAAAGTATGTGCTGAATTGCGTGCTGCGGGAAAAATAGTTTTTGGCGGATCGGAATATACAGATAGTTTAGAACTCGACCGAAATTATGGCCAAGACGAACTTAAAAAACACAAGGTAAAAACCCTGCCATGGAAAGAGTTTTCCAATTTTCAGGATGCCATAAAGTATGTGCAGGAAAATCCCGATGCCTATGTGATTAAGCCCAGCGGAGAAACACAAGAATTTAAACAATTGCTTTTTGTGGGAACTGATGATGAAGGGCATGATATAATAAGAATTTTAAAAGCCTATGAAAAAAGTTGGGGAAATGATTTTGGCACTTTTCAATTGCAACGAAAAGTAAAAGGTGTTGAAATTTCGGTATCTGCTTTTTTTAATGGCAGTGAATTTCTTTATCCGCTAAATATTACTTTTGAACATAAAAAACTTTTCCCAAAAGAATTGGGTGTTTCTACGGGTGAAATGGGTAGCAGTATGTTTTGGGTAAAAGACTCCCCAATATTTGACTCAACCTTGAAAAAATTTGAAGCCACCTTGGCCAAAAAAAATTTTAGAGGTCATATCGATATCAATTGCATTGTAAACGGAAACGGCATTTATCCTTTAGAATTCACCTCGCGCTTTGGGTTTCCCCAAATATTTATCCAACGCGCCGGTGTTCATGAGCCTTTTGGAAACATGCTGTATAAAATAGCCAATGGTGAAAATTTCACCATCAATGTAAAAAAAGGATTTCAAATAGGTGCTTTTGTGGTGGTGCCGCCTTTCCCTTTTGATGACAAAAAAACGTTCAATCTTTTTTCCAAAGATTCGGTGGTTATTTTTAAAAAAGAAATGAAAGAGGGAATTCATCCAATGCACTTAAAGAAAATAAACGACGAATGGCTAATTACTGGCGATACAGGTATTGCGGTATTGGTTACAGGAACAGGAATAACGATGAGAGATGCCCAAAAAACGATGTATAACCGTATTGGAAACCTCATAGTAAATAACTGTTATTACAGAACCGATATTGGCGACCGATGGCTGGAGGATTCTGATAAATTGATGTCTTGGGGATTGTTGTAAGCACCATTTTAAACTTTTGTAACCAAACAGAGATCGTGAAATTTAGCATTTATTGGATTAAACTATCCGCAAAGCAAATAAAAATCCGCAAACGCAATGTGTTTAACAGCAATGCTAGAGAAATTTGCGAGCTTTGCGTAATACCTTGCGAGCCTTGCGTTTAAAACAGGCTGTAAGTTGTTTGTTGCGCATCTCGTTCCTTTTGAAAAACTGATTATTTATAAAAATTTTAATATATGAATACCCAATTTAGCAACGCAACCGACAGTCCCGAACAATTTTTTAATATATTGCCCGATGATTGGAAAGTGCTGATTGAACCGTATTGGGACAGCTACAAGCATGTTGCAAAAATTTATGTGTTAAAAGAAGAGGATGAAGTGGTAGCCGGCGGACTCGTTTTCTCCAAAAGTCTTCCCGATATGAGTGATTTTGAAAGATCGCTGCAATATTTATTTACCGAAGGTTATTTATATATCGGTTTTATTTGGGTTCCCGAGCACCAAAGAAATAGAAATTTAGCATCGCAATGGTTAACTTTATTGAAAAACCAAAATCCAAACCAAAAATATTGGCTCACTATTGAAGACGCAGGACTAAAACATTTCTATGAAAAAAATGGCTTTATACTGATTAAAGAAAGTGACAATGCCGATGAAAAGGAATGGCTTTATACTTTTGGTTGAAAAAGGCCCACTAACCCCCGAAGGGAGGATTGAGCGTTAAAAAGATGTATGGTATACATTTTTAGTGAAAAGGCCAGCTGGCGCGTTGGGCTTGAAATATTATAAGTTGAAATACCTAAAACCGAAGACGGAAAGCTCACTATTGAAAGCCAGAAGACGGAAGTCCGAAGACCGAAGGCTGAAAGCTGAAATTATTCGTAAATCGTAATTCCTATATCATAAATTAATTAGTCGTCCCTTAAAAACCAGTTATATTACTGATTATTAATAATTTAAGTCAAAATTTTCTTGTTTATATCTACAAGATTTCGTATTTTTATACCGTAAATCTTGCAATTTAAATTTATGTTAGCTAAGCCAAAAAC